>NZ_CP016761.1:2703640-3379550 GCF_001642935.1 Fictibacillus arsenicus
GCAAGCACTACACCTGGGTTTCCAGTCACTCTCGCATAGCCTTGAGCTGCGTGAATCGCACCTTGTTCGTGCCTTGTTAGTACATGCTTCATTTCTGCTTTGTAAAGAGCATCATATATCGGAAGCACCGCACCTCCTGGATACCCAAAAACAACTTCTACCTTTTCATTCTTCAGTCCTTGAATAAATAGTTCAGCGCCAGAGACTAATGAAGATTCAACCGTTTTTTGTTCAGCCACCCAACTGGCCTTCATTTTCATTCCTCCTTCATCTTTTGGACCCATTTATTTAATAAAAAAGCATTTCCCTAAATCTTAGCAGCTCTTAGGAGGGTTGATTTCCGCTCCAGGTGCTCGCTTTCCGCGGGGCGTGCGGTGAGCCTCCCTATCGCTTCGCGCTGGCGGGGTCTCACCTGTCCCGCTGATCCCGCAGGAGTCTCGCACCTTACGCTCCAATCAACTAGTCAATGAAGCGCTTTATAAAGAGCAAAATTTAGAAAACAGCCAATAAAAAAACTTCCCCACCCAAATGGACAGGAAAATCCTATCCAAAGGGGTGAAAAAGTTTCATTTTCACGGTACCACCCTTTTTCGCGGCATCTTCGTAATAAGACACCGCCTCGTGACGGACAAGCCGTCATTTGATAACAAGCGTTTAAAAATGGAAATAACCGCTTGGCCCTTCCTACTCATGTTACTTTCAAAAGGACACTCAGGAGGGATGTCCTGGTATTAGGAATAACCGGCTCACAGCAACCCGGCTCTCTGTGTATTCCACATCTACCATTGTTCTCCGTCATCGTTTTTAAGGTATTAAATTTTTAAAATTCCGCCAGTATTTGCTGAAGTAACTAAAGCAGCGTAACGGGCTAAATAGCCTTTTTTAATCTTTGGCTCGGGTTTGACCCAGTTACTTTTTCTTGCTTTCAACTCATCTTCTGTCAGCATTAAATGAATCGTTCTATTTACTAAATCAATTAATATCGGGTCTCCACTTTCGATAAATGCAATCGGACCACCTTGTGCAGCTTCCGGTGAGATGTGACCGATGGAAATTCCTCTGGATGCCCCTGAAAAGCGTCCATCTGTTATTAGCGCAACTTTTGTGCTTAATCCCATTCCTGCAATAGCAGATGTTGGAGTAAGCATCTCAGGCATTCCCGGTCCACCTTTAGGTCCTTCATAGCGAATGACTACAACATGGCCTTCTCGTACTTCACCATTGTTGATTCCCTGGATCGCTTCGTCCTGAGATTCATACACGATCGCTTCTCCTTGAAATGTCTTGATTGAAGGGTCAACCGCTCCAACTTTGATAACACAGCCATCTGGTGCAATGTTTCCATAAAGGATCGATAACCCGCCAACTGGTGAATACGCATTATCCTTTTTGCGAATGACATCATCATCTAAAATCTCAGCGTTACGAACCCTCTCTTGAAGAGTTTCACCGGAAATCGTAATACGGTCGTTATGAATTGCGCTTTCCATTTTGCAAAGTTCATTGATGATCGCACTTACGCCTCCAGCCCGGTGAACGTCTTGCATGGAATAATCCGAAGCAGGAGAAATCTTAGACAGGTAGGGAATCCTTTCTGCAATTTCATTGATCCGGGTCAGATCGTAATCAATTTCAGCTTCATTTGCTATCGCCAGCATATGGAGAACAGTATTTGTTGAGCCTCCCATTGCCATGTCGAGTGCAAAAGCATCGTCAATCGCTTCTTTCGTAATAATATCTCTAGGGCGAATATTCTCTTTTACTAGATTCATGAGAGAGTTTGCCGCATCACGGATCAGCTCTCTCCGCTCATCTGATGTTGCTACGATTGTGCCGTTACCCGGCAAAGTAATCCCCAGCATTTCCATAATTGAATTCATGCTGTTAGCTGTAAACATTCCTGAACAGGATCCGCATGTTGGACAAGCACTTGTTTCAAGCTCCAGCAGCTCTTCTCGGGTCATTTTTCCGGCTAAATGAGAACCAACACCTTCAAAAACAGAGGCAAGTGAAAGTGATTTCCCTGCCATTGATTTTCCGGCCTCCATCGGTCCGCCTGAAACAAATACGGCAGGGACGTTCGTCCTGACAGCCGCCATCAGCATACCTGGTGTGATCTTGTCACAGTTTGGAATATAAAAGACTCCATCAAACCAATGAGCGTTGATTACTGTTTCTGCTGCATCTGCAATTACTTCTCGGCTTGGGAGCGAGTAGCGCATTCCGATATGCCCCATCGCGATGCCATCATCGACACCAATCGTATTAAATTCAAATGGTATACCGCCTGCTTCCCTTATGGCTTCTTTAACCCATTGACCCACTTTATTTAAATGCATGTGCCCCGGAATAATATCAACATAGGAATTACAAACACCGATAAATGGTTTATCCATATCTTCTGGTGCAACACCCGCTGCGTGGAGAAGACTTCTATGCGGGGCTCTATCGATTCCTTGTTTGATCATATTACTGCGCATGTTTGAAACACTCCTATACAACTTTTATCCTGCTTGCACGGTCTGTCCTGTATAAACTTTTACACCTTCTTCAACAACTTTCTTCCTGAAGGCTTCTAACAACTTATTTGTATGTTCACCAGGTGCTCCGTTTCCGATCACCCTTCCGTCAACTTTTACAACCGCAATTACTTCTGCAGCAGTTCCGGTAAGGAAGACTTCATCAGCAACGTACACATCATGTCTCGTAAACGGTTCTTCTACCATTTTGTATCCAAGTTCATTAGCGATTTCAACAATTGCGTTTCTTGTAATTCCTTCTAATGCTCCTAGATAGCCAGGCGGAGTTTTGATCGTGTTTCCTTTAACGATGAATACATTATCTGCAGAACCCTCTGCTACATATCCTTGATCATTAAGCATCAGCGCTTCACTAACACCTGCCAGGCTCGCTTCAATTTTTACTAAAATATTATTTAAGTAATTCAATGATTTCACTTTTGGACTTAATACATCAGGTCTGTTTCTTCTGCTAGCCACAGTGATGATTTCAAGACCTGTTTCATAAAGTTTTTTAGGAAAGAGAGCAAGCTGCTCTGTAATTACAATGACTCCAGGTTTTCCGCATGTAAACGGATCTAATCCCAAATTGCCTTTACCTCGTGAAACAACTAATCGGATATAAGCATCACGATATTGGTTTTTCTGGAGCGTTTCTACAATGATGTTTGTTAACTCTTCTTTCGTGTGTGGAATGTTTAGCATAATGGATTGAGCTGATTCGTATAAGCGCTGAAGATGTTCATCTAACCGATAAACGTTGCCGTTATAGACCCGAATGCCTTCGAACACCCCATCTCCATATAAAAAACCATGATCATAAACTGAAACCTTAGCATCGTCTTTTAATACGTACTCACCATTTACATAAACCCATTGCTCCTGCATCGTGATCCTCCTTTTCTTCGGAAATTAAATTATTAGAATTTTTTAAAAACAATTAATAATTGTTGACAATATTACGCCCATATCACCGCAGGGTCAACCATGAATTTCATTAAAAATATTTAATTCTGACTTTTCTGATATTTTGTAGGCGCTTTCATTCCCATGGTTGAGGCAAATAAAGGTTTTAAAACGATATTTGTAAACATTTATAAAGCGCTTACAACAAAACAGGATAGAACACAAAAAAACACGCTCCACATCCTTTAATAGAGGACATGAAACGTGTTTGATTATGTAATAAAAAATAATTATATGGCGTCCCAGGAGAGATTCGAACTCCCGACCGTACGCTTAGAAGGCGTATGCTCTATCCGGCTGAGCTACTGGGACATATGTATTGGAGCCCCTTTCGCATAGCAATGCGCTTTCCGCAATTACCATGCGCTGCGGGCACACAGTGATTTGTTCCACCTGTCGACCGTGGATACAAATATGTTTTTTATAACATGCATTTTAAATGTAAGATCTGTAAACTTCAGATGTAACTCTTTTGTGCCATTTGAACGTGAGAAAAACAAATGGAGCGGGTGATGAGAATCGAACTCACGACCAGAGCTTGGAAGGCTCTTGTTTTACCACTAAACTACACCCGCAGACATATTAGATCTTGTCGCGACGACATAACTTAATATACATGATATCCACAAAAGAGTCAACCTATTTCTTTAATTTTTTCACGATTTCTCTTTAATTCCCTTTAAACTCTTTTGAAAGATGGTCAATTTGCTTTCCTTCCAGTGAATAAAAAACTACAGTGATATTTAAATCATTTATCTCTAATATAGCATACGTTTTTTCAAAAGTTCCTCTGGGCAGTCTTATGCTTCCCGGGTTAATAAAGATCATTCCTTCTCGTTCATAAGCCTCAGCAATATGTGAATGACCGAAACAAGCAATAACTGCACCTGTTTCTTCTGCTCTGTAAGCAAGAGACATATGAGACATCTTAACATCATACAAATGCCCATGAGTAATATACAAACACTTATTCCCAAGCATCTCAATCGCTTCATTGGGGAAATCCTTGCCAAGAAAATCCATATTCCCCCTTACAGTAACATATCCAGACAGTTCTTTTGCATTTGTTTCAAGTTCAGAATCTCCACAATGAATCATTAGATCAATTTCATCCTCATGACGCTTTTTTATCATAATTAATTCTTCTTTTAACCCATGACTGTCACTAACAATCAAGGCTTTTGCCATAGCATGTCCTCCTTGCTGATAAAATCTTTTAATTTTTGCAATGCGACAGCTCTGTGGCTGATCTTATTCTTTTCTTCTTTTGACAATTCTGCCATGGAACATTCTAATTGGGGAAGGTAGAAGATCGGGTCATATCCAAACCCTTCATTACCACGTCTTTCTGACAATATTTCACCTTCGCATGTACCTCTTACGACAAATGTTTTTTTGTCTGGTCTTGCAAAAGCTAATGCACAAACAAAACGTGCTGTCCGATTTGGTTCAGCTACACCCCTAAGTTCACTTAAAACTTTATCCATATTAGCCTCATCACTTTTCTCGCTTCCCGCATATCTTGCAGAATAAACTCCTGGTCTTCCTTCGAGTGCATCCACCTCAAGACCTGAATCATCAGCGATAACCGGAATTTTCATAATGGAACAAATGGCTTCTGCCTTTATAATTGAATTTTCTTCAAAAGTAACCCCAGTTTCTTCAACATCTGGACTATTTTTTATGTCAAGCAGCGATATGACTTCAATACCTAAATCTTTGAACATGGATTGAAACTCTTTGACTTTACCTATGTTTTTTGTAGCAATTAAAATTTTCATATTGTCCTCCGCTATCTTTGTAAATAAAGAAAATTTGCTGAAGCGCAAAAAAGAGACGATTTTCTCGTCTCTTTACTTTATCACATCGATTGCTGATTTAAAATTCACCTGTATTAACTTCTTTCGGACGGGAAACTGGGGCTGTTAGCTCTTTTCCTTTCTCGGTAAAGATCTTAGACTTTCCATCTACTTTTATAGCGACCTTCTTAACCTCTGAAAGCTCAGTTAAAGAAAGAACAATCGAATTTAATACTTCATCTGCAATCATACTTTCTTCTTTGTTATCTAATACAGCACCATTGAAATTAAGAGTAACCACTCCATCTTTTACAACAGGAGTACTCAATAGTTTTACATCCGTTCTAAAATCAGTCAGAAGGTTGCTTTCAGCTGAAGGACCGTCTATTAAATGTTCAATTGTAGCTGTGACCTTGTCGGTTCCTTCTTTCGCTACACGGCGCGTTACGGGTACATAGTAAGTTTGATCTTGCGTCTGGGCTAAAAAGTAAAGTGTTACAAGTTCACTGTTTGTTATATCTGCTACGCTGCCGTTCTCGAGGTTAATTCCATCTACTCTGCTTACACCTTCACCAACAGGTGTATTATTTACTGGCATTGAGTTTTGGTTCTTGCCTTCGATCTGTATCTTCACTTTTTTAATATTATCAAACTGTGTAAGCGTAAAGGTTATGGCCTGAAGAATCTTCATTTCATCTTTTGCATTATACTCCTTAAATTCTTTTGAAAAGTTTGCAGTCGCCGTACCTTTTTTTATATTTACCGATAGAACTTCCGTATCTGCAGGCAATACAGCTTGAAAGCCATTCGGAATCATATTGCTTACCGGACCATCTTTTACGAGATATTGCAGAACTTGCTTGGCCGTTTCATCATTTTTCGGCAAAGCAAGGACTTGAGGTACAACCATACCGTTGCTGTCGAATAAAAACAGCTGTCTTTTTTGAGTGCTCTCGGTCTTGGCTGTTTTTTCTTTTTTATCAAGCGACTTTCCTTCCTTCACGTAATTCACTTTTGGGGGATCAAGCTCAGTTCCTGCTTTCTCTCCCCCTATTCCGCAACCTGATACCAGTAATGACACTGATAAAAAAAGCAGCGGAGCCCCTGACTTCATTATTTTGCGCATACTTTCCCTCCTCAAGTGGTTTGTACTATTATGTATACGAGCTATCTTCTTCTGATAGACCACTTGTACAAAAATAAAAAGAACAGCTTCACAAAAAATGTGAGTCTGCTCTTTTTTAGGCTAGTTTCTAAATAAATGTTGCTTTCGAGTATTTTGTTACCTCTCTTCATTGCAAGTTGATTGGAGCGGAAGGTGCGAGACTCCTCGAAAATGAAAATCAACATTTTCTTCGTGCGATGTAATGCTGTCGAAGCCCTCCTTGTCCTGCGGGATCAGCGGGACAGGTGAGACCCCGCCAGCGCGAAGCGATAGGGGGCTCACCGCACGCCCCGCGGAAAGCGAGCATCCTGGAGCGGAGATCAACTACTTACAAGTACAACAAAGATAGCGAAAACGGTATTTTTTAAAGCTTGATACATTCTACCTTATCTATTTTTGTATTAAGCCAATGATTGGCTATTTTTAAAAACTGGCTGCTTTCTGCAGTCGCTAAAAATCTGTGCACCGGTTTCTTTTCTCCAGTGTTTAAAATTCCGCTATGATCGAGAATAACGGAAACCTCCCGGGCGGTTTCTGCACCTGAACATAAGATTTTGATATGTTCACCCATTACTCGCTGAATTACCGGCCGTAACAAAGGGTAATGTGTACAGCCTAAAATCAGCGTGTCTATTGAAACATCCTTAAGAGGATATAATGTTTCTGAAACAGCATTCAATGTTTCTTCTCCGGAAAGCTTCCCTTGTTCAACTAAAGGAACGAATAATGGACAAGCCAAGCTCTCCACGATTACATCACTGCGGATCTGCTGAAGGGCCTGCTTATACGCTCCGCTATTTATTGTTCCTATCGTACCAATCACGCCTACATGGTTATTCTTAGTTGCTTTTAAGGCAGAGCGCGCCCCAGGGTGTATAACCCCTATTACAGGTATATCGAGCTTCTTTTTCGCTTCATCTAATACAGCAGCTGTAGCGGTATTACATGCGATTACAAGTAATTTAATCTCCTGGTCTATAAGAAAGTTAATCATTTCCCACGTATATGTTCTTACCTCTTCAAAAGGTCTAGGACCATATGGACAACGCTTAGTATCACCTAAATATATGATTTCTTCTTTTGGGAGCTGTTTCATCAGCTCTCTGACAACGGTTAATCCGCCCACTCCTGAATCTATTACGCCTATAGGTCTATTCAAAACATACATCGCCTCATCTCTATACACAATACTGAAAACAAAAGGCGTTTATCATTGTTTTCTATTCTGCTAATATTTTTATGAAAATGCAATAAAAATCGTTCGAATGTAAACTATTCTTGAAAGAAACTCGAAAATTTCAGCAACATCCGTTCTAGCAATCCTTGTTGCACTTGAAAGAGGTTGATTTCCGTTACAGGTGCTCGCTTTCCGTGGGGCGGGCGGTGAGCCTCCTTCACCCTTTGGGTAATTAGGAGTCTCACCTGTCCCACTCGTCCCACAGGAGTCTCCCACCTTTCACTCCAATCAACTTTATCAATGAAGAAATTTACGAAATGAACAGTATGCAAAACGATCTAGTCCAGCCTTGACGTCCAAAAATAGATTTTGTTCCTTTTTTTACTGCAAAGACTAGAATGTACGTAAAAGGACTATGGAAACATCCCATAGTCCTTTTTAAATTTAAAATCAACTAGAATACATACTATTATTTAAAGTTCTGCTCTACAAATTCTACAACATCTTTCATTGTATCCATTTGGAGAATTTCATCGATGTGCGCACTGATTTTTTCTTTTGAAAGCCCTCTGATCTGGCTTCTAGCTGGCAGCACTGAAGTGGCACTCATAGAGAATTCATCCAAGCCTAATCCTAAAAGAATAGGAATAGCAATTGGATCTCCTGCCATTTCACCGCACATGCCAGTCCATTTACCTTCTTTATGAGAAGCATCGATAACCATTTTTACAAGTCTTAAAATCGCCGGACTGTATGGCTGGTATAAATATGATACTTGCTCATTCATTCGGTCCGCAGCCATCGTATACTGAATCAGGTCATTTGTTCCGATACTGAAGAAATCTACTTCCTTCGCAAACGTATCTGCCATTACAGCGGTTGATGGAATTTCAACCATGATACCTACTTCGATGTTCTCTGAAACTTCTGTTCCTTCTTTAACTAGCTTTTCTTTTTCTTCGATAAGAATGCTTTTTGCAGTACGGAATTCGTCAAGAGTCGCGATCATCGGGAACATAATCTTCAAGTTGCCAAATGTGCTGGCACGAAGCAGTGCTCTCAGCTGTGTACGGAAGATATCTTGTTCTTCCAGACAAAGACGGATCGCACGGAACCCTAAGAATGGATTCAATTCTTTAGGAAGATTTAAGTATGGAAGTTCTTTGTCGCCGCCAATGTCCAATGTACGGATGACAACAGGCTTTCCTTCCATTTTTTCGAGAACTTCTTTATATGCCTTATATTGCTCTTCTTCAGTCGGAAGCTGATCACGGCCCATGTACAAGAATTCTGTACGATATAATCCAACGCCTTCTGCTCCATTTTCCAGAACTCCTTTTACATCTGCAGGAGTACCAATATTGGCAGCAAGTTCAACTTGAACGTTATCAGATGAAAGGGTTTTTTCGTTTACAAGCTTCGCCCACTCTTCCTTTTGTTGCTGATATTGCTTCTGTTTCTCTTGATAGGCTACGATTTCATCTTGTGTTGGATCAACAATAACTTGTCCATCCAAACCGTCGATGATAATCATAACGCCATTCTCCACTTTTTCTGTAATGGTCTTGGTTCCTACAACTGCAGGAATTTCCATTGAACGGGACATGATAGCTGAGTGCGAAGTTCTTCCGCCGATATCAGTTGCAAAACCTTTTACAAATTTACGGTTCAACTGTGCTGTATCTGATGGCGTTAAGTCTTCTGCAAGAATAACAACTTCCTCAGAAATACTCGCAGGTGTTGCAAATTTAACATCTAATAGATGAGCTAATACACGCTTAGATACATCACGAATATCTGCAGCACGCTCTTTCATATATTCGTTGTCCATTTGTTCAAACATGTCGATAAACATGGAAGAAACATCATTCATAGCTGATTCAGCGTTTACTTTTTCGCTTTCAATCTTTTGTTTTACAGCATCAACCAGTTCAGGGTCACTAAGGACCAGAAGATGGGCAGCAAAAATCGCTGCCTTATCTTCGCCCAATTCTTCATTTGCTTTATCTTTAATAACAGTCAACTCTTCCTTAGATTTTTCAAGAGCTGACTGGAATCGCTCGATTTCCTGAGATGAATCTTCAATTGATTTTTTTTCAATCGTTAATTCCGGATTTTGAAGTACAAACGCTTTAGCAATTGCAATGCCGGCTGATGCTGCAATACCTGAAATTTTTTCAGACATTACTCACCAAGCCCTTCCTTTTTCATTACATCTTCTAGTGCAGCGATTGCTTCGTCTGCATCTGAACCTTCAGCTTTGATCGTAATCTCAGCTCCTGATTGAATACCTAAGCTCATAACACCCATGATGGACTTTAAGTTAACACTCTTTCCGTTATAATCAAGAGTAATATCAGAGCTGAATTGACCTGCTTGGTTTACTAATGTTGTTGCTGGTCGAGCGTGGATTCCTGATTCACTAGTTACTTTAAATGTTTTTTCTGCCATTTTAATTACCCCTTTATTTTTTGAATGTAATAATGTTTTCTTCTTCAATTGCCACTGTTCCTGTTTTTTCGACTGAAACAGTTTCACCCGATAAGTTTGTAAACACAATCGGTGTAATAATAGATGGTGCATTTTCTTTAACAAAGTTCAGATCAACTTGCAGGAGCTTTTGACCGGCTGTTACCTTGTCTCCCTCAGATACAAAGCATTCGAAACCTTCACCTTTTAATTTAACAGTGTCGATTCCAAAATGGATCAAAATTTCTTTTCCGTTATCTGATTCAATTCCGATCGCATGTTTAGTCGGGAAGACATTAATTATCTTACCATTTACCGGTGATACAACCAAACCTTCTGCTGGTTCGATCGCAAATCCGTCACCCATCATTTTACCTGAGAAAACTTGATCGGGAACTTCGGTAATCGGAATTATTTTCCCTTTAATCGGTGATACAAACCGTTCTTCAGTCGAAATCGAAGACGTTGGGGTTACAGTTCCTTGCCCAGAAGTATCAGCAAGTTCTCCTTGTTCAGGAGTTGCTTCACTGTTTTTAGGCTTTGCAACTGTCTTGCCGCTCATAATATCTCGTATTTCGCTCTTGATTGTATCTGAACGAGTTCCGAAAATAGCTTGAATGCTGTTCCCCATTTCAAGAACTCCTGATGCACCTAGCTTTTTCAAACGATCTTTATCAACTTCCTTAGGATCACGTACAGAAACACGAAGACGTGTAATACATGCGTCCAAATCAGCTATGTTAGATTCTCCGCCTAAGCCTTCTAAAATATTCGCAGCTAATGAATCTTTATTAGACGGTCCAACGTTCGTTTCTACTTCATCATCAACGATTTCACGTCCAGGTGTTTTTAAGTTCCATTTTTGAATCGCAAAACGGAAACCAAAGTAATAGATAACTGAGAAGACTAAACCTACTGGAATAACAAGCCACCAGTCTGTGCGGTTTGGAAGAACTCCGAATAGTAAATAGTCGATTACTCCACCAGAGAAAGTCATACCAATTTTAACATTTAAAATGTGCATAACCATGAATGAAAGTCCTGCAAAAATGGCATGAATTCCAAAAAGAACTGGCGCAACAAACAAGAATGTAAATTCAATTGGTTCTGTAATCCCTGTTAAGAATGAAGTCAAGGCAGCAGAACCCATGATACCTGCAACTACTTTCTTTTGCTCAGGACGAGCAGCATGGTACATAGCAAGTGCTGCGGCTGGAAGTCCAAACATCATGAATGGGAACTTACCAGTCATGAATGTACCAGCTGTCAGTTCTACATTATCTTTTAATTGAGCAAAGAAGATGGCCTGGTCACCACGTACAAGACCTTCTGCAGCTGACTTATAAGAACCAAACTCAAACCAGAATGGTGAATAAAAAATGTGATGAAGACCAAAAGGAATCAATGATCTTTCAATTACACCAAAGATAAAGGCTGCAACTGTAAGGTTAGAATTGATCATGCTCTCAGAGAAAGCGTTAAGACCATTCTGCACAGGAGGCCAAATAAATGTCATTAAAATACCAAGAACTAGTGCTGATACTGCTGTAATAATTGGAACAAAACGTTTACCTGCAAAGAAACCTAAGTATTGAGGAAGTTCTATGTTGTAAAAACGTTTGTAGAGATACGATGCAAGGATACCGACAATAATACCTCCGAATACCCCAGTCTGAAGAGTGGGGATTCCAAGAACGCTGGCAAATGACGGATCTTTTCCGATCATATCAGGTGTAACACCCTCAATGACACTCATCGTTACATTCATAATTAAGTAACCGATAATAGCAGCAAGACCTGCTACACCTTCACCGCCTGCAAGACCAACGGCAACACCTACTGCAAATAATAATGACAAGTTCGCAAATACGATGTCTCCAGATTTCTCCATTACATCTGCAACAAGCTGAAACCATGCTGCATCTAATGCTGGTATTCGTTCAATCAATGCAGGGTTTTTAAATGCATTACCAAAAGCAAGTAACAGACCAGCTGCTGGCAAGATCGCTACTGGCAGCATTAAAGCTTTACCTACACGCTGAAGTACACCAAAAAGCTTTTTCCACATAGGAAGTCCTCCTTTTTTATTATGATAACCCTTCCATTTACTTCCGCTAAAAACAAAAAAGACATAAATAAAGAACATGAGCAAATTTACCTAATCAGATATAATATATCCTAATTAAGCATTCGCTACACTTTGTTCTTTACTTATGCCTGATCGAATCAGTAACACGTAAAAACGCTGTATATATTTAATTACTCGTTACATTTTGTCTAATTGTCATATCGCGAAAGCCTTTGCAAATGCATGGTTAAGTAAACTGCCTCTGCATGTGGCACGGGCTTGTTCAAGGAATTTTGCATAACCTTGATCAACTTCCAAGCCAAATTGTAGCACACCGGATATTCTTCTTTCAACACTTTTGCTAACTTTTCTTGTTCTTCCATAATGTCACCCATTGAGATCCGCTCAATAGCATGTCTCAAGTGTCTTACTAAACGAAGATAATTTATGCTCTTCGTATCAATTTCAAGATCCATTGAATGCTGAATCATCTGCATAAGTTTATTAATAAGCTCAGAATGTTTTTTTATATCTTTAACACTTTTATTTGTAATCGCACTATGAATATGGAGGGCAACAAAGCCTATTTCTCCTTCAGGAAGATGGATTTTAAGGGATTTGTTAATCACCTCGATCACTTCTTCTGCGACCGTATATTCTTTAGGATACAACGTCTGCGTCTCAGTCAGAAATGGATTTTTAATATCCATCCCTTGCTGCAGGCGTTTAATAGCAAACGCGATATGATCTGTTAAAGCGACATGTATATGCTCGTTCAAATCATTCTCAAAACGTGTTCCGATATGAACGATAACATCATTTATCAACTCAACAGTTTCTTCATCTATATAAGTCAGGAGTGTCTTATATTGCTCTTGTTCATTTTCATTTCTTAAAACAAACAATTTGTCAACTTGGTTAGAGAGAACTGGATCACCTAGTTTTTTTCCAAAACCAATTCCTTTTCCAATGACAATCTGTTCTTTTTGGTTGGAGTCTGTCACGATCACAACATTGTTGTTTAGTACCTTTTTAACTTGCAGGCTATTATTCATGATTTTCACCTTTTTCATAATCTGGCCAGAGACCATAGACCATCTTAGTCATCATATCTGAAAAAGAGCTAAAAAATCAATTGCAACTTTTACCTGTATAGCAAACAATTAAGTCTTATCTAAACATAAATGCAAACCGAAAACGGCTTTCACGTGAAAGCCGCTTCCTGACTAAATCTCGAGTTCTCCAAGCCTCAATAACTCTACAACGGCTTGAGAGCGTCCTTTAACCCCAAGCTTTTGCATGGTATTCGAAATATGGTTTCGAACTGTTTTCTCACTAATAAATAATTGTTCCGCAATATCTTTTGTGGTTTTGTCTTGGACTAATAGTTCGAAAACTTCTCTCTCTCTTTTTGTAAGTAGAGGCTTCGGTCGGTAGTGTTTATCTTTCAATGAATTCACCCCTCCTTGCTAGGGTTTAGGAACCGCCAACGAATATTGGAAGTATTTAGTCAACATATACTATGTCATAACACATGTGTAAGTGACTTGGTTAAGTTAAAAAGTCCCCATAATATTCCATAATAAATTAAAAAAAAAGCCCATTTTTTATAAACAGGCTTTTTGTGAAAAGTTATCAAGTTGTCTTTTTAACGTTTCCGTCCACTTTGAAGGGCGCCCGCTCTTTCTGGAAATCTGAACAATCGCTCCTCTTCCAGTGAAAACCGGTTTATTTTCCTCATTCATGCCCAAGTAATGCAGATCAATGGAAGATGACCCTACCTCGTTAATTTTTACATATATCTTTAATTTCTCATCATACAAAATTTGAGCAAGATAATCACATTGCAGATCTGCGACAACAGGAATTTCTATTGAATCAGGAGCCCCCCACGTCCTCATCAATCCTAGTTCCTTAAACAGCGCAATTCTTGCTTCTTCCATATA
The DNA here is from genome assembly GCF_001642935.1 of Fictibacillus arsenicus. Classification (NCBI taxonomy): domain Bacteria; kingdom Bacillati; phylum Bacillota; class Bacilli; order Caryophanales; family Fictibacillaceae; genus Fictibacillus; species Fictibacillus arsenicus. The sequence continues at coordinate 2,717,750 of NZ_CP016761.1, forward strand.
AATGAAGACATTCGTGTTATTTACATGTCCAAACCCATCAATTTCACCAAAGCGAACATTCAATTCATGGGAAAAATAAAATCCATTCTTCCATTCTTCCATATTTGAAATATAATCTTGTCTCGCCATCACAATACCACCTTTTTAGACAACTTAGCACATGTTAATTATTCAGTTAAACGAGTTATCATTTCAAATCCTATTAAAAAGCTTCTCCCGATTGAGAGAAGCCTTCTTCGTTCATTTATCTGTCACTTCCAAAGAAGTTCTTAAACGCTTGGAAAGTAGTATCACGGTTAAGAGCTGCAATAGAAGTTGTTAGAGGAATTCCTTTCGGACAAGACTGTACACAGTTTTGAGAGTTACCGCACTCTGCAAGTCCTCCATCATCCATAATCGCATTCAGACGCTCTTCTTTATTCATTTCACCAGTTGGATGTGCGTTAAACAGACGAACTTGTGAAAGCGGAGCAGGTCCAATAAAGTCTGAATTGCTGTTAACATTCGGACAAGCCTCTAAACAAACACCGCAAGTCATACACTTTGAAAGTTCATATGCCCATTGGCGTTTTGTTTCTGGCATTCTCGGTCCTGGACCAAGATCGTACGTACCATCGATCGGAATCCATGCTTTAACACGCTTAAGCGCATCAAACATTCTGCTTCTATCGATCGCGAGGTCACGAACAACTGGAAAAGTCTTCATTGGTTCAAGTCTGATCGGCTGTTCTAACTGATCAACGAGAGCCGTACAAGATTGACGGGGCTTTCCGTTGATAACCATTGAACATGCACCACAAACTTCTTCAAGACATCCCATCTCCCATGTTACGGGAGTCGTAGCTTCACCTTTTGCATTTACAGGATTTCTACGAATTTCCATAAGAGCAGATATAACGTTCATATTTGGACGATGCGGAATCTCAAACTCTTCTAAATACGGGGCAGTCTCTGGGTTATCCTGTCTTGAGATGATGAATTTCACCATTTTTGTGCTCATGTTTACACCCCTGCCTTCTTCTTAGAATAGTCACGTTTACGTGGCTGGATAAGCGAAACATCTACATCTTCGTACTCAAACTCAGGTCCGTTTGTTGCAGGATTAAATTTCGCTTTTGTTGTTTTTAACCATTGTTCATCATTACGTTCAGGGAAATCAGGTTTGTAATGCGCACCACGGCTCTCATCACGGTTTAATGCTCCAAGAGTAATAACACGTGCAAGCTGAAGCATGTGCCACAGCTGGCGAGTAAACGATGCACCTTGATTGCTCCACTTAGAAGTATCATTTATATTGATGTTTTTATAGCGCTGCATTAATTCCTGTATCTTTTCGTCTGTTTGTTTCAATTTATCATTGTATCTAACAACTGTTACATTATCAGTCATCCATTCTCCTAATTCTTTATGAATCACATATGCATTTTCCGTTCCATCCATAGAAAGGATGTTGTTATATACTTCTTGATCTTTCTTCACTTGGTTTTCGAATACAGAAGAAGAAACATCTTCGACTGTCTTTTCTAAACCTCTAATGTATTTTACCGCAGACGGCCCAGCCATCATTCCGCCAAAAATTGCAGATAATAGAGAGTTAGCTCCTAATCTGTTAGCACCGTGGTATTGGTACTCACACTCACCTGCAGCGAAAAGACCTGGAATGTTCGTCATTTGATCATAATCTACCCACATGCCGCCCATAGAATAGTGTACCGCAGGGAAGATCTTCATTGGAACTTTACGAGGATCATCACCCATGAACTTTTCATAAATCTCAATGATTCCACCAAGTTTAATATCTAGTTCTTTCGGATCTTTGTGTGAAAGATCCAGGTATACCATGTTCTCTCCATTAATACCAAGCTTTAAATCAACACAAACGTGGAAGATCTCACGTGTTGCGATATCACGCGGAACAAGGTTTCCATAAGCAGGATATTTCTCTTCAAGGAAATACCATGGCTTTCCATCTTTATATGTCCAAACACGGCCGCCTTCACCACGCGCAGATTCACTCATTAATCGAAGCTTATCATCACCTGGAATAGCTGTTGGATGAATTTGAATAAATTCACCATTGGCATAATGTACGCCCTGCTGATAAAGAGCTGACGCTGCTCCACCCGTGTTGATTACGGAGTTCGTAGATTTACCGAAGATGATACCAGGTCCGCCTGTTGCCATGATAACAGCATCTGCTGCAAAACTGACAATTTCCATAGTCTTTAAGTTTTGAGCAGTAACACCGCGGCATTGTCCTTCATCATCAATGATGGCAGATAGGAATTCCCAGCCTTCATACTTTGTAACAAGTCCTGCAACTTCATGACGGCGAACCTGCTCGTCAAGCGCATATAATAATTGCTGTCCTGTTGTCGCACCAGCAAACGCTGTACGGTGATGCTGAGTTCCTCCGAAACGGCGGAAATCAAGCAATCCTTCAGGTGTTCTGTTAAACATAACACCCATACGGTCCATCAAGTGGATAATTCCAGGAGCAGCATCACACATAGCTTTTACAGGCGGCTGATTTGCTAAGAAGTCACCGCCATAAACTGAATCATCAAAGTGTTCCCATGGTGAATCCCCTTCACCCTTTGTATTTACAGCACCGTTTATACCGCCTTGAGCACAAACAGAATGCGAACGTTTTACTGGAACTACTGAAAAGAGGTCGACATTTACACCAGCTTCAGCTGCTTTAATTGTAGCCATTAACCCGGCGAGACCTCCGCCAACAACGATAATTTTTTGATTACTCAATTTGTCTCACCCCTTTTAAATGAATGCAAAAATAGTACGTACGCTAACGATAGCAAGTGCTACGAACACACCCATCGTTACGTAAGTTGAAATCTTCTGTGAACGAGGCGAAACAGTAAGGCCCCAGCTGACAAAGAACGACCATAGTCCGTTAGCAAAATGAAATACTGCAGATAATACTCCGATTAAGTAGAACGCGATCATAAATGGAGAACTTAAAATATCAGCCATCATAGAGAAGTTTACTTCCGCCCCCAGCGCAGCCTGAACGCGTGTTTCCCAAACATGCCATGCAATGAAAATTAATGTGATAACTCCTGTTACACGCTGAACAAGGAACATCATATTGCGGAAATATCCATAGCGGCTAACGTTATTCTTAGCCTGGAATGTAATATAAAGACCATAAACCGCATGAAATAAAATCGGTAAGTAAATTACAAATGTTTCTAGGAAAATACGAAACGGCAGATTTTCCATAAAATGTGCTGCGGCATTAAATGCATCAGCATCCCTAGTTGCAAAATGGTTTACAACCAAGTGCTGAACGAGAAAAAGCCCTATAGGAATAACTCCTAAAAGTGAATGAATCCTTCTGTTTACAAAATCCTTACTGCCAGCCATTTTCTTGCCCCCTTCAAATTTAGCCTCTCTCTGGCTGCTAATCTTTTGTTCCTCTCCACATGTAAGCGTTTTAAGTTCCCTCTTTTTTAGAGGAAAAAGTGTTAAACAATTAGTTTAATCAACTAGCAACATGTCCATTTTACTCCCATCGTTTGACACCGTCAAGAAAACGCTAACAACTTAATTGGGATATTTTATTGATACATAAGCGTTTGTTCTTTATTACTTTTTCGACAAATACCGAGTTGCTATAGAGTTTGCTCCCTTAACCCGTTATAATAAAAATTAGAAAGAAGGGATGCAGAATGTTTAAACAAAAAACAAAGGACGAGACTACCCCTGTCGAAAAGCCTTCTGTTTCAGCTTTTGGGTACGAGATCCTTCGCAGCGATTTATTACCTGAACTTCTTGGTAAACAAGAAAGAAATATTCTATATTGGGCTGGCAGACACCTTGCCAGAAAATACCCTTTACATACAATGGAAGAAGTAAGTGCTTTTTTCAATGAAGCAGGCTGGGGTAATCTCGAAATGATTGAAGCATCAAAAACAGAAATGGTGTTCTCACTTCATTCGTTACTTATCGAACAGCGGATCGAGAATTTCCAGCACAACACTTTCAGTTTAGAAGCTGGTTTTCTAGCAGAACAAATTCAGCTGCAAAAAAAATGTACAACAGAAGCACTTGAGTCAATGAAACGCAATAAAGTTTCCATTACGGTCCAATGGGACAAAAAAGATACAATTGAATGAACAAAAGCCGGCTGATGCCGGCTTTCTTTAATTGTAAGGCTCTTTTCTAAAAGCCTATTTCTAAAAGATTGTTACTTTTAATATTTAAATGAGTACGCTTCCTTGAAAGTTGATTGGAGCGCAAGGTGCGAGACTCCTGCGGGTCGAGCGGGACAGGTGAGACTCCTAAGGGCGCAAAGCGCGAGGAGGCTCACCGCACGCCCCGCGGAAAACGAGTATCCTGAAGCGGAAATCAACTGCTTCTACTTAAAGCCGTCCGATAAAAGTCGATGGCAAATAATGCTTATTTTTGAACAGGAACACGTGCATCCAGTTCAAATGTGTCATGAAGAGTTTCAATTGATTTAATCATATCTTCCTGTTTCACTACAGTTGAAACTTTAATTTCAGATGTACTTACCATTTTAATCATCACATCTTGGTCGGATAGAGCTTTAAACATCATTGCCGCTACACCAGGGTTAGAGATCATTCCTGAACCAACGATGGAAACTTTAGCAAGATTGCCTTCATAGCTGATAGATTCAAAGCCTAGTTTATCTTGGTTTTCAGCAAGTACTTCTTGAGTATCTGACAATATACTGGAGTCGATAGAAAAAGAGATATTGGTCTTTTCCTGGTTCATCACGTTTTGAATGATAATGTCTACATTTATTCCGTTGCTTGCCAAGATCGTGAACAAATCCGACAAAGCATTAATTTCGTTTGGCATGTTGGTTACCGTAATCTTTGTTATGTTACCTTCAAAAGCTAAACCTCTAACCATTAAGTTTTGTTCCATAGTTGCTTCCTCCTCTACTAGCGTTCCTCGTTCATCACTCATACTTGATCTGACTTCTAAAACAATCGAATAGTTTTTTGCAAACTCCACAGCTCTCGGGTGCAAGACACCTGCCCCAAGATTAGCCATTTCAAGCATCTCATCATAAGAAATAGATGGTATTTTTCTTGCTGTCTTAACTGCACGAGGGTCAGTCGTGTAAACACCGGTAACATCTGTATAAATGTCACAGCGATCAGCTTTCAGAACGGCCGCCAGCGCTACAGCGGTTGTGTCTGATCCGCCTCTTCCAAGTGTTGCAATATCATTCGTCTCAGGAATCAAGCCTTGAAATCCTGCAACCACCACAATATTCCCGTCTTTCAACAAACCGTTGATCCGTTCAGAATCAATGTCTAGTATTCTGGCATTTGAATGATTATTCTCTGTTTGAATGCCTGCTTGCCAGCCTGTCAGGGAAAGGGCTTTATAACCTTCCTGATGCAAAGCCATCGTTAATAAGGCTATAGTGACTTGTTCACCTGTTGTGAGGAGCATATCCATTTCACGTTTAGAAGGATTTTTGCTGATTTCTCCAGCCAATCTGACAAGTTCATCTGTTGTTTTGCCCATTGCAGATACGACAACAACGACTTCATTGCCATTGTTGACTTCGTTAATAATTCTTTTTGCAGCGTTTTGGATCCGTTCAACCGAACCGACACTTGTACCGCCAAATTTTTGTACGATTCTCCCCATCTTCTCCAAATCCTTTCCTGTTTTAATTTTCTATCTCTTTAAGAAACAAAAAAGCAACAATAAGGAAAAACCCTATTGTTGCTATATCCGCAGCAAGCCAAGTTTGTTTCCCCCTAGTGAGATAGTCCTCCACACAAGTCCTGGGGGGAATTGTGTGACAGCTCTGTATTTATTCAATACAGGTCCAGCATAAAAGGCTAGAAGTCCTTTTAAACTTCGGCAAGAATCCCCTTTCTTCCACCCTCACAAGAGCTTCTTCTCTTCAGATGGGATACTATTGGTTCCTGCTCCTCTACCATCACTTCATCAGAAGCATGGCATATTTATAAAGTTGGTCTCATTTTAACAAAGTTACTAAATGACTGCAACTAGTCTTTTGATAAAAAAGCTTTGTTTATTTCTTCCGCAACTGCTCTTGGAACTCCCGCTTCCTGAATCTCTTCCACCGTTGCCTCTTTCATTTTTTTCATTGACCCGAAATGACGGAGCAGCATCTTCTTTCTTTTTTCTCCTATCCCAGCAATCCCATCCAAAATAGACTCGAACATACTTTTTGACCGGACTTTGCGATGAAAAGAAATGGCAAAACGGTGCACTTCATCCTGCACTCTTTGAAGCAAGTAAAATTCTTGGCTGTTTCTCGGAAGTTGAATCATCTCAGGCGGATCACCGAGCCATAATTGAGATGTACGGTGCTTCTCGTCCTTTGACAGCCCTGCCACAGGGATGAAAAGATTAAGTTCGTTTTCAAGTACATCTTGAGCAGCTGAAATCTGACCTTTCCCGCCATCAATAAGGATTAAGCTTGGCAATTCACCTTCTTCTCTAAGCAATCTCGAATACCTTCTGCGAACAACTTCCTTCATAGAAGCATAGTCATCAGGACCCTCTACAGATTTTATTTTATACTTTCGATAATCCTTTTTATAAGGCTTCCCGTCAACAAAGACAACCATAGCTGAAACTGGGTCTGTACCGTGAATGTTTGAGTTATCAAATGCCTCAATCCTATAAGGCGGAGCAATACCCATTCTTTCGCCTAAGTTTTCAACTGCTTTTATTGTCCGTGCTTCATCTTGCTCGATTAGTGCAAACTTTTCGTGCAGTGCAAGAGTTGCATTTTTTGTGGCCAATTCAACTAGTTCCTTCTTTTGCCCTTTTTGCGGCTGAAGAACTTTAACTTTAAGAAGCTCTTGAATCATATTAGCATCCACCTGTTTGGGCAAAAGAATTTCTTTTGGAAGCAGATGATTTTTTTGAAGATAAAACTGGCCAATAAAAGTAAGCAGGTCTTCGTGCGCTTCCCCGTAAAAAGGAAATACAGATATATCTCTAGCAATAACTTTCCCTTGACGAATAAAAAACACCTGTACACACATCCAGCCTTTATCGAAATGATAACCGAATACATCTCTGTCGACTAAATCGGAAGTCATCATCTTTTGTTTTTCCATAACGGCTTCAATATGCTGGATCTGGTCACGCAGCTCTTTTGCCCGTTCAAAATTTAAGGCTTCAGATGCTTCAAGCATTTTTTCTGACAGCTGTGTCTTCACATCCTGGTAACCGCCGTTCAGGAACTTTATGATACCTTCTACCATTTGTTTGTTCTGTTCATCTGAAACTTCATAAACACATGGACCAAGACATTGACCAATATGGTAATAGAGGCATACTCTTTTCGGCATCGTATCACATTTTCTTAGCGGAAAAATACGATCCAGAAGCTTTTTTGTTTCTTGTGCAGCATATGCGTTAACAAATGGACCAAAATATTTTCCGCCGTCTTTCTTAATCTTCCTTGTATATAAAAGACGAGGTTGTTTTTCAGAAGTAACTTTTAAGTATGGATAGCTTTTATCATCTTTTAACATGACGTTATAACGAGGATCATGTTTTTTGATTAAGTTCATCTCGAGAACTAAGGCTTCCATTTCAGTAGAAGTAACAATATATTCAAAGTCTCTGATCTCACTGACTAACCGCTGGGTTTTTCCGTCATGCGATCCAGAAAAATATGATTTCACTCTATTTTTTAATACTTTTGCTTTCCCTACATAGATTACTTTTCCAAATTCATTCTTCATTAAATAGCAGCCAGGCTGATCTGGAAGCAGCATTAATTTTTGTTTAATTGAGGTCAATATCTTTCCACCCCTCTGGTGTACCTGTTATTTAATCATAATATCATAGAAAATGACTTTTTTAGTTCTTTACCGCTCATCACTTTTTTGTTTACTTTATAAAAAAGCTCTTCTCTAAAAGATTGTTGCTTTTGGCTCATTTTTTTTATTCTCTTCATTGACAAGTTGATTGGAGTGCAAGGTGCGAGTCTCCTGCGGGAGCAGCGTGCCAGCTACCTGAGTATTCTTCTCGCAAGGCATGCGACGAGGAAGCTCGCTTCGTTAGGAGTTGCTTGTAGACGCAGGAGCACACATGCTTAATTGAGACTTCTAATGGCGCAAAGCGCCGAGAAGGCTCACCTCACGCCCCGCGGAAAGCGAGCATCCTGTAACGGAAATCAACCACTTCCAAAAGTATCAAAGTTTGCGAAAACAGCCTAAAAAAAGACCTGCAAAAGAAAGCAGGTCTTGGATGGCCATCATTCATTTGTATCACAGGAAGGATACTCTCTAATCTTTCTTACGGGTCTTCTCATTTCATTCCATATTCCTGGGATCACATTCCCTAAGTATTTCTTGAATGTAATAAATGAAGTACCTGTCGTTCTGACTTTGTAGGTGATTGGAACTTCTTTTTACCGTGTTCTTCTGGGGAACACTTTATTACCATTTGAGCGTGAACATACTGGTAACAAGTGGGGCAGGCTTTATTGGGAGCCATTTGCTTCGTTCCCTAAACTTTAGGCGTCAACAGCTCCCATAGAAAAAAGCCCGGAATACCGGGCTTTGACGATGTTTACTTATGTTTGTTTAAAAGCTCAACCAATGCGTCTTTTGGCTGGAAGCCTACAACTTGATCAACGACTTGGCCGTCTTTGAATACTAGAAGTGTAGGAATACTCATTACACCATATTTCCCAGCTGTTTCTTGGTTTTCATCTACATCAAGTTTAACAACTTTAACTTCTTCAAGCTCTTGGTCTAGTTCTTCAAGAACTGGAGCGATCATTTTACAAGGTCCGCACCAAGGTGCCCAGAAATCAGCAAGTACTAAACCTTCATTTGTTTCTGTATTAAATGTTTGATCTGATGCATTTACAATAGCCATTTATTTGGCCCTCCTTTTAAATTAACAAAGTGTAAACAAAGTATATCACCACAAATTACACAGTTGCTAATAGTTTGCTCAACTTTATGGTACCCAAGTTTTAATTATGACAAACGTTATATGGTTTTTGCCTCTTCTAGATGCTTGTGACAATTAAACAATTCACAAGACCAATTTTGGTCCTGAAGTTTAAAGATCGAAAGAGACGTATTATTTAATCCATACCACTTATCCGTTTTATCCTGTAAAAAAGATTTGTAAATCCTCACAAGGAGTGCGCCGTGAGTCACGATGAGAACTTTTTGGTTCTCGTGGTTCTGAACAATTTCCTTTAAAGCTTCTTGCCACCGTGTGTCAGCCAGCTCATTTGATTCCCTGCCGAGCTCAAGCTTAATCCAATCTTCTCCCCAGCGTTCTATTCTTTCAGCTTCAGTAGTTCCTTCTGTTTCTCCAAATGAGATCTCGCGCAGCCTATCATCCGGCAAAATATCCAGTCCTGTTAATTCCTGAATCGCTTCTGCGGTTTTAAAAGCTCTTGATAATGGACTCGCATAGATCGCATCCCATTTTTCTGTACGAAGACGTTCCGCAAGGGCTTTAGCCTGCTTTATTCCCTGTTCATTCAATGGAATATCCATACATCCTTGAGCCCTTCTTTCAATGTTCCAATCCGTTTCTCCATGGCGAATAAAGGCTATAGTCGTCACCAAAAACTCCCCCTCTTCAATACACATCAAAGTACATTGTTATCTTTTTAAAGGCTCTTTTCAAATAGATTGTTGTTTTTGAATCGTTTTTTAAAGACACTTCGTTGAAAAGTTGATTGGAGCGCAAGGTGCGAGACTCCTGCGTGCCAACCACCTGAATATACTTCTTGCAAGGCATGCGACGAGGAACACGCTTCTATGCTGTTTTGCTTGTAGACGCAGGAGCACACAAACTTCCTTGAAGGTGAGACCACGGCAGGCTTATTAGCCTCACCGCACGACCCGCGGAAAGCGAGCATCCTGGAGCGGAAATCAACCCTTTCAAATAGCAACAAAGCCCCATAAAAAAACGTCCAGCGAACCGGACGTTTTTGGGTATTCATTTTATACTAACACTTTTTTAAATTCTTCTGTTAACAAAGGTACTACTTCAAAGAGATCCCCAACAATTCCGTAGTCTGCTACTGAGAAGATGCTTGCTTCTGGATCTTTGTTGATAGCAACAATTACTTTTGAATTCGACATACCAGCTAAATGCTGAATAGCACCAGAGATTCCACAAGCGATGTACAAATCAGGTGTTACAACTTTACCTGTCTGGCCGATTTGAAGTGAGTAATCGCAATAATCTGCATCACATGCTCCGCGGGATGCCCCAACAGCTGCTCCCAGCACGTCTGCAAGTTCTTGAAGAGGCTTAAATCCATCTTCAGATTTCACTCCGCGTCCGCCAGCAACGATAATCTTTGCTTCTGATAAGTCAACACCTGTAGAAGCTTTGCGAACGACTTCTTTAACAATCGTTCTTAGATTCTTAATTTCAATAGATACAGATTTTACTTCTCCAGAACGTGATTCGTCTTTCTCTAATGGTGCGATATTGTTTGGACGAATTGTAACAAAGATTAGTCCATCATTGATTAATTTCTTTTCGAATGCTTTTCCTGAATATACTGGACGTGTAAACACAGTATTTTCACCCGCTTGTTCCAATCCAGTTACATCTGAGATCAGACCGGATTCTAAACGTGCTGCAAGTCTTGGTGATAAATCTTTTCCTAGTGATGTATGTCCGAAAACAATTGCTTCCGGTTTTTCTTCATCGATAATTTGTTTCAAAGCTTGATAGTAGCCATCTGTCGTATAGTTTGCGAGCTTTTCATTTTCCGCTGTAAGTACACGATCAGCCCCGTAATGAATTAATTCATTTGCAAGAGATTGTACAGAGTCGCCGCACAATACAGCAAATACTTCTCCCCCGCCTGAAATTTCTTTTGCTGCTGCAATCGCTTCAAATGATACGTTACGCAATGCACCGTCACGAGATTCTGCAAGTACTAAAACTTTTTTTGCCATGATGACTCCTCCTTATATAACCTTTGCTTCGTTTCTTAACAGAGATACAAGTTCTTTCACTTGATCTGCTGTGTCACCAGATAAGATTTTTCCAGCTTCCTTTTTAGGAGGAAGATAAATTTCTACTGTTTTTGTTTTAGCTTCTACATCGTCTTCATCAATATCAAGATCATCAAGCTCTAATGTTTCAAGGGGCTTTTTCTTAGCTTTCATAATCCCTGGAAGCGATGGGTAGCGCGGCTCATTCAAGCCTTGCTGTGCTGTCACCAGTAACGGAAGAGAAGTTTCAATCTTTTCTAGATCTCCTTCTACGTCGCGCTCAATATTTACAGTTGTACCGTTAATTTCAATTTTAGTTATCGTAGTTACATGAGGAATATCAAGCAGTTCTGCTAAACGCGGACCCACTTGTCCAGTTCCGTTATCAATCGCTACATTTCCGCCTAAAATGATGTCATATTCTTTATCTTTAAAATATGCAGCTAAAACGGAAGAAGTTGTGAACTGGTCCTGGCTGTCTAAGTCTTCGTTTGAAATAAGCACAGCTTGATCGGCACCCATAGCCAAAGCTGTACGAAGCTCTTTCTCAGAGTCTTCATCGCCCACAGTTACAACTGTAACGGTTCCGCCATGTGCATCTTTTAATGTGATCGCTTCTTCAATCGCATACTCGTCATAAGGATTGATGATAAATTCAGCACTGTCTTCGGAAATTTTATTATTTGTAACCGAGATCTTTTCTTCTGTATCAAAAGTACGTTTTAAAATAACAAAAATATTCATTATTTACCCCTCCTAATTATCGGTCCTGAAATACAGGCTTTCTTTTTTCTATGAATGCTTGGATCCCCTCTTGGCCATCATGGCTTTTAAAAGCTTTTCCAAACAATTCCTGTTCTTTCTCTGCGCCCTTTTCATAGAGACCATGTTTAGCATAATTCAGTAATTCTAATGTGTATTTAATGGATACAGCACTTTTTTCTGAAAAGCTCTCTGCCATTTTGTAAGCCTTTTCAAAAAGTTCTTCAGCTGGACAGGAGTCATTCGCTAATCCAAAAGATACAGCTTCTTTTCCTGAGATAGGCTGGCTGGATAAGAGCATCTCACATGCTTTCGGAACACCTACTAACTGAGGCAGCCTTTGAGTTCCTGCAAATCCTGGAATTAGACCTAGAGTCAGTTCCGGAAGACCAAGCTTTGCATCTTCTGCAACTAGTCTGATATGACAGCTCATCGCCAGTTCCAGACCGCCGCCGAGAGCTGCTCCGTGAATTGCAGCAATAACCGGTTTTGAAAATTGTTCAATACGGTTAAAAACGTCCTGGCCTTTCTTACCAAGCATAGCAAAACCTTTTTCATCAGGAACTTCCGTGAATTCCTTTATATCTGCTCCCGCTGAGAAAAAACGCCCTTCTCCAAGAATAACTACTGATTTTATCGAGTTGTCATTTTCTATTTGATCCAATGCTCCGTCAATTTCTTCGATCACACCGGTTGAAAGGGCATTAGCAGGTGCTCGGTTAAGCTTTATTGAGGCTACTTTACCTTGCTTTTCAACTTGTAAATAATTCACTTTATCAAACCTCCTCAAGAACGTTTTATTCTGTCTGTGCACATCTGACTGCCAGACCATTAACGAGCATTTGATGAACGGGGCCGGAAAGAGCGGGGAGATCATATCGATGATCATTCATTACCCAGTTGGTAGCCGTTTCATCTATTGTTCCGAAAATCATCTGTCGAGCAAGCCTGTAATCCATATCTCTTACAAACACACCTTCATTCATGCCATCGGTCAGTATGGAATCTATTAAGTTTAAATACCTCTTTAATACTTCCCCTATTTTTGCCCGAAGCTGTCTGTTTGTCTGGCGCAGCTCTAATTGCGTTACGATAGATAATTCGTAATCTGCAGTTAATTGCTTAAAGTGCATCTCGACGAGTGTTCTCAGTTTTTCAATCGCCGAATCATTGCTTCTGAGCTCATTTTCTGTTTTTTCGATAAAGGTCCCCATTTTCTCATTAAAAACAGAAACAAGCAGATCTTCTTTGTTCTTAAAATAAAGATAAATGGTGCCATCTGCGACACCTGCTTCTTTCGCTATCTTTGAAACCTGGGATTGATGGTAGCCGTGTTCTGCAATGACATTAACAGCAGCATCAATTATTTTTTCGTATTTTGGACCTTTTCGTTTCATAACTATCGCCTCATTTGTGTATAGCACAACCATATAAAAAAATGAATGATTGTTCATTCATAATTGTAAAACAAATCTTTCTTTTCTGTCAATTTCATTATGTCATTTTTTTATCTATGTTGACAAGCAGGAAGTTTTTAAAAGGCTGATTTCACAAACTTTGTTGCTTTGGGTAGTGGTTGATTTCCGTTCCAGGTGCTCGCTTTCCGCGGGGCGTGCGGTGAGCCCCCTAGGCTATTCAAGCCTGCCGGGGTCTCACCTGTCCCGCTGATCCCTCAGGAGTCTCGCACCTTGCGCTCCAATCAACTTGTCAAACGAACTGTCTCAACAAAATTCATTAAGAAAGAATCCTTTTGCGGATGCTTGGATCCCGCAGGGAGTTCTACCCAAAACAAAAACCGCACAATGGCGGTTTTTAAAAGTGAATCAGTTGTTTTGTTTTGCTTTTTCCCGCTCTTCTTCAAGAAGGACTCTTCTCAGAATCTTTCCTACCATCGTTTTAGGCAGTTCATCTCTAAATTCATAAAGTCTCGGCACTTTAAATGATGCCAGATGTTCACGGCAATATTTATTCAGCTCTTCTTCTGTACACTCGGCTCCATCTTTAAGTACAACAAAAGCTTTTACGGTCTCACCTCGATATTCATCAGGTACACCAACGACTACAGCTTCTTTTACACTTTCATGCTCGTATAGAACCTCTTCGACTTCACGAGGATAAATATTAAAGCCGCCCGCAATGATAAGGTCTTTTTTGCGATCAACAATGTAAAAGTAGCCTCTTTCATCCATGTAGCCCATATCACCCGTAATAAGCCAGTCGTCTCTAAAAACAGAAGCTGTTTCTTCAGGCTGATTCCAGTACCCTTTCATAACTTGAGGACCTCTTACAGCCAGTTCGCCGATCTCACCTGGTTCTGCCCATTCACCAGTTTCGGCAGATATAATAGCTGCTTCAGTATTCGGCCAAGGCATACCGATGCTTCCTTTTACCTGCTCTCCATAAATTAAATTTGCATGGGTTACTGGAGAAGCTTCAGTTAGACCATAACCTTCAACTAATGAACCCGAAATAACAGCCTGAAACTTTTCCTGAACTTCTAAAGGCAAAGCTGCTGAACCGCTTATACAAGCCTGGATGGAAGAAAGGTCATATTTCTTTAAATCCGGATGGTTCAAAAGTGCAATATACATGGTCGGAGCACCAGGAAATAGTGTTGGGCGTTCTTTATGAATCGTTTTCAAAACTTGTGCCGGATCGAATCGAGGAAGGATAATCATCTGCGCCTTCGTAATGATTCCTAAATTCATCACACAAGTCATCCCATACACATGGAAAAACGGCAGAGCCCCAAGTATCTTTTCTTTTCCATCACGATTCTTAAACATCCACGCGTTGCATTGCAAAGCATTGACGACAAGGTTTTTATGCGTAAGCATTACGCCTTTTGCAGGCCCTGTTGTTCCGCCAGTATACTGTAATAAAGCCAAATCTTCATCAGGGGAGATGCTGACTTCAGGCTTAATTGGCTTTGAACGCTTAAGCATTTCTGTAAAAGAATGAACTTCATGATTATAAGAAATGTTGACGACAACCGTTGGATTTTGCCTTTTTTGCACAAACGGGTAAAGCAGGTTTTTAGGAAATGGCAAATAGTCTTTGATACCTGTTATTATTACGTGCTCAACACTGGTATCATTCCTTACAGCAGATATTCTTCCAAAGAGCAGATCCAAGCTGACGATCACCTTTGCTCCACTGTCTGAAAGCTGATGGCGCAGCTCTCTTTCCGTATAAAGAGGGTTCGTCTGGACAACTATCCCGCCTAAGAACAAAGTACCGTAATAAGCAATTACCGCCTGAGGGCAGTTTGGCAGCATGATCGCTACGCGGTCCCCTTTTTTCACTCCTAGGGCTGAAAGTGAATGTGCAAACCGCAAAGAGCTTTCATACAGTTCACCGAACGTTAGAGTCTTGCCTAAAAAATGAACAGCAGTATTGTCTTTTTTCTGTTCTGCTGCTTCTTCTAAATACGCGAATAAAGGTTTGCTGTCGTAATCAAGATGTCCCGGAATTTCACTTGGGTAACTGTTAAGCCACCTTCTTTCCACTTGCATCTCCTCCTTTAATTCACGCCTTCCTTCAAAAATTTCTATATCTTTATTCCTATTATATTGAAAACGTATACAATTTTATATACTTTTTTAAAAATTAAAAATAATCGGTAAAATTTCAGCCAAAAAAATCCAGACCCTATATAGAAAGGTCTGGATTTTAATCATGTGAAAAATAATAAATAAACAAAACCTGCAGCAATAAATATGCCGCTTAGAACAAAAAGCACTTTAAATAACGTTTCCATATTTTATCCCTTCAACTATTCAATGCCTTCACCAATAACAAACGAAAGACCGACTGATATAACCATCGAAATAAAACCTACAGCTCTGTTATCATTTTCAATTTCTTTATCGATCTGGAATTTTGGCGTTAAAAATTCATAAATAAAATAACCGATTAAAAGCAAAACGAATCCAAATATTCCCCACATGACCATCATCAGCAAAGAGTCGTTCTGGGAAATTGAATATCGAAAAATATTTGCGATTCCAAAAATCTTCCCGCCTGTTGCCATTGCAACTGAAAGATTTCCGTTTTTAATTTCAACCCAGTTCTTATAACGGGTCACAAGCTCGAATACAGCTAAAAACAGGACCATACAAAGTACAACAACACTATAGTTTGCTGCTGTTTTTAAAAAAGCGTTTTCCATAAAATCCATCGGCAGTTCCCCTTTTAGATGGCTTTTTTATAT
Organism: Fictibacillus arsenicus; assembly: GCF_001642935.1. Taxonomy (NCBI): domain Bacteria; kingdom Bacillati; phylum Bacillota; class Bacilli; order Caryophanales; family Fictibacillaceae; genus Fictibacillus; species Fictibacillus arsenicus. The sequence continues at coordinate 2,733,716 of NZ_CP016761.1, forward strand.
ATTAGGCTTATTTCATAAATACCTCAGAGCAAGTGAATCAGCATTTCCTCTGGATTATTTTAACACAGCTACTGTTACTCCGCCTCCCCCTTCACCAGCGGCACCCATTCTTGTGGACTTTACATTGCGATGAGATTTTAATAGCTCTTGTACGCCTTTACGTAGCGCTCCAGTACCCTTGCCATGAATGATATACACTTGGTTAAAACCTGCCATCATGGCTTCATCTAAATATCTGTCGACCTCAAGCATCGCGTCTTCATACCTTTTACCTCTTAAGTCCAGTTCTGGGCGTGAAGAATCATTTGAACCTGTTACTTTTACAAATGAACGCGGTTCAGGTTTTGGTTTATATTCTTTTATCCATTCCAAATCACGTTCTGATACATTCATTTTTAAGATACCGATTTGCACTTGATACTCGCTGCTGCTGACTTTTTCAACGATGTGTCCTTTTTGGCCGACACTTAACACTCTTACTTCATCACCAGGAACATATTCTTTCTTAGTGGATGCAGCTTTCGGTTTCTTATTCTTCGTCCTTGATTTTGGAACAGCTTCTTCCAATCTCTTTTTTGCTTCAATCAGTTTATGCTCTTTGATCTGTCCGCCTGATTTTTGAAGTTCACGAATTTCAACAATAATCTCTTCAGCTGTTTCCCGTGCTTTTTCAACAGCTCGCTCTGCTTCTTCTTTCGCCTTCTGATACAGCCGTTCTTTCTCATTTTGATAATGCTCTAACTCGCGTTCAAGATCAGCTTTGATCGCTTCGGCTTCTTTTCTTTTAATTTCAGCTTCTTGCATCTCTTTTTCTGCTTGTTTGCGGTTATCTTCAAGAGATCGGATCATATTGTCAATTTTATTTTCGTCTTCACTTATCTGAGATCTAGCTGAATCGATAATATCTTGACGCAAACCGAGTCTTTTTGATATTTCGAAAGCATTGCTTCGTCCTGGAACGCCGACTAACAGCCTGTAAGTTGGACGCAATGTCTGTACATCAAACTCTACTGAGGCATTCATAACGCCTTCGCGGTTGTAAGCATAGGCTTTCAATTCACTGTAATGTGTTGTCGCTACAACGCGAGCTCCTCTTGCAAATACAAAATCCAGAATAGAAATCGCAAGCGCGGCACCTTCTTGCGGATCTGTTCCTGCACCGAGTTCATCAAACAGGACAAGAGATTCATAATCCAGCTTGTTTAAGATATCAACAATGTTAACCATGTGGGATGAGAATGTACTCAACGACTGTTCGATAGACTGCTCATCGCCGATATCTGCAAAAATAGTTTTAAAGACAGCCATCTCAGATTCTTCCTGTGCTGGAATCTGCAATCCGCATTGGGCCATTAATGTAAGTAGACCGATCGTTTTTAAAGTAACGGTCTTCCCTCCTGTATTTGGACCGGTAATAACAAGAGATTGATACTCTCCTCCCAGCTTTACACTCGTTGGAACCACTGTCTCCTGATCCAGCAGCGGATGTCTTCCGTTATAGAGAGAAATAAAGCCTTTGTCATTCATAATCGGTCTTGTACATTTTAGTTCATTTGCGAAGCGCGCTTTTGCTAATATAAAGTCAACCTCTGCTAACACATCCACGTTCAGGAGAATATCATCAGCTGTTTCAGCAACTTGTGCAGTGAGCTCTCTTAATATTTTCTCTATTTCACGTGTTTCTTTCGCTTTTGCTTCTTTCACCTGATTATTTATAGTTACGACTGATTGCGGTTCAATGAATAACGTAGCGCCGCTGGCAGACTGGTCATGAACCATACCGCCAAAGTTCCCTCTGTACTCTTGTTTAACAGGAATAACAAATCTATCATTACGGATCGTTATGATAGAATCTGACAGCATCTTTTGATAGCTTGAAGACCTGACGATTGATTCAAGCTTTTCTCTGACTCTAGCTTCGAAGGTACGGAGCTGCTGGCGTATTGTTCTTAGCTCTGTGCTCGCACTATCCATCATATTTCCGTGGTCATCTATGCAATTTTTAATAGACTGTTCAACTTCCTGCAATGGAATGATCTGTTCGGCAGCATTTTTCAAGATATGAAGCTCGATGCCATCTTCCACTAACCCCTCTATAAAACGTTTAAATCTCCTGCCGCCATAAAGAGTTGAGGCAATATCCATCAAGTCTTCCTCGTTTAAAAGACTCCCGATTTTCGAGCGTTTTACGTTTGAACGAATATCAAATATCCCGCCAAAAGGAACCTGTCCTCTTAGACGGAGTACTTTTACACCTTCATCTGTCGCTTCTTGTGCGGCGTTCACTTCTTTAAGTTCAGTTAAAGGAACAAGAGCTTCAATCTTATTTATTCCTAATGAACAGCTTGCATGTTTTTTTAATCTTTCAATTACTTTTTTCAATTCTAAAACTCGCAACATTTTTTCTTGCATGTTAAACTTCCTCCTGCTCCGAGGATATAGAGCTATTTTTTACGGTTTATATAGGTTTCAAATTCTTTTAAGGTCATAGTATTTATTACAGAACTTTTTTTAATAAAACCTTTTCGTGCTACCGCAGCCCCAATCTCCATATGTTTCATCGTTTCTTTGTAATGTGCATCCGTATTAATAGCAATCTTCACACCTAGCTCCTGTGCTTTCCTTAGCCAGTCTGGCGATAGATCAAGTCTGTTTGGATTAGCGTTTAACTCAATTGCGGTATCTGTTTCATATGCAAGCTGAAGCAACATATCCACATCAACATCATAGCCTGTTCTTCGGCCGATCAGGCGCCCAGTCGGATGAGCAATTAAATCTACATTTTTGTGATCGAGCGCCGTTTTTAAACGTTTCATGATCTTACTCTGATCTTGTGAAAAAGCAGAATGGATACTCGCAATAACAAAATCCATCTCATCGAGAAGATCATCATCATAGTCTAGTGTACCATCTGGTAATATATCCATTTCAATACCAGCAAATATTTTGAAGTCTTTATATTTTTCGTTCAGCTTATCAATCTCTTTCCGCTGCATGCGTATCCTCTCTGGAGTGAGTCCGTTTGCCACTCGCAGATACTGTGAATGATCTGTAATAGCCATGAACTCATATCCAAGGCTCCTTGCTTCATCAGCCATTTCCTCTATCGAGAATGCGCCGTCACTCCAAGTAGAATGCAGATGCAGATCTCCTTTAATATCCGATAATTGAACAAACTCATAATCTTCCATCAGAAGTTCGATTTCTTCACCAGTTTCTCTCGCTTCTGGCGGTATCCAATTCAACCCGAAATGCGCGTAAAATTCTTCTTCGGTTTTAAACGTTAGAACTTCACCTGTCTCTGTATTTTCAACACCGTATTCGCTTATCTTTTCTCCCCTGGTTTTAGCCAGCTGCCTCATTTTAACGTTATGTTCCATTGAACCTGTAAAATGATGCAGTGTCGTTGCGAATTGCTCCGGTTCAACGATTCTAAAATCTACTGAAACAGCCATTTTCTCTCCTAATACGAGTGAAACCTTCGTTTCTCCGCTTGCAATGACATCCATAACTCCATGCAAGTTTAGTAGCTGTTCTTTCACTTTTCCAGGATTTTTTGAAGAAATAATAAAATCAAGATCTTTAATCGTTTCCCGGTACCGTCTTAGACTTCCTGCTCTTGAGAATTTTTCAACATGCTTCATCTTTTCCAGCTGCGCCTCTATACTTTCAGCTATTGGAAGCATATAAGCGATGGGGAGTCTTTCAGGTCTTTTTCCAATATCGTCTAATGAAGCAAGAATCTTCTCTTCTGTCTTTGCTCCAAATCCTGCAAGCTCTCTTACTTTACCTGCAGTACAAGCTTCTTTTAATGTTTCGATATTAGTTACGCCCAGCTCCGAGTAAAGTTTCGCAATCTTTTTTCCGCCCAAATTAGGCACTTGTAATAATGTAATAAGTTCAGAGGGTACTTTTTCCTGAAGTTCAATAAGTAATTCAGATTCACCTTTATCCATCATTTCGATAATAACGGCAGCCGTTCCTTTGCCAATGCCTTTTATTTTCGAAACATCTTCTATTTGATCCATCGTTCGCTCATCACCTTCAAGAGCATTTGCTGCTTTTCGGTAAGCGGAAACTTTAAAAGAATTTTCTCCTAGAATTTCGAGATAAAGAGCAATTTGTTCTAACGCACGTACGATTTCTTTTTTATTAGCCATAATGTACTCCCTTTCTATCAATCTTGAACGACTTTGGAAGTAGTTGATTTCCGTTACAGGCGCTCCCTTTCCAGGGTGAGTGCTCCTGCGTCTGCAAGTCAATCCTCCTGAAGCTGGCTTCCGTCGCATGCCTTGCGAGACGTATTTTCAGGTAGTTGGCACGCACCTTGCACTCCAATCAACTTGCATTGAAGAAAATGAACAAAAAATAATAACCTTCTAGATAAGAGCTTTAATAAAAAAACTTCTCCAAGGAGGGAGAAGTTTTACGCCATATGTTTCATCCACATTTCCTTAACTGACTCAGAAAATACGGGGGTGTTTTTGACCATTCCCTGTGCAATCCATGAATTATCATAATGCGCCTGAAATGATTCGATAGGCACTAATGTTGCGATATACAGTAAAATAAATACGATCAGATAAACTTCTACAAAACCTAACAGTCCGCCAAGCCATCTGTTTGCAGTATGCAATATCGGCAAATGTGCAAGAAAATCCAGCATTGAGCCTAATATCTGAAGAATGATTTTTGTTGCAAAGAACAATATGGCAAAAGCGATCGCATTGTAATAGGCTTGCTCGAGTGAGATGCTATTAAGTAATAAAGAGGCAGAACCCTCATTTGAAGAAGGATACGGAATCCACAGCTCAAGCTTAGGAGCCAGATCATCATAATACAGATAAGCAACGATATATGCTGCGATAAATCCGATCAAATGTACGAGCTGCATAATAAACCCGCGTTTTAATCCGATCAAAAAGCCACCCAATAATACAATAAACAGAATTAAATCCAGCATGTTAACTTTCCTCTTTTCCAATTCTTTGTTGCAATTTTTTCAGCTCTTCTTTAATCTTTAAATATTCACTCATTGTATTTACCGCTGTTAGTACAGCGAGTTGTTTCGAATCAAGAAACCGGTTATGAGACTGAATTTCTCTCATTTTTAAATCTACTTTATCAGCTACTAAATGAATGTGGCTGGAAGGTTCGGTCCCTGCAATTACATAACGCTGTCCATAGATCTCGACCGTCGTACGGTTTTTATTTTTGTCTTCCGCCACGAAAAAACCTCCTCGTCATAAAAAGGATCGATCATTAGATGAATACTCTAATCTACATCTTATCAAATATCTTACATAGTTGAAAATATTTCTGTTCATTTCTAGAGAAATTTTGATATATTTGGAAATCTAATCACTTTAGGGGGCATTTATTATGGCTCATGTTGTAAAAAAAATGACGAATACCGAAATCTTAGCAATGAAAAAAGATCTAGCTCATGCCGTTCAGGATAAAACTCCGCCTGGTGCTGTCTTTACCGCCAAACTCCCGGATTGTACAGTGACAGCTTACAATTCCGGAAAGGTACTGTTTCAAGGAAAAGGAGCAGAAGAAGCTTCTCAAAAATTTTCAGGTCTAGTCTCACCATCTAAAGTAAAAAGCAAAACATCTAAACCCCCTCATCGTTATGCACCGCCCCAAAATGCTGCAGAATTATCGATGATCGGAAGCGATGAGGTTGGTACAGGCGATTATTTCGGACCAATGACAGTTGCCGCAGCTTATGTATCACGCGATCAGCTTGAATTGGTAAGGGAACTAGGCGTTAAAGATTCCAAGCATTTAAACGATAAGCAGATTGTTCAGATTGCGAAAGAACTTATTCACACAGTTCCCTATTCTCTTCTTGTACTTAATAACGAGAAATACAATGAGCTTCAGCAAAAAGGAATGACTCAAGGAAAAATAAAGGCGATCCTGCATAACCGCGCTCTTCAAAATGTGAAGGCTAAGATAGAAGGATCAGAGATCGAAGGGATATTAGTAGATCAGTTTTGCGAACCCGGTGTGTATTTTAACTACTTAACGAAAGAGAAAAACCTTCTAAAAGAAGGCATCTATTTTGCTACAAAAGGTGAATCTATTCATCTTGCAGTGGCTGCAGCATCTATTTTAGCAAGATACAGCTTTTTAAAGGAAATGGATAAACTCGGAGCACGATTTAACACTGTTATCCCAAAAGGTGCCGGACCTCATGTTGATGTGAAAGCGGCTGAACTAGCAGAAAAGTTTGGGGAATCCGTTTTTGATACAGCAACAAAAAAACATTTTGCAAACACTCAAAAGGCGTTGAATCTGTTGAAAAAAAAGCGATTATGATCTGCATTTTAGGCAGCAACAATGGTTTGAGGCGTAATCCGTTATGGCATGGGGCTGTGATGCTTGAAAATATGCGTCTGGGGCGGTCGTGTAGGGATAATGGGTGAAACTCGACGGCGTTCGGTTGAAACTAGGCCGCATTGGGGTGAAACGTGTACTTGTTCGGGTGTAAGTCCAAAATACTGGGCGAACGTGTAATAAATAAAAGAACACGTACCGTAAAAGCTTTAAATGAATACTAAATCAAATAAAAACTGGCTTGCATGGAAGCAAGCCAGTTTCTTTTTATTTTCGGCTCTTATCTAAAAGATTGTTGCTATTGGTCATTTTTTCATTATCTTCACTGATAAGTTGATTGGAGTGCAAGGTGCGAGACTCCGGCGGGATCAGGGTGACAGGTGAGACTCCTAATGGTGCATTCCGCCAAGGAGGCTCACCGCACGCCCCGCCGAAAGCGAGCATCCTGTAACGGAAATCAACTACTTTCAAAAACAACAAAGAAAACAGCCTACTTTTATTTTCTTAACTGCGCTCCAAAGTGTTCTTCTAAACTTTTTAGAACACGATTGTGTGCTGTTACAACTTCTTCGTCAGTCAATGTACGTTCTGGATCAAAGTATTTTAAAGAGAAAGCAAGTGATTTCTTTCCTTCTTCCATCTTCTCTCCTTGATACAGATCAAACAAATTCACTTCTTTTAGCAGTTCACCGCCGGCAGCTTGAATCACTGTGAATAGATCGCCTGCAGGCAAATCTTGGTCAACGACTAAAGCAATGTCACGAGTGATCGAAGGATAACGCGGCAATGTCTTATATACCATTTGCTCTGTATCTGCTTCAATCAGATTCGTTGCGTTCAGCTCGAACACGTAAGTGTCTTTTAGATCCAATTCGATTTGAAGTGCTGGGTGAAGCTGACCTACAAGCCCAACTGGAATACCATCCAGTTTTACAACCGCCGTTCTTCCAGGGTGCATGTTTTCAATCTCACCTGACTCATACGTAATGCGTTCAGAAAGATTCAATTCACTCATTAGACCTTCTAAGATCCCTTTTATAACATAGAAATCTGCTGTTTTTCTTTCGCCTTGCCACAAGTGTTCGTTGAATACTCCTGTTACTGCTCCTGAAACAAATACGTATTCTTCAGGAAGATCGTTTAGAACTTCCTGACGGTTAATGAAAACTGATCCCATTTCATAAACTGCCAAATCTTCCATAGAGCGATTCCGATTATATTGAAGCACTTCCAGAAGCTGAGGCAATAAACTCATACGTAAAGTACTGCGCTCTTCACTCATCGGATGAGCAACTGAGATTGGGTAGACTGCATCTTCAGTATATGAGAAATGCGTAGACTTTTCTGGCGTTGTCAATGCGTAAGTTACTGCCTGATAAAGGCCAGCTCCTTCTAAATACTTACGGATCTCACGGCGCTTAGCCTGACTTGCTGTTAAGCCTCCAGGACGAGCCTCTGATAAAAGGTATGTCGTAGGAATGCGATCGTATCCATAAATCCGCCCAACTTCTTCAATTAAATCAGCCTCGATCGTAATATCAGGTCTTCTAGTAGGAACAACAACTTCAAATACACCGTTTGACTCTTTGTAAGAAAAACCTAAACGATCAAAAATAGCAGCAGTCTGTTCAGATGTGATAGTCGTTCCAAGCAGATTATTCATTCTGGAAACATCCATTTTTACAGTATACGTATTCACTTCGCGTTTTCCAGCTTCTACGATTCCATCTGCTACTTTACCGCCAGCTAGTTCAGCCATTAAACCTGCTGCTCTTTTCGCTGCTGCATAAACACGGTTGCGGTCGATTCCTTTTTCATACCTTGAACTTGCTTCACTTCGCAAGCCTAGATCCTTTGAAGCTGCTCTCACACGGCTTGAAGCGAAATATGCTGCTTCTAGGAGCACGTTCGTTGTATCATTTTGCACTTCACTAGTTGCTCCACCCATAACACCAGCAACTGCAATCGGCTCTTTGCCATTAGTAATTACTAAGTGAGTATCCTTCAATGATCGATCCTGATCATCGAGTGTCTGAATTTGTTCACCTTCTGCAGCACGCCGAACAACAATCTCCTTTGAACCAAGGCGGTTGTAGTCAAATGCGTGAAGCGGCTGGCCATATTCAAGAAGTACATAGTTTGTAATATCAACAATATTATTGATCGGGCGAATTCCTGAAGCCATTAAACGATTCTGCATCCATAATGGAGATGGTCCGATTTTAACATCACGAATGATCATCGCCCCATAATAAGGATTGTCTTCTAAATTTTCAATGCTTACCGAAATAAAATCTTCAGCTGTCTCTTCGGAAGCCATGATCGATGTATCTGGAAGTTTAACGTCTTGCTCTAGAATAGCGGCTACTTCATAAGCAACACCTAAAACGTTAAGGCAATCTGCGCGGTTTGGCGTAAGACCAAGCTCCAGCACGTGGTCATTCAAGTTTAAATATTCCAAAGCATCGCTCCCTGGCTCTGCATCAGAAGGCATCACAAAAATTCCTGAAGAATACTCTTTTGGAACAAGCTTTGTGTCAACTCCAAGCTCCTGCAGGGAACAGATCATTCCAAGGGATTCTTCACCGCGAAGCTTTGCTTTTTTAATTTTGAAGTTCCCAGGCAGTACTGCTCCAGGAACTGCTACTGCTACCTTTTGTCCTTGAGCAACATTCGGTGCGCCGCAAACGATCTGAGAAACTTCCCCTTTTCCGATATCAACTTTACAGACTCTCAGCTTATCAGCATTTGGATGTTGTATACACTCTTGTACATACCCGACAACAACTCCGCTGATCCCTTTATTCAAGGATTCAACCATTTCAACTTCGATACCGCTCTTCGTTATTTTATCCGCTAGTTCAGACGGACTGATTTCTACATTTACATACTCTTTTAGCCAGTTATAAGAAATTAGCATCAAATTTTCCCTCCCTAATTATGCATTTTTGAATTGTTTTAAGAACCGGATATCATTCGCATAAAAATGGCGGATATCATCTATGCCGTATTTAAGCATTGCGATTCGCTCAGGTCCCATACCAAATGCAAAACCTGTATACTTCTTAGAATCAAAACCTGCCATCTCAAGAACGTTCGGATGAACCATACCTGCTCCTAAAATTTCAATCCATCCTGTCTGTTTACAGATAGAACATCCTTTTCCGCTGCATTTAAAACAAGAAATGTCCATTTCTACAGACGGTTCTGTAAACGGGAAAAAGCTAGGGCGCAAACGAATCTTTCGGTCTTCACCAAACATTTTTTTCGCGAACGTTTCAAGAACACCTTTTAAGTCGCTTAAACGCACGTTCTGATCAACCACAAGCCCTTCAATCTGCATGAATTGATGAGAATGTGTAGCATCATCGTTATCTCTTCGATAAACCTTCCCTGGAGAGATGATTTTCACAGGGCCTTGACCTTCATGTTTTTCCATCGTACGAGCTTGAACCGGTGAAGTCTGTGTTCTTAGTAAGATGTCTTCCGTAATAAAGAAAGAATCTTGCATGTCTCGAGCCGGATGGCCTTTAGGGAGATTAAGAGCCTCGAAATTATAATAATCTGTCTCAACCTCTGGACCTTCTGCAATTGTAAAACCCATACTCAGGAACAAGTCTTCTATTTCGGTTACAACTGCTGTCAGCGGATGCGCATTTCCTTGTTTTACAGGTCTGCCAGGTAAAGAAACATCAATTGTTTCCTTCGCAAGCTTCTCAGAAATCGCAGCATTTTCTAATTCTGTCTGCTTTTTATCTAGTTCCAGCTGAATGCTGTCACGCACTTCATTCGCATACGCACCGATCACCGGTCTTTCTTCTGCAGACAATTTCCCCATTCCCTTTAAAACTTCAGTAATGGGTCCTTTTTTTCCTAGGTAAGCTACCTTAACAGCTTGAATGTCTTTAAGATCATGACTTTGATTGATTTTTTCGATCGCTTCTACTTTTAGTGCTTCTAAACGGTCTTTCAAGTACAACCCCTCCTTAAAAATATAAAAACTCCTCATCCAATAAGGGACGAGGAGTTCGCGGTACCACCCAATTTAACAATGAAAATACACTGTTCACTTCATTTAAATAACGGCTCTTCACCGGCCAGCCCTACTCATAATGTTCAGGTGGCAACTCAGGAGTGAATTCAATAATACCTACCAAAGAAATGCTTTCAGTCCAGGACATTTCCTCCCTTTTTGGCGGATTGATTATTTACTCTTCTCCATCTGCGTTTTTTCAATCTATTCATTATTCATCTTTTTCATTATATATGAAAAAAATCAAGAATTGCAACGAATCTCATATAAAAACAAGAAAACATCATCTTTTGCGCTGAAGCTCATATAGAAGAATGCCCGTTGCAACAGAAACGTTAAGTGACTCTGCTTGACCAAAAATTGGAATCTTCACATTAATCGAGGATTCTTCTTGGAACATCTCTTGAACACCTTGTCCTTCATTTCCTACGATAAGTGCGAATCCATTCATCTCAGGCAGCTCTCTCATATCAACTGCCTCTTGCAGGGATGTTGAAATCACAGGAACATCTTCAGCTTTACATTCTGTTATTATTTCTTTAAGATCGGCTTTTATAATTGGCAAATGAAACAGTGACCCTTGAGTAGAACGAACTGTCTTACCATTATAAAGATCTGCTGTACCTTCACCTAAGAAAACCCCATCAAGACCTGCACTGTCTGCAGTACGAATGATCGTTCCTAGGTTCCCTGGATCTTGAACGCCATCAATCAGCAAATAGCGTCCATTTCTTTTAATTCGTTCTTCGGGCTGTTCCATCATTTCGCACACAGCAATAATACCTTGAGGTTTTTCTGTTTCAGAAAGCTGTTTCATTAACTTTGCCGGAACAGACCACAACGTGAATTTCTCTTTAAGCCATTCTTCTTTAATATTAAAATTTTCTTCAATAATGACATGCTGAAGTTTGGCACCAAAGGAAATTGCTTCTTCAATAAGATGAGGACCCTCCAGCAGGAAAGTACCTGTTTTTTCTCTTTCTTTTCTTGTATGCAGTTTTTTCCATTGCTTTAACGAAGCGTTGGAGTCGGATTCGATGTGCTTCATAGTAAGTACTCCTTTAAATCATAAATATTTATTAATTTTTTCATAAAACAAGTTCAGAACGTGCACACTAAAAAAAGAAAAATATTAACAGAGGTGCTTATCCATGAATCTTGACTTAAGAAAAGCTGTATTGCATAACGTTACAGGCAACAATAAAGAACAATTGCAAGATACGATCGTTGATGCCATCGAGAGCGGAGAAGAAAAAATGCTTCCTGGTCTAGGTGTCCTTTTCGAAGTAATCTGGAAAAATTCAGACGAACAAAAGAAGGAAGAAATCTTGACAACTTTATCAAACGGCTTAAAATAAAACCCGGTCTTTCCGGGTTTTTATTTTGATCTATTTACGCAAACTTTTTTAAATAGCGATTTTTTCCTAATTAATACCCCGAATCCTGACGCTCGTGATTTACAGCATTCTTCTCGAAGTAAGCTGCTTCAATCTCTTGAAACGAAAATCCAAGCTTTACACCTAATCCCAAAAATTCATTCAAAAATAAATAAAATTCTTGGTTCGGTAAACTTTTTGACCCCCACTGATAAAGAGAAAGAAACAGGTGGTTTAACTCTATCTTGTCCATCTTTTCTGTAAGTTCAACCTCATTAGGCAATTCTATTTCTGTAAAATCTAGTTCCAGTCCAATCGATAAAACAAAATGCAGTCCGTCTACATATTCTTCTAAGATTACTTCTTTTTCAGATGCTGGACGTTTACTCCAATATTTAAAGCATCTTGTTTCGTTGGCAAGCTCCCCTAGCTCAACAAGAAATGCTAATCTTCTCTGATCAGATAATGAAACATTTTCAAGGTTATGTTCTTTTACGATTCGTGTGTTTAATTCATTCTGCATGGAAAAAAGTTTTTCAATTTTCACGTTCATCCCCTGCCTTTCATTCCTAAGCTATTATAACGTTATCTTGTCATACATTCGAGGATGAATTTTCGAAACAGCTGATAGCCGATATTGTTTGTCGAAAAATGCAAACTCGCGGCTTTATTACTTAAACTCGCGGGATTCTTATCGATTCTCGCGGAAATTAACATGAAAATTTCAGGGATTACTTATAAAATTTTTTAGGATTATCATTTATCTACTACATATGTGAACCTTTTCATCATAAAAAGCGCATGCCTCATGCAGGCATGCGCTGTTTTTCTCTATTTTCCGCCTCTTCCTCAAAAAACTCACTCCATTTTATAACCCATTCTTTCCGTCTTAGCAAATAAAACAGGACTGAAAGCACAACAAGCAACAAGGCTGAAGTTATTAGAGATAGGGAGAGCATTATAGATCCGAAAGATGAGTAAAAAATGGCGATGGGAATATTTGAGATGATGCTTGCTTTTGTATATTCTTTAAAATTTGACGAAATTTCAATTAAACAAAGACTTAACAGATGAAAATGCATGAATGGAATCATCTTTAAGATGGCAATCTGACCGACTGAAAAAGGCATTCTTTTACCGATCCATTTTCTTTGAAGTCTTTTTATTTTTTTCATAAGCTTTGGCATACTTTTCATCCCGAAATAAAAGAGTACACTCGACAGGGTAATGCCGATGACAGAATACAAAGTGCCTGCTACTGCACCGAATAAAATCCCTCCTGTAAGACAGATCAAGCCGACTGGCAAGAAAAAAAATTGCCTGAACGCTTGTAAAAGGATAAAGAGCAAAGGGGCAAAAATCCCGCTGAACTTAAGGACTTCCATGTAAACACTAGTACCCTCTAACACGCCGCACCTCCCCTTTAAGTCAACATATGACAGCAGACGAGCACTGTATGACAATTTTATCGCGTGAATAAACCCTAGTTCTTTATGACACCTTAAACATAGATTGTTTGTTTACATAGTTTTATTTTTTAGGAGGATTCGGCATGGACACAGTTGTATTAGCGAGAGCGTTTTTTGGCACATCACTCGGATTTCATATCATTTTTGCTACCCTCGGTGTTGGTCTTCCATTAATGATTGTTATCGCAGAAATCATCCACCAAGTAAAAGGAGACAATGACTATGCCATAATGGCAAAACGCTGGACTAAGGCGTTTGCTGTTTTATTAGGAGTTGCTATCCCATCTGGAACTATAGTAGGTGTCCAGCTTTCTTTACTTTGGCCTGGGTTCATGGAAATCGTAGGTAAAGTAATCTCATTGCCATTTCAGATTGAAATATTTGCTTTTTTCTTAGAAGCTCTTTTCATGTCAATCTATGTGTATGCTGCTGACAGGCTTCCAAGGTACTTCCGCCTGATCTCTGTTTTCTTTGTTGCCTTTGGGGCTGTTGCTTCAGCTATTCTCATTACTGCGGTAAATACATGGATGAATACGCCTGACGGCTTTAAGATTAAGCCAGATGGCACGATCTATGATGTTCATCCATGGGACGCATTCTTTAACCCGAGTTTCGTATCTTCTGCGTTCCACGTAGCGATTACTGCTTATATGACAGGTGCTTTCGCTGTAGCATCAGTAGCCGCATTCAAACTATTGAAAAAGCGTTCTGACCGGGAACGAGCTTATCACCTTAAAGGATTGTTCATGTCTCTTGCGGTTGCTTTTACGATGAGTTTCGTATCTGCTTTATCAGGGCATCACTCGGCGCAGATTCTTCATCAGTATTCTCCTGAGAAACTAGCAGCTGCGGAAGGTTTATTTGAAACACAGCGATATGCACCTCTGGCGATTGGCGGTTTCACCGATCCGAAGACAGAAGAAGTAAAATACGGCATCGAAATTCCTTGGGCATTGAGCTGGCTTGCAGCAGGAAAGTTTGATACAGAAGTAAAAGGTTTGTATGAATTCCCCCGGGAAACATGGCCGCCATTTTACGTGCATACTTTATTTAACTTAATGGTGGGCATTGGAACACTTTTGTTAGGACTTGCAGGAATCACATTGTTGTATTGGTGGTTCTTTATTAAGAAAAGGGGCAAACCTTTCCCTAAATGGCTGCTATGGTCTCTCGTTTTATCTGGTCCGCTTTCCATGCTGTGCATTGAATTTGGCTGGGTATTCAGCTGCAGCGGCAGACAGCCATGGACCATTTACAGAGTTCAGACAACTGCAGAAGCTGCCACAAGGAATGAAAATCTCGGAATGCTTTTTCTCTTGTTTTTACTTTTGTATGCTCTATTAAGTGTTTTGACGATTTTAATATTGACTGCTTATTTCAAACGCAATCCAGTGTCTAAAGATATGGATAAACTATACGGATAGGAAGGAGGGTAATGGGTATGAGTGAAGAGGTACTTGCGATACTCATCATGTGGAGCTTCATCTTTGTCTACAGTATTTTTGGCTCGATTGATTTTGGCGCAGGATTTTGGGCGATGGTTTATAACAATCACAAAACAATGGCAGGAAAGATCGCAAACCGTTTTCTTTCGCCGACATGGGAGATAACGAATACTTTTCTTGTCCTTTTGGTTGTAGCGTTCGTAGGGTTCTTTCCAAAAGGTGCCTATACGCTTGGAACTGTAATGCTTGTCCCAGTATCGCTGATCTTATTTTTTCTGGCTATCCGGAGTGCATTTATGGTATTTTCCTATTCTGTACAAGGCTATCGGAAGACGATGTTTTTTATTTCAGGAATTTCAGGGCTATTAATCCCTTCCCTGCTAATCGCAGTACTTCCTATTTCACAGGGAGGATTTATCAGTGTTGATGGAGAGACACAAAGCCTTTTATTAGGAAAGCTTTTTTCCAGTCCTACTTTATATCTGTACGTGGTATTCGGACTGACTTCCGAGCTGTATCTATCTTCGCTTTTTTTAGCTGACTATTCGCGTGTTTCCAATAGAGAGGATGCCTATCGGCTATATCGCGGAAATGCGATATTTCTTGGACCGCTGACACTGTTATCCGCTCTATTCACTCTTTTATTTATGGCGCCAGAAGCTGGCTGGCTTGTTGACAACCTTATGGATCAAAAAATATGGTTCATTTTATCATTAATCGCATTCTGCATCGCCTATGGCTCTCTTTGGTGGCCAAAACAAAACCGCCCAGGGATTGGACGGCCAAGGTTTACACTGCTCGCAACAGTATTACAATATGGGCTGGCAAGCGTCGGATATGGACTAGCACATCTGCCATATATCGTCTATCCTGATCTAACCATCTATGAGGCTTTCACTGCAACAGAAACTTTCTACTCATTAATGATTATGTATATAGTAGGTCTCGCCATATTAACACCAGGTTTCTATGTTTTCTGGCGGCTATTCTTAAAAGACAAACGATATTTGCAGCAGGATTAATATTCTACAAAAACCAACCTGCGATAACAGTAATAAAAATACTTAGAACCGGCAAGCCGTTACGAAATGACGGATGCTTCGTTTTGTGGCGGAATTTCTTCATCGCAAGCCACATACCAGGAGCTCCTCCAGCAATAGCAAGCATCCATAGTCTTGATTCAGGCGTACGCCAATTTCCTTCTTGTGCATATAATTTGTCTTTTTTCATGACCAAGTAAGCAACTGTATTCATTATGATCAAATATAAGATTAACACCTTTTTCCCATTTCCTTTCAGAATGTAAAAAAGATCATCTCCATCAATTGAGGAAATGATCTTTTCTTTTAGTCAAATTTAAGCTTTTAGGCTGTCTTTTGCTTTTGAAGCCAATTCTGCGAAAGCTTTTTCGTCAGTAATTGCGATTTCAGAAAGCATCTTACGGTTGATGTCGATACCCGCAAGTTTAAGACCGTGCATTAAACGGCTGTAAGAAAGACCGTTTGTGCGTGCAGCAGCGTTGATACGAGTGATCCAAAGCTTACGGAAGTCACGCTTCTTTTGACGACGGTCACGGTAAGCGTACATTAAAGATTTGAATACTTGTTGTTGTGCTACTTTAAATAATTTATGTTTGGAACCGAAATAGCCTTTAGCTAGCTTAAGAACTTTTTTACGACGACGACGTGTTACATAGCCACCTTTTACTCTTGGCATATTAAAAACCTCCTATTTTTAAATCAACTTATCGTATGATTAACGTTTTTTGTAAGTTAACAATGTACGGATACGCTTGTAGTCACCACTGTTAACAAGTTTCGCTTTGCGAAGCTTACGCTTAGCTTTCGTAGACTTGTTAGCAAACAAGTGACTTGTATAAGCGCTCGCACGCTTTAATTTACCTGATCCAGTTTTTCTAAAGCGCTTTGCAGCACCTTTATGAGTTTTCATTTTAGGCATAATGGTTACCTCCCTGGTAAAAATTATTTTTCGGCTTTAGGTGCTAGGATAAGAAACATGCTTCGGCCTTCCATTTTTGGTGATGTTTCCACCGTAGAAAGATCTTCACATTCTTTCGCTAATTTCTCCAATACCGTTTTTCCGATTTGAGAATGAGTGATTGCACGTCCACGGAAACGAATACTTGCCTTTACTTTGTCGCCTTTTTCAAGGAACTTACGAGCATTTCTAAGCTTCGTATTGAAGTCGTTTTCCTCAATTGTTGGACTTAAACGAATTTCTTTAGTCGTAATGACTTTTTGATTTTTTCGTGCTTCTCGATCTTTACGCTGTTGCTCGTATTTAAACTTACCGTAGTCCATTATACGACATACTGGCGGTTTAGCAGTTGCAGCAACGAGTACAAGGTCAAGATTTGCGTTTGCCGCAAGGTCTAAAGCTTCCTGTCTTGTTTTAATGCCAAGCTGGCTTCCATCAGGACCGATTAAGCGTACCTCACGTGCACGAATGCCTTCATTGACAGACATGTCCTTACTAATAGTAAGTCACCTCCAAATTTTTTCAGTGAGTGTTAAAAACACCCGACTTGTTATTTCTGCAAATAAAAAAAGCGTCGGCGCATATATCACCCACACGTAAACCGGCTATGTACTAATAACATGCCTGAATTCCATCTACCCATCAACAGCCAATTATAGGCGTCGAATCAGGTGAGAAGCGGGTGCTTCTGCTTGTTTGATGCTTAAGCTTATTTTATTAACCTTACATACTATAACATATTGGTGTGAAATGTGTCAAACAGCAAATGTAATAAGCAACGAAATTAATTTTACTTCGTTTTGAAATGTAATGCAAGAGTTTTTTTAGAGAGTGAAGAAAAAAAGCATTTTTGTTAATGGATGTACGGTACGTGTTCTTTTATTTATTACACGTTCACCCCGTACAAGAACAGTTTAACCCATTCGAACTCACGTTTCACCCCAACGCGGCCGAGTTTCACCCAAAGATCACTCTGTTTCACCCGGCGGCTCCTCATTTTCGCCCGGTGATCTATATACCAATATGAATTCCACTAAAAAATACTCCTTTTTGTAACACTTAAACAAAAATAGAAAAGCCGACGCCAAAAAAATGGTATCTTTTGGGTCAGCTTCTTTTTAAAATTATCTTTTTTCGTTAATTTGAGCTAGAATCTTGTCTCTAAAATCTTCATAAGAAACTGTTTCTGATTTTTGCTCGCCATATTTACGAACGTTTACAGCATTGTCTTCAATTTCTTTATCGCCTAGAACGAGCATGTAAGGGATCTTCTTCATTTGAGCTTCACGGATCTTATAACCCATCTTCTCATTTCTTGTGTCGATTTCAACACGTACCGCATGTTCTTTCAAGTCTTCTTGCAGTTTATACGCGTATTCGTTATGAACATCAGATACAGGGATCAGCTTCACTTGTACGGGTGCCAGCCAAGTTGGGAATGCACCTGCAAAATGCTCGACTAAAATTCCTAAGAAACGGTCGATCGAACCATAGATCGCACGGTGAATAACGACCGGACGAACCTTTTGGTTATTTTCATCTACGTAAGTAAGGTCGAACTTTTCAGGCATCTGGAAATCCAGCTGAATTGTTGCGCACTGATGACTTCTCTTAAGTGCATCTTTAATGTGGAAGTCGATTTTCGGACCATAGAATGCGCCGTCACCTTCGTTAAGGTGATAGTTCATACCCAGATCTTCTAATACATTCTTCAATGCACCTTCAGCTTGTTCCCATAAACGGTCATCACCCATAGAATCTTCAGGACGAGTTGAAAGTTCTACTGAGTACTCAAAACCGAATGTGCTGTAAATTTTATCAACTAACTTAAATACGTTTTTAATTTCACTTTCAATCTGTTGTGGTGTTACAAAAATATGTGCGTCATCCTGGCAGAAAGTACGTACACGGATCATACCATTTAATGCACCGCTGTATTCGTGGCGGTGTACCTGGCCAAATTCAGCCATACGTACTGGCAGGTCTCTGTAAGAGTGAAGCTTATTTTTAAAGATAAGCATATGGCCTGGGCAGTTCATCGGCTTCATCGCGAACTTTGTATCATCTACTTCAGAGAAATACATGTTTTCGTGATAGTGATCCCAGTGCCCGGATTGCTCCCATAGGCGCTGATTCATCATAAATGGTGTACGCACTTCATCATAATCAACTTGACGCTGAAGTTCACGCGAGAAATTTTCAAGCTCTGTACGAATTGTTTGACCGTTCGGAAGATAGAAAGGCATTCCAGGCGCTTCTTCTGAGAACATGAAGAGTTCTAATTCTTTTCCAAGTTTACGGTGATCACGTTTTTGTGCTTCTTCAATAAAGTGCAGATACTCATCAAGATCTTTTTGGCTTAAGAATGCAGATCCATAGATACGCTGAAGCATTTGGTTGTCACTGTCTCCGCGCCAGTAAGCTCCAGAGATGCTCATTAGTTTATAGGCTTTGATTTTACCAGTTGAAGGTACATGCGGTCCGCGGCAAAGGTCAAAGAACTCACCTTGTTCATAGATCGTAATTTTTTCTCCTTCAGGAAGGTCACGGATCAATTCAAGTTTTAAATGATCATTTAATTTCTCATAAATTTCAAGAGCTTCTTCACGAGTTACTTCTTTACGGACGATCGGAAGATTCTCATTAACAATTTTTTTCATTTCTTTTTCAATCGCAGGAAGGTCTTCTGGTGTTAAATTATGAGACATGTCTACATCATAATAAAAACCGTTATCGATCACCGGGCCGATTCCAAGCTTTACATCTGGATACAAACGCTTTAGCGCTTGAGCGAGCAAGTGAGCGTTAGAGTGTCTAGTCATCTCAAGACCTTCTTGTGAATCCTGCATTACGATCTCAATCGATGCATCTTCTTCAATCGGGCGTGAAAAGTCATACAATTGCCCGTTTACTTTTCCTGCTACAGCTTTTTTCTTTAAGCTAGGGCTGATACTTTCAGCAACTTGTTCTGAAGTTACTCCTTTTGGAAATTCCTTGAGCGATCCGTCTGGGAATGTAATTGAAATTGACGACATAAAAAACATCTCCTTTTATTTATATAAAACAAAAAACACCCGTCCCTATAGAAGGGACGAGTGATTATCTCGTGGTTCCACCCTTGTTCCGCAAAATAATAATAAATTACGGCACTCGGACAGGATAACGGACTGCTGCCGTCAGCGATTACTTAAAGTTTCACCGCTGAAGTTCCAAGGTGGTAAAGCAATTTTTCGTGTTAGGAAGCTTTCAGCCGTAACTTCCCTCTCTAAAAACCGTAAAAGCTGCTTCATGTCCTTATCAATACTGATTAAATGATAAAATTATAAACTTATTATATGCAGTCATCTATCAAAAAGCAAGAGGCCAATGACAGTTTATGACTTTTTTTTATACGGATACGGGTTACCCTTTAAAGACATCTTCTCAATTGGTGATATTATAACCTTCTCTTGAAAAATATTCTTTACCGTTTGCAGAAGCGGGTGATCCATATCATATGCATAAATCCGGGCAGATGAAGGAGCTAATCCGATTAAAGGTCCGAGGAGTCGTTCATCTAAGTTAACGGCATTCGTTAATTTCATTGCCCTATCATGCAAGTTCTTTAGTTCAGTTTTTGATAGCTGATTTTGCTGTTCATCAAATATAACTACATTCTCATAATCAAATATAATTACAATATCATTTTTAAAAATAGATTTTTGTTTTGATAAGCACGTACGTAATTGTTCAATAAATAATTGATACTCAAGCTCTAATTTATATTCATCAATAGCACATTCAACAATCCTAAGCAAAGTTGCTAAATAATCTTTAAGACGAAACTTTAAAAACGCTTCAAACTCTAAGAAGTTTCTTTTTTCAGCTAAGATAGACTTCCACTGACCTCGTATGAGTCCACTCAGACATGGCAAGCTTTTGACCTCTGGGATCCCTTCGATTTCCCCTAAGATAATGCTCTTAGATATTGAAAATATTTCCTTCTGTTCAGCAGAGTCGCTATAAAAAAAGGCATGTTCAATCATTTCCTTTAAACAAATATCTTCTACCTTATTCCTTGTAAATTCCGTTAACACATCCAAAATGAATTCTTTATTATCATGTATGTGCAGTTCAAGAATTTTTGAAGAAGCATCAGATAATTTGGCAAAGGAAGGGTTAATTTTAAATTTGACTGCCGTCCGGATCATTTTTTTTAGGACAGCGATTCCGTCAGACGGGTGTGAAAAAGCGATCGTGATCAAGCAAGTCCCCCCCATATAAAATCTCAATAATACAATATATGGGACCAGGTCTTAAAAAATGTTACCTAAACAAGTAAAAAACAACCCGGAAACCGAGTTGTTTAATCATAAACAAATTTTCGTTCAATTTTGGAAAGGATATAAGCCATACCGAGAGTCAGAATTAAATACATGAGAGCTGCAGTCATGTATGGTTCCCAAGGCCGATAATACTGGCCCATCATTGCCCGGGCATAATACATTAATTCTGGTGTAGCAATGATGGATACGAGTGATGAATCTTTTATTAATACTATAAATTCGTTTCCAAGAGGCGGTATCATTCTTCTCGAAGCTTGAGGAAGTATAACATGTTTCATAGCTTGTACATGATTCATTCCTAATGACCTTGCTGCTTCCATCTGGCCTTTATCGATTGACTGAATTCCAGCCCGGAAAATCTCTGCAATGTAAGCCGCTGCATTTAACGACAATGCTAAAACACTGGAAACAAAAACATTAGGCGGTTTCATAATAAGCGGCATTAGAGCTGAATGAATCAGTAAAATCTGAACAAGCAATGGAGTTCCCCGAAAGAAGCTGATGTACCAGTTACAAGGCAAGTTAATGAGAGGCTGTTTCGTCATTTTCCCTAATCCGATAAACAGGCCCAATATCGTTCCAAACAGTATGGCCAGCAATGAAAGCTGTATCGTTACCCATGTCCCTTTTAAAAACAGGGGCATGTAGTTTCCTATGATTTGTAAAGAATAATCCATGCAGACCTCCAGAGAATATTATTGTTTCAATGCATCTACATTCGGTTCTTCACCAAACCATTTTTTATAGATATCAGCATACTTGCCATCTTCAATAACTTTTTTCATAGCTTTATTGATTTCTTCCTGATGCTTACCGTCTTTTGGAAAAATTATGCCGTAGAACTCACTTTCAAAGTTTTCCTTATCAGAAATCGTTACAAGCTTTTTGTCCGGATTATTTTTTGCATATTCCTGAACAACAGCATTGTCTGCGACTACCGCTTCCACTTCCCCATTTAAAAGGGCTTGTATCGCCAGTGTATTATTATCAAATTTTTTGATGTTCTCGTTAGCCCCGAACATTTTCTCCAAAGCTTCCTGCCCTGTTGTACCATTTTGAACGCTTACTTTTTTACCTTCCAGATCTTTTGCGCTTTTTATTGACGTTCCTTCTTTAGCAAGAATCATATTGATAGATTCAAAATATGGTGAAGAAAAATCGTACGTTTTCTTTCTGTCATCATTAATTGTAATAGCAGAAATACCTGCATCCACCTCATCATTCTGAAGCGCAATAAATAACGGCTCCCAGCCTGTGTTCTTCATTTCGTATTCGAGACCAGCCTCTTTCATTACCGCATCAAGCAAGTCCGCATCGAAACCAACAATCTTGTCCCCATCCAAAGATTCGAAAGGGGCGTATGCTGCATCTGTTCCGATTGTTAATTTATCCCCAGAACCAGCTCCGCAGGCTACTAGGAATACTGCAGATAACCCGATGACACCCATTTTTAATTTCTGTTTCATGTTCATTACTTCATTTCCCCCTTTATTCTAAATATTCTTATATTATACACAAAATTTTTAATATAAGGAAAATTCAAATAATAATTCACGTAGAAAAAGATTCCAATTTTTTTGAGATCTCCTTGGGGATGGTCTGAGTAAGTCGTATAGGCCGTTCTGCGAGGTGCTCCAAACAAACCTACTAAATGCATTGCACCGGACATAAATGCCATACCTACCGTCCACATGATTGTTTGAATGATTCCAAGTTTATTCATTTGCGGTGTTATAGTTCTGCCACTCAGATACGGATATTCCGAAAAAGGTAAGAGCAACTGTTGAAGCAACAGTTAGATGAAAATGTCCGGTTACCCATAAGGTATTATGAATAACCTGGTTTAATTGATGGCTCGCGTTAATGATTCCCCCCGCTCCTGCAGGAATAAAAATCAGCATTCCCATCATTGGTGCAAAAAAGCGTACATCTTTCCAAGGCAAAACTTTAAACCATCCAAAAAGTCCTTTAGCGCCTTTTTTTCTTCCTGCTGTTTCAAAAACGGCAAACATTGAAAATGCAGTCATTAACGAAGGAACAATTACCATAAATGTAAGGACTACTTGGAAAAACTTCTATGAATGCGAGATACCAGGCTCTAAAAGCTGATGGTGAAAGCCTACAGGAATACTGAATAAAAGAAAGAGTACAAAAGATAACCTTGCTAATGCATCACTGAATATTTTCCCTCCAATAATTTTAGGGATTACCACATACCAGCACATATACGCTGGAAGAAGCCAGAAATACACGAGCGGATGTCCAAAATACCAAAACAGCGTTCTGCTGATTAATATATCAATTTTATCTACCCAGCCTATCGACCAAGGAATGAACTGAAGAATTACTGTTGCTGCAACGCCTAAAGTTGCGATGAACCATAAAGCCATCGTCATTACAGCCATGTAACTAAAAAGAGGAGACAGCTTGCTGTTCGTTCTTCTCTTCCAAATATAATACTGATTCCACATAGAGAAAGCGCAAAGCCAGCTTCCCACCACTACATGAACAAGTGCTACATAAAACCATGGTGATGCCTGCAGCGGAGCGTAGAACGTATAAAGTACAGTTGCTTTGTTCAGGAGAATAAATATGGTTGCCAATATTGTTCCGAAAGTCATCATTGTAAATCCAAGCCATCCTGTTCTTCTCGGAACATCATAAAGTGCTCCCATCGTTTTGCTTATTCCGGCATATAAAAAACCAACAATAAAAAAAGTGGTAAAAATAAGTGCTAATAAAACACCATGAGCAGTTAATAGTTGATAATATCCGATAGAAAGCGGAAGCTCGATTGTACCGCTTCTAACCAATGTCTGTAAAAGACCTGCTATGGCACCAATAAATAGTGCAATAAAACTGACACTTAAAAAACCAAGACTTAACTGTGCATCTCTTTTATCAATCATGATGTCACCTCCAAAGTTACCGCCATTACTTGATGACCAACTCCACAATATTCATTACATAAAATAAGATATTTGCCTGGCTTATCAAATGTATATGAAATTTTACTCACATACCCCGGCGTTACCATCATGATGAATTTGTTGCAGGGATTTGAAAACCGTGAACAACATCTGTGCTCGTCACTTTAAAATGAACTGTAGAACCTTTCGGAACAGTCATTCTAGAAGGTGTAAATGTGAAAGCCTGAGCTAGCATGACTGCTTCATATATATTGTCTCCTATCTTCGTCAGAGCTGGTTTATCGAACGGTGCCGTTAAGGTTGCTTTTTTTGGATCTATTGTTTCCATGTGACTTGGAGGCTGATTGCCCATTGCATAGGCTGAAACACCTACAATTAATAAAAAGATTGTTAAACACACTGCTCCAGACCAAAGCCAGATTTTCTCGTATTTATGAATATGCATCATTAAAACCTCCTATCTAGATAGATACAGCAAGTAAACTGCTGCCCATGACAAAACGATAAACAATCCTACACCCATAACCGAAAGAAGAGTTCCTAACAATTCTTTTTCCTTTTTCACCTTTATTTTTTCTTTAGTCTTTCTTTGCAGCTGCGGCATCCTCATTCCTCCTTAAGTTTCACACTTA
Source organism: Fictibacillus arsenicus (assembly GCF_001642935.1). NCBI lineage: Bacteria > Bacillati > Bacillota > Bacilli > Caryophanales > Fictibacillaceae > Fictibacillus > Fictibacillus arsenicus. The sequence continues at coordinate 2,758,269 of NZ_CP016761.1, forward strand.
AAGAATAAGCGCAATAAAAAAATACCGCTGTGACAAATGTCATAACGGTATTTTATATGCTTCTTTTCTAAGGGATTGTTGCTTTGCGCTTTTCGATTCTAATCATTTGCAAGTTGATTGGAGCGTAAGGTGCGTGCCTGCTACCTGAGAAACTACTTGCAAGGCATGCGACGAGAAAGCCCACATCGGTAGCATTTACTTGTAGACGCAGGAGCAAGGGTACTTAATGAAGCGGTCAGGTCGAGACTCCTAATGGCGCAAAGCGGCAGGAGGCTCACCGCACGCCCCGTGGAAAGCGAGCAGCCTGGAGCGGAAATCAACTACTTTCAAAAGTAACAATGTATGCGAAAAAAACGCTGCAGCTGAAAGAAATGAATAAACTCCGATTAATTAACCACAAACTCTAGGAATGGGCAAAAAAAATAAAAACACCTGACTCTAGTTTATTGAAACAGTGTCAGGTGTTTATCATTAGTTTTGCATAACAAAATCTTTTTCTGCATTTTCTTCATCTTGGAAAACACGAAGAACTTCATATTTCGTATTTCTCTGAGCAGGAATTTTCCCTGCTTCACGAATAAGACGCAACGTTAAGTTTGTATTTACTTTATGTGTAGTTCCAGCAGCAGAAACAACATTCTCCTCCATCATCGTGCTTCCAAAGTCGTTGCAGCCGTAATGAAGAGATTTTTTACCGACTTCTGGTCCCATCGTTACCCATGAAGATTGGAAGTTTGGAATGTTATCCAAGAAAATTCGTGAAATGGCTACGTTCTTCAGATATTCTCTTGGCGTTGTTTTCTCTGCTTTCATATTTGTGTTATCCGGCTGGAAAGTCCACGAAATAAAAGCTAGGAAACAATTCGTTTCATCCTGAGCATCGCGTACTCTCTGTAAATGAAGCGCTCTTTCTTCAAAAGTTTCCCCAAATCCAATTACCATCGTAGCAGTTGAATGCAAACCAACTTTCTTAGCCGTTTTCATACATTCAATCCACTCTGTCCATGAACCTTTTAGTCTACTGATCTTTTTGCGCGTACGATCGTCAAGAATCTCTGCTCCTCCGCCTGGAAGTGAGTCAAGACCCGCTTCTTTTAGTTCACGAAGGACTTCTTCTAAAGATAATCCTGATACTTCAACCATCTTCCAAACTTCAGCTGGTGAGAATGAATGCATGGTAATATCAAAACGCTTTTTAATCTCTCGCAATAAATCTGTATAATAGCTAAACGGCAGGTTGGGATTCGTCCCGCCTTGCATTAGAATTTCTGTACCCCCTACATCAACTGTCTCTTGGATCTTTTGAAAAATCACTTCATCATCAAGCACATATCCTTCTTCACTTCCAGGAGGACGGTAAAAGGCACAAAATCTGCAATATGTATCACAAAAATTAGTGTAGTTTACGTTGCGTCCGATCACAAAAGTAGTGACAGGTTCTGGGTGCCACCTTTTCATAATGATGTCAGCAACTTCACCCATTCGCTCCACTTCATCACTTTCATATAGTTTAACTGCATCTTCTACAGATAAACGTTCTCCATCTAATGCTTTTTGTAATATTGATTCAATACTCATCGGCAACCTCCGAATCGATTTATTATGTACTTATCCTATCATATTTTGATAGAAGAGACAGCTTTGTACGATAAAGAAAAAGAAAAACAGCATAAAAAAGACATCTGCCCGCATAACGGACAGATGTCTATTAGAATTCATCTCTGAAATTTTTATTGCCGCCCATGAAAACAGGAGAACTTAAGTGCTTAATACGTTCCATGATTCTTAGAGCTTTAACTTCATCAAGGCCGCCCTTTTGCGAGTATGATAAATGCTGCTGCAGCATGTCATAATCACAATTTGACGTATAAAGAGTTGGAAGTTTTTCCATCATTCTATACTGAAGGATGACTCCAATAATCTCATCACGAACCCAGTTCGTCATGTTCTCAGCTCCGATATCATCAAGCATCAGTACTGGAACAGTTTTTAAGAGCTCCATTTTCGTATCAAAACTTCCATCAGAGAGAGATTGCTTCATCTCTCGTAAGAATTCCGGTGTATGAACCATCAGTGAATGAATTCCTTTTTCAGCCAGCCCATTCGCGATTGCCCCAAGAAGATATGTTTTTCCCACACCAAACTTTCCATAAAAATAAATGCCTTTTAGAGGCTGGTTGGTCCCTGCCATCTGTACGAATTCATAAGCTTTAGAAATCGCATTTCGTCTTGTATCATCAATGCTATGTTTATAAAGACGGTCAAATGTAGCACCAAGTATCTCTTTCGGTATAAAATAACTCTTTATGAGCGAGGCCATCGATTTTTTATGTTCATCATGTAACTTCAGTTCGCAAGGCTTATATCGTAATTCCACAGTCTGTCTCACTCTTGTAAGTTCAGATCTATAACCCTGCATCAAGTTTGGGCATCTATCTAAACCAGGACAATTGCTGCATGCCTGCTGTTCATTTTTGAATGTATAAAAACTAGATAATAATTTATCTGCATGGGCATCTGAAATATCAGGGTTTTCTCTTAAAAAACGCATCACTTTTGGATCTGTAAGGACTTGTTGTTTCATTAATTCGTATTTTTCCTGAAATTTTTCAAATCCCGGCATTTGCTTAACAGATTCCTTTATTGATTCCACGTTAATCCCCCCTTATTTCGAATTATTTAACAAGCTTTCAAGCCATTTTCGATTTTCGTCTTCGTTTGTAGAGCTGTTCTCATCCTCTTTTGCCGGATTTGTTTCTGGCTTCAGCCAATCTGGAACAGACACATTTGGCTTTTGATTTCCATTATAAAACTTAGGTTTTGATGTCTTCTTTTCTTGCCACTCTTTTGATTTTCTTTTTTCATCCCGCGCGAGCGCCATTGCTTCTGGCACCGTCTGTACTTTTTTCCGCGCCCAATGTGATGCAATTCGTTCTATTAGACCCTTTGCAAGTTTCATATCATTACCGGACAAAACATAATCCAATAGAACATTCGTTACACCCGGTGTTAAATTTTGATCAAGCATACAATAGGCAACAAGCTTCAAATCAACTTCAGAAGGAGTGGTTCCGCTATAATCTTCTAATAAACGAAACGGTGATACTTCTTCAAAGTATTTAATAAGCTCTTCTTCTTGTGATTTGGGTTCCATCCCTTGAAGTGCTTTAAGGTGAACGGGCTGTGTTCTTAATGCTAACACAGGCAGACCTTCTTCGTGTTCAAAGCGATACCATTTTTGAATCTCTCTGCGCAGATTTTCAACATTGATTTCTCCTGTTGAATAATAAACGTTTTGTATTTGTCTGCTCATATCCATTGGTTCAAGCTGATAGATATACGCTAGTTTATAGATCGATTCTTTTAGTTTAGGAGTTATAACTTCTTTAGGCACTACAAATGTCGAGATTTGGTTAACCATTGCTTCAAAATCAAAGTCTGTCTCACCAAAGGTAACTTTACCCTGCACTCCTTTTTCTAAAAAAGATACATTTTCGGAAACAACGTTCTCATTGATCTCAGAATAACTTTTTGATGTCATTTCAGAAGGATGCAAAGAAGTGAAAACATCGCTAAATGAAGCTGTTACTTCAGTAAAACCAGATGAATCTGCTTGCGGAATTAAAAATGATTCCCTTATCTCATTAAACTTTGTTTGTCCAAGACGGTTGAATAAATAGATGCTAAGAAAACCATCTGTGAAAAAAGCTTTTGGAGAAAGCGGCAGCTGCAGTTCATATATATATTCCCGGGAGCTCTCACCATCTTTTTTCAGCGTTTTTAATAATCCAATCGCTTCAAGCTTTTTTCTTCCTGATAAAATATCTTTTAAAGAAAATTGCGTTATATTCATGAGATGCTGATGCTTTTTGGATTGATGATTCATTTTAGCTTCGCACCATAAAGTTAAGTATAAGCTGTGAGCAAATGCTCCAATTAATGGCTGATAGAGCAAAGTCAGTACGTTTTGATCTACCTCATTCAATACGCCTTTGCTCTGGACGGAATAAGTATCAACGGGCACTACTTCCTGAAAATGTACCGTCATCGTTTTCACCCTTTATATACATAAAATTCTCTTACTATGAAAGAAACTTGGCTGACGTTTCGTTTATACGTCAGCCAAAGTTGCACTATTACGATAATAAAAGAGCGTTATAGCTGTTCAACTGAAGCTTTAACGCTCATCTTTGTTAATCAGTTCCTTTAGTTCTTGTATAAATACATTAATATCTTTAAATTGGCGATAAACAGAGGCGAATCTTACATATGCTACCTCATCAGTTTTTGAAAGATGTTCCATTACCTGTTCTCCAACTGCTGTACTGGAAATCTCGGACGCTCCGCTGTTTCTCAGTTCTTTTTCGATATTATCCACTATATTTTCAAGTGTTTCTAAGGGGACAGGTCTTTTTTCACAAGCTTTAATAAGCCCTCTAAGAATCTTTTCGCGGCTGAATTCTTCTCTCTCTCCGCCCTTTTTAACAATGATTAGCGGTGTTTGTTCTACCGTTTCAAATGTAGTAAATCTATAGCTGCAATCTTCACATTCCCGTCTTCGGCGAATAGACCGGCCGCTATGAACAGGTCTGGAATCAAGCACTTTTGTTCCATTATGCTGGCAAGAAGGACACCTCATTGTAATCATCCCCAAAAAATTTTCTATTCTATCTCTATCTTAAAGAAAAGGGAGGTTTGTGACAAGCTATTCCTATAAATTTTCAGCCATAGATGTCCCCAAAAACGGAAGTCTCTGTTTTAAAATTTCATATATGCTTGTAATCAGACGCTGATTGTTTCCAAAATTAAAAGGAAGAGCAGACTCTGTTGAAACATTTAGATCTACTGCCGTATGATTATGTCTTACTGTCACTACACTGACTACAACAAATGCATTTTTGGGCTGTCTTACTTCAAATGTCGCTTCTCCCCTTTCCTCAGAAAACCCAAGCTCTGTAAAGTTCGTGTCTTCATCCAAAATTTGTTTTATAACATTCATCACTTCAGCCTTGTTAGCTTTAAAGTAATGGGTCCGAAGCCTTTCGTCCACATGCAGTTCACTCGTTTCCGCGTGATTTTCCATTAGATTTTGAAACTTTCTAAACATAACAAACCTCCAAAACGACATAATTTGTAACGTATTATTCCCTATTTTATATAAAATAAAGGTTAATTCTAAAACATTGTTGCTTTTGATTCATTTCTTCTTTGACAAGTTGATTGGAGTGTAAGGTGCGAGACTCCTCGAAAATGAAAAATCACATTTTCTTCGTGCGAGGTAACGCTGTCGATGCCTTCCTTGTCCTGCGGGATCAGCGGGACAGGTGAGACACAGCAGGTGCAAAACGCAAAGGTGGCTCACCGCACTCCCCGCGGAAAGCGAGCACCTGAAACGGAAATCAACCACTTTCAAGAACAACACTGAATTCAAAAACAGCCAAAATAAAAAAGAGGTGTGAAATTTCACACCTCGTTTAAATTCTGTTTTAAATTATTGAGCTGTAACTTTTGATTTGGCAACGGCAATCGGACCCATTCCGCGTGGAACTTCCAGATTTTCACGTTTTTTAGCGCCTAATGCTTCTGAAATGTAATCAGCAGCTACGTTAGGATCAATTCGATCTCCACACGTATAAACATCAATACTTGCATAACCATGCTCAGGAAAACTGTGAATAGTTAGATGAGATTCAGAAATAATAACTACTCCACTTACACCGTGCGGAGCAAATTTATGAAAAGCAACCTCACGAATTTCTGCACCTGCTTTCAATGCAGCATCTACGAAAGTCTCTTCAATAAACTTCATGTCATTTAATTTTTCAGAATCACAACCCCATAACTCAGCAATTACGTGTCTTCCCATTGTATCCATTAGCATAGTCCCCCTTTTAAAAATAATCATGCCTTCAAGCATGCGGTATCGAACATCTACCACGGGGGCAAGTTAGTCCAGAGAGGTCCTAACCCTTTAAGTAGCATTCAATGCCTTAATTTGCTTTATTTGAAGTTCACGAAACATAGTATACTTCTTTTAAAATTGATTTGCAATAATTCTGGGTAAATTTTTTCAATAGTTTTTTTCAACAAAAAAGCATATCTATGCTAAACATAAAAAAGCCGGGAAATTTTCCCGGCTCCTTATATTAACCTTCATTCATCTTTATGAAACGGAAGCGTTTTTCTCTACTGGCACTTTGCTGTTAAGTGCAAAAGCTACATGTTTCGCTAAATCTACAACACGGCAAGAATAGCCCCACTCATTGTCATACCATGCCAATACCTTGACTTTATTTCCATCCATCACCATAGTCGATAGACCATCAACGATAGAAGAGTTTTCATTTCCGTTATAATCAATTGAAACTAAAGGCAGGTCACTATATTCTAATACGCCTTTCATTGATCCCTCTGCTGCTGATTGGAATGCATGATTCACTTGGTCTTTTGATACAGGAGTTTTCAATTCTACAACCACATCAACTAAAGATACATTTGGTGTTGGAACTCTAAGTGCCATTCCATTTAGTTTGCCTTCTAGATGAGGAAGAACTTTAGCAATTGCTTTAGCTGCTCCTGTTGAAGTAGGAATAATGGATGTTCCGCAAGCACGGGCACGTCTAAGGTCCTTGTGCGGGTTATCTATATTTTTTTGATCATTTGTATATGCATGAACCGTTGTCATCATACCGGATTGAACACCAAACTGGTCGTCAAGCACTTTTATAACAGGCGCAAGGCAGTTTGTAGTACAAGAAGCATTTGAAATAATATGATGTTCTGACGAAATGTAATCGCTGTCATTTACGCCCATAACAATCGTAATATCTTCATTCTTGCCTGGAGCTGTAATGATTACCTTTTTAGCACCGGCTTCAATATGAAGTCCTGCAGTTTCCTGAGATACAAATTTACCTGTTGCTTCAATTACTATATCAATTCCGAGATCACCCCAAGGCAACTCACGAGGGTCACGGGAATTCACTAAAACAACTTTTTTTCCATTAACAAAAAGGGCATCTTCTGCAGCTACAACATCTCCTGGAAAAGTCCCATGTATGGAATCGTATTTAACCATATGAGCAAGTGTTTCTGCTGGATAGCTGGCATTAACAGCTACAACCTCAAAATCATCATTCTCCATCATTTTGCGGAAGACCATTCTTCCGATTCTCCCCAAGCCATTAATTGCAATTTTTGCTTTCATGAAGCTGCTCCTTCCAATGTGTTATACTCTTTAAGGTTTCTATCTGCAATTAGTATATCATAATAACCCTCAAAAAGAACATACTTTTATTGAAATTAGGCAAAAAAGGGGCATGAATTTGTGAAATTAAAAGCTGTTTCCGTAAACATTGTTGAATTTGAAAGTTGTTAATTTCCGTTGCAGTGGCTCGCTTTACGCAGGGCGTGCGGTGAGCCCACTCCGTACTGCGTACATCGAGTGGTCTCACCTGCCCCGCTCGTCCTGCAGGACAAGGAAAGCTTCGACAGCGATACATCGCACGAAGAAAATGTGATTTTCCATTTTCGAGGAGTCTCGCCCTTCCGCTCCAATTAACTAATCAATGAAGAACTTTTGAAAATCTCTCAGCAGCAACCATCTTTTAGAAATGCGTCAATAAAAAAACAGACCTATTTCATAAAGTCTGTTTTCTTAACTTCTTGAAGAAGTCTAAGTAATTTTTGTTTCAAATCTTCTTTTGTACCATTATTCTCAATCACAACATCAGCTAATTCTTTTTTCTCATCAATCGGCATCTGAGACTTTATTCTTGAAACAGCTTGTTCCTCTGTATACCCATCCCGCTCCATCAAACGCTTAAGCTGTATGTCTGGATGAGTATAAATTAGCCATGTTTCATCTACCATGTGAGTAAGTTTACTTTCAAATAATAAAGGGATATCCATGATTACTAAAGGATTGCCGTCGCTCAAATGCAGTTCAGCTTGTTTTTTCATTTCTGACCGCACAGCAGGATGCACGATTTCATTCAGCTTTAGCCGTTTCTCAGAGTTATTAAATATAATTTCTCCTAGTTTTGCCCTGTTTAAGGTCTTGTCAGAAAGAAGAACGTCATCTCCAAAAAAAGCGACTATTTTTTCGTAAGCTTCTTTTCCAGGCATTACTACTTCCCTTGCAATAATATCAGCGTCGATGACAGGTATTCCTTGTTCGTTTAAGATAAGACTGGCTGTAGATTTCCCGGTTGCGATTCCGCCTGTTAATCCAATAATCAATGGTTTTCCTCCTGTTACATTCTTAATAAACCCATTACAATCAGTAAAATACCTGGTAGAACTGATAACCGTTTCATCCAATTCGTTTTATTAAAAAAATATAACCCTAATGCCATACCGCCCCATAAGAACAGAGCACTCATAACTGCAATTGACACTGTGGTCAAAAGAGGCGAAAGATCAATTAACGCAGCTCCAATTCCTGCTCCAAAAGCATCAAGCGACAAAGCTATTCCCAGCAGAACTGCTTCCCAGCCAGTAATGGAACCAGATTTATCTATATCAGCCATGACTGGTTTTTTTAGAATGTGAATGACGATTCCTAATGATTTTATTTCGAATAGCACTAAATTTTTTGGTTCTGTATCAATGTTTTCTTTCTCTGGTAAAAAAACCTGCCATAGAGAGTAGATTCCGATTCCAAGAAGAATTAAGCCGCCTAAAACTTCACCTGTTTTTTGAGTAATAAACTTTTCTAAGGTAAATCCGAGGAACATTGAAAATAAAAAGGTAACAGCTGAACATATTGCGATGATTAATATGGAGCGAAAAGGAATTTTAATGGATTTCATTCCATACGTTAATCCGGCTCCAAAACTGTCCAGGCTGACGGCCAGTGCCAGTAATACAAATGAGTAAGCCACCATGTCCCTGTACTCCTTTCAATTAACGGTAAATGCAGTATATGAAAGGAGTATAAAATTGGTTTATTTTTGACAGTTCTTACATATGTGAGTGCCTCTTCCTGCTACAACCATGCGTTCGATCTCATTCCCACAGATACGGCAAGGCTCACTCTTTCTTCCATACACAAACAATTTCAGCTGAAAGCCTCCAGTTTCACCCATCGAATTCGTATACGAACGGATCGTACTTCCACCATGTTTTACCGCTTCAGCTAAAATATCCGTAATAGCATTCTTTAATTTTTTTAGCTTGTGTATAGATAATTCATTAGCAGGTGTTTCAGGATGAATTTTCGCTTTAAATAATACTTCATCGACATAGATGTTTCCGATGCCTGCAATGAATGTCTGATCCAGGAGCACTGCTTTAATGCTGCGTTTTGTCTTGAAAAATAATTTTTTCATGAGTCCCGCGGTAAGGGAATCAGATAGCGGCTCAACACCTAATGAGCTTAGCGGAAGGTGATTTTCTTCAGTTCCTTTAGGATATAGGTGCATTGTACCGAATTTACGGACGTCTCTATACCTGAGTTCCGTTCCGTCTGTAAAAGAAAAGATAACATGAGTATGCTTGTCAGGTGGTTCTTCCTTATTGAACAGTCCATATTTACCTTCCATCCTCAGATGAGAAACAAGAGAATCTTCATTTAGATGAAAAATTAAAAACTTCCCTCTCCTGTACACTTCTTCAAAACTCTGACCTTTAAGCCTTAAAATAAACTCTTCTGGTACAGGATGCTTGATGATATTATCCCAATAAATTTTTATATCTTTAATAACTTTCCCTGGTAAAAATCGATTAAGAGTATTTTTCACATTTTCTACTTCAGGTAATTCAGGCACGAGTTTCACCACACTTTACTATGAAAAACAGCACCCCATAGAACGGGGATGCTGTCTTATTATTTATTTCGCTTCATACCACGAATCGCCCCAGCTTACATCCACTTTAAGAGGCACATCGAGTTGAACAGCCTGTTCCATAACTTCACAGACAATTTCCTTCAGTTTTTCAATCTCTTGTTCTGGAGCTTCAAAAATCAATTCATCATGAACAGTTAACAGCATTTTTGCTTCTAGATTTTCGTCACTGAGACGTTTATCCATATCAACCATTGCTTTCTTAATGATATCGGCCGCTGTGCCTTGAATAGGAGTATTCATGGCAGTGCGCTCAGCAAAGCTTCGCAAATTGAAATTTCTGCTGTTGATCTCCGGCAAGTAGCGGCGTCGATGAAGCAATGTAGAAACGTATCCGTTTTGTTTAGCTTCAGCAATACTATCCTTCATATATTGCTGTACACCCGGGAAGCTCTCCAGATAGGACTTAATAAATTCACCAGCTTCTTTTCTGGTTATCCCTAAGCTTTGAGATAATCCATAATCACTGATTCCATAAACGATACCAAAGTTAACAGCTTTCGCACGTCTTCGCATTTCAGATGTCACTTCATCTTGATTAACATGAAAAACATCCATGGCTGTTTTTGTATGAACATCCATCTCGCTTTGGAAAGCCTCCATCAGATTTTCATCCTGGGATATATGGGCCAGTACACGAAGCTCGATCTGAGAGTAATCCGCAGCCAGTATTTTCCATCCAGGCTGAGATGGTACAAAAGCATGTCTGATTTTTCTTCCTGCTTCCAGACGAATTGGTATGTTCTGCAGGTTCGGATCGATCGAACTAAGACGTCCTGTCTGAGCCAGCACTTGATTAAAACGAGTATGAATTCTCCCTGTATCTTCATGAACAACTTTTAACAAACCTTCAATATAAGTTGATCTTAGTTTACCTAACTGGCGGTATATTAAAATTTTATTGATTATCTCATGTTTGCCTTCTAATTTTTCTAAAACATCAACGGAGGTAGAATAACCTGTTTTTGTTTTTTTAATTGCTGGCAGATTTAATTTTTCAAAAAGAATCTCCCCAAGCTGTTTTGGGGAATTAATATTGAACGAAACGCCTGCAAGTTCATGTATATCTTTTTCAAGCATAGAAAGCTGTGCTTCTAAGTCAGTGCCCATTTCTCTCAGGGTATCTGCTTTTACCTTTACACCGATCTCTTCCATTTTAGCAAGTACTAAAGATAATGGCATCTCTAAATCATAGAACAAGTTGCTTTGTTCATTTTCTTTTAATTTGTCTGCTAATAGATCAGTTAAAATGAAGATAGCATGTGCTTTTCGGCTAAGGTGCTCTGCCAGAATATCTTCTTCAGGCAGTTTTTTCTTTGCCCCTTTTCCGTATACCTTTTCATTTGAGTCAACGGTTAGCTTTCCATACTGCTTAGCAACATCAGCCACTTCATCTAATGACTCCGATGGATTCAACAGATAAGAAGCAAGCTGGCTATCAAATTCGATGCCATTTAATTGAATCCCTTGTCTTTTTAAAGCAACGTGAGCTCTTTTAGCATCAAACATTCTCTTCTTTTGATTATTATCTTCCAGCCACTCTTTAAATTCATTTGAACCTTTAGCAAGACTTGATGAAATATAATACGTTCCGTTGTTATTGCTTATCGCATAACCTTGAATGTCAGCTTTATGATAATCCTCAGTCAGCGTTTCAACAATCAATGCGGATGGATTCTGCAGCATTTCAGCATCAATGGAAGAAACCATCTGAAAATTAAGTTCTTCTTTTTCGGTCTCTGGAAGAAGTTCTTCATCTCCGCCTAGGCGTTCCAAAAGAGATTGGAAACCGAGTTCTTTAAACAACGGAAATACAGAGGAATTTTCATACCCTTCGTAGTTCGTATCTTCTAATCCAAGCTCGATTGGTGCTTCCTTTGTAATTGTTGCAAGCTCTTTACTCATTAATGCCTGATCTTTATTTTCTGTTAACCGTTCTTTTAATTTGGCCCCTGAAATCTGATCGATCGACTCCAGCACTTTTTCTACAGAGCCATATTCTTTAATGAGCTTAATAGCCGTTTTCTCACCTACTCCCGGAACACCTGGAATATTATCTGAAGGATCGCCCATAAGACCTTTCATATCAATAATTTGATCGGGAGTAATTCCATATCGCTCGTTTACTTGTTCAACTGTATAAGCTTCTACTTCAGTTATACCTTTTCTCGTCAGAACCACTTCAACATCAGGCGTTACGAGCTGAAGCAAATCTTTATCCCCTGTAAATACTTTTACATCCCAATTGCCATCTGCAGCACTAGAAGCAAGTGTTCCGATGATATCATCCGCTTCATAATTCTCAAGTTCATATCTTTTAATCTTAAAAGCATCCAGCAGCTGTCTAATAAAAGGGAACTGCTCAGAAAGCTCAGGCGGTGTTTTTTGACGGCCGCCCTTATATTCACCAAACGTCTTATGGCGAAAAGTCGTTTTCCCCGCATCAAAAGCCACCAGCATATGCGAGGGCTTCTCATCTTCTAAAATCTTAAGAAGCATTTGTGTAAAACCATAAACAGCATTCGTATAAACACCTTTATCATTGTTTAACAGCGGTAAAGCAAAAAAAGCTCTATATGCAATACTATTTCCGTCTACCAAAACTAATTTATTTTTTCCCAAGTCCGTTACCTCCTGAGGACATTTCTCTATTTTCTATTGTATCATGACGGCTAAAAGAAACAAAAAAGAAGAAACGGTGTATATATGGATTGGAAGTTTACGATGAGATTCGATGCTTATCAATCTACAAAAAAAAGGCGAGAATCCATGGAGGACTCTCGCTAAGGGGGTACTGAAAAAGGATACTTTTATAGTACGGTTTAACTATTAATTAAAGAAAACAGCGGTGTAAAGGAATTGTAAATCTTATAACTCTAACTTTTTGGGAAAGCGAATAATGAATTGAGAACCTTCTCCAATCTTACTTTCTACCTTTATTGTACCGTGGTGCGCTTCTACTAGATGCTTTACGATAGCAAGCCCCAGACCTGTTCCGCCAGAGTTCCTGCTTCTTGCTTTATCAACTCGATAGAACCGTTCAAATATTCGGGGGATCTCACTTTCTTTAATACCTATTCCTGTATCTTTAACAGTCAGCTTCACATGTTCTTTCTTTTCTTCTACATTTACAGATACTGATCCATCTGCAGGTGTATAGTTGAGACTGTTAGATACGAGATTAATGATAATTTGCTTTAGACGCGGGGCATCCCCGTCCATCATCGGATAACCAGAAACGGATAATGAAAGTGTGATATTTTTCTTTTCAGCTTTTGGTAGTAATATCTCTATTGTTTCTTTAACCAAATCTTCGAGGTTAACTTTCTGCACATCCAAGTGGAATCCTTGCTCACTTTTTGAAAGATCCAGCAAGTCTTGTATCAAAGCTTGAAGACGGTCACTCTCATTCAAAATAATCGTTAAAAATTTATTACGAAATTCTTGATTTTCTCCTGCTCCATCTAAAAGGGTTTCAGCAAAACCTTTTAAAGAGGTAATCGGGGTTTTCAGTTCATGAGATACGTTCGCAACAAAATCTTTTCTGACCTGTTCCAGCTTCTTCAATTCAGTTATATCGTGAAACACGAGTACTATACCCCTAAGCTTACCTTTCACATCTAAGACTGGAGCACTGTATACTTCAAAGTGTTTTCGTTCAATATGAATCGGAATGACTACATTCTTTTTAACGTTCTTTTCGGTTAAATATGTTTCTTTAACGATATCTTTAATTTCTGCATGCGGGAAAACTTCGTAAAACAAGTGACCTGTCCAATAGTCAGCATGCTCTTTAAATAATTCTTTGAATGCTTTATTCACCAGGTTAATGTATCCATTCGAATCAATCAAAATCAATCCGCTGCCCATATTTTCAATCAATGTTATTAGCCTGTCATGCTGTGACTCTTGAGACTTCGTCATTTTTTCAAGATTTCGTGCCAGAACATTAAGTGAATAGTTCAGTTCCCCAATATCTTCACCGTAATATTCGTATGTTCTAGCTTTAAAATTTCCTTTAGCAAGCTCTTTTGCAGTTTGTGTTGCTTCTTCAACTGGCCGGACAATTTTATGAATAACCTTTATAGATACATATAGGATAATGACAAAACATATTAGAAAACCAATAGACATCATAATCCAGATGGATCTTTCAGCAGCTTCTGCTGCACCTTCTGGAATAGCTAACTGTATATAGCCGGGATTTTCTTTTTGCTTTCGCTCGAGCGTATAATAAATTTTACCGCTCTCATTTTTTTGAACCAGTTCATTATCAGAAGATTGCTTTTTTGGATAATAGGACGACATGTTTCTAGGACTATTTCCATCTGAAGTATATTTAACGTTCCAGTTCGAATCAAGAACATAAATTTCTCCATTTAAATCCTTTGACGCATATCTTAATAGCCTTTTAATGGTTGCAGGCTCTTCTTCAGTATTTAAGACCTGTTCAATTAACCCTAACTCTCCCGCATAAAACTGCATTCTTTTTTCTTTAACACTGTGATGAACAATGTTGCCCATAATGAGTGCAAGGAGTATAAATACCAGTAAAATCCCGAGTAAAAAAAACGTGAGTACCCGGTTTTTAAATTCGTTCATTATTGAGGCTCCTCTAATTTATACCCTAGTCCTCTTATCGTTTTAATATAGATCGGCTTTCTTGTATTCATCTCAATTTTCTCCCGAAGATGGCTGATATGAACATCCACAATTCTGGTATCTCCGACAAAATCATAGTTCCAGACAGCTGACAAAAGTTGTTCCCTAGAAAGAACCCGCCCTTTATGTCTCGCAAGGTACACTAGCAATTCAAATTCTTTTGGTGTTAATTCCAGCGCTTTCTCTTTAAAATACGCTTCATAATTTTCAGGGTAAATATCTACCTCTCCAATTTGAAGATGTTCCACTTCATCTTTTTTATGTTTTTCTGCACCAGGTTCCGCTGCTGCAGTCCGGCGGAGAATCGCCTTCACTCGTGCAACTACTTCTCTTGGACTGAATGGTTTTGTCATATAGTCATCAGCGCCTAATTCAAGACCGAGCACTTTATCAAATTCATCATCTTTAGCTGTCAGCATAAGAATTGGAATGTTTAATTTTTTTGAGCGCAGCTCTTTGCAGACTTCCAGCCCGTCCATTTCTGGAAGCATTAGATCTAGTATGATCAGGTCAGGAATTTCGCTTTCTGCTTTTTCTAGTCCGTTTTTGCCATCCATTGCTGTTACTACTTGGAATCCTGCTTGTTCTAGATTGAATTGCAACAATGTTGAAATTGAAATTTCATCTTCTACAACGAGTAACTTTTGGCTCATTCAAATTCCCACCTTTATAGCGACTTTTACAAATTTATCATACTATGTTTTTGTTAGTGTGTACAAAAAACGATAAATTTTCATACTTGCTTAACATTTTCTTTACATATTTTTTACATTCACAATTCTGTTTTTCTTAATCTTTGTTGTTTTATAAGGCATTGTCATCGCTGAATAGTTGATTTGAGCGTAAGGTGTGAGACTCCTGCGGGACAGGCGGGCAGGTGAGACACTTATAAGTGAAACGTACGAATGTGGCTCACCGCCTGCCCCGCGGAAAGCGAGCACCTGGAGCGGAAATCAACCGCTTTAATTAGCAATAAAGCACTACGAAACAACCTTCACAAAAAAAAATAAAACCCTTTCTTCAGAAAGGGTCTTAAAAATTATCCATCGTATTTGATGTAATGGGTTTTGGCGGATATGGAGGGCAAACTTGAAGTTCTGCGTACAAAACTTCAGCCCCTTCTTCATTTTTTGCAGCTGCTTTCATAGCAACCAAATGATTATCCCTGTCTACTTCTGTAATTTCAAACAAGAATGTTAGTTTTGAATAATGATATACGGGTTTTACAAAATGAAAGTTTGATTGTGTAATTGAGCTTCCTGGGCCAGGCAGGTATTTTGATACTGCCGAAGTTACCATCCCCATCAGCATAATTTGCGGTACTATAGGCTTTTTAAATGGTGTAAGTGTCGCATAATCATGCTGTATAAAGAGAGGGTTGTTATCGTTTGTTAACCCTAGATAAAGCAAAAGGTCTTTATCTTCAATCGTTTCTTGCATCTCGAGTTTCTCTCCGGCCTGGATTTCATTAATTTTCCTGCCAAGCTTTCTCTTTTTTCCGATCAGCACTTTAGTTCCCCCTTAATGTTAACGCTTTCATTGTAATAGGAGAAAAGATTCGGGACAAGCTCCCGAATCTTCTTTTTCATTATGCCAGAACTTTCATTACAGCCTTTACAGATTCTGCTGATTGATCAAGTGCAGATTTTTCTTCAACTGTTAGCTCTAATTCAATGATTTCTTCTAGACCGTTGCCGCCTAGGATTGTTGGTACTCCAAGGCAAATTCCGTTATAGCCATATTCACCTTCTAAGTAGGCGATTGAAGGAAGTACTCTGCGCTGATCCTTCACGATGGCTTCAACCATTTCAACTAATGAAGCCGCTGGTGCATAATAAGCAGATCCGTTGCCTAATAAGTTAACGATTTCACCGCCGCCTTTACGCGTGCGCTCAACAATTGCGTCCAGACGTTCTTTTGAGATTAATTTTTCTAAAGGAATACCACCCGCATAAGAGTAGCGGACTAAAGGAACCATGTCATCACCATGTCCGCCAAGAACGAAACCAGTTACGTCTTTTACAGAAAGGTTTAACTCCATAGCAACAAAAGTACGGAAACGAGCTGTATCAAGAATTCCAGATTGACCGATTACACGCTGTTTAGGGAACCCAGACTCTTTTAACACAGTATAAGTCATGGCATCAACTGGATTTGTTAATACGATAATTGTACAGTCAGGAGAATGTTTAACGATTTCCTTTGTAACACTCTTCATGATTCCCGCATTCGTATTGACAAGATCATCTCGGCTCATACCAGGTTTGCGTGCGATACCAGCAGTGATAACTACAACATCAGAACCAGCTGTATCAGCGTAATCGCTAGTACCCGTAATGGCAGCGTCAAAACCTTGAACAGGACTTGCTTCCATCATGTCGAGCGCTTTCCCTTTTGTCGGGTTCTCCATTTGAGGAATATCAACTAATACGACATCCCCGATTTCTTTTTGCCCTAAAATGAAAGCAGTTGTTGCCCCGGTAAATCCTCCACCAATAACTGAAATCTTTTTACGCTTGTTAGCCATGTCATTCCCTCCAGAAACATTATAGAAAACGTTTACTAAACTAAATTCAGCAAAGCCCCTAATTAAAGGGGCCGTTGCTTACATATTTTTAATTAGTTCGTCTGCAAACTCAGAACATTTAACTTCTGTAGCACCATCCATCAAACGTGCAAAGTCATATGTTACTACTTTACTTGCAATTGTATGTTCCATAGATGAAAGAACTAGTTTAGCTGCTTCTCCCCACCCTAAGTGTTCTAACATTAGTACACCTGAAAGGATTACAGATGAAGGGTTTACTTTATCAAGACCTGCATACTTCGGTGCAGTACCGTGAGTTGCTTCAAAAATAGCATGTCCTGTTTCGTAATTGATGTTTGCTCCAGGAGCAATTCCGATTCCGCCAACTTGAGCAGCAAGAGCATCAGAAATATAGTCACCGTTCAGGTTCATTGTTGCTACTACGTCAAATTCAGCTGGACGAGTAAGAATCTGCTGTAAGAAGATATCAGCGATTGAATCCTTAACGATGATCTTGCCTGCAGCTTCTGCATCAGCTTGTGCTTTGTCAGCTGCATCCTTGCCGCTTTCTTCAGCAATACGGTCATATTGAGCCCAAGTGAATACTTTGTCACCGAATTCAGCTTCTGCCAGCTCATAACCCCAGTTTTTAAAAGCTCCTTCAGTGTATTTCATGATGTTTCCTTTGTGAACAAGTGTTACACTCTTGCGGCCTTCGTTGATCGCATATTGGATCGCAGCACGCACTAGACGCTGTGTACCTTCAGAAGATACAGGCTTAATACCAATTCCTGATGTTTCAGGGAAACGGATTTTGTTAACACCCATTTCATCTTGAAGGAATTGAATAAGCTTTTTCACTTCGTCAGAACCGCTCGCATATTCTATACCTGCATAAATATCTTCAGTATTCTCACGGAAGATAACCATGTTAGTATCTTCAGGACGTTTTACCGGTGAAGGTACACCTTTGAAATATTGAACAGGACGTAAGCAAGTGAATAAATCTAATTCTTGTCTTAGTGCTACGTTTAGAGATCTGATTCCTCCGCCGACTGGTGTAGTTAAAGGTCCTTTAATCGCAATTATGTAATCACGAATAACATCTAAAGTCTCTGATGGAAGCCATTCTCCCGTTTGGTTAAATGCTTTTTCTCCAGCAAGAACTTCTTTCCAAACAATCTTTTTCTCACCGTTATATGCTTTTTCAACAGCAGCTTCTAATACTCTTGAAGCAGCAGCCCAGATATCTGGTCCAGTTCCGTCACCTTCGATGAAAGGGATAATCGGCTGGTTTGGTACATTCAACACTCCGTTGTCAACTGTAATACGTTCTCCGTTAGACATTCTAAATTCCTCCTATTTCTGCAAATACATTTACCATACTAGTCTACTAAAAAACATAGTGAAAAGAGAAGAAGAATCCCTTCTCTTTTATAAATGATTGTTTTTTTTTGCTTATCTTTGCTCTAATGGAACGAATTGCTGCATATCAGGTCCGATATACTCAGCACGCGGACGGATCAGACGGTTATTTTCATACTGCTCCAAGATGTGTGCGATCCAGCCGGAAACACGGCTGATAGCAAAGATTGGCGTAAATAAATCATGATCAATACCCAGGCTGTGATAAACACTCGCAGAGTAGAAATCTACGTTTGGAAGCAAGCCTTTCTTTTGCTTTAACGTTTCATCAATCTTTACACTCATTGTATACCATTTTTCTTCACCAGTTATTGAAGTTAACTGCTTAGACATCTCACGCAAATGCTTCGCACGAGGATCTCCATTTTTGTATACACGGTGTCCAAAGCCCATAATCTTTTGCTTATTTTCAATAGCTTTATCCAAGTATGATTCAACGTTTGCTTCTTCACCGATCTCAGAAAGCATCTTCATAACTTGTTCATTTGCTCCGCCATGAAGCGGCCCTTTAAGAGCACCGATTGCAGCTGTGATTCCTGAGTAGATATCGGAAAGTGTCGCAACACATACACGTGCTGTGAAAGTAGAAGCATTTAATTCATGGTCTGCATGCAGTACAAGTGCCTTATTAAAAGCAGTTTCAGAAATTTCATCAGGTTCTTTACCTGTTAGCATATATAAGAAATTAGCAGCATAGCTTAACTCTTTTTTAGGAGATAAAGGATCTTTTCCATCTCTAATACGTGCAAATGCCGTAACTAGTGAAGCCATTTGCGCCTGAAGACGGATGGCTTTTTTATAATTCCCTTCCGTAGACATATCCTCTGCATCCTTATCATACATCGCAAGTGTAGACACGATTGTACGCAAAACTGTCATTGGATGTGCGTTCTTCAAAGGAAGCGATTTCATTTGTTCCAACAATTCTGCAGGAAGCTCACTCGCTTCTGAAAGCTCTGTTTTAAACTCATCTAATTCAGATTGGTTAGGCAGTTTACCATTCCAAAGCAAGTATACAACTTCCTCAAAAGTTGCATAATCAGCTAAGTCATCAATGCTATACCCTCTATAGGTTAATACATCATCAATGATAGAGCTGACAGAAGATGTTGTTGCAACAATTCCTTCTAATCCTCTTGTAGCTGTCATGGCTATCTCTCCTTTTTTTTTCTGTTATTCTCTCTTCTCCTTTAATTGTTTCATTTTTTTAAAAATAGAAAGAGCTTACATTTTTCTTCTCAAAAAAAGAGAGAAGAAAATGAAAGACTATTTAAAGGAAATGGGACATACACATCAATTATAAACAAAAATCTGATTTTTGTGAACGGATAACGCTTAATTCATGCTTATTAAGGTGATTATGCTGTAAACATTCCAACTATTTTCATGGCAAGATATGCAATGCCTGCACCAATTAACGGACCTACAGCAACTCCTTTAAAGAGTGCCACTGCAAGTATTGTACCAAACACTAAAGCAGCGGTAATATGCGGGTCATTTTGAAGCAGCACCAGCCCTCTGCTTGCGATCACAGCCACGAAAATACCCGATAGCAGTGCAATCCATGCATAGAAAGAACGTAGTGATTCCTGCAGCTGTTTGTACCCGATATCACCTGTTGCAATAGGAATTAATACCGCTATCGTAATAATGGTGACTCCCCAATTTATACCTTTTTGCTGTATTACTGAAAACCATTTATCACCTAAACCAGTAAATTTTAACACTAATAAAAATACGATCGCGATCATGAGGGATTGGTTCTTTGCGGCCACCCCTATAATTAATAGACCAATTAAAAAAAGTAATGATTCCATAAAAAATTCCTTTCTATTTTAAGTAACAAGAAAGCAGGTGATTAACCTTGCAGCCCTATATGGTACAGCGGATTATCCGCTTCAGTTATATTATTATAATTGCTGCCGCTCTTATTTTTACAAGCTATTATGTTTCCGCCATCCTTTATCCATTTATTGCAGGTGCCTTAATTGCACTTATTATAAATCCATTTGTAGGATTTTTATCATATCGTTTTAAAATGAACAGGGCACTTGCTGTTATTATTTCGATTATAGCTCTTCTCGGGCTACTGGTCTTAATTCTCACCTTGCTTATCCAGGAAATGATGACTGGATTTGCTTATATTGCTCATGAACTGCCTTCTTATATTCAGGAGCTTGTCTTTTATTTTGAGAATTACTTTAAAACCCAAGTACTCCCCCTCTATCATGATTTACTTTCTATATACAGTAAATTAGGTACTGATCAGAAAGAAACCGTGATGGATAACATAGAAAAAATCGGAACAGGTATCACAACGAACGTAACTGGCATTACGCAGGCTGTTATTAATAGTGTGTCATTGATGATAGTGAGTTTGCCTACCTTTTTAACTGTATTTATTTTTTCTCTGCTGGCAGCATTTTTTATAAGTAAGGACTGGTATCGATTAACCGGTTTTTTAACAGGCATCTTTCCTGAGAAACTTACGTTTACTGTTAAAACGGTATATTTCGAGCTTAGAAAAGCTCTATTTGGCTTTTTGAAAGCACAGCTGACTTTGATATCGATAACAGCCTTCATCGTTTTAATCGGTCTTCTAATTCTGAGAATTGATTATGCCGTTACGATCTCTGTTTTGATAGGTGCTATCGATCTTCTTCCTTACTTAGGAACAGGAGCTGTTTTTCTCCCATGGATCGCATATTGCTTTTTAACTGGCAACTACACACTTACCATTGGGTTATCTATTCTTTATGGAGTTGTTGTTATACAAAGGCAGGTCATGGAGCCAAAACTGCTTGCCCAAACGATAGGTTTGGATCCACTGGCTACATTAGCCGCACTATTTGCAGGATTTCAGCTGTTTGGATTCGTCGGTTTGATTATAGGTCCTGTCTTCCTAGTTGTTATCCGTGCATTATATGAAGCAAAATTCTTTCATGAAATCTATCAATTTATTATGAAACCAGTAAAATAAATATAAGCTAATTTCTAAAAGATTGATGCTTTTGAACATTTTTTGTTGAGTCGGCTTCTTTGACTAGTTGATTGGAGAGCAAGGTGCGAGACTCATGCGTGCCAACCACCTGAATATACTTCTTGCAAGGCATGCGACGAGGAACACGCTTCGATGCTGTTTTGCTTGTAGACACAGGAGCACACAAACTTCCTAGAGGTGAGACTCCTAATGGTGCAAAGCCCAAGGAGGCTCACCGCCAGCCCCGCGGAAAGCGAGCAACCTGGAGCGGAAATCAAATTCTACAAATAGCAACAATGCTTGCAAAAAACTGCCTAAATATAAAAAAGAACGTCTGCACGCTGCAGCGTTCTTTTTAAATAAAGGAAATCTATGGCCGCCTAATAATATAAAACTGCCCTGATTTTATTTTATTATAAAGTTTAGCTTTGAGCCAAATCTTCACTGCTTTTCGAATCGGAGGGAACAGCAGAGAGAATCCCGCAAAGTCTGTTAGAAATCCAGGTGTTAAGAGCAATGCACCACCTACTAGAATACAGGCACCGTCAAGGACTGCATCTCCTGGCATCTGGCCGCTTGCCATCTGCATTCTAATTTTGTTTATCGTCTCTGTTCCTTCTCTTTTTGCAAGAAAAGCTCCTATTATTCCTGTTAAAAAGATAATAGCTATAGTAGCTGGAATTCCGATATACTGTCCTGCAAAAATGAAAAGTCCAACTTCGATGGCTGGCACAAGAATAAAAATAAGCAATAAAATTCTAAACATACTATATTCACCGCTTTCACTCGACAAAGAAAAGAGGGCATCTTCTTGTCTTGCTGCTTCTTTTTTTGTCTTTAATAGTACATGTTTACGTATGAAAAAAGAGAAGGTTTCGGCCCTTCTCTTTATATTTTAGCTTTTTTCTAAGAATCTTCTCTAAAAGATTGTTGCTTTTGAATAATTTGTTTCTTTCTCTTCTTTGGCAAGTTGATTGGAGCGCAAGGTGCGAGACTCCTGGGGGATCAGCGGGACAGGTGAGACACCTCAGGGCACAAAGCGCCGAGGAGGCTCACCGCACGCCCCCCGGAAAGCGAGCATCCTGGAGCGGAAATCAACGACTTTCAAGAGCAACAAAGTTTGCGGAAACACCCTTCTCTAAAGCTATAAAACTTACTTATTAGATTACATTCTTCCTGCCGTCATAAATATATCCAACTGATGCGTCGATCGTAATTTCCTGGCCATCAGTAAAAATGTCTGTCGCATTTTGAAGCCCGACGATTACAGGTATGCTCATAGATACTCCGCAAACAGCAGCATGGCTTGTAAGACCGCCTTCTTCTGTTATAACAGCAGCGGCTTTTTCAAATGCAGAGATCATATCACGATCGGTTCCAACCGTAACAAGTATTGCTCCTTTTGTCATTTTTTCAACAGCCTCTTTTGCTGTTTTCGCTATGACTACTTTACCTGACGCCGATGATTGTCCAATACCTTGCGCTTTAGCAAGTACATCTCCGATGATATGAACCTTCATCAAGTTTGTTGATCCAGATTCACCAACAGGAACTCCTGCCGTAATGACAACTAAGCTGCCATGCTTAACAGCGTCTGCTTTAAGTGCAGAATCAATCGCAACCTGGAACATTTCATCTGTCGTTGCTGCTTTCTCACCTAAAACCGGTGTAACACCCCACACTAACGCAAGCTTGCGGCAAACATCTTCATTGCTTGTTACAGCGATAATTGGTGCTTTTGGACGGTATTTTGATATCATGCGTGCAGTTTGACCTTTTTCTGTAGCAGTAATAACAGCATCAGCTTCTAAATTCAAAGCAGTAAATGAAACAGATTGTGAGATCGCATCTGTAATCGTTGTTTTGCTTTCCTTGCTCTTTGAAGATAGAAGGTTCTTATAATTTAATGAACTTTCAGCACGGCTTGCAATCTTATGCATCGTTAATACTGCTTCAACTGGATAGTTACCAGCTGCAGTTTCCCCAGATAACATGATTGCATCTGTACCGTCAAAAATAGCGTTGGCTACGTCACTCGCTTCTGCGCGTGTCGGGCGCGGGTTGCGCTGCATAGAATCAAGCATCTGTGTCGCAGTAATAACCGGCTTTCCAAGTTCATTACACTTTTTTATAAGCATTTTTTGAACAAGCGGCACTTCTTCAGCTGGAATCTCAACACCTAAATCTCCGCGCGCTACCATCAAACCATCAGAAACAGCAAGAATTTCATCAATGTTTTCGACACCTTCTTGGTTCTCGATCTTAGGGATGATTTGAATATGATTAGCTTGATGTCTGTCCAAAATTTCACGGATTTCAAGAACATCTGTTGCACGGCGAACAAAAGATGCAGCAATAAAGTCAACACCTTGCTGAATTCCAAACTCAATATCCTTTGCATCTTTGTCTGTTATGCCAGGCAGCTTCACGCTGACATTAGGTACGTTAACACCTTTCTTGTTCTTTAAAGTTCCAGAGTTTAAAATTTTCGTAGTCAGTTCTTTGCTGCCGATCTCCATAACTTCAAGCTCAATAAGTCCATCATCAAGCAAGATTCTTGATCCTACTTCAACATCTTCAACAAGACCTGGATAGGTTACTGAAATCTTTTTATCATTTCCGATTACTTCTTCCATGGATATGATAAGTTCATTTCCAGCTACAAGCTCTGCAACTCCGCCTTCAAGTGTTTGAGTACGAATTTCTGGACCTTTTGTGTCTAAAAGAATAGCAACTGTTTTGCCAAGTTCTTTTGAGGCTTCACGGATATTTTTGATTCTTTGTCCATGCTCATCAAAATCACCGTGGGAAAAATTAAGACGGGAAACATTCATTCCAGCGTTCATTAAATCTTTTAGTTTATCAATGCTTTCGCTTGCCGGACCTATAGTACAAACGATTTTTGTTTTGCGCATCATGTAAATGGCCTCCTGATTTTCTTATTCGCAAGAAGGCATCGTACAGACTGAAGATAAACATCAGCTATACGATGCTATTTTGCGGGTTATATGGATAGTTCCTGAGATAATCTGTACATATCTCTATCTATCGAATGCTTTCTAGATAAAACCTCTGTAATGTCATAATCCACAAGTTTATTATTTTCAATACCTACAGTTCGTCCAGCTTTGCCCTGCAATAGCAGTTCAACAGCTTGAGCTCCAAGACGGCTGGCTAATACACGGTCGAATGCAGTAGGTGATCCTCCGCGCTGAATATGACCCAAAACGGTCACTCTTGTTTCAAAGCCTGTCAAAGTTTCAATCTCTTTTGCAACGTCTACACCGCTTCCGCAGCCTTCTGCAACGATGATAATACTGTGCTTCTTGCCGCGTTCGTGCCCTCTTTGCAGCTTCTGTACAACTTGTTCCATTTTATGTTCTTCTTCTGGAATAAGAATTGTCTCTGCTCCATCGGCAAGTCCTGCCCAAAGTGCAAGATCACCTGCATCGCGTCCCATTACCTCAATAATATACGTCCGTTCATGCGATGTAGCTGTGTCACGGATTTTATCAATCGCATCAATAATTGTATTAAGTGCTGTATCAAAACCAATTGTGAAATCAGTTCCAGGAATGTCATTATCAATTGTTCCGGGAACCCCAATCGTAGGGTATCCTTGTTCAGATAGTTTCTTCGCTCCTTGGAATGAACCGTCACCACCGATTACAACTAATCCTTCAATTCCGTATTTTTTCAGCTGTTCAATTCCTTTTTGCTGACCTTCTGGTGTTTTAAACTCCAGGCAGCGGGCAGAATGAAGCATCGTTCCGCCTCTATGAATAATATCACCAACAGAGCCAAGCTCTAGTTTTTTTATATTCCCTGAAATCAGTCCTGCATAACCATTGTATATCCCATAAACTTCTAAATCATGATATATACCTTTTCGGACAACCGCACGAATTGCGGCATTCATACCCGGAGAATCCCCGCCGCTTGTTAAAACTCCTATCCGTTTCATGAAACCTTTCACCTCTCTAGTTCTCTCGTCTTATTAAAATATCATGTTCAAATGTTGAACACAATAGACAACAATAGGCAAAAAAATGCACCCTTCCTATAGCGGAAGAGCACATTCCTTATTTAACAACAATGGAATCGTTTACAAACCCAAATTGTCCGATATTTTTATATTTTTCATAACGCTGCTCAATTAATTCATCTTGAGACATTGAAAGTAAATTGTTCAATGAAGACTCTAAGACACTGTCAATTTCTTCTGCTTGACGTTTTGGATCTTTATGAGCTCCGCCTTTTACTTCTTCAATAATTTCATCAATAATTCCTAGCTCTTTTAAATCAGGAGCAGTTATTCTCATAGATTCAGCTGCTTTTTTGGCTAGTGAAGCATCTTTCCAGAGTATTGCAGCTGCCCCTTCTGGTGAGATAACAGAATACGTAGAGTTCTCAAGCATGTGAACATAGTTACCCACACCAAGAGCTAATGCACCCCCGCTCCCGCCTTCTCCAATCACAATACAAATAACAGGAACTGTTAATCCTGCCATTTCTACCAGATTGCGGGCGATCGCTTCACTCTGTCCTCGTTCTTCAGCCGCCTTACCAGGGTATGCACCCTTCGTATCGATAAAACAAATGATCGGCCGATTAAACTTCTCAGCCTGTTTCATCAATCTTAAAGCTTTTCGATAACCTTCTGGATGAGGCATACCAAAGTTTCTGCGCAGATTTTCTTTTGTATCTTTTCCTCTCTGGTGCCCGATCACAGTAACTGGAAGACCTTTATAAAAAGCTACTCCTCCAACGATTGCTTCATCATCACCAAATAGACGGTCTCCATGAAGTTCAATAAAGTCCGTGAATAAATAGCTGATATAATCAAGGGTAGTAGGGCGTTCAGCATGTCTGGCAATTTGTACACGATCCCATGGTTTCATCTCGGAATATGTGCTGTTTTCCAATCTAGAAAGCTTTTCCTCAAGTCTTTGAATTTCATCTGTAAGATCAATATCTTTCTCTTCCATAAAAGACTTTAATTCTGCTATTTTCTTTTCGAGTTCGTGTATCGGTCTTTCAAAATCTAGCTCTGCCGCCATGCTTAACCCCTCCCTTCTGAGTGAATCTTTAATAATGTACCCAGCGTTTTCTTCATATCGCTGCGGTGAATTACACCATCCAGCTGACCATGCTTCAATAAGAATTCTGCTGTCTGAAAATCATCCGGCAGTTCCTGTCTAATTGTCTGTTCAATGATTCTTCTGCCTGCAAACCCTATGAGTGCTTTTGGTTCGGCAAAGTTATAATCTCCTACTGATGCGAAGCTCGCTGAAACACCGCCAGTAGTCGGATGAGTCATAACGGAAATAAACAAAAGTCCCTTGTCACTGAGTTTCTTCAAAGCCACGCTTGTCTTCGCCATCTGCATAAGACTAAGAACGCCTTCTTGCATACGAGCGCCGCCTGAAGCAGTGAAGATGATAAAAGGATTTTCATTTTCGATGGCTTTCTCGATAGCACGTGTAATCTTCTCACCTACTACAGAACCCATGCTTCCCATTCTAAAACGGGAATCCATCACAGCCAGCGATACGTCCATACCACTTATTTGTCCTTCTCCTGTTACAACTGCTTCATTGATTTTTGTTTTTTTTCGGTCACTCTCAAGTTTTTCAAGATAATCAGGAAACCCCAATGGATTCTTTGAAATCATATTTGCGTCATATTCAGTAAAAGTACCCTCATCTATCAGACTCGCTATTCTTTCCTGAGAAGACATCGAATAATGGTACTGACAGCCTTGGCATACAAGCAGGTTTTTCTTTAATTCTTTCGTGACCATAATGTGCTTGCATTCCGGACATTTACTCATAATCCCTTCTGGTACATCCTGTTTTACTTTACCAGTAGGAATTGTGGCATATTTTTTCTTTTTTACGAACAATCCTTTAATCATGAATGAATAACACCACCTATTCGATTGCGTTTAGGGCATCGTTTTGTTTTGATAACAGATCCGTTAACTTTTGTGCATTCTTACCTGCAAGAAGAGAAAGAACTTCCTTGCAAAATTCTGGAGACCAATTTGAATCTGTTCCTTTTAATGATGACCCATAACCCGTAAGTTCCACATATAAACGATAAAGAAGATGATTACCGCATGACTGAATTACATTTTTTTCGAATGCTTTACAGAGATTATTGATTTCTTGAGCGCTTTGTTCCATCTTCTGTATTAACTTCTCTAGTTTACTTATATCTAAAGAAGTGATTCTCATTGTTGCAAGTTCTATGCAGTCTTTAATGACTATATTTCGTGTTTCTTGCAGATCGTGCCTGGCCTTTTCATCGTTAAGAATAAATGATGCGAGTACTTCTACCAGTCTGTGTCCTGTTGCCTCGCGAATAAAAGTACCCTCGCCTCTTCTCGTTTCGATCAAGCCAAGCAGCTCAAGAGCTCTTAAAGCTTCACGGACAGAAGATCTTCCTGCATTTAAGCGGTCACTGAGCTCTCTTTCTGAAGGGAGCTTGTCACCTGCTTTAAGACGGTCTTCCACAATAATGGCTTGAATTTTCTTTAAAATTTCAATATATACTTTTTCGGTAGGCTGGACAGACATTCCTCTCTCCTTTACCGGTTTCATTCATCTTTTCCGATGATGGCAAGTCTCTTTGTCTTTTCAGCGATGTCTGCTGGATTCACACGAATTCTTGCTACACCTGTTTCCATAGCTGCTGTTGCTACAGCTGCTGCTACCGCAGGAGCTACTCTTGGATCAAACGGAGCAGGAATAACATATTCTGCGCTTAATTCTATCGGATTAACAAGACTTGCAATAGCATGAACCGCTGCAATTTTCATTTCTTCGTTTATATGAGTTGCTCGTACATCTAAAGCTCCACGGAAAATTCCCGGGAAAGCTAATACATTGTTAACTTGGTTAGGGAAATCGGATCGGCCGGTCCCAATAACCATTGCACCTGCTTCACGTGCTTCGTGAGGCATAATTTCCGGGTTAGGATTAGCCATTGCAAAAATGATTGGCTCTGGATTCATAGATTCCACCATAGATTTAGTCAGTGCACCTTCAACAGACACGCCTACAAAAACATCTGTACCACTAATCACATCAGCAAGAGTACCTTCTTGTTTTGTTCGATTAGTAAATGATGCAACTTCTGTTTTAACAGAATTCATACCAAATGGGCGCCCTTCATAAATAGCGCCTTTCGTATCACACATAATGATGTCTTTAACACCAAAGCGGTCTAATAATTTAATAATCGCAATACCAGCTGCACCTGCACCGTTTACGACTACTTTGATTTTAGACATTTCACGGCCGGTTAATTTCAGTGCGTTAACGAGACCTGCCAAGGTAACAATAGCGGTTCCGTGCTGATCATCGTGAAAGATAGGGATATTTGTTTCTTTTTTCAATCGTTCTTCAACTACAAAACAATTAGGTGCTGCAATATCTTCTAAATTCACACCGCCAAAAGTAGGCTCCAGCAGCTTAACCGTTTCAACAATCTTATCCACGTCCGTTGTGCTTAAACAGATTGGAAAAGCATCAACGCCTGCGAAACTTTTAAACAATACTGCTTTTCCTTCCATAACAGGGAGAGCTGCTTCAGGACCAATATTGCCTAAACCTAATACAGCTGTTCCGTCTGAGACAACAGCTACAGTATTCCCTTTCATCGTATAATCATAGACTTTTGATTTGTCATCATAAATATCCTTACAAGGTTCTGCAACACCAGGAGAATAGGCAAGGCTTAAATCCTTTGCATTACGTACTGGCACCTTTGATTTTGATTCCAGTTTTCCTTGATGTGTTCTGTGCATGTGTAGAGCTTCTTCTCGTAAAGTAGACATCGTTTCATCTCCTAATGTTTTTATATTTAAGGTTGATGAGTCAAATTAGGAGGTGGTCAGACCACTGTTATTGACTCATCCATTATATCAAATGTTAACAAGCTGTAAAGTTTTTTAATTTCTTTTAAATGCTATGTTACCTTCGCCTGCAACGGATTTAAGCTCCAAGAGCAAATCCTCTGTAGCATCAATCTTTTGTGAGATCTGAACTTTTTGTTTTGTTTCTTCATAGATCAAAACAACGGGAATGTTTCCTATTGATTGATCCAATATTTGCTTGATCGCGTTCAAATATTCTGGTGAATGATGCTGTTTATCGATTTTGATAAACAAAGCAGCTTGCTCTTTTACTTTCAGTTCATGCAGCGGCTTGCATTTACTTATCAATACTTGCAATGCATCATTTCGCTGTTCAACACTTCCTTCCAAAAACAGTTGCTCTCCTTTTTGCAGAAGCCCATGATATGACTCGTACACTTTTGGGAAAACGACAGCCTCAATCTCACCGCTTTCATCACTTATTGAAAGAAAGGCCATTAGTTCTCCTTTTTTTGTTTTTATAACGCGGACTTTATCTATTAAAACACCAAGTCGTACAGAAGGGTTTTTTCCCTCAATACTAGCTATGTCAGTTGCTGTCCAGCTTTTAAGCACAGTGCGGAATCTTTCTAAAGGGTGTGATGAGAAGAAAAAACCTAATGATTCTTTCTCGAATTTCAGTTTCTCACTATCCTGAAAAGGCTGAACATGGACATAAGAAGGTTTAGGGAGATTAATATCATCATCAAACAGGTACATCTGATTTTTTCTCGATATTTCCTGAAATTCTTCTCCATATTCAATTGCTGTTTCGAGAGAAGCTAGCAATACAGCTCTATCTTCTCCTAAATCATCCATCGCTCCTGCAAAAATCAAAGACTCCAGTGTTCTTTTGTTCACAATTTTTTGGGGACACCGAGCGCATATATCAAATAGGTCTTGAAATGGCTCTTTTTTATTTTCCTGCATCAAGGTATGAATGGCATTTATTCCTACGTTTTTTATGGCCAAAAGACCAAAGCGGATTCCTGATTCTTCTGGTGTAAAAATTGCTGTACTCTTTTTAATAGAGGGAGGGAAAATCGGAACTCCCTTTTGCATCGATTCCTTAATATACTGATTTACTTTATCATGATTGCCAATAACGCTAGAAAGTAATGCTGCCATAAAATGAATCGGGTAATTTGCCTTTAAAAAGGCGAGCTGATAAGCGATAACACTGTAAGCTACTGCATGGCTTCTTGGAAAACCATAATCAGCAAACCGTACAATCAGATCATATAAAGCATCTGCAGACTTTTCATCATATCCCTGTTTTAAACAGCCTGCAACAAAATGTTCGCGTTCTTTCATTAAAATTTCACGCTTTTTCTTTCCTACTGCTCTTCTTAGCAGATCTGCTTCACCTAGTGTAAAGCCAGCTGCTTTTGTTGCGATCTGCATGATCTGTTCCTGGTATACGATAACTCCGTACGTGTTCTTTAAAATAGGTTCCAGATCAGGATGCATGTACTCCACTGTTTTCAGTCCGTTTTTGCCAGCGATATAATCTGGTATGTTCTTCATAGGTCCTGGTCTGTATAAGGCATTGACAGCAACAATGTCTTCAAATTCAGTCGGCTTAAGCTGCTGCAGAACTTTTCGCATGCCATCCGATTCTAATTGAAAAACTCCTGTCGTGTCTCCTTGTGAAAGAAGTTCAAAAGTTTTTGGATCAGTAAACGATATTTCATTCAGATTGATCTTGATTTGTTCATTTTTTTCTATAGAATGCAAAATATTTTCGATTAATGAAAGATTGCGCAGACCGAGAAAATCCATTTTCAATAGCCCGGCAGCTTCAAGCCACTCCATACTGTACTGAGTTAACGCAATTCCATCATGTCCTGTTTGCAAGGGAACCGTCTGCACAAGAGGGTTTCGGGAGAGTACCACCCCTGCAGCATGGGTTGAGGCATGCCTCGGAAGACTCTCAAGTTTCATCGCAATTTCAATAAGCTTTTTAACACTTGGATCTGATTGAAACGCCTGCTGTAAACCATGTGATTCTTGTAATGCATTTTCTAAAGAGATTCCTGGTCTAGAAGGAATATTTTTCGCAGTTTGATCAATCAGGCCCGGAGGCAAGTCCATTACTCTGCCTGCGTCTCTAACAGCAGCTCTTGCAGCAAGCGTACCGAAAGTAATAATTTGAGCTACATAATCTGTACCGTACTTTTCCGCAACATACTTCAAAACTTCATCGCGGCGATTATCCGGGAAATCTATGTCAATATCAGGCATCGTAATCCGTTCAGGATTAAGAAACCGTTCAAAAATGAGACTATGATGAATCGGATCCACATTGGTGATCTCAAGCACATATGCAACTAAAGATCCCGCAGCCGAACCTCTTCCAGGTCCGGTTATCATCTTTACATCATGTGCATACTTCATAAAATCCCATACGATCAGGAAATAATCTTCAAAATTCATGTTCTTAATAGTATTAAGCTCATATTGGAGACGGTTTTCGATTTCAGGAGTCACCGTATCAAATCTATTCTTTACACCTTTTAAGCATAACTCTGTCAAATATTCAAAACTGTCTCTATCACCCGGAACAGGATATTTCGGAAGTGCAATCTCTCCTAAAGTGAGCTCAAGGCTGCACATGTCCGCTAGTCTTTGAGTTTCTTCTAATACTTCAGATGAATGGGAGAATAACCTTTCCATTTCACTGTGAGATTTAAAATAAAATTCTCCTGTAGGCAGTTTATACCTGTCAGGATTATTTATCTTCTCTCCATTTTTGATGCAAACTAGAACATCATGAGCCTTTGCATCCTCTGCATGTAAATAATAGGTTTCATGCGCACAAAGGAGCGGAAGATTAAATTCTCTTGCAATGGACTGAAGTTGAAGGTTTAATGTTTTCTCAAAGCCTGTACCATGATCCTCCAGACCAATGTAGAAACGTTCCGGAAAAACATCTTGATAAAAACGAATACATCTTTCCAGCAAATTCGCTTTACTTCTTTCAGCGGAAAGATACTGTTGAATCTCCCCTTCTGGACCTGAAGATAAAGCAATCAGACCTTTAGAATGTATGGAAAGTTCTTCATGTGTTACAGGTGTGATATCTCCACCCTGCTTTGTTTGCATTAGTGTCGATAGCCTTAGCAGATTCTGATATCCTTCATTGTTTTGTGCATATAAAAGGATTTTACTCCATTGTTCTGTATGTGAATCACTTTCTGAATCTGATTTTCTAATTTCCGCCTCTAAACCTAAAATTGGTTTTATACCCGCTTTTTTGCACGCCGTATAAAATTTTAATGCTCCATACATATTGGCTTTATCTGTTAATGCCAATGCAGAAAAACCTGATTCAGCTGCTCGTTCTACAAGTGCGTCTATGCGGCAAGAACTTTCGAGAAGAGAATACTCGCTATGTATATGCAGAGGAACAAATCCCATACCTTCACTTCCTTTTTTGCACCTATTTCCAACTCCATTATAGTATAGAAGTCAGAGTGTGTTAATGAAACAAGCTATGCGATTTCCGTTAAACTCTTTATCTGTAAAACGAGCATACTCTTCTTTTATTATCCATACATTGGATAATAGAGGAGGGTTCTCATGGTACGCGATTTTTTTGCAAATATAATTCTTGATTTTGCTATTGCATTTGGTGTGCTTCTAGGAGGAGCGCTTATAGGCGGACTCGCAGCATTTCTTGTTGGAAAAGCCCCTATTCTCGAAATGATGGAACTGGCTAAAAAACTAAAAATCTGGGCAATCGTTGCAGCAATCGGAGGCACATTTGATACCATATCAAACTTTGAAAGAAGCTTTGAAAATGGAGCAACTTTTGAGATTTTTAAGCAGCTCACCTATATCTTTGTTGCAATAGCAGGTGCTAATACGGCAATTATATTAATTCAATGGCTAAGCCAGGAACAAATAGACTAATGAGGATTCCGCCGCTCTATCACCGAAAAGGCTATCAGCGTTTTTTTGCAGGAGTCGCCATCGGCTTCATCATCGGCTGGGCATTTTTCCTTTTTCAAGGCGGGTTAGCGCATGAACGACTAATTCATTTAGTAAAAGAACAAAAGTCAGAGTTAGATGATTACAAGAAAAAAAATGAAATTCTCACTTCTGATGATAAGAAAGCAAATGAAGAACTGGCAAAGAAATTCAAACTGCATGAAATTAATGTCCGTTTTTCAAATACCTCATCTGATAAATTATCTAACCTGACTAAGCTGCATTTAACAAAAGCAGTTGAGGATGATCTGGAGCATCTGATAGGTGAGGATACCGAGACAATCGCAAAAAGTCATGTTTTACTCGAACAAGCTATCGAAAATAAGCCGTTTCAGCTTGATGATGAACAAAAATACGAGGTGAAAATTGATCATTTATATCTGACCACAGGAATACTCCGAATTTATATTTCAGCGCGTGTGATTGAATGAATATGCATAAATTATGGTCTAAATATTACGTTTTTATGAATCTTTAGGCAGCAGAATAGCATTCACCCCACTTTTTGTATAGAATATTATTAAAAGAGTGAATATTGGGGGGAAACTACAATGATTATTAATCGAAAAGAACTTGCACGTGAAAAGGTTAAAGAATTGCAGAATGGTTTCTCTGCTTTCGCAGAAACGAAAGAAGTAGCAGAATTAATTAAAAGAGAGCTTGCTAAGTTAAACTTTAAAGTTCATGAAGATGTAACGGACCTAGGCTCTTGGTTTATCCCAGAAAAAAATTAATGAATGACACATTTGAAGATTTATTTGCAAGCCTTCGAATGTGTAAAAAGGCCCCCCGATGAGGCCTTTTTTATTTGGTTTTATATTCAATACATGCTTTCCTTAATTCTGAAAGAACAGATTGAGTCTCTTCATTTGTATATACAGTTGCTCCTGATGCTCTAGGGTGTCCTCCACCATTAAACTTAGCTGCAATCTTATTTACAACCGGTCCTTTTGAACGAAGTCTGACCCTTATTTGATCAGGCTCATCCACAAAGAAAACCCATGCTAACAGGCCTTCAACATGCGAGAATGAATTTACCAAAAGTGAAGCCTCACTCGCACTTGCATCATATTTCTGTAATGTTTCTTCTGTGAGATGAATATAACCGACACATTCATCTACAATTGAAAAATGCTGAAGAACATAACCATTTAATCTTACCAGTTTCTCTGAAATTTTATAAAGGTTCTCATGAATCTCAGAAGGTGCAAAACCTGTTTCTATCAGCATTGCTGCATATCTATGTGTCTTTTCTGTTGTATTCGAATACAAGAACCGCCCTGTATCACCAATAATGCCAGCATATAAAAGTCTTGCTGAATTACTGTTTAGCTCCAAGCCCTTATCAGCACCAAAAAGATAAAAATCCATAATCATTTCACTTGTAGAGCTTGCCGCTGTATCTACCCAAACTAAATCACCATACGGATCTTCATTTGGATGATGATCAATCTTTATAACCGTTTCACCTAAAGTGTAACGCGTATCACTGACTCTTGGAGAATTTGCCGTATCGCAAATAATGACTAAAGATCCTCTGTACATCTCGTCTTCGACAGTATCCATTTTATTTAAGAAGATAAGACTATCATCCTCTTCCCCTACTGCATATACTTCCTTCTCAGGAAAGCTTGCCTTAATTATGGCAGCAAGTCCGCCTTGTGAGCCAAGCGCATCGGGATCTGGTCTTACATGTCTGTGAATAATAATTCGTTCATATTGATTAATTTTATTTAAAATTTCCTCTTTCATAATGAACTCCTTTTACACCTAGTTGTGGCAATTCTGGTTTTAAACGTTTACAATATAGTGGAGTAAATACTTGGGGGAATTTTCAATGCCGATTTTTATTATCCTTATTATACTTTCTTTTGCTCTTTATGTGTTTTATAAAGTTCGTGAAGTTCGTGCAAAAGAGCCTTTTTATAAACAATGGACTGGGACAAAAGCAAAGATGGCGCTTGGGGCATTTTTGGCTTCCTTTGGATTAAACGAATTAACAGCTGTAGAAGGCCGTGTTCAGCTTTGGGTGGCTCTTATTTTCCTGGCATACGGAATCGTTCTTTTACTGATGAACTGGAAAATGTACAAGCATTTTTTAACACTTGCTCGTCAAGAAGCAAAAGAAACGAACTGAAAATAGTATGAAAAAGTCCCTCCGAAGGGGACTTTTTTCTTTGGCTGTTTTCGTAAGCTTTGTTGCTCGTGGAAGTGGTTGATCTCCGTTTCAGATGCTCGCCACCTCGACACTCTGCGTCCTTAGGTGTCTCACCTGTCACACTGATCCTAAGTGGGACAGGTGAGACCATTTAATGTCGCATAGCGACAAATGGGCTCACCGCACACCCTGCGAAAAGCGAGCCCTGTAACGGAAATTAACGTCTTACAAAAGCAACAAAGTTTACGAAAACAGCCTTTAAAAAAAATCGTTTCTAAAAGAATGCTGCTTGGTGATTTGTTTTGTTGAGACCCTTTGCTGACAAGGGAGTATAATGTGCGAGCATCCTGGAGCGGAAATTAACAGCATCCGAATTTTTATGAACGGTGATCGATTAATTGAGCCATCATCATAGCCTTTCCTGCAATCTTACCATCATGATATATCTCAACATCTACTTTTCCAAATTTCCTGCTCACTTCCAGCACTCTAGGAACAAATTGTATTTCACTCTCTATCTGAACAGGCTTAATATAATAAAAGGTTACGTTCTCAACGACTACATCACCTTTTTTAATTCTTCTTAAAGCCTTACGAGCTGTTTCTGTTACTAGTGTCATTAATACGCCGTACGAAACTGTTCCTAAATGATTCGTCATTTGCGGAGTGATTTTACAGGTAAAGTTAACTTCATTCTCATACTTATGTTCTTTTAATTCGGTCGTGATTAAATCATCGAATGTCGCACCAACTTGAGGCTGTTTCTGCATCATCTGCATCGCCTTTAACACATCTTGCCGGGTTAAGATTCCTATCAGTTTATGTGAAGAACCTGTAACCGGAAGCAGCTCAATGCCTTCCCAAATCATCATGTGTGCACATGCTGCGACAGATGTTTTTTCCGTTACTGTTAATGGTGATCGTGTCATTACTTTTTCAATATTCATGTCCTCGGATACACCAATAATATCTTTCGATGTTACTACACCGGTTACACGATTCGATTGATCTACTACAGGATAACGGCTATGCATTGTTTCACGGTTAAGTTCATGCCAGCGCTCGACCTTATCGTGCTGAAAAAGATAGTGTGTTTCATCAATTGGAATTAGAATATCTGAAGCGAGTACGATATCTTTTTTAATTAACCGGTCATGAATCGCCTTATTGATCATTGTCGCAACAGTAAACGTATCATAACTCGTAGAGATAACCGGCAGTTCCAATTCGTCAGCAAGTCTTTTCACTTCTTCTTCCGTGTCAAATCCACCTGTGATCAAAATAGCACTGCCAGCCTTCAATCCTAACCCATGAGCATTAATACGGTTACCGACAATCAATAAACTTCCCGCATCAACATAGCGCATCATCGCTTCTAGTTTCATTGCACCGATCACAAATTTGTGTAAGGTTTTATGAAGTCCAGCTCGGCCTCCAAGTACCTGTCCTTCAACAATATTAACAACTTCGGCAAATGTTAATTTTTCAATATTGCTTTTCGCTTGCCGTTCAATCCGAATGGTCCCTACACGCTCAATAGTGCTGACAATCCCTTGGTTTTCTGCTTCTTTAATCGCGCGATAGGCCGTTCCTTCACTAACTGTTAAATCTTTTGCGATTTGCCGAACGGAGATTTTCGACCCAACATCAAGCTCTATAATATGCTGCAATATTTGTTCATGCTTTGTTAGCATTGCATTCACCGTTCCTTTTATCTGTATCTATCTGTTTCAGTTAATTGACTAATACAGATTATACAGGCAATGGAACAGAAACTCAACTTTCCATGTGTATCCTTTTTCGTGACTTTTGATTAACAAAAGCCTGTCTCTTAACTGTTCTTTTTCTAGCTTCATTTTTATTAAACAGTAAACTTAATACCAGCATTCCGGCAAATCCTGTCCAGGCAATTGAAAAAAAGGTTTGCATCGTAAGTCCTTCAAATGATAATGCAGGTAATCCCACGTAAATTAATACAACGAGCATAAGTAACTTTGCTATTTTTTCCTGACTCATAAAACAACCTCCCTTACTATAATTCGTATGCATAGAAAGGGAGGTTAGAATCATTTATATATTTAAGCTTTCACCGCTCTGCATCACTTTTCCTTTACTTCCGAGCTTGGACACAAAAGAGCTTTCTGGATCTTGTTCGATAGGCGGGAAGGTATTGTAATGAATAGGAACGGTTATATGAGCTCCGATCCATTCCGCTGCGATTAAGGCATCTTCTGGTCCCATCGTAAAATTATCTCCTATCGGCAAGAAGGCCGCATCAGGTTTCTCCAGTTCACCGATCATTTTCATATCGGAAAAGAGTGCAGTGTCCCCTGCATGATAAAGGGTTTTATTGTCAGAGGAGAATAAAATTCCTGCAGGCATACCTGTATAGACGACTGTTCCGTCTTCTTCCTCGTAACTAGATCCATGAAAGGCTTGTGTGAATTTCACTTTTCCCCATGAAAATTTACGGCTGCCTCCGATATGCATCGGGTGTGTTTCTACACCTTTTGAAGCAATGTAGTTTGCAAGTTCAAACGGTGCAACAACCAAGCTGTTATTTTTCTTTGCGATTTCAACTGTGTCGCCAACATGATCATTATGACCATGCGTTAAAAGAATTACATCTGCTTTAACATCTTCAACGCTGATTTTACATTGACCATTTCCATTAATAAAAGGGTCGATCCAAACAGAGTGCTCACCGGTTTGAATTTCAAGTACAGAATGTCCATGATACGTCACTTTCATTATAAATACACCCTCCTTCAAATAATAGGATTCGTTATTGCATCCTACTTTCCTTTTCATACCCTATTATAGGACATAAAAAAAGTCCGATTCCAGCCCAGAAGGAATTAAAGGCTGAAACTCGGACTTTTATTCTTTTCAGTTATTGTTTTTGAGCCAGAATTGAACCTGCGTCTTTGTAGTCTAACTGATGAGATTCTGCAACTGCTTTATAGGTTACAAAGCCATCGAGTGTATTAATACCTTTTAATAATGCTTCATTATCCAGACACGCTCTAACATATCCTTTGTTAGCAATCTGCAATGCATATGGAACCGTTACGTTAGTCAAACCAATTGTAGATGTACGCGGAACAGCCCCTGGCATATTCGCCACCGCATAATGCAATACACCATGTTTTTCATAAGTAGGATTATCATGAGTCGTAATCCGATCAACTGTTTCAAAAATTCCGCCCTGGTCGATAGCTACGTCAACGATAACAGAACCTGGCTGCATTCCCTTAATCATCTCTTCGGTTACCAGTTTCGGTGCCCTTGCACCCGGAATCAGAACTGCACCAATAACTAGAGCCGACTCTTGAACAGCAAGTGCTATGTTAAGAGGGTTCGATATCAGAGTATTGATCTCGACACCAAAAATATCATCGAGATGACGAAGACGTTCAGGGTTTAAATCGATAATGGTAACGTCTGCACCAAGACCCATAGCAATTTTGGCTGCATTCGTTCCCACAACTCCGCCGCCAATAACAGTTACCTTTCCGCGCCTTACACCTGGAATTCCGCTTAGCAGAATCCCAAGTCCGCCTTTAGGCTTCTCTAAAAACTGTGCGCCGATTTGTGCGGCCATTCTTCCAGCAACTTCACTCATCGGTGTCAACAGAGGCAGCGTTCCATTTGGAAGCTGAACGGTTTCGTACGCAATTCCGATTACTTTGTTTTCAGTTAAAGCTTTTGTCAATTCAGGTTCAGGAGCCAGATGCAGATAAGTGAATAAAATCAGACCTTCACGAAAAAAACAGTACTCTTCCGGCAATGGTTCTTTAACTTTCATAACCATTTCCATTGACCACGCTTGGGTCGGAGTCTCAACAATCACTCCGCCTGCACCTTCGTATTCTTCGTCTGAAAAACCAGATCCAATACCTGCACCTCTTTGTATAAAAACTTCATGGCCAGACGCCACTAAATTTAGTACACCAGCAGGAGTCATTGCAACTCTGTTTTCATTATTTTTAATTTCAGTCGGTACACCGATCTTCACTGCATTCCCTCCCTGAAAGTTATTGGAAATTTTTTCTTCATATCTATAGTTACCATACCACCAAAAAACTAAAATAAAAAGACGGATTTATTTCTATATGTAAGACAGCTTTTAATGTTCCCGAATTAATATAGAAACATTCATTGAACGTGATTAAAGGAAGCGAGTACGTGTCGAAGCATGGCCGAAAATTACGTATTTTTCATTTAATTTGCGATTTTTAGAAATAACGTGCGATTAATAAAATTAACGCGTGTTTTTCTTAAATAAGGTGTGATTATGTAATCTGCGATGTGAAAATATACACGCGATTTCAAAAAAAAGGATAACTCCCGGCGAGTTATCCCTACTTTTTTGCCTATTGAAGACTTTCCTCTTCGTCTAACTTTGTGCGCTGCTGACCTTGATCAACTTTATCAACTACTCCGCTTTGGTAAGCTTCAGTAATCTGCTGATGAACGGTCATTTCGCCTTCTTGATCATATTCCAGCTGCTGATTCGGATGCTTCTCATTTTGCATTTTACTTCCTCCTTCGATATAGAAACCTTGTCATTAGTTTCTGTCTTCAGAAGAAAGTTATCTCGGTTAATTACTGGAAATAAATACGGCGGATTTTGCTGCCTCAAGCTGCTGTCGCACTGCTTGGAATCCAGTTCCACCTTCAGAATTTCTTTTTTCAACTGCAGTCTTAGGAGAAAGTGCCTCATACAAATCCTCTTGTACGATCGGACACCACTCTTTATATTCCTCAAGACTAATATCAAGCAAGTAGCATCCCTTTTGAATGCAATGAAGAACCATCTGTCCTACTAGTTCATGCGCTTCTCTAAAAGGAATCCCATTTTTCGCAAGATAATCTGCAAGTTCAGTTGCATTAGAAAAATCTTGATGGACGGCTTTGTTCATTCGGTCCTCATTAATTTTTATTTCATTCATCATGCCAGTCATAATGCTCAAACACCCTTTGACTGTTTTGACAGCATCAAATACCGGCTCTTTGTCTTCTTGCATGTCTTTGTTATATGCAAGGGGAAGACCTTTCATTAATGTAAGCAATGAAAGAAGGGAACCATACACTCTTCCGCTTTTTCCGCGAATCAGCTCAGCCATATCCGGATTCTTTTTTTGCGGCATCATGCTGCTGCCGGTAGTGAAGCTGTCACTGATCTCGATAAACCCAAATTCTTCAGATGACCAGAGGATCAGTTCTTCACAAAAACGTGATAAATGCATCATGATCATTGAAGCATTGCTGCAGGATTCGATAGCAAAATCTCGATCACTGACTGCGTCTAAGCTGTTCAAATATTTTTTAGAGAATCCTAGTTCGTTCATTGTTACATTTCGATCAATCGGAAATGTTGTTCCAGCAAGTGCACCGGCTCCAAGCGGCATAATATCTGTTCTTTTCAAACTGTCTTGCAGCCTCTCTTTATCTCGTTCAAGCATCCAAAAATATGCTAATAGATGATGAGCAAATGAAACAGGCTGTGCACGCTGAAGATGCGTGTACCCAGGAATGATTGTTTCAACATGGTCTTCAGCTAAATTCAGCAGTGAGTTTTGAAGTTCATTAATTTGATCTATAATCTCGAGGGTTTCTTCTTTTACGAAAAGATGAAAATCAGTTGCCACTTGGTCATTTCGGCTTCTTGCCGTATGGAGTTTTCCGCCATCCGGACCGATTTGATCAGTAAGCAGTTTCTCAAGGTTCAAATGTATGTCTTCATACTTTACTGAATACTCCAGCTTGCCTTCCTGCTCTTGTACTTGAAGATCTTGAAGACCATTTTTTATATTTTCATATGCACTCTCTTCGATAATTCCACTTTGGAATAACATTTTGGCATGAGCAAGGCTGCCTTTAATGTCATGACTAGCTAGTTGTTTATCAAAAGAAATGGAAGCTCCAAATTCATCTACCCATTCTTCCGGCTGTTTCGAAAAACGGCCACCCCATAATTTCTTCACACTTTCACCTCATTTTTTTGAACCATGCTGCTAACTTTTGTAGGCAGACCCCATAATGAAATAAATCCTTTTGCAGCACCGTGATCAAACATGTCGTCAGATGTATAAGTAGCAAGTTTTTCATCGTATAGTGAATAAGGTGATTTTCTTCCTTCCACAATTGCGTGGCCTTTGAAGAATTTAACTCGCACAGTTCCTGTTACATAAGTTTGTGTTTCATCTAAAAAGGCTTTTAATGATGCATTTAATGGAGAGAACCAAAGGCCTTCATAGATTAATTCAGTCATTTTCTTTTCGATGATCGGCTTAAAATGAGCGACTTCTTTTACAAGTGTCAGATCTTCAAGCTCTTTATGTGCTTTAATTAACGTCGTCGCTGCAGGGCATTCATACACTTCACGTGATTTAATTCCAACCAGTCGATTTTCTACATGGTCAATACGTCCAACACCATGTGCACCGCCCCATTCGTTAAGCTGATCAATTAGCTTTTCAAGTGAAACGTTCTTTCCGTTTAATGAAACTGGAACTCCTTTTTCGAATCCGATTTCGACGATTTGAGGCTCATCTGGTGTATTTTCCAGTGCAGCTGTCATCTCATATGCTTCTTCTGGAGGAGCTGCCCAGGGATCTTCTAAAATCCCACACTCATTGCTTCTTCCCCATAAGTTCTGGTCAATAGAAAAAGGATTTTCTTTTTTAATCGGAACAGGAATATCATGTTGTTTCGCATATTGAATCTCTTCTTCACGAGACCAGCTCCATTCACGCACCGGCGCTAATACTTCGAGATCCGGAGCTAATGCTGCAACAGAAACTTCAAATCGAACTTGGTCGTTCCCTTTTCCTGTACATCCATGAGCAACTGCAGTTGCTCCGTATTTTTTAGCTGTTTCTACTAATTTTTTTGCGATTAAAGGTCTGCTCAATGCAGAAATCAGCGGATATTTCCCTTCATACAATGCATGTGACTGCAGTGCAACTAATGCATATTCTTCTGCGTATTCTTTTTGGACATCTAATACGATAGATTCTGAAGCTCCAATTGATAAAGCTTTTGATTGAATAAATGGAAGGTCCTTGCCTTCTCCAACATCCAAGCATAATGCAATTACCTCATAACCCTTTTCTGCCAGCCATGGAATTGCCACCGATGTATCTAATCCTCCAGAGTACGCTAAAACTACCTTTTTTCCCATATGATATCTCTCCTCCTGAAAACCTGTTAATGTATATTTTATTTATTTTTATACATAATTGTTTATAAAAATACCATTTATAATAATACATACTATAACAAAAAGAGAGAAGAAAATGCAAGGTTATTCTTTAAAATGTATAAAAATAATATCAATGATTATTCTGGCTTCAGAGCAGCGCCTTTTGTACAATGGAAGTAAGAGGTGATGATCGGATGCATAACAATTTTGTTTGGGATGAGAAGCTTGGAATTTCAGTTCCTAATTTGCATAAATCATGGGAAGCTTATGAAAGGGCCGAACAAGCAGCCATTCTGCTGCAATGGGAAAAGATTAGAGGTGCGATTCCAGACCGAATTAGAGAAATTGAAACACAAATTAATAAACTTCAAGACCGGTTGTCTATTGAAGAAAACTTTGAGTTATCCTGTGAATTTAACCAAAAAATTGCAAGCCAAGCATCCATCATTAATGATCTCTGGCTTTGGTATAGGTTAAACCAGCAGGTAACATCGAAAATACACGGATAAAATACAAAAAAAAGAGGGTGCCTATGCATCCTCTTTTTATTTATGAAGCTGT
Source organism: Fictibacillus arsenicus (assembly GCF_001642935.1). Lineage (NCBI taxonomy): Bacteria > Bacillati > Bacillota > Bacilli > Caryophanales > Fictibacillaceae > Fictibacillus > Fictibacillus arsenicus. The sequence goes on from NZ_CP016761.1 coordinate 2,801,554, forward strand.
TGTACGATATGCGTAAGTTCCGGCAAAATTAGTTTTTTCATTCCGAGCTTTACAGCACCTGATGAACCTGGCAGTGCGAAAATAGCCGTTTTCCCATGCACACCGGCAACAGCACGGCTCAGCATAGCTCCTGACCCAATATCTTCTGTATAACTTAACATACGGAAAAGCTCCCCGAACCCGGTGACTTCTTTTTCAAATAATGACGTTAAGGATTCTATCGTTACATCTCTCGGAGCAATCCCTGTTCCTCCATTAAATATGACGACATCGATATTTTCATCTTTAATAGCAAACTGAGCAGCTTCATGAATCAGGCTCTTGTCATCCTTTATAATTCTATACTCACGAATGTCATGATTTTGTTCAATTAGAAATGAACGGATGAGCTTGCCGCTTTTGTCCGTATCTTCATTTCTCGTATCACTTACGGTTACAATCATGCATCTTGCTTTCTCCGGTGCAAGCGCCTTATGTTCTTGTATACTCATAAAATGAACACCTATCCGTTATATTTTTCATTTAGATATCTTTTTTGATAAAACTTATGTGCGATTTCAGTTATTTTTCTTGATTGCTGGTAGTTCATAACAGCACCCACAGCCATACCGAAAATAGGCAAACCTTGAGTCAGCTTCTTTCTGAGAAGCAAGATCGCCATCATCTTTACGATTTGCTGTATAGGATGGGACATCCATGATATATCAGCTATTACATCTTTGCCTGAATAAAAAATTGGATCTTCTTCTTCACGAAGCTCTTCCATAAGTTCATCCCACTTTTCTTGCTGATAACGTTTCGGCATCGTAGCTGCATGATACACTTTTAACGAGCGCATCATTTCAGATGGTCTCTGAATATCATAGCCATAGTGCATGGCAATAGACTGAACTGACCGTATACCAAGTGCGACCATAGCTGGAAAATCCGTTCCTAGAAAAAGCAATCCTCCAGTTCCCGCGAGTCCTCCTTGAGAAAAAGATAATATTCGGTTGCGTGCAATTTGCTGATCTGCCATATAAGATAACTGATCAATCGAACATTTTTTCAAATCTTCAATTTCAAAAATATCATCTCGAAAGACCCGCGCTTCAGAAAGGAGTCTTTGTTTCATATCCAGCTGAAATTGAGAGTTTTGTATAAGAGCATGGATGTGAAAAAGAACAGAATCAACATATTCACCGATCGTTTCCTGCATCTCTTCTGATAAAAGATCCATCTGTCTTGTTGCCCATTTTTCATATGTACGCCCAAAATCTGTTGGTTCATAAGTAAAAAAATGATCTTCCCAGCTTTTGATTTCTTGCCAGATTTGTTCTTCGCGTTCTGTTAATGGCATGCCGCTCCTCCTTTAACCTTTTTTATAGTTTATAATAACCGCTGGATTAAGTAAAAAATCAGTAGTAAAGTATTTAGCAGCCAGACTTAAAAGGGTTCTTCCATTCCATCAGCAATCCATAATGATGGGACTCTTCATCCTCTAAGTATCCCGGTACAAGCATTAGAGGTGTTCTGCCGCAGCGCAGCAAAAATGATATGACTTGATCATGGATTTCTCCATTCACTACTTTTTCAATATATTGCTCTGGCGTCAGCTCATTTGCATACTTATGATATCCGGGCATTCTTCCCCCTCCTAACAATCGGTCAAGATTCAAATGTATGACTGCCTCATACATGGATTGCATAAGAAGTTTGCCGAGATCAAGTTTTCTAAAAGAGGGACGTATGCATATATCAACAATATAAAGAGTATTTCCGTTTTTGTTATGTGTTTTAATATAGCCGCTGTCAGTAATCTCTTCCCAAGTATGCTTTGGAGATTCTGGATTAAAGCCTACTAACAGCCCGGTAATGGATCCAGCAAGAACTCCGTCAATCTCCACACATAGTGCTCCCTCAGGAAAAAGTGTGATGTGATTATTCAGCTGTTCTTCGTTCCACCAAAGGTCTGAAGGAAATGGAGGAGGAAAGCTTTCCTTTTGAATTTGAATAAGTTCATCAAAATCTTCTTTCACATAATTTCGGACAATTGCTTTTACATTCTTTTCTTTCCTATATAAATATTGTTCCTTTTTGTACATGAATAGATCTCTCTCCCTTTTCAGTTTGAGCAAACTCAGTTAAAGGTACTTTAAAGGATTTACGCTATCTTGGTCTGTTTTCCTTCAATAAATATAAAAAAGGCTGTTTTCGTATACATTGTTGTTTTGTGAAAGTTGTTGCTTTCCGTTCCAGGTACTCGCTTTCCGCGGGGCAGGCGGCGAGCCACATTCGAACGTTTCACTTATAAGTGTCTCACCTGCCCGCCAGTCCCGCAGGAGTCTCGCACCTTCCCATCCAATCAACTTTTCAATGATGAATTTCAAAATCTCTCCGCAGCAACATTCTTTTAAAAATAAGCCCAAAAAAAACAACCTTTCTTCATGTGTGTAACCATGAAAAAAGATTGTTTATCAACTACATCGCTATACGCATAGTATCTCTAGCGATCATAACTTCTTCGTTTGTAGGAATGACAATTACTTTTACAGGTGAATGAGGATAGCTGATAAATGCCTCTTTCCCGCGGACCTGATTTAGAGCAGGATCCCAATAAACACCCATAAATTCTAATCCGCGCAGTACACGCTCACGAACTGCTGTACTGTTTTCACCGATTCCTGCTGTAAAGATGATAGCATCGATTCCTGCCATTCTCGCTGCGTAAGAACCGATGTATTTGTGGATACGGCTTGCAAATACTTCTAGAGCAAGCTCAGCACGTTCATTTCCTTGCTCCGCTTCACTTTCAATATCACGAAGGTCAGATGAGAAACCAGAAACGCCAAGCATACCACTCTTATTGTTTAGAACATTTAATACTTCTTCAGCACTTTGACCCGTCTTTTGCATGATATAAGGAATTAACGAGGGGTCAATGTTACCAGAACGAGTTCCCATTGTTACACCTGCTAAAGGAGTGAATCCCATAGATGTATCGATCGATTTCCCGCCTTCAATTGCAGCGATACTTGCTCCGTTACCAAGGTGGCATGAAAGAAGGCGAAGCTGCTCAACCGGACGGCCAAGAAGTTCAGCCGCTCTTTCAGAAACATACTTATGGCTTGTACCGTGGAAACCATATTTACGGATTCCGTATTGCTCATAGTACTCGTATGGCAAGCTGTACAAGAATGATTTTTCTGGCATTGATTGATGGAAAGCTGTATCGAATACAGCCACTGCTGGTACATTCGGCAATACATTTTTGAACGCCTTGATTCCCACAACGTTTGCAGGGTTATGCAATGGAGCAAGATACGAAATCTCTTCGATTTCTTTTAATACTTCTTCCGTAATTAATACTGAATCATTAAACTTTTCTCCTCCGTGTACAACACGGTGGCCAATTCCTTCAATTTCATCAAGGGAAGAAATAATATTATGTTTGATCAATTTATCTAAAAGCATGGAAACAGCTTCAGAGTGGTCTTGAATATCTTTTACTTCTTTTATTTTTTCACCATTAACTTCAATTGTGAAAATAGAATCGTTCAAACCGATACGTTCAACAAGTCCTTTAGTTAAAACTTCTTCTTCTGGCATTTGCAGAAGCTGAAACTTTAAGGACGAACTTCCGGCATTAATTGCAATAATTTTAGCCAAAATAGCCATCTCCTTCATATTCAATGAAAAAGAAGAGCGCTTTGGTGCACACTTCTAACTCATTAATACTATAATCCTTCCTTATTTAAACATTGCCCCTATTTATAATCAAGGCTGTAAAACGCTTACAACTTATATTCATGCAATTCAGATTTGAATGCGTTTGCAACATCAAAAAAAACAGCATAGGTTATCCCACGCTGTTATTTTTCACGTTCCCATTCAGTTTTAAACCACTCATTTATTTGTTCCATCACATTCGCAAGTCCTGCTTTATTCGAGAAGGAGGGAAGCTGCGCTAGCATTGCTTGTTTAGGTTTTATAGTTCCTTCGCCATTTTTCTGAAGTATAAGGACACTTTTTGCATGGACGGTTGATTTAAATAGAGATTCAGGAAGCTGAAGCAATCCTAAAACTGATACATGTTCTTTAATCCAAGCTTTCAACAAACCTGATTGCTCGCTTTCAAAAAGATTGTTAGGAACAATAAATATTCCGATTCCAGTTTCCTTCAGATGATGTACAGCTTGCTCAATGATGAGATGGTGTGCGTATGTGTGGCCCTCTTTTTCACTGACTTTAAACACTTTAGCACTTTCGTCATCTGGGTAGTATCCAACCGGAAGATCAGCTACGACTACGTCAACTGGATCAGCATAAAGAGGTTTAATCACATCTTGATGAAAGAGTTCAACTTTATGTTTTTGAATATTTGCATTTACCCAAGCTAAACGCAATAGAGTTTCATCTACTTCCACACCAAACGCTTCACATTGCTTTTCTTTAAGCTGGTTTAATACAGCTGTCAATAAGTTACCTGAACCTGTTACAGGATCCAGCAGTGTAAGATGTTCAGCTTTTTTCATAAATTTTTGAACGAGATAGCCCGTAAATAAAGCTACAGCATCAGGAGTCATTGCGTGATGCGGCTGCACTGCTTCTTTCATTCCTTTTAAAACTGCAAGCTGAAATGCCTTTCGCAATTCTTCCTTGCCGTATTCAGCAAGATTAACCTTTTTATATTCATCGGTTAATACACTTACAAGCTCTTTTGGATATTCTTTAGGGATCTCTTGAAAAAATAGATTTTCTCCAGTTTCTACGAGAGCATCTAAATAAGGGAGATCAAGCTTCTCCTTAATTGCTGTTGCAGTATTATCCATTACTATAAACATTTTTTCTACATCTTTAAAATTACTCATTACCGCGTCCTCCTATGTTTGCACAGGAAACATTTTAACAAATGAAGTGCATGATATACAATCTAAAGGTTTAGAGACTGTTTTTGTAAACTTTGTTGCTTTTGAAAGTTGTTAATTTCCGTTACAGGACTCGCTTTCCGCAGGGTGTGCGGTGAGCCCATTCGTCGCCTTGCGACATTGAATGGTCTCACCTGTCCCACTCATCCTGCTGGAGTCTCGTCCTTCCACTCCAATTAACTTTTCAGTGAAGCACTTTGTGATAGCCTCTCAGTAGCAACAATCTCTAAGAAAGGCTGTTTTCTTAAGGATTGCTGCTTATGGCTTTTTCTATTTTCATCATTTGCAAGTTGATTGGAGCACAAGGTGCGTGCCTACCACATGAGAAGCTTCTTGCTAGGCATGCGACGAGGAAGCTTACCTCGTTAGCAATTACTTGTAGACGCAGGAGCAAAGATACTTCTAAGAAGCGGTCAGGTGGAGACTCCTAATGGCGCAAAGCGGCAGGAGGCTCACCGCACGCCCCGTGGAAAGCGAGCAACCTGGAGCGGATATCAACTACTTTCAAGAGCAACGATAAGAAAAAAGCTTATAAAAAATCTCCGGTACAGATTTGCACCGGAGATGACTGGTTTGTTTATTTTGCAGCTTTAGCAGCTTCAATGGCTGCTTCATAATTTGGATGACTCGTTACTTCGTCTACATATTCAACATATGTAATTTTGTCCGAGCTATCGATTACGAATACAGAGCGCGCAAGAAGACGAAGCTCTTCAATTGCAACACCATAAGCTTTACCAAACGAAAGATCACGGTGGTCAGATAGTGTTTGAACATTTTCAATACCCGCTGCAGCACACCATCTTTTTTGTGCAAATGGCAAATCTACAGAGATCGTTAATACTTTTACATTTCCAAGCTTTGAAGCTTCTTCATTAAAACGGCGAACTTCTGCATCACACACACCTGTATCAACTGAAGGTACAGCTGCGATTAGTCTTACACTGCCTTTTGAATCTGCCAGAGTAACTTCTGACATATCATTTGCAAGAACTTTAAAATCTGGAGCTTGATCCCCCGCTTTTAACTGGTTTCCTAGTAAAGTGACTGGTTTTTCTTTAAATGTTACGCTCATGATCAAATAACTCCTCCTTTAAATTTATGTACTTCCCTATTCATCTTAAAACATCGCAGAAGAAAAAGCTAACAAGATGTTAGCTTCCTTTTTTAAAACTCATTTGTTTGTGTGTTTGCAGACCCTTTTTGCTTATTTTTATTCATCAAATGCTGCAGCTTATCGATAACGCCAGGAGCTAAGTCTAAAATTCTTTCATATAGATGCGTACTGTTGTCAAGGTGAATGGTTTTTATACCTGTATTGCTTACAACTAGGAATGCGATTGGAGTAATTGAAACTCCGCCCCCGCTTCCTCCACCAAACGGCATTTCTTTTGAACCGTTCGAAGACCCTTGCTGAGAGCCTTGAGACCCTTGAGATGATTGTTGAGATTCCTGCTGATTTCCGAATTCACTTCCTCCAGCTGCAAATCCAAACCCAACTTTTGAAACGGTAAGGATTACACTCCCGTCAGGAGTTTCAACAGGGTCTCCGATAATTGTATTAACATCGATCATTTCTTTAAGATTTTCCATAGCGGTTTTCATTAAACCCTGGATTGGATGTTCACTCATTTTTACACTCCTCCAGTCATATATTCAGAATTTACGTGAGATGAACGTCTTGATTTCCGCCAAGACTTCAATATTTTTAACATAACGACAATAGCATGCCCGATTTTAAAAGAAACCATACAGGATAGCCTTGTTTCACTGTGCATTCCTTGAAAAACCGGAACTACAGAGATCGATGGCGTTCCTTTTAAAAGGAAAAAGGTATTGATCAGCTGCAAGACGATCCCTTTAATTCCCCATACTGTTCCAGCTGCAATTGCTGATGATGAAGCCTCACCGAGACCTATAGCGCTATGCCATTCCAACTGAGAAACTTTTATCTTTTTTAAGAAGTATGCAATTATCCGATACAGGTTTTGAACATGTTTTAATGTTTTTTGAAACGATTCATACTGATTTTTTATTTGTTTAAATGAAATTTTCTTTTTCTTTTCTTTCTTCTGCCCCATACTCGTTTGCTTTTCTTCTCTTATCTTTACTGAATGGTCTTTTGCATCAATTTGGACAATCGGTATATGCAATGTGTATCGAATAATCCGATACATACGCAGCGTAATCTGTATATCACTGTTGTCGTTGCGATGCACAAAATGAAGCGCTACATTCAGCGTTGAGAACATCAAAATAAGAAATAAAAATAAAAAAATTCCTAATATAATTAAAATCCATTCCATAAAAGCTCTTCCCTTCTGTTTTTCAGTATAGGCAAGCGACGTTTAATCTAAACGTAATGAGAATGTCTGATACAATGTAATAGGAATCAATAATTTAAGACCGAACACAATAACTGTGGAGAATCATTTAAAAGGAGGAATGGAAGATGCCAGAAAGAAATAAGATTTTCTTTTTCTATAAAAGAGAAGAGTCTATTCTCGAAAAAGCTGAAGGATTAAAATCTTTAGCAGAAAGAGAAGGATTTGAAGTTGTGGAAAATGAAAAGGAAGCCAACATTATTGCAAGTATAGGCGGTGACGGATCGTTTTTGCAGGCAGTACGCAAAACGGGTTTTAGAGAAGATTGTTTATATGTGGGAGTAAGTACACTGGATTCGGAATTTTATTGTGACTTTCATGTCGACGATCAAGCTGGGATGATCGAAGCAATGAAAAACGAACAGATCGAAGTTCGTAAGTATCCGGCACTTTCCGTTACGATAGATGGACAAGGTTCTTTTTATTGCCTGAACGAATGTTCACTTCGTTCTTCTATTATTAGAACACTTGAAATCGATGTTTTTATTGATGATCTTTATTTTGAAACTTTCCGCGGAGACGGTTTAATCATATCCACGCCTACTGGAAGTACAGCTTATAATAAATCAGTCAACGGTGCAGTGGTTGATCCAATGCTAGCATGCTATCAGATCAGTGAGCTTGCTTCTTTAAACAATAATCAGTATCGTACGCTCGGTTCATCATTTATTTTGAGTGATAACCGAAAAATGTCCTTAAAGATCAAACATGATAACAGCCATTATCCGATTATCGGAATGGATAACGAAGCGATGAGTATTAAACATTGCGAGAGCCTGAGTTTTGAAATTACAGAGAAAAGAATTAAAACGGTAAAACTAAAAGATAATTCATTCTGGCATAAAGTGAAAAGAAGCTTTTTGTAGAGGTCTAAACGAGTTCGTTTAAGTTTAATAACATGAAAAAAGCAGGTTTCCGTCTGGGAACCTGCTTTTTTTAATCTGATATATATAGCTTATCCATGTGCAAAATTGAACTTATGAGCCTTCAAATGAATTTATAGGCTTTTCGACAATGTTAGCTTTCTATTCTTAGTAAAAGAACTACAGCCTGCATTGTTATGCAGGCTGTTTCTTATTCTGATCTTACTTTATTATCGGATTGGCAGAATGCGATCTCACCTTCTACTATTGTGTAAACTACTTCAGCTTTCAGTAACTCATCAATAGGCACAGTAAACAAATCACGGTCATAAACCGTAAAATCTGCGGCATAGCCTTCTTTAATATATCCTCTAAAATGCTCTTGCTGTATAGCTGCAGCACTTCCATAAGTGTATAGACCGATCGCTTCATGTCTCGTAAGCTTTTGCTCTGGAACATATCCTTCATGGTCTTCTCCAGGCTTTCTTCGTGCATTTGCTGCATAAATACCCAGTAGCGGATCAACTGGTTCTATTGGGGCATCTGATCCTCCCGCACAAATAATACCCTCATCCAATAAGGTTCTAAAAGCATAAGCATACGGAATCCGTTCTGTACCGAGACGCTCAATCAGCCATGGGAAGTCCGATGCTACAAAACCTGGCTGAACATCTAAAATAACGGATAGCTTTTTTATCTCTTCAATCAAAAACTCTGATACTAAACCTGCATGAATTAAACGGTCTCTGCCACCAAGAGGCGGACATTTTTTAATCGTTTCAATCGTTTTCTGCAGAGCCATATCACCAATGGTATGAACGGCGATATTCATGTTTTCTTTTCGTGCTTTTTGAATCAGGTTTAATAGTTCATCGTCTTCGTGAATATAAACACCAGAGGTTTCGGGAGCATCATTATATGGATGAGAAAGCCATGCTGTCCGTCCTCCAAAAGCTCCATCCCCGAAAATTTTCATGGCACCATATTCTACAAATGGCAGCTGATAATTTTGTTTAACCTTCTTAAAATCATCAAGTGCCTCATGATGAACGAGTAAATGAGCTTTAAATTTCACATGATCTTCTTCAAAAACCTTTTTGTAAGCTTTTAATGGCCTTTCAACATATCCATAATAACTAAGATCCTCTGTATGGCCACCGGTTAATCCTAAAGAGAGCAAGTATTCAACGGATGTTTTTAATGCTTTGTTCAAATATTCCTGTGAAACCTCCGGAACTGCTTTTTTTACTAGGTCAGCCGCACTGTCATGCAATAAACCAGTAGGTTCCCCGTCAGCATCCCTTTTAATAATACCGCCAGCAGGATCAGGTGTTTCACTCGTAATACCAGCTAACTCAAGAGCTTTTGAATTTGCTAAAAATGCATGACGGCACACTCTTGATAATAAAACCGGACGACCATCAGAAATGGCATCTAATTCGTGCTTGTGAAAAATTTTCCGGTCAATAAAATTGTTCTCGTTCCATCCCTCGCCAAGCAGCCACTCATCTTTACCCAAAGTTTGCGCTTTTTCTTTAAGCGCTTTTTCCATTTCTTCTGCAGAAGTCATTTCTGAGAGATCTAACCTTATAAGCTTTTCACCATGACCAATGAGATGCAGATGACTGTCAACAAATCCGGGAAACATCACATTGCCTTCCAAATCAACAGTACGAGTAATTTCACTGCCATACAAAACATGCAGCTCATTTTTAGTTCCCGTTTTTTCAATCTTCCCTTCCTTTACAAATACTGCCTCACATTGATCACCTTCACTGACCATCGTATATATTTTTCCGTTGTGAAACAAAGTCCCCACTATACTACCACCTTTGTACATTTGCTTTTTTGTATTATAACGGTTTTCAGAATAAAAAGCAGACAAAAGCCTGCTTTTTTCAACCTTATCTCGTTTTCGATGCTTCTAACTGACGAAGCTCGATGCGCCGGATCTTTCCTGATGTCGTTTTTGGAAGATCGCTCACATACTCAATCAAGCGGGGATATTTATAAGGTGCTGTCAGTTGTTTAACATGTTCCTGCAATTCTGGTGTTAATGCTTCTTTACTCGCTGATTCATCTCTTAATACTACAAATGCTTTTACAATATGTCCTCTAATTTCATCTGGACTTGCCACAACAGCACACTCTTTTACCGCTGGGTGCTTTACAAGGGCATCCTCCACTTCAAATGGACCAATCGTATAGCCTGATGAAATAATGATGTCATCTCCTCTTCCTTCAAACCAGAAATACCCGTCATCATCTTTCTTCGCTTTATCGCCTGTAACGTAATAATCTCCTCTAAAAGCCATCAACGTTCGATCCTGATCTTTATAATACTCTTTAAATAGTGCAGGGCAATTTTTGTGAACCGCAATATCACCGACTTCACCAGCCTTTACTGGAACACCATTCTCATCAATGATCTCAACATCATTTCCTGGTGTTGGTTTCCCCATAGATCCAGGCTTAATTTCCATACCTTCCATAGTTCCAACCAGCAAAGTATTTTCCGTTTGGCCATATCCGTCACGGACTTTAACATGGAAATACTTTTCAAACGTATCAATTACTTCTCTATTTAAAGGTTCTCCTGCGGAAACAGCACTTCTTAAATGCGGTAAACGATACTGATCGAGATTGTCCACTTTTGCCATTAATCGATATTCTGTCGGGGTGCAGCATAAAACAGAAATCTGTTCATTCTCTAGCAGAGCTAAATATTTTTGAGGATCAAACTTCCCCTGATAAACGAATCCTGCAGCTCCTGTACCCAAAGTGGAAAGAAATGGGCTCCAAATCCACTTTTGCCAGCCAGGTCCTGCCGTAGCCCATACTTTATCGTTCTCGGAAATATTTAACCAGCTTTTAGCTGCAGTACGGATATGTGCATATGCCCATCCATGTGTATGTACAACACCTTTAGGCTGTCCAGTTGTTCCTGATGTGTAGGATAGAAATGCCATATCATCCTTTGAAGTTTTTGGCGCCTTATAGGAAACGCTTACATTCTCTGTTATTGCATTTAAACTTAACCAATTTTCCGTGTCACCGTTAGTGCTTATTTTGTATGTAAGAGTCGGAAGAGCGTCTTTTATTTCGTTTACCTGTTCTGTGTACTGATGGTCTGCAATAATTGCTTTTGCTTCACTATGCTGAACACGGTAGCTCAAGTCTTTAGCTCTAAGCATTTCGGAACAAGGAATAACTGTGATACCTGCTTTTAAACACGCGATATAAACAGCGTACGTTTCAATTAATCGCGGCATAATAACAAGAACTCGATCTCCCTTACCTAAACCCAATTCCTCAAGTGAATTAGCAATTTGGTTTGATCGTTCTATTAACTTTTTATAGGTTATGGTTTGTTTTTCATTGTCTTCGTTCATCCAGATTAGAGCCGTTTTTTCGGGGTTCTCTGCGTATTTTTCAATTTCCATTGTTAAATTGTAGATACTTGGAGCTGCCAAGTTCATTTCAACATCCACCCTTTCGTATACCTCATAGTTGACTACAATTAACATTATAATATATTTTAGAAAATTTTTAAAATTTAGTCAGCGGATAAGGACATATTAAAAGGAGCGGGGACAACCCGCTCCGTTAGCCATTTATTATTTACTTTGTGAATCCACCTAGAGCTTGAGCTACTAGACGCTTAGTGATTTCTCCACCTACAGATCCGTTAGCGCGAGAAGTTGAATCTGGTCCAAGGTTTACACCGAATTCAGAAGCGATTTCATATTTCATTTGGTCAACAGCTTGTTGTGCACCTGGCACTACTAATTGGTTGCTTTGGTTTGCCATTTTGTTTCACCTCCTTCGTACTAATAATGTGTGACGAAATGGCCGTTTCAATTCTTGGAAATTGTTGTGTGTATTGCCATTTCACAAGGTTTTGTCTCTTTCTTACCGTTCAATTAGTAACGTAAGTCGAATAATAAAAGCCTGCACAAAAATGTGCAGGCTTTACAATTAAAACAGATCTTCAAACGTATTTTCTGTTGTTTTGCCTTCTTCAAGGATAATGGTTTCAACATTTCGAACCGCTTCTTCTATCAATTCTTCCAAATTCTCAATATTTTTTTCGAACCATATCGCCTTATCACGCTTCGGCTTAGTTTTTGGAGCAGATGGCAAGAAGATTGTACAACAATCTTCATATGGACGAATTGAGATATCATAAGTTCCGATTTTATGGGAGATATTCATAATTTCCTGCTTGTCCATTGTGATAACCGGGCGCAGAATAGGCATGTTTGTTACTTCGTTTATAGCATACATGCTGTGCATCGTCTGGCTGGCTACTTGTCCAAGATTTTCTCCGTTTGCAATTGCCATTGCATGGTTGCTTTCAGCAAGCTTTTCCGTTATTCTCAGCATTACACGTCTCATGATGGTCATGCTGTAGCTTGCTGGAATCTTATCTTTTATCGTTTGCTGTATCGTTGTAAACGGAACGATATGGAGCTTGATCTTCCCTCCGCTATAGCGTGTCAGTTCCTGTGTTAGATCAACAACTTTTTGTTTAGCGCGTTCGCTTGTAAATGGAGGGCTGTGAAAATGAACACCTTCTATACGGACTCCGCGTTTCATTGTTAGATATCCTGCAACAGGACTGTCAATTCCGCCAGAAAGCATGAGCATTGCTTTTCCGCCAACACCTATCGGCAGTCCGCCAGCTCCCTCATATGTCTGGCAGCTGATATACGTCCCTGTATCTTTAACTTCTACTTTCACATTTACATCAGGATGATGAACATCAACTGTAAGACCATCTGTATGCTCTAAAAGGTAGCCCCCCACTTCGCGGTTAAGCTGCATGGAGTTTACAGGAAAAGATTTTAATGAACGCTTTCCCGTTACTTTAAAAGTCCCTTTTTGAACCATCGCTTCTTTGAGTGCAAGTAAAGCTGCTTTTTGGATTTCTGCTAACTCATTTTCCGCTCTAAGTGCAAGGCTGATCGAGTGAATACCAAAGATGTCCTGAAGTGCCTTTACAACAGGCTCATGCGGCTCGCCATTCAATTCAACAACGATTCGGTCAAATAATTTAGCCATTTTTAGCTTGTCATATTGACGAAGCTTTCTTTTTACAGTGACAAATAATTGAGATTCGAAATGTCTTCTGTTTTTCCCTTTTAGAGATAATTCTCCATAGCGTACAACTAAATGATCATAAAGCATTTATATTACCTCATTACCTTTTTAAAATTTAAAATCTCTTCTTCTAATGCGATTAACGTGCTTTTAGCCTCTTCGACTGTGTTGTCATAAGATGTGCTGATCCGAATTGCTGTAGAAGCGCGTTGTTCACCAAGGCCCATTTCCAATAGGATCCTGCTCGCGCCTCCTTGTTTAGAAGAACATGCAGAACGTGTCGAAACAAATATATCTCTTTTATCAAGAGCGTGAATCAATACCTCTGGTTTAATGCCCTCTACAGAAAAATTAACGATATGAGGAGCTGAATAGTTCTCTGGCGTATTGAGCTCTACACTCTCTATTTTTTTCAATCCTTCTGTAAATACTTGCTTTACTGCCAGCATCTTTTCTTTTTTGATGCGCATCTCATCCAATGTTAACCGCAAAGCCTTTGCCATGGAAGCAATTCCAGCCACATTTTCTGTTCCTGCACGCTTTCGATACTCCTGTTCACCGCCTGTAAATAAGGCAGAAAGAGTTACACCGTTTTTTACATATAGCAAACCGGTTCCTTTCAAGCCATGTATCTTATGAGCAGATAAGGTACAAAGGTCTATTCCCCATTCTCTTAGCTGCAGAGGAACTTTCCCGATTCCTTGAACATTGTCGACATGAAAAAAGATCTTTTTGTGATCTTTTAGAATCTCACCGATTTCTTTTATAGGCTGAATCGTTCCTGTCTCATTATTTACATGCAGCATCGAAACAAGAACCGTATCAGGGCGTAATGCCCGCTTTAAATCTTCTAATGAAGTCATTCCTGCCTCATTCACTGGCAAATAAGTAACTTCAAATCCCTGTGTCTCTAAATATTGAAACGACTCATAAGATGAAGCATGTTCTACAGCTGTAGTAATTAAGTGTTTCCCGCGATTTTGGTGCTGGTATGCAATTCCTTTTATTGCTATATTGTTACCCTCAGTTCCACCTGAAGTAAAAACTATTTCAGATGACGTGACAGCTAACAAATCAGCAATTGACTTCCTTGCTGCTATTAGCAGCTTCTCTGCTTCTCCACCTTTAGAATGAAGTGAAGATGGATTAGCAAAATATTTTTGAGAAACCGTAATAAATGTATCAAGTACTTCCTTATATGGCTTAGTTGTAGCACTATTATCGAGATAAATCATCGTTGAATCCTCCAATTAAAACATACCGTCCACAAATGCACATTACAATATCATATCACAATTCAAATGCCGTGGCATCTATGCAATATCTACTAAATAGTCTTTGCAAGAAGGTGAAATTCACTCTTTTACAACAGTAAAAAAACTGCAGGAAATAGATCCTGACAGTTCTTATACATGTGATTTCATATTGATTTCCATTTCTTTTAGTATTCCTGGCTGCACACTTTCAATGGCAGAAGCCGCAATCTGAAGTGCATCATCGTACTGATAATTTCGGAACGCAATTTCAGCTTCAATCAATCTGATGGAAACCGATTGATAAGAACTTCTAAATCTGTTTCCATATTGAATAAGCTTTTCAGCCAGAAATGCATTCTCAATCATTTGGGATGTCTCTTCATAGCCTTCGTTCACAGCATCATGGGCTTTATTGAGTACATAAGATACATCAGACATTTCTAAAGGCTTTTCATCAAGCTTTTTTGAAACTTCTATAATGTATTCTTCTGCTTTTCCAATCGTAATTAAATAATGTTCTGGAAGACCAGGAAGATTGCTTTTTTGAACCATTCGTCTTGCTTCCAGAAGCTTTCTTCTTAATTCTTTAAGACTCTGCTTTGTCTCTAATTCGTCTTTTCTTAGATTATGAAGCATCTCTTCATACACCTTTTGAGAACGCTGAAGTTCTTCCATTTGTTTCTGCATTTCTTCCATCATTTCGCGAATAACAGAAAATGACTCTTTTTTCTCATCGATTGATTCTTGGATAATAATGAATCGGCTTTGAAGCTTGTGGAAAAGCTTTTCAATTTTCTTTTGCATGTCAGCTTCATTCTGTTCAATTAAATAAGTGGAAGAAACAACTTCTGTCTCCACTTTAAGATTATCAATGCGTTCCTGCAGGTTTTGTATGTTAAATGTAAAGATCTCTCTCTCTTTAATAACAAACTGTTTGGAATGCACTTCATTTTCTAGCATTTCATAGAGCTGGTCCATTTTCTGAATAAGCTCATCCATATCCTTTTGAGCAGATTCTAGTTCCAATTCAAATACTTTATTTAATGCTACTTCATTTAATTGTTTTAAAGAGGAAATCTCTTTTTCAATTCCAATGTGATGCAGTACATAACCTTGCTGTTCCATTTCTACAAAGCATGCACTAAGCTCTTTTAAAGAGACAGGTATATCAGATTGCAAAATGACAAGAAGCTCAGGAACACCTTGCATCTTGGTCTTGCAATCAGATATGCGGTTTAAACTTTCAACAAGTCTTTGTCTCGCTTCAAGATGGCTGCCTTGAACAGTTAGTGATTCAAACGTTTCAAACAGCGATTTAATTTCATCTAATTCTTTATCAAAAAGCGTTGCAGTTTGTCCTAGCGCGCGAATATGTGTTAAATAATACTTCTTTGCCTCCTGCAGCTTTTCTTTCGCTTCTACGATTTCTTCTCTATTAAGTTCTTCACTCGTCACCAATTCATTAATTTCAGAAGTTATTTCTTTCATTCTGGCATCCATGCCGTCTAGTGCTTTATTTACACCAGTTAGAATGTTGCGGGCTTTTTTAAATCGGTATTTGTCAGTATACTCTTCTGCGTCAAAAAGGTCTTCTTCAAGATTAGGAAGGTGGGTCGTAACCATCTCATCCCATTCCTGTCGCCACATTTCAAATTTTTCTTCTGTTTCCCCGATCATCGCCATTCCCTTAACCCTTGAAATTTCTTCTGTTAAAGGACGGTTCATAATTTGCATTTTCCATGCTTCCAAGCGGTCAATTTCTTTATATATTCTTCGGCGCGACATGGTACCGTAAAGGATTAATGCTAGGAATGTAACTATGGCAATGACTATGTATATCATTGGAGGCACCCCTTCTACTGTTCTATTTCTTTAATTCCCTGTATTATGTATTAATAATTTCATTTTCTATTTGATAGGTTTATCTGTGTATAAAATTGCAGTTTAATGCTTTTATGATAACATGTAAACACACATTTGACGCAAAAAAATTGCATAATTTGATAATTTTTTTCCAAATTAATGAAGATTTTGTCGAAAGGAGGAGGAAAAAGGTTGTATTATGATGGACACGTTCATACTCCATTTTGTCCGCATGGTTCTAATGACACATTCGAAAAGTATATTGAAAGAGCTATATCCCTTGGAATAAAAGGCATTTCGTTTACTGAACATGCCCCATTACCTAAAAATTTTGCAGATCCCACTCCTGCTAAAGACAGTGCAATGCTGTATTCAGATTTGAATCATTATTTTCAAAAACTGCAAAAAGTAAAAAAGACTTACAAAAAATTCATCACGATTAAAACAGGTTTGGAAATTGATTTTATTGAAGGATATGAACAGGAGACAGAACAATTGCTTCGGGAAGTTTCGCCTGAACTGGACGATGCCATTCTTTCTGTCCACTTTTTGCAGATCGAGGGAAAACATTTTTGCATGGATTATGATGAGAATGTTTTTGAAGAGATGGTCAGGAAATCGGGAAGTTTAGCTTTAGTTTATAAAAATTATTTTTCTGCAGTGAAAAAATCTGTTAAACACTCATTCAAAAGCTTTCAACCGCTTAGAATCGGTCATATAACTCTAGCTAAAAAGTTTCAGAAGCTGTTCCCAGCAGATTTCAGTATCGAAGAAGACATCCATAATATTTTAATTGAAATCTCTGAGCGAGGAATGTCTTTAGACTACAATGGCGCTGGTGCTGTTAAACCTTTTTGTGGGGAGCCTTATCCGCCAAGCTGGATTATTAAAGAAGCGCAGAAAAGAAAAATCCCTCTCGTATACGGGTCAGACGCCCATAGCGCTAAGGGACTCGGTCAAGGACTTGAACAACTAGATCAATATGCAAAATTAACTTCCCCACTTCTCTTGGATAGAGCCAAATAATGGCGCTTGAACAGCAGACAGCAGGGGATTTTTTCTTTCGGTTTGGCACACGCACTTATCAAACCAATTAACCATCCACTTTTTGTAAGGTTTAATGAAAGTCTCCGTTTCCGCTGAAATCTGATAGACTTCAGATAAATACAAGGGATGCAAAAACGGTAGCATCATCATATCTTTAAATTGAATCGTCAAAAAATCTATTGGCTGTTTCCGGAACTCCTTTTTCTTCATACCTTTCTCAAACATCGTTTGCAAAAAATATTTTTCTTTTACAAGATAAGTTGACATCAGTTCACGAACAAGAGTTGAATCGAGCGTCATTTCCCGATAAACGAATCGAGCAAGCGGCAGATTCTTTTGCTGGTAAACCAATAGCGTCTCTACAAGTTCAATAAAACTGCCTTTAACCGATGAAGACCTTGAAGTATGATACACGATCTCGATTCTTCTGATATACCCTTCAAAAAATGAAGTGATCAGTTCTTCAAGCAGCCCCTTTTTACCGCCAAAGTGGTATGAGATCAGTGCGAGGTTCACACCTGCTTTTTTTGCGATCTGTCTTACAGTCGTACCTTTAAACCCTTGGCTTGTAAAAAGATAAATAGCTGCTTCAGCAATTTTAAGCTTCGTTTCTGCTGTATCTTTCTTCATTTTTTTCACCGTCCTTCCTTATGTATAAAATTCTTCTGCCGAAGACATAAACCTTTAATAATCGCTCGACAAATAAGGGCTCAAGGGTGTATAGTTCAACATAATTTGATAGGATAGAATAAACAATTTATCAGGTTTGGAGGAATCTTGATGTTTTCCGTTCAACAATATAGTACTGACAGAAATAAAGCTTATGATCTTTTGTGCAAACAGCTTTCAGCACTTCTTGCAGGTGAAACAAATGCAACAGCAAATTTAGCTAATGCATCTGCTTTGTTAAATCAATTCTTGGATAGAGTAAATTGGGTTGGTTTTTACACATTTGAAGAAGAATCAAACCAGCTTGTTTTAGGACCTTTCCAAGGACTTCCTGCTTGTGTAAGAATCCCTTTAGGAAAAGGTGTTTGTGGTACATCTGCTCAAAATCAGGAAACTCTTGTCGTTAAAGATGTACACGAATTTCCAGGTCACATCGCATGCGATGCAGCATCTCAATCAGAAATCGTCGTTCCTCTTGTAAAAAACGGGAAGCTTTTAGGCGTTCTAGATATCGACAGCCCTGAAAAAGAAAGATTCGATGAAGTGGATCGGGAGAATTTAGAAAAGTTTACAAACATATTGCTTCAACACATTTAATCAAAATTAAAAAGCACTGAGCAAAAACTGCTCAGTGCTTTTTGATTATATTTTATTTAATGCCTGTTCCAGGTCACTCCAGATATCTTCCCAAGCTTCTAGACCAATGGATAAACGCAGAAGCTGATCATTAATTCCCATTTGCTTTCTGCTTTCTTCAGGAACAACCGCATGGGTCATGGTTGCAGGGTGCTGAATCAGAGTTTCTGCGTCTCCAAGACTGACCGCAATTTTTATTAATTGTAACGAATTCATAAAAGATTGAGCAGCAGCTTTATCTCCTTTAATCTGAAAACTTATAAGACCTCCTGCATTTTTCATTTGCTTATTTGCCAGTTCGTATTGAGGAAATTCGGGGTCACCAGGGAACAGAATCGTTTCTACTGCTGGATGTTCTTTTAGCAATTCTGAAAGTTTTTTTGCATTTTCACAATGACGGTCCATTCGTACAGGCAATGTCTTTATACCGCGCAGCAGCAGCCATGCATCAAATGGAGACATGACACCGCCTATATCTTTTTGAGTTGTCATAGCAAGATGACTCATAAGTTCATTGCTGCCTACTGCCAGCCCGCCTATAACATCACCATGGCCGCATAAATATTTTGTTGCGCTATGAATGACAACATCACAACCTAATTCAAGCGGACGCTGCAAGTATGGCGAAGAAAAAGTATTATCTACCACAACAGGTATACCATATTCCTTTGCGATCCTTGCTACCATTTCTATATCCACAAGCTTCATTGTAGGATTAATTGGAGACTCAATATAAATGACAGTTGTATGATCTGTAATAGATCCTCGTATAGAATCTTCATCACTCATGGAGTGAAAATCGTGTGTGATATGATATTTCTCTTCCATTAGCTGCAAAAGACCGAACGTACAGCCATACACACCTTCTGAACAAAGAATATGATCACCCGTTTTAGTAAGACCAAGTAAAATAGCTGATACTGCAGCCATTCCGGATCCAAAAGCCAGTCCTTTTTCACCACTTTCCATAGAAGCAATCCGTTCTTCAAGCATCGCAACAGTTGGATTGCTTAACCGTGAATAAATGTATCCTTCTTGTTCACCAGCAAAACGGCTTGCTCCAGTTTCAGCGGTATCAAACACAAACGTAGACGTCTGAAATATTGGAGGAGACAAACTTCCATGATGCTGCAGAGCATGATAGCCTTTATGAATTACTTCAGTTTCAAAGCGTTTTGTATCCATCTCGAGTTCTCCTTTTAGGACGATTTAAAAATGTAAGCGCTTTCTTAATTATTATCATATATGATTGAGTACTTTTTTACAAATTGTCCTCTAAAATTTTTGTGTGTATAACAGGCATGGTTGACATAAGGGACAAAAAAAGTTTATACTGTTCTTTGTGTAAAATAAGTAGCACTGTGCCCATCAACAGTTATTATTTTGTACCTTGATTTTTCAAATCAGGGAACACCGTGTAGCTTCATGGCTGCTGAAGTGAAAGTGTTTTTCATACAAAATAAGCTCTTGAAAAGGTCATAGTCACTGTATTGTTTTAACACAAAACAAACAAGTGAAGGAGGAGTCATTAATGGCTCGTTATACAGGTTCAACATGGAAAGTTTCCCGTCGTCTTGGAATTTCTCTAAGCGGAACAGGAAAAGAATTATCAAAGCGTCCTTACGCTCCAGGACAACATGGTCCTACTCAACGTAAGAAAATCTCTGAATATGGTTTACAACTACAAGAGAAGCAAAAGCTTCGTTTCATGTACGGTGTAAATGAGCGTCAATTCCGCCGCATTTTCAATGATGCTGGTAAAATGCCTGGTATCCATGGTGAAAACTTCATGGCTCTATTAGAAGCTCGTTTAGACAACGTTGTTTACCGTCTTGGTCTTGCTCGCACACGCCGTGCAGCTCGTCAATTAGTAAACCACGGTCACATCACAGTAAACGGAAAGCGTGTTGACATCGCTTCTTACCGTCTTTCTCCTGGAGATGTAATCGGAGTTCGTGAAAAGTCACGCAACCTTACTGCTGTTAAAGAAGCTATCGAAGTAAACAACTTCGTACCTGACTTCTTAACTTTTGACGAAAACAAATTGGAAGGTACTTTCACTCGCTTACCAGAGCGTTCTGAGCTTCCAGCTGAGATCACAGAACAACTTATCGTTGAATACTATTCTCGTTAAGAGTTTAAAAAACCTGAAACCCATTATGGGCTTCAGGTTTTTTCTTCTTCTAAGGCTATTTTCTAAAAGATTGTTGCTTTTGGTTCAATTTTCCATCCTTTTCATTGACAAGGTGATTGAAGTGCAAGGTGCGAGACGAAAAGCGTAAGCGTCATTTTAGTTAGCCCTATCTCCTGTCCTTTGTTGATGCAAGTTCACGGTACGTGTTCTTAAATTTATTACACGTTAGCTCAGAATTATTGAGTTTGGCTCAAAAACGCCGAGTTACGCTCAAGATCCACTCGTTTCGCTCAAACTACCTTTGGTTTCGCTCAAAATCTTCCTTTTTCGCTCAAAGTAACTAAAAACGAGGATAGCACTCGAGAGGCTCACCGCACGCTCCGCGGAAAGCGAGCATCCTGTAACGGAAATCAACCACTACCAAGAGCAACAAAGATTGCGAAAACAGTCTTTTAATGTATATTATTTATTTTTTATTTGTGAAAACAAAAAATCGGGGCTCCCAAAAGTAAGTTTACATTACTTTTGGGACAGCCCCTTCTTTCGTTTATTAATCTACTTCTTTCCCCATGCTCTCTTGAAGAATATCAAACCATTGTTCACGGGTTAAAGTGATATTTGCAGCATTGATCGCTGATTGAATCCGCTTCATTTGTCCGCTGCCGACAATCGGCATCACTTCTGCAGGATGAGCAAGCAGCCATGCATAGGCAACTTCATCTATCGACGCAGCACCTGTTTCTTTTGCAACTTTCTCAAGAACTTTCCTTGCTCTTAGACTTTTTTCATCTTGTCCTTTAAAAAGTTTTCCTCCAGCTAATGGAGACCAAGCCATAGGTTTAATGTTTTCTTTTTGAAGATAATTAATCGTGCCATCAAAGAAAGACTGTTCATGAAGTACTGATAATTCAATCTGATTTGTTACTAAAGGGCCATTGAATTCACGCTGCAACATTTCCATTTGGCGCGGCGTGAAATTAGAAACGCCAAAGTGCCTTACTTTTCATTGTTCTTTTAATTGATGAAAAGCTTCAGCCGTTTCGTACGGATCCATAAAAGGATCTGGGCGATGAATCAAAAGAACATCGAGATATTCAGTGTTCATCTTTTGCAATGAATTCTCAGCAGACTTAATGATATGCTCTTTGCTTGTGTCGTAGGATTTTATCTTATGATGCGGTCTGTTTTCCGATACCAGTTTGATGCCGCATTTTGTAACGATTTGAATATCTTTTCTTAGTGATGGTTTTAAAGCAAGAGCTTGTCCAAAGATTTCTTCACACATATAATTTCCATAAATATCTGCATGATCAAATGTCGTAATGCCTGCTTCTATACATTGCTCTACAAGATGAAGTAATTCTTCTGAGGTTAAGTTCCATTCAGCTAAACGCCAGTGTCCGTGAATGATTTGTGAGAAAGAAAGATCTTCTGCGATTTGAATTCGTTTCATAGCTGCACATCCTTTCGAAAATAGAGAAGAACCCTATAGTTAAAGGGTTCTTTCCTTTATATATTTAGTATCTGATTAATGTGTACTTCTTCTTCCCTCTTCTAAGGATAACAAAACGATTTTCGATTCTGTCTTTCGCATCAATCGTATATGAGAGGTCTTGAACCTTGTCGCCATTTACAGAAACAGCACCGTTTGTCACATCTTCTCTTGCCTGACGCTTAGATGGAGAAATCTTTGCTTCAACTAAAAGATCTACAATGTTCATGTCCGCTTGGTTCTCTACAGAAAACGATGGAACATCTTTAAATCCTTGTTCGATTTCATTTGCAGTAAGATCGCTAAGATTCCCGCTGAATAGTGCTTCAGTTATTTTCACTGCTTGAAGGTATGCTTTTTCTCCATGAACAAGCGTTGTTACTTCACGTCCTAAAGCTTTTTGCGCTTCACGCTTTTCAGGAGCTTCAGCCATTGATTTTTCAAGATCTGCAATTTGGTCCTTAGATAAGAATGTAAAGTATTTCAGCCAGTTAATAACGTCAGCATCTGCTGCATTCACCCAGAACTGGTAGAACTCATATGGCGTCGTTTTTTCAGCATCTAACCAAATTGTTCCTGATGCTGTTTTCCCGAACTTTGTGCCATCCGCTTTAGTAATCAAAGGTATGGTTAATCCAAAAGCCTTCTCTTCTTCTCCAGATCGTCTGATTAACTCCATTCCTGCAGTAATGTTGCCCCACTGATCACTTCCGCCGATCTGCAGCTTAATATCTTCTTTTTGGAAAAGATTTAAGAAGTCATAAGACTGCAAAATCATGTATGAAAACTCAGTAAAAGAAATACCGCCTTCTAAACGTGAATCTACAGAATCCTTAGCAAGCATGTAGTTAATAGAGAAATTCTTCCCTACATCCCGCAGAAATTCAATCATTGTAAGTTCGCTAAGCCAATCGTAGTTATTCACTGTATTTGCAGGGTTACCTTCTCTTTCAAAATCAAGTAGCCTGGAAAGCTGGCTTTTAATTTTTTCCGTCCATTGAACGACGATTTCAGCTTCGTTTAATGTTCTTTCTGTCTGTCTTCCGCTAGGGTCACCAATCAAACCTGTACCTCCGCCGACAAGAGCATAAGGCTGATGCCCTGCTTCCTGAAATCTTCTTAATGTAAGAATCGGCAGTAAGTTACCAATATGAAGACTGTCTGCTGTAGGATCAAATCCACAGTAGAGCTTTACTTTACCGCTTTCAAGTTCTTTTTCAAGCCCTTCTCGATCTGTAACCTGATTAAGCAGACCTCTAAATTCTAAGTCTTGTAAAATGTTCATCTCTTTCTTTCCTTTCTCTTTTTAATGGCAATAAAAAAAGTCCCTTTCAAATTGAAAGGGACGTGATTACAATCTCGCGGTACCACCCTAATTAAAAGCTCGCTAAAAAAAGCTTTTCACTTCATTTCATAACGGTTTCAATCCGTTCCTTGCTACTAAACGGTTCACAAGGAAAGCTCCAGGAGGTAATTCACAAACTGCCTATGTGCTGGTTTGCATCAACCACCAGCTTTCTGAAACAGGGAGACATCTGCTACTTATTCCTATCTTAGCTTTATCATTATTATTGTTCTTTTATTTTTACCATATGGACGAAATTCATGTCAATCTTATAATTTCAAAAAAACTGCCCATTTTCACAATTCGACCGTATGTTATACTTATACACAGGGGGGGGAGTACCAAATGATGTCTCATTTTGATGGACTTAAACAAAAATGGGAGAAATTTGTCCACTTTTTGAATGAAAAAAGTATTATTCGAACAGCACGAATTACATATAACGTTACTTGGAACATGTTTTTGATTGTCACAGTTCTTTTTGTTTTGGGTGGTGTTTTCGCAGCTGGAGTAGGAGCAGGATTCTTTGCTTCACTAGTAAAGGATGAACCAGTACGCGCTTACTCGGCTATGAAAGAAGACATCTACAACTACGAGGAAACAAGCACTGTTTATTTTGATAACGATCAATACATGGGTAAACTTCAATCAGACTTGGACAGGCAAGAAATTAAACTAAAAGACGTTTCTCCATACGTAATTAAAGCGATTATTTCTACAGAAGATCAATACTTTTATGAACATAAAGGCATAGTGCCAAAAGCGATTCTGCGTGCAATGTATGAAGAATTTTCTGGTGCCGCAATCGTCACAGGCGGAAGTACGCTGACACAGCAGCTAATAAAAAATCAAATTCTTACGAATGAAGTTTCATTTGATAGAAAAGCAAAAGAAATACTTTTAGCTATGCGTCTTGAAAAAGTATTAAAGAAGGATGAGATCCTTGAAGCTTATCTCAATATCGTCCCTTATGGCCGTAATTCTTCTGGACGAAACGTGGCAGGAATCCAGGCAGCATCTGAAGGTATATTTGGAGTCAAAGCTTCCAAGCTTAATTTGGCGCAATCAGCTTACATAGCAGGACTTCCGAAGAACCCGTTCGTGTACACGCCTTTCAACAATGGCGGTGAGCCAAAAGAAGATATTTCAGCAGGCTTAAAACGGATGAAGACTGTTCTAAACCGTATGCTCTCGGCTGGAACGATTACACAAGCTGAATATGATGAAGCGATTAAATATGACATTAAGAAAAATTTAACGACCAATAAGCAATCTTCTTTTGAAAAGTATCCGTTTTTAACAGTTGAAGTACAAAAGCGTACAGTTGAAGTTCTTACAAAATTAGAGGCTGAAAAAGACGGTAAGAAAGTAGAAGAATTAACTCCTGAAGAATTAAAAGAATATCAGGATAACGCACGTATTCAAATCAGGCAAAAAGGAATTAAAATTCATACAACTATCAATCAAAAAATTTATGATGAAATGCAGCAGGTTGTTAAAAATGATGGATTGTTCGGACCAGCTAATCAGTATGTATACAATAATAAAGGTCAGCGAATAAAACTTGAAAAACCACAGCCTGAAGAAGTCGGAGCAACATTAATTGACAATAAAACAGGAAAGATAATCAGTTTTGTTGGCGGGCGTGATTTTAATAGAGAACAAACCAATCATGCGACAAGCGCACCTAGACAAAACGGTTCAACAATGAAGCCATTACTCGCATACTCTTATGCTGTCGAAACAGGCAAAGTTCAGCCAGGAACAATCGTACCTGACACTCCAATCGACATAAATGGATGGAAACCTAATAACTATGATAAAGATTTTGATGGTCTAGTTTCTGTTCGTCACTCACTTAAGAAATCTAGAAATATTCCTGCTATCAGATCTTATCAAAGAGTAGATCATGCGAAAGCTACTGAAAAGCTGATTCAAATGGGGGTAACTACTCTTACTAAAGGTGATAGAGCCCACACTGCAATGGCACTAGGTGCTCTAGATATAGGGGTTACAGTCGAAGAAAATGTTAATGCTTTTTCTACATTTGCAAACAGCGGGAAATTTGTTGATGCTTATATGATTGATAGAATAGAAACGAATGATGGTGAAGTAATCTATCAGCATAAAAGTGAACCGAAACAAGTTTATAGTCCGCAAACATCATATCTAATGATTGATATGATGAGAGATGTACTGTCATCTGGTACTGCCGCAGGTGTACCTCGAAAACTGGCATTTCAGTCTGATTGGGCTGGTAAGACAGGAACAACCAATGAAGATAAAGATTCATGGTTTGTGGCCTCTAATCCTAATGTTACATTCGGAGTTTGGATTGGTTATGACACACCTGCTGATTTAGCTGGTAACACCGGTCAAAGAAATCAGACCATATGGGCTCAGCTTATAAATGTAGCTCATAAACACGCACCTCAATTAGTTGATCCTGAACAAAGATTTGCGATGCCTTCAGGAATTGTACGCCGTGAAATTTGTGGAATCTCTGGTAAACTTCCATCTGATCTTTGCCGAAGTGCGGGTCTTGTAACAACAGATTTGTTTAATGCAAAGTTCACTCCTAAAGAAGTAGATGATACTTTAACAAAAGGCCGTTATGTAGTTGTTGGAGATGCAAAATATAAAGCACTACCAACTACACCTGAAGAATTTACTAAAGAGGGTGTGCTTATAAAAGAAGAATTCTTAAAGGAGCTCGGATTAGAAACCCTGAATAAGCTTACCCAAAAAATTGATCTCTTGAGCAACATCGTTCCTGAGAAAGAGTTAAAAGAGAATGGCAAAGTGCCATCACCTGTTGCAGGAGCAAAAATGTCTGATGGCGTATTATCGTGGTCAGCACATGGTGAGAATGATGTGATTGGATACAGAATCTATCATTCAACAGATGGCAAATCGTTTAATAAAATAGGATCCGTTACAGCAGATAAAACTTCTGCGAAAGTTCCTAATGGAGTTGTCTATGTAACAGCCGTTGATATCTCTGGGAAAGAATCAGCTGCTCAAACAAAAGTTCAAGTAGGGGAAAAGAAACCGCCGGCAGAACCCGGAACTCCTCCTCCGACTGGGGGAGATGGAGATAAACCAGATAAACCACAGGATCCTCCACCACCTCCAACTGATCCAGGTACAGGAGATCCTCCACCAGCAACTACACAAGATAATAAAAAGAAAGACAAAAAACCCTCGAATTGATTTCGAGGGTTTTTCCTGTCTTATATACGCTTAGTCTTCCATTGTAGAAAGGTCGCCTGTTGGAAGATCAAGCTCCCAAGCCTTTAGTACACGACGCATAATTTTACCGCTTCGTGTTTTTGGAAGTTTATCCCGGAATTCAATCTCACGTGGAGCCGCATGCGCTGCGAGTCCTGATTTCACAAAACTTCTAATCTCTTCTATCAGCTCGTCGTTTGGCTCATAGCCAGAACGCAAGGCGATGAATGCTTTAATAATTTCTCCGCGAACAGGGTCTGGCTTACCAATTACACCTGCTTCTGCAACAGCCGGATGTTCAACAAGCTTGCTCTCCACCTCAAACGGTCCAACACGTTCTCCGGAAGTCATGATTACATCGTCAATTCTTCCCTGGAACCAGAAATATCCGTCTTCATCCATGTATGCTGAATCACCTGATACATACCAGCCGCCAGGAGTAAAATATGAATCATACTTTTCAGGGTTATTCCAAATTTTCCGCATCATGGACGGCCAGCCCTTTTTAATCGCAAGGTTACCCATTCGGTATGGAGGCAAGATATTATCCTGATCATCAATAATTGCTGCTTCAACACCAGGGAACGGTTTCCCCATCGAGCCTGGTTTAATTTCCATCGCAGGATAGTTACTGATTAATTGGCCGCCTGTTTCAGTCATCCACCAGTTATCATGAATACGAAGATTAAATACCTTCATCCCCCATCGAACAACTTCAGGGTTTAAAGGTTCACCGACACTTAAGATGTGACGCAGTGCGGACAGATCAAATTTCTTCACAACTTCATCTCCAGCGCCCATCAGCATACGGAAAGCTGTAGGAGCACTGTACCATACTGTTACGCCGTATTTTTCAATGGTTCCATACCAGTCTTCTGGTGAAAAACGTCCGCCTCTAATTACACTCGAAGCTCCGTTCAGCCATGGTCCAAAGATTCCATACGAGGTACCTGTTACCCAGCCTGGGTCTGCTGTACACCAGTATACATCTTCTTCTTTTAGATCAAGAACCCATTTAGAAGTCTGATAATGCTGAAGCATTGCATTGTGTACATGCAGCACACCTTTCGGCTTACCTGTTGAACCTGATGTATAATGAAGAATTAATCCATCTTCGCGGTCAACCCATTCAATATCAAGATCCTTAGAGGCTTTTGCCATGCGATCAAAGTAACTTACATATGGACCTTCTTCTTTTACATCTTCTCCAACAAGAATTACATGTTTTAAGTTTGGCAGTTCACTGACAGGTACACGTTCTAAAAGTGAAGGTGTTGTCACCAGTACTTTTGCTTCACTGTCTTCAAGTCTATCTCTTACGGCACCTTCCATAAATGCTTCAAAGAGCGGACCAACAATAGCTCCTAATTTGACGGAACCAAGGAATGCGAAATAAAGCTCAGGTGAACGCGGCATGAAAATAAACACACGATCCCCTTTTTCTACTCCTAGTTGACGCAGCATATTTCCTGCTTTATTAGACATTTCCTTCATTTCTTTAAACGTGTACTTCTCGTCCCTCTTTTGATCTGAAAAATAGAGTGCGACTTTGTTTTTTCGATGGGATGCAGCATGCCGGTCAATGGCTTCATATGCTATATTTACTCGACCTGTCTTATGCCAGGAGAATTCTTTCTCAATGTCTTTCCAATCAAATGCTCCGTATGCTGCCTCATAATCTTGTAAATTAAAATCACCTTTTATTATCGGAAGCGCTTCCAGTTTCATTGCTATTTCTCCCTTCCCTATTGAATATCTCTTCAAGTATAACATATTATCAAAATTTTTTAACTTATTAGAACTATCTATAAAAAGGGTTATGAAACCCCTTACATTGCGACGATATCATGTATAATAGAAGTTGGAAACAAACCTAGGTGGTGTAGACATGAAACACAATAAAACATATAACTGCGTTGCTTTAAAAACATCTCATGGCACAATAACCGTTGAAGGACCCGTGTCAGCCGAAACACTGGAAGGCCTATATTTTCATGAAAATCTAAAGGCGTTCAGACCAGCTAACGAGCAAAAAAAAGCTGTTACTGAAATTGCTAAGCTGGATGAAGGAAGAATTATTATTGCAAAAAATAAAGATACAGTCATCGGCTATGTTACATACGTGTATCCCGATCCACTTGAACGATGGTCAGAAGGCAACATGGAAAATCTGCTGGAACTTGGTGCTATTGAAGTAATACCTGACTACCGGAATTTTAAAGTTGGCAAAACACTATTAAAAGTTTCTATGATGGATGATGCGATGGAAGACTACATCATCATCACAACTGAGTACTATTGGCATTGGGACTTAAAAGGAACAAAGCTTTCTGTATGGGATTATAGAAAGATCATGGAAAAAATGATGAATGCAGGTGACCTTGAATATATGGCCACCGACGATCCGGAGATTAGTTCACACCCTGCAAACTGTTTAATGGTTCGGATCGGAAAGCGAATCGACCTGGATAGCGTTCAGCAATTTGATAGAATCCGTTTTAAGAATCGATTTATGTATTAATTCGACTGACAATACAGAGAGAATTTACTTGGGAGTGGTATATTGTGATCGTTCAAAATATGATGCAAGTAAACACAGTGACAATTCATGCGGAAGAAACGATTGGAACAGCCCTTAAACTTATGCTTGAGAAAGATGTACGTTACCTCCCTGTTGTTGATGACAGCGGCAATTTATTGGGTCTTGTTACTGACCGGGAAGTAAAAGATGCAAGTCCATCCATCTTTCATCAAAATGAGCATCCTGAAGATTTTGAGAATCCAGTTTCAACGATAATGAAAAATGCCGTTTTCACAGCACATCCTTTAGATATTGCAGAAGAACTCTCTACTATTTTTTACGAACATAACATAAGCTGCATTCCAGTTTTAGAAGATAACAAACTAGTAGGTTTAATTACCGAGCGGGAAATGCTCCATGCTTTTATTCAATTAACAGGTACTCATCAGCCTGGATCTCATTTGGAAGTTGCTGTACCAAACGAAGCTGGCCAGCTAGCGAAAGTAGCCAGTGTATTAAAGGATTTTCATTTAAATATCAGCTCTGTACTCGTCTACCCCTCTCATGATGAAAAAGAGAAGATTGTTGTTTTCAGAGTTGGAACGATGAACCCATTGCCAGTAATCGAGCATTTAATAGATCATGGCTATGAAGTGAAGTGGCCTCCAGTTCCAGGTGAGAACAATGGGAAATGATTCTGTCTTTGTTTATTCACCAGATCTTTTAGGCTATAAATTCAATGATACACATCCCTTTAATCAGCTTAGAGTCCAGCTGGCCTATGAGTTGCTTAAAGATTCAGGCTGCCTGGATGACAGCAAGATTGTCCTTCCAAGACAGGCTACAGACGAAGAAATCATGCTTATTCATGACAAAGGTTATGTTGATGCCGTTAAAAAAGCGGGAGAAGGAAAGCTCAGTAAAGAAATCGGACTTAATTACGGACTTGGTACGGAAGATACGCCGATCTTCCAAAACATGCATGAAGCAAGCAGCTGGATTGTTGGGGCTACACTAACAGCCGTCGATTGGGTCATGGAAGGGAAAGTAAAACACGCTCTTAGTTTGAGTGGAGGCCTTCACCACGGATTCAGAGGTAAAGCATCCGGATTTTGTATCTATAACGACAGCTCAATCGCTATTGAATATATGAAGCAAAAGTATAAGGCACGTGTTTTGTATGTGGATACAGATGCTCACCACGGAGACGGTGTTCAATGGGCTTTTTATGACGACCCGGATGTATGTACATTATCCATTCACGAAACGGGAAGATATTTATTTCCTGGAACTGGCTCCATTCATGAAAAAGGGGCTGGGAAAGGTTATGGATATTCCTTTAACGTTCCTGTTGATGCCTTTACTGAAGATGAATCTTTTTTAGAATGCTATGAAAAAAGCCTGTGGGAAGTGGCTGACTTTTTTAAACCGGATGTAATTATCACCCAAAATGGTGCTGATGCTCATTATTATGATCCTCTCACCCACTTGTCGGTGACGATGAAAACGTATGCTGAAATACCGAGAATAGCAAAAAAAGTAGCAGATAAGTACTGTAGCGGACGCTGGATAGCAACAGGCGGAGGTGGATATGATATTTGGCGAGTCGTGCCGAGAGCATGGTCTTATTTATGGTGTGTGATGAATGATAATGCACCTGCTGGTCGGATCGCTGAGAGCTGGCTTACCCGCTGGGATAAAGAAGCCAAGCATCCATTGCCTCGTACATGGGAAGATGAAACTGGCATCTATAAGCCGATTCCAAGGAAAGACGAAATCACTTCAAAGAACAGGGCAACACTTGAAAAAAGCTTGTATTCCATTCGAAAAAGCTCATAAAAGAAGGAGGACTCCGTGGGGAGTCCTCCTTTTTGGTACTATAAATGTCAGTTTTTGATAATCGCACGTAAATAGAAATATTCACACGTTATTTTAGATAATCGCACGATAGCGGCTATTAATCGCACGTTATTTTAAAAATAAACGATTTTCGACAAAGTCTCATATTCCCTCTGCAAAATAGAAGGTTCGTTATTAAAAAAACTGGCTTAACTAGGAAAATATACGCCTATGTTGAGCCAGCTGTACAACTTTATATGGATTTTATAATAGATTCCACCATATCAGATGAACGTCTTGCTGCAAGTGCTGTAAATTCTCCAAAGCTTGCTGGAGCTTCACCATTTGCTTTATCTGAGATGGAGCGAATAATAACAAATGGCACCTCGTTTAAGAAGCAAGCTTGAGCTACAGCTGATCCTTCCATCTCGATGCATGATCCATTAAACAGTGTACGATAAATTTCTACCAGCTCACGATCGGCGATGAACTGATCACCGCTTAATACTTTGCCAACCTTTACTTGTGGTCCTGAAAGATTTTCAGCTGCTGTCTCTGCTAGTTTAACTAGCTTCTCATCCGCTTTAAACTCAGAGTCAAAGGCAAACATCGGAATGGTTCCCTTCGGAAAATCAGGACTCAATGCAGATGCATCGATATCATGCTGCATCGCGCTCGATGAGATGACGATATCCCCCACTTCAAGAACAGGGTCGAGTGCACCAGCAACACCAGTGAATAGGATGTGAGTAACTTTGAATCTGTCGATCAGAATCTGTGTAGTAATCGCTGCATTAACTTTACCTACACCTGATTTACAGAGTACTACCTCTTTATTATGATGTGTGCCCTCATAAAATTTATTTTGTGCGAAAATGCTTTCCCCATATATATCAAGTGCTTCTTTCATATATACGATTTCTTCATCCATTGCACCGATAATACCAATTCTCAATTCTCCCACCTCATCAAATCGTCTTTATTTGGCTGTTTTCGCAAACTTTGTTACTTTGAAAGTAGTTGATTTCCGTTAAAGGATGCTCGCTTTCCGCGGGGCGTGCGGTGAGCCTCCCTAACGCTTTGCGCTGGCGGGGTCTCACCTGTCCCGCTGATCCCGCAGGACAAGGAAGGCTTCGACAGCATTACATCGCACGAAGAAAATGTTGATTTTCATTTTCGAGGAGTCTCGCACCTTGCACTCCAATCAACTTTCAATGAAGAGGATAAAAAATGACCTAGCAACAATCTTTTGAAAAAAACCTTTTATTTTGTAGAATCTCTAAATTGAATACGATGAGGCAATACAACAGTATGTTCTTCCACCGTTTCTTTGTTCATTAACTTTGTCAGCAATCTCATTGCTACCGCTCCAATATCATACATAGGCTGTACGACTGTTGATAGGGTTGGACGAACCATAGTCGCAAGTCTGGTATTGTCGAATCCGATAACTTCAATATCTTCAGGAACCTTTAAACCGCGATCCTGTGCGCCATGAATAACACCTAAAGCCATTTCGTCTGTTCCTACAAATATAGCGGATGGTTTATTATCACTATCAAGGAAAGACTCGACAGCTTCAATACCTGAATCGTACGTGTATTCACCGACAAAAACTTGGCTCTCCTCCACTTTTTTTCCATGTTCTTCTAGCGCTTTTCGGTAGCCGTTAAACTTATAGTAACCGTTGATTGGATCCTCTAGGGGTCCTGTCACCATAGCGACAGATGAGTGTCCTTTTTCAAGAAGGTTTGTAACTGCTTCGTAAACAGCATTTTCATAATCGATATTAACTGAAGGAACTTCTTCGTTCATGTCCACCGTTGCTGCCATAACAATAGGAACCGGAGCACGCTTGAACTCTTCTACATGCTCTTCTGTAATTTTACCGCCCATGAACACAATTCCATCTACTTGTTTTCCAAGCAGCGTGTTCAATAGATGAATTTCTTTTTCTTTGTTCTGATCAGAGTTACATAAAATAATATTGTACTTATACATTGTCGCAATATCTTCAATACCCCTTGCTAATTCAGCAAAGAAGATACTTGAGATATCAGGGATAATAACCCCTACAGTCGTGGTTTTTTTGCTTGCTAATCCTCTTGCTACTGCATTAGGACGATAGCCTAGTCTTTCAATTGCTTCTAATACCTTTTTTCGGGTAGACGGCTTAACGTTCGGGTTTCCGTTAACAACGCGTGAAACCGTTGCCATTGAAACGCCTGCCTCGCGTGCCACATCATAAATTGTTGTATTCAAAAATAGTCCTCCTTTTTACTGCATGTCCGACAGCTATGTAATGCTAATATCATACGATAAAGTAGTAAAGTAGGCAACGAATAGGAGCATGTTTCACGATTTATTCAATAATTGAAATGATTTTAAAAGAAAACATACCTATTTTGCTTATTTTTGGCGAAATCAGAGTTTATCATACTCTTTTTAATCCTGAAACCATAATAAAAACCGGCAGCGTTATTTACTGCCGGCTAGCTGAAACACTCTATACCATCTGATTCATTTTAATAAAGCCCGTTTTAACAAGTTCACTAACGAACTTTTCAAACTCGCTAATGTTCATTTGCTGTGCTGCATCCGATAAAGCCACTGCAGGATCTGGATGTACTTCAGCCATAACTCCATCAGCTCCGATAGCTAACGCTGCTTTAGCCGCAGGAAGGAGCAAGTCCTTTCTCCCTGTAGAATGCGTAACATCTACAAATACGGGAAGATGTGTTTCTTGTTTTAGAATTGGAACAGCGGTTATATCCAGTGTGTTTCGAGTTGCTCTTTCATAGGTACGGATTCCTCTCTCACAAAGGATGATCTGGCCGTTTCCTTGAGACATGATGTACTCAGCTGAATTGATAAACTCTTCGATCGTAGCAGATAACCCTCTTTTTAAAAGAATAGGCTTGTCTATCTTCCCTGCAGCTTTTAGTAATTCGTAGTTTTGCATATTTCTTGCACCGATTTGAATGATATCCAAATACTCAGAAGCCATTTCTAAATCATCTGGATGAACGATTTCACTGATTACTGCGCAGTTGTATTCATCTGCAACTTTTTTTAATATGTTCAGCCCTTCAATACCAAGTCCTTGAAAATCGTATGGAGAAGTACGAGGTTTAAACGCCCCGCCACGAAGAATCCTCAAACCATTGTCCGTTACAGCTTGTGCTACTTCTGCTGTTTGTTCATAGCTTTCTACAGCACATGGCCCCGCAATCAGGATTGGGCTCCCGCTTCCGATTTCAGTCCCTTTTACCGATATAATAGTATCCTCTGACCGCTGTTTTCTGGATACGAGCAGCGCCTTTCTATGATCATCTTCTTGTAGTTCCAGACCTGCTTTAAATATTTCTTTAAAAAGGTGCTGCATAGTAGCTGTTTCAAACGGACCGTCATTTTCTGATGCAATTAAGTTCAGCATGTGTCTTTCTCTTACAGGATCATATTTTTTCATGCCTTGTGCGGTCTTAATCTTTCCGATCTTCTGAACAAGCTCGCCTCGTTTACTGATTAACTCCAAAAGCTCTTTATTGACTTCATCAAGCTCGGTCCGTAATGTGTTTAATTCTGGATGATTCATCTATATACACCTCTGTATTTATAAAATGTAAAAAATGTGATACATTTCTAATAATTAGGCTATAAAATTATCAGCTTTAAATCGTTTAAACAATTCCTTACGTCTATCGTATCAAAAAGAGGTGCCTTCGTGGACAAAAATCTTTTATTTGCACTGGATATCGGCACTCGCTCAGTTGTCGGTATAATATTAAAGCAGCATTCTGATGGAAAATATGAAGTTTTGCATATGAAAGTCATGGAACATGAAGAGCGTTCTATGCTGGATGGACAAATCCATCATATACCTGCCGTTGCTAAAGTTATTAAAAAAATTAAAGAACAGCTTGAAACGGAAACTGGACCACTCCAAAAAGTTTGTGTAGCTGCTGCAGGACGAGCATTAAAAACAGTAAAAGGCAGATCAGAAAGAGACATATCAGCAGTTGCTGTAGCAATGCAAGAAGAAGTTATACATATGGAGCTTGCTGCCGTTCAGCATGCTCAGTTCCAGCTGGCTAGCATACTGGATGAAAAATCTAATCACATCTACGATTGTGTAGGATATTCGGTTCTTCATTATTACCTGGATGATCAGGAAATCGGAAGCTTTATCGGTCAGCAAGGTTTAACAGCTTCCGTGGAGGTAATCGCAACATTTCTCCCAAGAGTGGTTGTCGAATCCTTAATTAGAGCTTTACGAGAAGCAGATCTTGAGATGGAGGCTTTAACACTCGAGCCAATTGCAGCAATCAATGTGCTGATCCCCCAATCTATGAGGAAATTAAATGTGGCTCTCGTTGACATAGGTGCAGGAACATCTGATATAGCTTTAACAGCCGAAGGTACTGTTGTGGCTTATGGTATGGTTCCAGTAGCAGGGGATGAAATCACTGAAGCGATCAGCTCAGAGTTCCTATTGGATTTCCCAGTGGCTGAAGAAATGAAGCGATCCCTATTCAATAAAGATTTTGTGGAATATACCGATATTTTAGGATTTTCTGCAAAGAAATCTAAATTCGAAGTTCTAGAAAAAATACAGCCAGCTATTGAAAATCTTGCTGAAAAAATAACGCAAGAAATTCTTCAGCTGAATGCAAAACCACCGCAAGCTGTCATGCTTGTAGGCGGAGGAAGCATGACACCAAGGCTGCGTGAGAAAATTGCAGAAAAACTTAATTTACCAATAGAACGTGCAGCTATTCGGGGTATTGATGCTATAACATCACTTACTTCATCCATTAAACAGACCGGTCCTGAATTTGTTACCCCTGTTGGGATTGGGATAGCTGCAAGAGAAAATCCTGTAAAATATGTAACCGTCACTGTAAACGAAAAAACGATAAGGTTATTCGAAGTAAAAAAACTAACAATTGGGGATGCGCTTATAGCAGGCGGCGCTGACCTTTCAAAGCTATATGGCAGACCTGGAATGGGTCTAATGATCAAAGTCAATGGTGAAGTAAAAATGTTTAAAGGCGGTCTTGGCACTCCACCGCAAATTATTATGAGCGGAAAGGAAGCCTCTCTTTCGCATGAAATTTTTGACGGAGCTGTTATCTCCTATAATGCAGGCGTAAATGGAGCAAATGCCTCTATTGTCGCAAGTGAAGCCGTTTCAGAACATTTAATTAAAACGATTGTAATTGATGGTGAACCGACAACCATCGAAACGCAATATTATGTTAATCATCAATCTGTTACCCCTGATACTCTATTAAATGACCGGGATGAACTTATTTCTTATTTTCCTAGTACTATAGAAGAAATGATGGAGATAAAAGGTTTGCACCTGATCGACAACAACTCTTCATTCTCTGTAAAAGTCGACGGCAAGCCAATCCAATTGTCCCGCAGTATAAATAATTCCATTTATTTAAACGGCTGTGTCATGGTTAGAGGATCAAACTGGAACGATGGTGATCATCTCACTTTCGAAGCTGCTAAAGACAAACAGGTAACCTTAAAAGATTTACTTGATGTTCTTCAGTTAAATCTTCTTCAATCCTGTTCGGTAACATTTAATAATGAAGAAGTATCACTGACCAGGCCTTTATTCAAGTTCTACCGTAATGGTGAGTCACTTACGGAAGATTCTGTTCTTTATCCAAATGACGAACTAAATATGGAAAAAACAAAACAGCAGCCGTTTATTTTTCAGGATATTTTTACAAAGGTTGATATTGCAATTTCCCCGCGGCCAGGTGAAACATTAGTCATATTAAAAAACAAAGAAAAAGCAGGCTTTCAAACAGAGATTGAAACAGGAAATTCATTAGAATTAAAGTTTGAGGTTCCTATTTAATGACCATTTAAGTTGATTGGAGCGGAAGGTGCGAGACTCCAGCGTGCCAACCACCTGAAAATACTTCTTGTAAGGCATGCACGAGGAACACGCTGAGTCAGGATTTGCTTGTAGACGCAGGAGCACACTAACTTCCTTGAAGGTGAGACCCCGTCAGCGCGAAGCGATAGGGAGGCTCACCGCACGCCCCGCGGAAAGCGAGCATCCTGGAGCAGAAATCAACCACTTTCAAGGGCAACAAAGCTTGCTAAAACAATCTTAAAGAAAAAGCGCAGCAGTCTACCTGCTACGCTTTTGTTTTTTCATTTGCCTGAGTCAATTTTTTATTTGTGATATTCCAATGTGAATCATGCCAAACGACTGTATCATCTTCAAAAATCAGTACTTGTGGTGATTCATGTTTTACTCCTGTTTGATCTGCAATCAGATTAGAAAGCGGTCTGGAGTCTTGAACATTCAAGTAATAAAGCGTTTCTTCTTCATTTTCAGAAGCAAATTTTTGGTATTCTTTAAAAGCTTCATGACTTACAGGACATGTTGTACTGTTCTTCATAATAATGAGACGTTTTTTTTGTTCCTTAACTAAATTCCAATCCTGTTCATTTTGCAGTTGAATAAGTGACATTAATAATCTACCTCCATAATAAAAAGACAAGAAAAAGAATCTGATTCTTTTTCTTATCTTTTCATATTTGTTATTTACTTATCAATATTTTTGCTCTACTAATTCTTGCTCATTTGCTGGATCATAATCTAATGTCTTTTCGTCTTGGATATCGTCTGTAATTTCACCATACAATTCGGACGCATTCTCTTCTTCTTTTGCACGCCATTTATCAATGTCTTTGCGCAGGTTAGAAGTTAAATCTTTAACTTTTGTAGCTACTTGATTCGATTGCTCGGAAACAGTACGTACAATATTTGAGGATTTCTCACGAGCTAAATGAGAAAACTCGTTACTTTTATCCTTTAAATACACAGCTTGTTCATTTAAATCACTTCGCAACTCTTTTCCTGCTTTAGGAGCCAATAATAATGCTGCCGCTGCCCCTAACATACCGCCAACGAGAGCACCGATCATAAAATCCTTGCTGTCAATGTTTTGATTGTTGTTATTGTTGTTGCTCATTTACACTCCTCCTCTTGAATATTGGTTTGTCGCTGAATCAACATTGGATTTTTTGAGCTTATACTTCTCCCATAAATTCAATGCTGCATTTCCCCATTGAACCGCTTGCGATATTTGCTTAGACTGCCGCTCCGTTTCTACCGTGATCTGGTCAGTAACTTTACGGACAGATTGGTTCACCTTTTGAACAGATTGACCAAAATCCTGTACTGCAGAGAAAACGTGATTTAATGAATCAGATTTCTTTTGAACATCCTCGGCTAACTGGTTTGTTTTATGTAACAAATCGGTTGTCTCGCGCGTCACGCCGTCTAGTTGTTTTTCCAGACTTCCAAGCGTTACCGCGACATTATCGAGGGTTATTTGCAAGGACTTTAAAGCTCTTGATAAAAAATAAACGAGTACAACAAATGCTACTGCAATGATAGCTACACTGATTGAAATAATGGTTTCCATTATACGAGACACCTCCTGAAAGTATATTATTAGCTTTTCCCGAGTTTATATCAAAGGA
This sequence comes from Fictibacillus arsenicus, assembly GCF_001642935.1. NCBI lineage: Bacteria > Bacillati > Bacillota > Bacilli > Caryophanales > Fictibacillaceae > Fictibacillus > Fictibacillus arsenicus. Next base: position 2,840,365 of record NZ_CP016761.1, read on the forward strand.
AACGTGTTTTATTAAGTATTCTGGGCTTAAAGCTAAATTCCTTTAATAGAACATTACAAATTGTTTAAATTAAGTTAAAATAAAGAAGATATTAAATATATATAGGGGGATTATTCAACATGAGAGATCCGCGAATTCAGCAACTCGCAAAAAACTTGATTACATACTCGGTAAACTTACAAAAAGGTGAGAAAGTTCTCATCGAAAACTTTGGACTGCAAAAAGAATTAGTAAATGCATTAGTACAAGAAGCATATGCTGCTGGAGGATATCCTTTTGTATTACTAAAAGATCATTCAGTAATGCGTGCACAGTATACTCAAGCATCTGAAGAACAAATGGAGATGATCGCAAAGCATGAAGGAGAGCTAATGAGCCAGATGGATGCTTATATCGGCTTGCGCTCAGGTGACAACATCAACGAAATGTCAGATGTTCCTTCTGAAAAGATGGCACTCTATGAAAAAACCATTTTTGCAATGCACCGCAAGATTCGTATAAAGAAAACAAAATGGTGTGTTCTTCGTTATCCAAATGCTTCAATGGCACAATCAGCCAGCATGAGTACTGAAGCATTTGAGGATTTCTATTTTGAAGTCTGCAACCTTGATTACGGCAAGATGGATGAAGCAATGACCGCACTAAAAGATTTAATGGATAAAACAGATAAAGTGCGTATTACGGGACCAGGAACAGACCTGTCGTTCTCTATTAAAGATATTCCTTCTATCAAATGTTCGGGCCAGAACAATATTCCTGATGGAGAAGTATTTACAGCTCCAGTTAAAGATTCAGTAAATGGAACTATTTCTTACAATACTCCTTCACCTTACAATGGCTTCACTTTTGAAAATGTACAATTAACTTTTGAAAATGGGAAAATTGTTAAGGCGACAGCAAACGATTCAGAGCGTATCAACAAAATCTTTGATACTGATGAAGGTTCCCGTTATGTTGGTGAGTTTGCAATTGGTGTAAATCCATTTATCAAACACCCGATGAAAGATATCTTATTTGATGAGAAGATTGACGGAAGTTTCCACTTCACTCCAGGTCAAGCTTATGAAGAAGCTTATAACGGAAATGAATCTAACATTCACTGGGATATGGTAATGATTCAGCGCCCTGATTACGGCGGTGGAGAAATCTATTTTGATGATGTTTTAATCCGTAAAGATGGTGTATTCGTATTGCCAGATCTTGAACAGTTGAATCCAGAGAACTTAAAGTAATATAAATGGGACCGCCCTATAGTTAATTTAGGCGGTCTTTTCTAATGGCTGTTTTCGTAAACTTTGCTGCTTTTGGAAGTAATTGATTTCCGTTACAGGTTGCTCGCTTTCCACGGGGCGTGCCGTGAGCCTCCTAGCGCTTTGCGCAGTTAGGAGTCTCACCTGTCACACTCGTCCCGTAGGAGTCTCGCACCTTGCACTCCAATCAACATCTCAAAGAAGAGAATGGAACCAAATTACTCAAAAGCAAAAATCTTTTAGAGAAAAGCCTTTCTAATAGATAGCTGAATATTATTGTATGTGTTCTTTTATTTGTTACGCGTTCGCGCAAAAACATGTGTGTTTCATGCAGAACATTGCTAGTCCCGCGCCAATTCCTTTTAGTTTCACGCGGTACCTCCAAATCTTAATCCAAAAAAAAGCTGACACCATAAAGTTTTATCATTATGGGTCAGCTTCTTTTTTCTCTTATGGAGTTGCTGTAAGTGCTTCTTCGTATGCTCTTTGGAACTTTTGGATGTCACCAGCTCCCATGAACAGAAGTACACCATTATCGAATTTCTTAAGAACATCGATGGTATCTTCTGATATAAGCTCCGCATTAGGAATCTTTTCTTTAAGATTATCGATTGAGAGATTACCAGCATTTTCTCTAGCGGAACCAAATATATCACAAAGGTATACATGGTCAGCTTCGCTTAGGCTCTCTGCAAATTCATCCAGGAAAGTTTTTGTGCGGGTAAACGTATGCGGCTGGAAAATAGCAACCACTTCACGATTTTTATACTTATATTTTGTAGCTTCGATTGTAACTTTAATTTCAGTCGGATGATGCGCATAGTCGTCAATCAAGATTTGATCGCCAACTGCCTTTTCTGAAAATCTGCGCTTCACACCTGAAAAGGTCTTTAACTGCTCTTTAATAATATCCATTGGCAGTGTTTCGTAATGACAGATCGCAATCACTGCTAATGCATTCAATACATTATGAGTTCCGTATCCAGGAATCTGGAACGTACCATAAAACGTATTTCGCACAAATACATCAAAAGTCGTACCTTCATCACCGCGTTGAATGTTTTTAGCCTGAAAATCGTTATGATCTTCAAATCCGTAAAATACAACGGGAACTTGAGCATGTATTTGTTGAAGATTTGCATCATCTCCGCATGCGATAATCGCTTTTTTCACTTGCATCGCCATCTGTTGGAATGCGCTGATTACATCATCCAAGTCAGAAAAGTAATCAGGATGATCAAAGTCGATGTTTGTAATGATTGCATAATCTGGTTCATATGAAAGAAAATGTCTTCGGTATTCACACGCTTCAAACACAAAGTATTCGCTTCCCATGCTTCCTTTTCCGGTTCCATCTCCGATAAGGAAAGAAGTAGGCTTTGCTGCCCCTACAACATGTGCAAGCAGTCCCGTCGTTGAAGTCTTTCCGTGTGAACCTGTAACGGCAATAGAAGTGAAGTTAGAAAGAAATTCACCAAGAAAGTGATGATACCTGTGAATCGGTATATTCTTTTCATTTGCAGCTTGAATTTCCTCATGCTGCTCACCAAATGCATTACCTGCAATAATGGTTTGACCCTCTTGAATGTTATTTTTGTCAAACGGTAACACAGGAATGTTTCTCTCTTCCAGCGCTGACTGCGTAAAAATGTATTGAGTAATATCAGATCCTTGTACATCATGACCCATGTCATGAAGGATTTGTGCCAACGGGCTCATCCCTGTCCCTTTAATTCCAATAAAATGGTATTGTGTCATGTAAAGCCCTCCACAAAAAGAACACCTTCTAAAAGGCCTATTTGTATTATTATATGCCTGATTACTTGAATGGTTATATCTTACAAATTACAGGCTGATTCAATACTTGAACCATTATAGCAAAAATTAAGTATCATCACCATGATAGACAGATGATAAGATTCTATAGTCCGATATTAAAAGAATACCTTCCTATAACTTCACCAAAAAAATGAATATTTAATCCAAATCTATTCTACGCGTTCAAGTCTTGGATTGTGTCGATAGATTCTTCCTGCTTTTGCTTGATGATTGTCATGCATCAGGACATTGTCGCCAGTGAATCCAATATTAATCTTTAATAGATTACTGCCTACACCATAAATATCCACAGGAACCTTTTGCTCTTCAAATTGTTCGATTCTTTCTTTTTTGAAGCCTCCGCTTACAACGATTTTCACATGCTGAAAGCCTTCTTCATCCAGAGCTTTACGAAGTGCAAATATCAGCTCAGGGTTAACGCCTCTTGGATCAAAAGAACCAAGCACGTCTGGGTTTCTGAAAAAGTATTGGTCGACCATCGTTCGTGAAGTATCAACCCTTACCCCTTTTAGCGTTTCCCCAAACTCTCTCGCTACTTTTAGAGCATCTGTAATTACATCGTTGTTGTAATCGACAAGTGAAATAAGATCATCTTCCGGATATTTTGCATGGTATGCTTTAGTAGCTTCAACAATATCGCCATTAAAAATTTGTATAAGAGCATGAGGCATAGTCCCCATACCTTTTTTGCCCCACCATTCGTTCATAGCATGTGTAGCTTGTGCGGTTGAGCCCCCGATATAGGATGCATATCCATCTCCAGCCTGCTGAGCAAAGTGATCGTCTCTGTCACCCATAAAAATTACAGGCTTTTGGATACCGGATTTGCTCGCAGCTTTAACTACATTATAAACATTCGTAGCTACCGACGTTCTTCTGGCTAGGATTCCATCAATCATTCCTTCGAGAAAGCCAAAATTCTGATAGGGTCCTTTTATAGTGAGTACTGTTTCAAAAGGAGAAATTTTATCTCCGTCTTTCAACGAATAGATTTCTAAGGAGTCTGGATCTTTAGCAAACGTCTTTATAAGTGCGATTGCTTCATCTGAACCGCATAAAACAGCCTCGCTTTTTTGGAAAAACTGCATGGTTACTACATTATCAGGTTTAAACGATTCTACTATTTCACATGTTTTAAGAAAATAAACAGCAGAGAACCATCCCTCTCTGATCCGTTCATCAAATTTAAATGTTTTATTCGTCAGCCGCTTAATTTTTCCCTGCAGCTTTAATTCTATTTCTTTCATCTATTTACTCCTCATGACTTTTTCATGGTTAATAACAGAAGGGAACTATTCCCCACACTATAATAGCCGACAAGTCCCAATAACTCAAGAAAATCATTTATGATGGGCTTCTTCATATGCAGATCATTCACCGGAAAACAGAAAAACTGGCGGGATCACCGCCAGTTTATTCTATCTTTAAGACTCTTTTCTATAGGCTCTTTTCTAAAAGATTGTTGCTTTTAAGTAATTTTGTTCATTCTCTTCACTGACAAGTTGATTGGAGTGCAAGGTGCGAGACTCCTCGAAAATGAGAATCAACATTTTCTTCGTGCGATGTAACACTGTCGAAGCCTTCCTTGTCCTGCGGGATCAGCGGGACAGGTGAGACCATTCAATGTCGCAAAGCGACGAGTGGGCTCACCGCACGCCCCGCGGAAAGCGAGCATCCTGGAGCGGAAATCAACTACTTCCAATAGCATTACAAAATCGGCCATCTTTAATCTACTTGACTGTATAAACGATTCTCTAATTCTTCTTGTGTGAGGAGGACATGCCTTGGTTTGCTTCCCATCGCTTCAGAAACTAATCCAAAGCTCTCCATCATATCAACAAGTCTCGCTGCTCGGTTATAGCCAATTCTAAACCTGCGCTGCAGACTGGAAGAAGATGCTGCCCCTACTTCGATCACATAATAGCAAGCTTCTTCAAAAAGCTCATCTTCAACTTCAGTCGTTTGCTGATGCTGAATCAGTTCCTCGCGTGTAAATAGATAATCTGTTTTATATTCTTCTTTCACATATCGTGTTACTTCTTCAATTTCTTCATCCGATACGAAGGTACCTTGAATACGAACTGCTTTATTCGATCCGTTTTCCATAAATAGCATATCACCGCGGCCCAATAAACGTTCAGCACCGCTCATATCTAAAATCGTTCGTGAATCGATAGCAGATGATACTGCAAATGCTGTTCGTGTCGGTACATTCGCTTTTATCAAACCAGTAATAACATCAACTGATGGACGCTGAGTCGCGAGAAGCAAGTGAATGCCGCAAGCTCTGGCCTTTTGGGCAATTCGGCAGATAGCTTCTTCTACTTCCTGTGGAGACACCATCATTAAATCAGCAAGCTCATCAATGACGACTACAATATAAGGCATCTTGTTCTGATAGAGTCTTTCCTGCTCCATCTTTTCGTTATAGCGTTTGATCTCTCTGACACCAGTTTTTGCAAACTCTTCGTAACGTCTTTCCATTTCTTCAACAGCCCATTTCAAAGCGGCAGTTGCTTCTTTTGCATCGGTTATAACCGGTGTAACAAGATGAGGAATATGATTGTAAGGTGCAAGTTCAACCATTTTAGGGTCAACGAGCAGCAGCCTAACTTCATCTGGTTTCGCTTTATATAACAAGCTTACTAAAATCGAGTTAATGCAGACACTCTTTCCTGATCCTGTCGCACCTGCAATCAAGCCATGCGGCATCTTTTGCAGATCAGTTACAACAGGAGCTCCCGAAATATCAAGACCTAAGGCAACTGTTAAAGAAGAAGCTGAGTCTCTGAACACCTCATGTTCAATAATTTCACGTAAGAATACCGCCCTGCTATGCTGATTCGGCACTTCAATACCTATTGCGTTTTTACCAGGTATCGGCGCTTCAATACGTATATCCCTTGCGGCAAGACTTAACTTAATGTCATCCGTTAAATTCGTAATCTTGTTAACCTTGACTCCTGGTGCCGGCTGAACTTCAAATCTAGTTACAGCAGGACCTTTTGTCATGTGAACAACTTTTGCATTCACATTAAAATTGTCCAATGTAGACTGAAGAGTATGTTTTTGTTCATTCAGCCAAATATCATCGTCTTCTAGAGATACAGCCGCCTTATTTAAGAATGATAATGGAACAAATAGCTGCTTGTTCTCGTTTACCGCTCTTTCTGGTCTTGTATGAAATGCAGGGGGTTGAGGTCTAACTGTTGTTTGTTCTTTTTTAGTCTGTGATATGCTTGGTTGTCTGTCTTTTTTAAGCATCAGTACATTAAAAGGCACATACTTTCCGCCGCTTCTTGGTGTTTCACGTTTTATAACTGGAGCTGGAGCAGTATCTTCTTGTCCTGCTCTCTCTTGTTCCATTCTTTCTTGTTGAACTGGTCCAGCTTCAGTGGAAGAAACCTCATTTAAGCCGTTACTTTTTTCTTCCTGCTGAACTGGGTCTTCAAAGATCACTGGAGCTTCTTCCTGATGGAAAGCTGGTGTTTCCTCAGAAATCATTTCTTGTTCTTGTTCTAATTCGATTAAATGTTCTGCTGCTCGGGTTTCATGAACAATTAGTTCTTGATCCACAAATTCTTCATCAGGTGTTTCAGGATCCAATACAGCATTTTCTCTTATTTCTTCTGAAACAGAAACAACTTCTTCAGGTGCTGCAGGAAGTGCTTCATCTACTGATTTCAAAAGTTCTTCCGCAATCGAGTTCGTTGGAGGTATGTCTCTCCCAATAAATAAAATCCCTTCAGGTTTCCGCTTTCCATAGCCATAGACAGGTGACGGCACATCAGTAGGAGTAAACCTTGATTTAACCTCTGAAACCGAATCTTTTGCATCGTTTGTTGGCTTATGTGAGTTTTTATTCTTTCTCTCATAGCCATAAACCGGCGATGGAACGTGTGTAGCCTTAAATGCAGGGCGTTTAGGTTCTGGTTTCTTTTGATTCGGAGCCATAGAAGATGATGATCTTCTACTTTCACTTCTAGCTGACCTTTCTTCTCTGCGCACTACCTGCTCTTTTTCAAAATTGTTTTCTCTTGGCTGATATGTATTCCGCTGGATTGGAGCCTTTTTGCTTGTTTTTTCATCAGGTATGACCGGGAAACGGAAAGGAGCATTCTCTGGATACTTATGCAGCATTTTAGCCGAATGCTGATTGTTCGGTTGAACAGGCTTTCTCCCGCTGTTTTTAAAAGCTGGTGTTCTGGCCGGCTTATGTGCTGGAGTGCCTTTCTCATCTGCACGCTGTTTTTTTACAGGCTGCTCTTCTTTTTCATATAAGGATTCATCCTCATTATCATCATCAAAAAACGTATTCATTAATTTTTTTATCCAACTCATTTTCTCACCTATTTCTGTTGGTTGTTTCTTTATTGTAGCGAAAATAGAAGAGAAACAATAGTATAAATATTTATTTGAGCACATACGCCCCAAAAAGAAGAATAAAAACCACTAGAATGTTCTAGCGGTTTTTATTTAGGGGAACTTACCATTTACTGATTACTCATTCGTTTCATCTTCTACCGGCTTATTTTTCGCTAAAATAAAGACTGGTTCAAGCTCTTTGTTCTCATAAATAAATGGTAAAGCAGTTACCGGTACGCGGCCATTCATGAAAAATTGCATAGCCATTTGCGCTAATATGTCATACCCCTGCTTATTTTGAATATCAGCAAGAATCAATACATCCTGATGAGGTACAGCTACAGCCATTTCACCCGATATACGCTTCTTCATATCTTCTAAGAAACTTATATTGAGAATCCTGCTCGCATCATAACCATCATTATGATTTAAAAAGAAAAAAGTATTTCCGGCTACCTGGTCCTGCTTATAGTCTGTTGACAGCCGCTTCACATTAAATCTTGCAGCATCAACAACCTGAGACTCCTCAACATTTAATTCCCTCATCTTATGATTCGTCAAAAGTTTATAAGTTTTGCCTAGGTCTAAAGCATAATAAATTCTTGTTTCTGCAGTGTGTTCCTGATAGAAGAGCTTTTCACCCTCTGGTGTTTCAGCAGGAAATGATGCTGAACGGATAACAGGGAAAATACGTGAAAGAGACTCTTCATCAGCAGATAGACGTGTGGCTTTTAAACCTTCCTCAACATAATAAACGAGCTCCTCTAAGAGCTGGTCTTTTTCTTTATCCCATTTCGCACTAAGTCCGCCTAAAGAAAGAGATACCCCTTTCCCTGTTTGCGTATCTTGTACTCTCAACGTTTCTTCTTCTCTCATATACGTAATTTCTCGTTCAGGATTTGAGAGTCTTTGTTCTAATGCCTTTTTTAGTTTAATTGTATTACTCAAAACCTACCGCCTCCTTTCATTAAGCGAAAAGTGTGTCAACGTGAAAAACCTCCAAAAGGAGGTTTTCATTTAGTTGCTGCTATCTTCTTTATATTCTACTACTACTTCAGTTCCTAGTCCGCCGCGTGCATTCCAGTTACCTGTTACTTTTAGATATTTAGGTTTTAAAAGTTCTACCAAGTCCTCTTTAATGCGGTTGGTTGCATGTTCTTGATAGATTCCTACATTTCTGTAAGATGTTAAATAGTATTTTAACGACTTCATTTCAACTAAATCTTTGTTTGGAATATAGCTGATAATAATATCTGCGAAATCCGGAAGTCCTGACCACGGACATACAGACGTAAATTCAGTTGTCGGAATCGTAACCATTGTTTCTTTACCTGCATATTCGAATGGAATCGTTTCTAAGATATCTACTAAAATAACGTTCTCATCTTGAATATCAAAACGAATTCCTTCATATTTACTGTGGTTCACTTCAACTTTTGCCATACTAAAATACTTCCCTTCAATTATAAAAATTGCTATATCGCTATTATAGCATACACTTTTATCCTATTTGTTTTGGATATTTAATTCTTCTAAAAAGGCTGTGATCTGCTCTTTTGTTTTTCTCTCTTTATTCACATAACGGCCGATCTCTTGACCGTCTTTAAAAGCTACAAAACTTGGAATTCCGAAGATGTCCAGCTCCTGGCATAGTTCGATTAGTTCATCCCTGTCTGCATAGACAAAGTTATATTGTGAATATTCCTCTTCAATCTCAGGAAGGATTGGTTTAATAACAACACAATCAGGGCACCAATCTGCAGAAAAAACAGCCACGGTTACACCTGATTTTATAGTCTCACGAAATTGTTCGATTGATTTAATATTCTGCATATATAACAGCTCCTTATTGGTTCAGTTTCATATCACCGAATTTTATCCGGCCTGTCTTTCTTAGCCACTCTGATAATAGCAGACTAATGATTATAGGGCCTGCAAAATGCAAAATAAATATAGCAAGAAATGTTTCAAAGGTAAAGCCCATAGTCCTGAGTGTCATAATCTGACCGACTAATCCGCTTGTTCCCATCCCAGCACCAGCTGGAATGTTCTCCATCTTAAAAAACATCGTTCCAATCGGAGCCAGGATTATCCCTGCAACTGTTGGAGGAATTAGGATGTAAGGATTTTTCACGACATTTGGAAACTGAAGCTTCGATGTGCCGATTCCTTGTGTTAACCAGCCTCCAAAGCCATTTTCCCTATAGCTGCTCGTGGCAAATCCAATCATTTGCGCAGCACAGCCGATTGTTGCCGCACCAGCTGCAATACCTTCGAGTCCTAACATCATTGCGATAGCCGCAGATGAGATCGGCCCTGTTAAAGCAAGACCTAATAATAAAGCAACTAATATCCCCATTATTAAAGGTTTTTGCTCAGTCGACCACATAACCAGCTGTCCAAATGTTTTCATGAATTGATCGATTCCCGGTCCTACAAAAGCAGCCACAGTATAACCGGTTAAAATGGTTACAGCTGGAGTGACCAATATATCAAACTTTGTTTCACCCGATGTTAATTTTCCAATCTCAACCGCGATTAAAGCAGCTGCAAAACAGCCTGCAACACTTCCAAGTTCAGCCCCGGCTGCCCCTGCAATTCCAGCTGAAAAGAGAACAAGAGGTGGCGCCTTTAATCCATAAGCAACCGCCGTACCAATAACTGGTCCCATTAATGTCATAGCTAATTGGCCCATTTTAACAAAAAACGGAATAGACATCTGTTCACCTATGGTTTTAAAAATCAGTCCAACGATAAGGGAAGCCATCAAACCAAGGGCGAAATATTGAAAACCTGTAATGAAATAAACCTTTGGAGACAAACTAATCCCTTTTTTATGTAAAAAATCCCGCATGATTTTACTCCTTTAATTCTAGTTGTGAAAGATAACACTATCACATTATATCTTGTTTTACCCGGGTGTAAAGACACATGTCAACAACATTGAGTCTCTTTCATTATCTTTTATAGAAAAACTTAAAAAACTGTAAAAAAAGCCGATAAAATTGCAGGGGGGGAATACATATGAACATGACGATACGAAAAAGAGTTCAGCTGATGCTTCTTATTAGTTTAGCCGGAATGATAGTATTACTTGCATTTATCGGTTTATTTTTATGGCAGAATTCTCAAATGGAAAATGAAAGAGAAAGTGTGCAAAGTGCATTTCTTTCAAGCAGCAATATTCGAAGTTCATTTAATGAAGTACGCAAAATGGAACAAGAATACCTGCGCACTCCAAGCGCAGACTCCAAACAGAACGTTCTTACTTATTTAAAAACATTGCAGAACGAAACAAGCAAACTCGCTAAAGAGACAGGTGATAAATCCATCAAAGGAATTGAGAGTGATTTAACTGCTTATCAAACTTCATTTGAATCTGCAACTGGGCTAACCAGCCAGCTAAATTCATTAAAACAGATGATGACCGAAACTTCTGATGAGTTTGCTGAAACAGTAAATACAATGAATGATCAGGCTTTACTCGTAAACTTGCTGCAAATGCAAACGTATGAAAAAGATGTTCATATTAAATACGACAGCACTTCCGTAAAGAACTTTAAAGACAGTGCAGTTGTATTCGACCAAATGTTGGATACAAAAGATATGCCTGCAGATCAATTATCAAGCTTTAAATCAAAACTATTAAAGTACACAAATTCTGCAGATTCCATACAAACGATCACAAAGCGAATTGAAGATGACATAAAAACATTTGAAAAAATTGCTGGAGTGGTAGATCAATCTACTTCAGATGCTGAAAAGTCCTTACAAAAGGAGAATACAGCTCTCTCAGAAAAACAAAAGTCGGTTAAATTCTGGCTTACGATCTGCTTAATAGCACTTAGTGTAATCATTCTTGTCATTTTAGGAGTTATCGGTGTGTGGCTGCTGCGCTCCATACAATCTTCTATTTCTGTACTTAAAGAAGGTGCTACCATTATCGGTGAAGGCGACCTCTCATACCGTGTACATACTTCAGCAAAAGACGAAATGGCAGACCTTGCTCATACCTTTAATGCAATGGCGGAAAAGATGCAAAAATCTATGAACGAAGTAAAAAATGCTGCTGAAAAGCTTACAAGTTCCTCTCAAAATCTTGCGGCTGTATCTGAAGAAACAACAGCACAAAGTGATGAAGTAACAGAAGCCATCTCCCAAGTAGCAACAGGTGCTCAAAGCCAGGCAGATCACCTTCATGAATGTACCGTTTTATTATCAGAAGTTACTGAATCCATTAAGGAAACAGCGACGATAAGTGATGAAATTTCACTGGATGCCCAAAAAGCAGAAAACGATGGTAAGGCTGGCTCAGATACTGTACAGCGGCTTAATACGCACTCTGAACAATTTCTGGAACTGGCTCAGAGTTTAATTTCTGAAATTCAGCATGCATCTCAGCAGTCTAAACAAATTAATTCTATCGTGGAAACCATTCAGGAAATTGCGGGCAGTACAGACCTGCTTGCATTAAATGCTGCCATTGAATCTGCAAGAGCAGGAGAAGCTGGCCGAGGATTCTCTGTAGTAGCAAGTGAGGTTAGAAAACTTGCAGAACGATCAAAAAATGAGGCACTTAGAATCCAGCAGCTTGTAAAATCAATGACTAGCCAGATGGAATTATTATCAAAAGAGACGGTTCGTTTTGAACAATACAGAAACGATCAGCAAATTTCTGTACAACAAACAGAACAAGCTTTTACAAGCATTATTCATAACGTTTCTAAGATAAACGGCAGAATCACTCAAGTGAAAGGTGCTATCGGCCGTGTTGAATCTGCAAATGAAAACTTATCGGAAAAATTATTCGAGGTAAGTGCAATTTCAGAAGAATCTGTTGCAACAAGCGAACAAGTAAGTGCTTCTAGCGTTCATCAAAAAGAAGCGATCCACCAAGTTAACCTGGCTGCCACAGAATTGCAGGAAATTGCTCTGACACTTCAGCAGGAAGTCGATCAATTCCGTTTAGGTGAAACGTTGACTGTTGAAGAAGAAATCGAGTTAATGGAAGAATACCAAGAAGCTGCAGCAACAATAGAAGAAGAATACGAAATTAAGATTACAGAAGAGGACACAGTTTACGAAGAAAATGAACACATCGAAGAAACTGATTTCTTTGAAGAAGAGATGATTGAAGACGATCCAAATACAGAGAGTGAGATTCCTTCAGAATTTAAGGATGAAAATCAAAAATAGTACGATTTAGAAAGAGGGTGTCTCATGGTGAGGCACCCTCTTAATAATTCCCGCTTAAATTTGTGTACTTACGATGTTCCTTGTATGTTTTTGAGAAATAATGACTCCATGTACCGTCCTGTTTGGCTACAAAGTAATAATAATCATGTTTCTCAGGATTTGCTGCCGCTTTTAACGACTGAAGATCAGGACTAGCAATCGGTCCCGGCGGAAGTCCATCATTTAAATAAGTATTGTATGGACTTTTTATCTTTAAGTCCTTTCTCCGCAGCGTTGCTTTAGGTTTATCCAGCAAATACTGGACTGTCGAACAGGATTGAAGCTTTTTGCTATCTTGAATTCTGTTCATAAAGACCCCTGCTATCACAGGCTTTTCTTTATTCAACAAAGCTTCTTTTTCAATGATCGAAGCAAGTGTTATCCACTCATAAAGTGTTTGATCAGTTTTTATTTCAATAGATTCTGTTTTTTCAATAAAACGATCTGTCATTTGACGGATTACTTCAGCAGCATCAAGTTGTTTTTCAAAGAAATAAGTATCGGGAAACAAAATGCCTTCCATCGCATATTTTGTTCCCTTCTGTAGTTTCTTATCTTCTAATTGTAAACTCTCAAATTGATCTTCCCTTAAGCTATCCCACGTCTTTGATGTTTTTAGAAATTCATCTCTCGAAGTGATGCCCTTCTTACTTAACCTGTCAGCAATCTCTATAACGGTAATCCCTTCAGGAATAATCATTTCAACAGCTTCTGTTTCTCTGTCCAGTGTAGAAAGATCTGCTAATAATTCTTTGTAGCCTGTACCATATTTTAATGTATGTTCACCTGCAACCACCTTAGATTTTTTGCCTGTTATCGTTCCATATATATAGAAAAGAAGCTTATTTTTTATGAATCCTTCTTTCTCAAGATTCTCCGCCAGCTTTTGAAAATCACTTTTCTCGTTAAGAATAAAAGGCTTTTCTGCCCTGCCTTCTACAGGTCTTGTTTCATATCCTATCCATATTGAGAAAAAGGCAAGAACGATTAGAGAGATAAGTAAAATTCTCTTCAACAATGTGTTCAAAGTAGATCCGCCTCACATTTTTGTTTCTAATCTGCCCAGAACACCGCAAATCATTCTTTTTGAATGGCTGTTTTCTAAAAGATAGTTGCTTAAGGTCGTTTTTTGTTCTCTTCTTTGACAAGTTGATTGGAGTGCAAGGTGCGAGACTCCTACGGGACGAGCGGTCAGGTGGAGACTCCTAATGGCGCAAAGCGGCAGGAGGCTCACCGCACGCCCCGTGGAAAGCGAGCAGCCTGGAGCGGAAATTAACTACTTTCAATAGCAACAATGTATGCGAAAAAAGAAGTGCCTCATATGAGACACTTCCTTTATTTATTACTATTCATATACACATACTGACCTAACAGGATTGTTGCAATATGAGAAAACATTTCGCCTCTGGATAAAAGTCCAGCAGTAAATACGCCGATTGCTCCATCCTTTTTCCTGATTTCCGGATCATTTGTCCACTCTCCCATAAACTGTCCGAGTTCCTTGCCTTCGCGCAAACCGTCAACTATCGGAGGTGGAAGCAATATTCTTGCCCCAGCAGCAGTAAGGATATTTCCTTGTCTATCCGCGACCGCTCCCCAATTACTCAAATACATGCCATCTTCCATTTCCATTACTCCACCCTCAAAACCAAGACCGATCGCAGCACCTTGTCGTACACAATCTATTGCCCGATTTACTGCACCTGTCTTGGTTTCCTCATCAGAAAATGGCTGTGAGGAAACGAGTGAATCGGAAGAAAAAACAGTGAGTTCCGCATTCTCAAAATAGTTTAAGAAGGCATCCGCAGCTTTAACTTTTGCGGGATTAGACGACCCAATTCCAATTTTCATAACATATTCATCCTTAACTATTTTCTAAGATTGTTTGAAGCGTAGAAGCATCTGCAGTTTTAATTAAATTAACAAGCAATTCTTTTGCCGCTGCATAGTCATCGATATGGATAATTGAAGCATGTGTATGAATATAACGGGAGCAAATACCGATTACAGCAGAAGGTACACCGTTTCCTGAAACGTGTACACTGCCAGCATCTGTTCCGCCCTGTGAGATAAAATATTGATATGGAATATTGTTTGTTTCAGCCGTATCTAGAATAAACTCTTTCATTCCTCTATGTGTAACCATCGTTCTGTCTAAAATTCTTAATAAAGCCCCTTTTCCAAGCTGGCCAAATTCACTTTTATCACCCATCATGTCATTTGCAGGACTCGCATCAAGTGCAAAGAACAAATCCGGCTGAATCAAGTTTGCAGCTGTCTTTGATCCTCTAAGTCCTACTTCTTCCTGTACTGTCGCACCGCTGTAAAGTTCGTTTGGAAGAGTTTCATCTTTAAGTTCTTTTAACAATTCAATCGCGAGACCTACACCATAACGGTTATCCCAAGCTTTTGCCATGATTTTCCTAGGGTTCGCCATAGGAGTGAATGGGCAGATTGGAACGATTTGCTGACCCGGTCTGACTCCCATGTTATAAGCATCTTTATCATCATCTGCTCCGATATCAATATACATATTCTTAATGCCCATCGGTCTATTACGCTGATCCTCAGAAAGCAGATGCGGAGGGGTTGATCCAATGATCCCTGTGATAACTTCTCCAGAATCTGTGTATATATTTACACGCTGTGCCAAAAGAACTTGGCTCCACCAGCCTCCCAATTCCTGAAATTTAAGCATTCCGTTCTTCGTAATTTTTGTAACCATAAAACCGACTTCATCCATATGACCGGCAACCATGATCTTTGGTCCGCCATTGCCTTTTTTAACTCCGAAAATACTCCCTAGTCCGTCTTGAATAATTTCATCAGAAACCGGTTCGAGTTCCTGGCGGACAAACTTGCGGAGATCTCTTTCAAATCCTGGTGCAGCAGGCATCTCCGTCAACGTTTTAAACAATTCGAGTGTTTCTTTATTCATAATAAAAACAACCCCTTCTAAATAATCCTATGTACACGTTTATTGTACACTTTATCAGAAGGGGTTTTCTAGGTTTATGAATATTGTCTAGTTTTCGTATGCGATGGGGTCAAAAGAACCTGCTTCTTTAAATCCTTTAAGACGGAGCAGACAGCTGTCACATTTCCCGCATGCGGATTCTTTTCCGTTGTAACAAGAGGTTGTTAATTCATAAGGCACGTTAAGAGATAATCCAGCTTCAATCGTTTCCTTTTTTGAAAGATTGATTAACGGAGTTTTTACAAGGATGTTCTTCCCTGTAACCCCAGCTTTCGTTGCCAGGTTAATCGTTTCTTCCATGCTATGAATAAATTCAGGCCGGCAGTCAGGGTATCCGCTATAATCAACAGCGGAGACTCCTGTATAAACTGCTGTTGCACCTATGACTTCTGCATATGCACTTGCTAATGCCAGGAAAATCATATTCCGGGCAGGCACATAAGTGACTGGAATGCCTTCTTCAGTCTCAGTTGGAACATCTAAAGTCTCATCTGTTAAAGCACTTCCGCCTATATCTTTTAAGAAAGTAAGATCAACAATTCTATGGTCAGCAACTCCATAATACTTACCTACTTCAATTGCCTGTTCTACTTCCCGATTGTGACGCTGCCCATAATGAAACGTTATAGGATAAAGATCATAGCCTTCCGCTTTCGCGATTCCCATGCATGTCGTGCTATCAAGTCCTCCGCTTAGGACAATAACTGCTTTTTTACTCATGTAGTTATACCCCTCTCTCTTCTGGGTGCCAGATTACTTTATGAAGCTGCAGGCTCAACTTAGCATTCGGCAAATGACTTTCTAATAAAAGTTCCACTAGCCTTCTTGGCGGCATACTTTCCCAAACCGGACTTACACAAATCTGTCCTTTTCGATAATGATGCTCCACCACTTGTTGCGTAATTTCAAAATCTTCTTCTGAGCCGATTACAAATTTAATTTCATCCTGATTTTGAAGTTCTTTAAAATTACCTAAATTCATTTTGTCCATCTCACCAGAAGCAGGAAGTTTGTAATCCATAACAAACCTCATTTTTCTTTGAAGTTCTGGGTGGGAATTACGCAGTTTTTCAAAAGGAACTAAATCGATAGCACCATTTGTTTCAATATGGATATCTACAATGTGTTCTAAATCAGCCATTGCCATGAGCAAAGCTGCAGACTTTTCTCGATGGATGAGGGGTTCGCCTCCCGTGAAACAAATACGGGAAGAACGGAATGATTTAATAGTTGAAATGATCTCATCAATGGATGCTTCAAATTCAGGCTTTGCAGGTGCATAACTATAAGTCGTGTCGCACCAAGTACAACGCAGATTACAATGAAAGACTCTTACAAATACAGTTGGATAGCCTGCCTGAAGACCTTCCCCCTCTACTGTTTCAAAAATTTCAACCATCGGGAGTTTCCAATGTCTCCAGATGTCTTTAGATGGCAGATCGAACGACTTCATTCTCCCACCATCCATTCTCTTTTCATAACGGCAAAGCTTGTTGGAGTTTCATACAGCTTTAATTCTTCGATTCTGTGCCCTTTTTCAGATAAGCCTCTTTGTTTTAGTTCAGCATCAATCTGTTCCCACATCCAGACAACCATATTTTCAGCAGTTGTATTCATTGGAGGAAGCACTTCGTTTAAGTATCTATGATCAAGTTTTTCATCAATTGCTGTCTTGAAAATTTCTTTAATTTCACCAAAATCCACTGATATACCGATCTCGTTCACATATCCACTCATTGTGATTACAAGTTTATACGTGTGGCCATGAAGGTTCTTACACTTTCCCTCATAACAGTGAAGGTGATGGGCTGCATCAAACGTAAATTCTTTGCAGACTGCAACACGTTTATTGTGATATTTTAATTGCTCACGCTTTATATCACGGTCAAGCATTTGAACATCTTTAGGAATTTTATAGGTCATTCCAGTTCATCCTTTCAATGGAGAGCACGAAAACAAAAAAATCTCTGCAGATGCAGAGAGTGTGGAATATCATTCTTCACGCTCCCTAGTTTTGTTTTAGGAGGGGTGGGAATCTCGAACCCTCCATCTGTATCATGAGTATCTTAACAAAAACAGAGAAGAAAAAGAAGGCTTTTCTTTGTTATACTAAAAAATAGAAGAAAAGAAACTCTACATAAGGTGGTTAATGATTATGAAATGGAGAAACTTAATCTTTGCCGGACTTGCAGGTGCTGCAGCAGGCTATGCATTTACTAAAAAACAAACAGAATGGCTCTCACCCGAAAAAGCATTAAAAATGTTGAAAGAAAAAGCAAATCAAACCTATAACATTTCAGGTTCATGGATTTTAGTCAATCGAGAAAGTACTTTTGTTTTTGGTCTTCCATACACGGTTTATAAAGGCGGCTTTTCTGACTCAAGTTATGGCAGTGCCCCTGTACATTACGAATTTTTAATCGAAGCAAAAACAGGGACACTGCTTCAGCTTATTGAAAAATAACATCTCTTTTATAAACAGCCAAAAAAACAAAGCCCCTTGTCAGCCATTCAGGCTGAAAAAGGGGCTTTACTTATTAACGGTAAAGTTTTGTTTGGTTGTATAGGTTGTTTTCAATCTTGAATTTTGTAGTAAGGTACTGACGCTTTTCCCAAACCGTCAAGATGAATAACGGAACAATAATCAAGATGAACAATAATGCTGTTACAACGACTACATCCATATGAGTTCCAAGATCAGACTCATGCTTCTTTTTATAATCCTTAATTTTGTCACTAGCTTTTGCTACTGCACCTTCAGCTAATAATTCATTTTTGTCTGCATCATAATAAACAACTTCAGTATGATCAAAATAAAAAATATTATCTCTGACAGTATCATAATTAGCGACAGCAACTGTAACCTCAGAAGCTTCTAACTCAGGATCTTCATTGGGAAAAGACTGAACGTCTGTTAGCGTTAAAGAACCTTTTTTATAGTCTTTGTGCTCGCTTTTAATCCCTTTTTCAATTGTTTTCTTCATTTCATCAGTTGCTGTGTCTGCAGATGCAAAAGAACCGATTGATAAAAACAGTGTAAATACGGTAAACATGGTAATTAACTGCTTTTTCATTTTTTAATCCCCTTTCAATTCATCTCTTGAATTGCTTATAAAAAATATAATTTCATACCTTTCATATTTTAACATATCCTGTCGATTTCGACATTCACTTGAAAATGGAAATTGTATGACTTTTTTTTCACATTTTTGGAGAACGCGGTACTCTTTCCAATATGTTCCCATCTTTATCCCATTTTACTGCTCTGTAAATGCAGTCATGATAGAAGAAATACCATGTATCAGGTTTAATCCATTTCTGCTTTGCAAAAATAGATGTCATTGGATAATCATCATACGCTAAAACCCAGAGAGGATTATGGTGAGCGTGAGTAGGCATGATATCACCTAGATGATATATTTTTTCGCTGCCAACATTAAGCTCGATGATTGAATGCCCATCGCTATGGCCTCCGGTATGTATCATTTTTATACCTTCTATAGGTACAATCTCTTCTTCGAATGTTTTTACTTGGTGAGCAATAGGTTCCCAATTTTCACGCCAGTATGTATTTTGAGAACGTACATTAGGATTTTTAAGCTCTGCCCATTCTATTTCCGATGTGTAGATGACAGCGTTTTCGAAAACTGGTACCAATTTATCTTCTTGCCACTTGGATAGTCCGCATGCATGGTCAAAATGCATATGTGTCATAAGGACAATATCAATATCACTAGGAGCCAGACCTTCTTTTTCAAGGCTCTTATGAATTAGAGATTCTTCAGAAACACCATAGTTCCTTAGCTGCTTATCTGTTAATTTACCAGCTCCAATTCCAGACTCAATTAAGATATTTTTACCTCCAAGTCCTTTGATAAGAATGGGTTCAGTTCTTAACTCAATCTGATTTTTGTCATTAACGGGATATCTTTTTTCCCACAAAGGTTTTGGAACAACTCCAAACATTGCACCGCCGTCCATATGTGTTACTCCACCGTCCAGCCAAGTTAGTGTTATCTCGCCGATTTTCCACTGATCCATTTTTCATTTCTCCTTTCTCTTCACTCCTTTTACAAGTGTATCATAAGATCCTGATTCGGAATAAAAGAAAAACCCGGTGTTATCACCGAGTTTTTATGAACGAAATTGAGCTTCCATTCTGTATATACGAAATCCCTTTTCCGAAAACTTTTCTTCATATTCAGTCATAACGTTGTCCATACCGCTTTTATGAAGATCAAGACTAACATCCTGAAAAATCATGCCGTATTTAGACATGCTATGAAGTGAATATTCAAATAACCCTTGATTATCCGTTTTAAAATGAATCTCACCTTGTTTTTTTAGGATGGTTTCATAACGTTCTAAGAAGCTTTCATGTGTAAGTCTTCTTTTTGCATGTTTTTTCTTTGGCCATGGATCAGAGAAATTAAGATAAACACGATCGATTTCTCCCGTTTCGAAATAATCTAAAATATGGGTTGCATCTGCACGAATTAATTTTACATTGGACGTTCCATCTTCTAAGATTCTGTCCAATGCAGTAATGATGATGCTGTCATAAAGCTCCATCCCTAAATAATTTATGGATGGATTCTGCTTACCCATGCCTTTAATAAATTGACCTTTACCTGTTCCAACTTCAATATGAATCGGATTATCATTTCCAAAGAAAGAACTCCACTTTCCTTTCATGGATTCAGGTTCAAGTGATACTACTCCGGGGTTGTCCAATAATTTTTCTTTAGCCCAAGGCTTAAACCGTTGACGCATAACAATTTCTCCCGCCTTACAATATGTTTATTATCATTGATGTTATTTAGATCAGTTCAATATTTCAAGGATATTTTTTTCTTAACTCCATAACCTATGCAATGAAAGGATGTGCAGCAAATGCCATTAACTTACAATGATCAATTGCATATAATCAGAGATCTTCTGCAAGACCATTATACAGATTGTGCCGGTTCACCATCAGAATGTGCACAAATTGAACGCTTGGCTGCACATTTGATTGAAAATGGTGAAATCCACGAAGAAGTAAGAAATATTTTAACAAATATCAATGAATATAGTCATACAGGTTTCTCACATCAGCACTTGGAAGAACATATATCTAATCATCTTCCACATCTGGAATCGTGGATTAATACGATTCAGACACACCATCCATATTAAGACACTATTCCCTAGGAAATAGTGTCAGATTTACATTTTAATTGTCAGATCGTCCCCGCAAGTTCCTTGATACTTTCAGCAAACTGGGCAGTTTCCTTTGACTGTCCTTTTTCTTTATACCAGAAAAAAGAACTGATTGTTTGTGCAAGTACATACCAATGCATTCTACGTTCAAGATCATCATCCAAAGTCTGACCATAGATTTCCAGCCAGTTATCCCACTCTTCATAAGGAATATAGCTATAGAGCAGCATACCTAAATCCAAGGCAGGGTCTGCAATCATTGCACCATCCCAGTCAATAAGAAATAATTCATTAGTATCACTTAAGAGCCAATTATTATGATTTACATCACAATGACATACCACCATATTCTCAACTTCAACTTCTGATGCAGTTTCCATTAGATAAGCAAATGAATCATTAATTATCTCGAGGTAATCTTTTTCTTTCCGCATCTGCTTTTGAATATCATTCAGCATATCAACAGGAGTCAGTCTCTTTTTTTCTAAGCGGTTCATCATTCCCAGCAGCTCTTGAGACTGATGGATTTTTGCTAACAGTTCTGCTACGTTTTTACTCTTCATATCAGCTGCTTTTAATTCTCGTCCGTTAAGCCACTGCTGTGCAGTAATAACATCACCGTTGCCAAGTCTTTTTGTCCATAACAATTTGGGTACAATGCCTTCAGCCGAAAGAACAGCTAAAAACGGAGAGGAATTACGCTTTAAGAACAGTTTTTGGTTCCCGTATTCAGCTATATATGCTTCTCCTGTTGCTCCGCCAGCAGGGGAAACCTGCCAATCTTCTCCCAAAATCTGTTCCAAAATGTTCACCTTCTTGTCTAGTTAGATCCGTTTTTCATTTATGTTCATTCAGCAAAGAGAATAAATTTCCGTATCAAAATAAAATACTGCGAAGTCATTATTTTAACACAAAAAATCAATAAAAGCACTTGAATATTACGACTTCAATAATCATCTTTTTACAAATAACAATGAAAACGATAATGGATTAATGAGATACGTATTAGAATCCAAATTTCTTACAACACTGCTCTCGTTTTCAACTGCTATTTTCCAAGAGCCCTGATGTATTGGTATTTCTGCGGCTTTTAGAGATTGATTAAATAGAAGTAATACTTTTTGCCAATAAGAACACTTTACTTTTTTATCGGTCAGGGGATGTTTGATTTCCACTCCTAAAATACCTTCTGGGAGTTCATGCAATTGATTTACACTGCCTGCTTCATCACGAAAAACTGGCTGTTCATTGCGAATTTTTATTAGTTCTTGAAAGTACTTAACATCATTCTCGTATTTTTCACATTCATGCCAATTAAAAGCATTTATTCGATCAGGCATATTATAGCTATTCTCAACTCCATGTTTCGTACGATAAAATTCCTGCCCGGAATGAATAAATGGAACTCCTCGTGAAAACAAGGTAAATGCCAGTGCAAGCTTCTGCCGTTTTTTTCGTTGCATTTCATTTTCATGCGGGTGACGAATTTTCAGAAGATCATATAAAGTATGGTTATCATGGCATTCTGTATAGTTGATGCTTTGTTTTGCAGATAAAAACTTGTCATTTTTACCGGCATACCCTTTTATGGATCTCAGGATTTGATCCATAATAGAAAGGTCCTGATTTCCGTTTATAAAACCGGCCGTACCGCCAGTAAATATACTTCCTTTTACACTATCTCGAAAAGAATCGTTGAAAAATGAATAATCAGGAAGAACTTTTGCTGAAGATAAGTTAGCTCTCTTCTCCGGGTCGAGATTCGTATTTAGATCCCAGCCTTCTCCGAGCAGAAAAATTCCAGGGTTTAATGATTTTAGTTTTGATGCTGCAATATTCATCGTCTCTACATCATGTATTCCCATTAAATCAAAGCGAAAACCGTCGACTTTATACTCATTTAGCCAGTATAAAAGCGCATCTAGAATGAACTTTCTTACCATTTTTCGTTCTGAGGCTGTATCATTGCCAACACCTGTACCGTTTACAGGATTGCCGCCGTCATCATAACGAAAATAATAGCCTGGAACTAGCTTCTCAAAAGATGACTCTTCCAATTTATATACATGATTAAATACAACATCCAAGATAACAGAAAGCCCGTTGTCCTGGAGTGTTCGAATTAAAGTTTTCAGCTCTTTGATCCTGCATACCGGGTTATTTGGTTCCGTTGCGTAAGATCCTTCTGGAGCAAAGAAATGAACAGGATCATACCCCCAGTTATATTGGGTATTTGGTTTTGTTTCATCTACACTTCCAAAATCCGCGACCGGCATTAACTGTACATGCGTAATGCCCAAGCTTGTTAAATAATCCAGCCCCGTAATATTTCCTTTGGATGTTTTTGTGTTCTTTTCCGTAATTCCAAGATATTTACCTTTATGTTTCACACCGCTTTCAGGATGTATAGTAAAATCTCTAATATGAAGTTCATAGATGATACTGTCAATTTTCGAACGAAGGTTCATTCTTTTTTCGGATCGCTGCCATTGGTCAGGATCTGTTTTACGCAAATCAATAACAACCGATCTCTCACCATTAATTGTTACGGAGCGTGCATATGGATCTGCTGCTTCGACCCATTCGTGATTAACTTTAGCTCTGTAAATGTACTGAGTTAAATGGTGATCACCTTGTAAGGTAAAATGCCAAACTCCTTTTTCTGTTCTTTCCATGCTCGCTTCTAAAAAATCTGATTCCCCGAATACTTTATACCTAAGCTGCATTTCAACAGCTACAGGAGACCATACTCTAAAAACTGTGGAGTTCGGTGTATACTGGGCACCAAGAAGACCATCATCAAAAAAGAGCGAATCAAATTGATCTGTTCTGACTATACTGCCTATTTTAAGGGGAATTTGGTTTCCGTTAATTTTTATCCAATAATCTTTGCCCATCTTCAATTGAATGGGAGATTTGCATTTATAAATATATCGCTGGTTATAATTTTCTTGTTTAAGGATCGTTAAGGAATGTACAATACCATCCGTTTGTAATAAACCAAACGACGGGACGATTGAAAAGGACTTTTTAGCTACTATTGTTATTAGTGAAAAGTCATCAATATAAGCTTTTGCTTCAAAGTTCTTCAACCTGTGTTCACACTCCTTCAGTCAGCTATTACATCATATTGAACTTAAATTCATTTTGTTATTCGTAAATATGAAAAAGAGAGAGGGATGACCCGCTCTCATTAATTATTTAAGTATTTATTTCTAAGAATTCTTCCCGCGATTACCAAAGCTGCATAAAGGATAATTGGAATAATAATACCCCACATAAGGTTATCGTTTGTGACTTCTGACACCCATTCTTTTATGCCAGGTTTTTTTTGAATCAACGCAACCCAAAGGATCGAAAAAAGAGCAATATTAAAAAAGTCAGTCCATTTCATTTTCTTCACCACTCAAGTATTCATAGATTTTAAACTTTTATCGGTACAGACAGAGGATTTATTTCAATGGAAACTGGTGTTGTTCCTTTATATTCACCATCCGCATGAATCGCAACTGGTCTATTAGTATTCACTGTAATATTACGGCATGTAAACTGTGAAACTCCTTGCACTTTTACATGTCCGCCCCAAAAGACTGAAATAAAAAGCATAAGAAGTTTTGTTAACGAGATATTATGTACAACACACACATCCAGTCTTCCATCGTTGTAACGAGCCTCCGGGCATATTTTCATACCCCCTCCATAATAGGGCATGTTTCCAACCGCTACAAGCCATACCGTATCAAAAGTATGCACCTGCCCATCGATCTCAAGTTCCACAGAAGCTGGTTTAAAGGATTTCAAAACTTTAAAAAGTGTAATAACATATGCAAAAGTTCCTAATCTCATCCTGTGAAGAACTTTTTTGTAACGAGCTTCATTTGTATATCTGGCAACTTCTCCGTCAAGGCCGATTCCAATCGCACTTAAAAAAACTTGATCCTTCATGCTTCTTCCGATCATATGGATAAGCCCGGCATCACTTTTGATTAACCTGTTTCTTTTTAAATAGGCAATTTGACTTTTACTGCCTTTGATTTTTTTTGCAAGTACACGAACAATGTCATTTCCTGAACCACCCGAAATAAAGCCAAGAGGGATTTCAGGGTGATCTTTTATCCCATTGAACACCTCATGGATTGTCCCATCTCCGCCTACCGCGATGATAGCTTTAATAGAATCTTTGTTTATGTAAATTATTTTCTTAGCTATTTCAACAGCATGGCCTTTGTGCTCTGTATAGAAAGTTCGATATGAAATCTCTTCTTTATCTAAATCCTTTTTTAACCGATTGAATGCTCTCACTGCTTTTGAGTTATTCGTATTAATTATAAAAAAGTATCTTTTCATCATTTAAGTCCTCGATTGTTTGTTTTACAATCAATTCGACAATATGTATCAAATTCCTTCAAAACTTAACTCAGACTCGTTTGTTAAAGGATCTTTTCTATAAAGAGAATTCGTCACACCGATTCCTAAGATATCCGCAACAAATTTTAATTGCTGACTCTTCACTGGTGCAGGTTCATGGATGATCTTCATATGCCATTCTTTAAAATTCCGTTTATCAACGTAGTTTATTTTTCTCCAGTCGTTTGAAAGATCTATAAATGCATCCGGTGCTATTATGGTTTGCTGGATTGAAAGCTGTTCTTTATATAGTTCAGTCCATCCTTTGATTATACTGTTCATCCTCTCAAGCCTGACAACCGGACTTAATCTTGTTTCTTTTTGCTCTGGACTGACATTTTTCCAAAAGCGCTTATTCTCCGCTTCCTGCCAAATCCCTTCACCGCTCAGCCAGACAATAAGTGATATCATTGCAGGGCCTGCTAAAATTACATCAAGTTCAACCGGAGCACTTTTAATCCGTAATACTGGCTCATAAAATAAAAAGTAATTATCAGGGATTTCTTGTGTCAGAAATTGTAGCTGCTGGTCTCTTATATATTTCTGATCAACGTTCGAAACTTCTTTTACAGTAGAAGTTGCCCAGTTCATTTGATTTTGAAAAAGGGTTCTTCTGAATTCCTTATGCAAAAGTTTACGGCTCTCTTCTTCATTGCCAGGAAAAAAAGCTTTCCAGCGGTTTTCCTTAATACGCATAAATAGAGATTGATAATGATAAAGGTTCTTTTCATACCGTGAAACATAATCTTGTATTTTAACAAGCTGTGCCATTCTTTTTTCCCCTCCTCCTGCTGCTTATCTAGTTAATGAAAAGGACTGTACAATCTGATATTTCGGCTGCTTTTCAAAATGTGTTTCATATAGAACAACATTTTCTGCCAGGAATTGAATTTCCCTCCCATAAATATCCCACCATTTTTCTGAATCAACAGGCAGTGCTGATGAATCTAAATGTTTTCGTGCAAGTGTAATATGAGGAGAGTAGGATCTTTTCTCTAAGGTGAAATCAGCCTGCCTGCATGCAAATGCCACTTGTTTTTGAAGGTTATATAATTTAACCTGTTCTTCAACACCAGTCCAAAAGATTCTTGGGTTCTCTTTGTTTCCAAAGAAACCAAAATGGTTAATGTTTAATGCAAAGGCTTCATACTTTTGCACGGTCTCTTGTAATAAAGGATTCAATATCATTAATTGATCGCGTGCTGCTTTTCCTAAAAAAGCGAGTGTAATATGATAATCATCGGGATGAACCCAAGTTTTAAATGAATGCTCCTTTTTTATTTCTTGGCACATTTGATCAAGAGTTGATTTTACATCGGCCTGCAGCTGCAGTGCCACAAATAAATGCCTTTCCATATAATTCACCGCTTTCCATTATTTATTTTATCAGATATTCGTATCCCTCTATCTGCTTTTTTACCGAATAGATTATTTGTTATACTAATAGAAGTAATAAAAAGGGAGTGCAAATTATGAGAGTCGTAACAAACATCGCGGAACTGATTGGAGATACACCTATTGTTAAATTAAACCGCTTGCCTCATTCAGAAGGTGCAGATGTGTACGTTAAGCTTGAGTACTATAATCCTAGCCGAAGTCTGAAAGATCGAGCTGCTTATAATATGATTATTGAAGCCGAGAAAAAAGGCGATTTAAAAGAAGGTTCTACGATTATTGAACCGACTTCCGGAAATACAGGGATCGGACTTGCTATGAATGCTGCAGCAAGAGGCTATAAATCTATAATAGTTATGCCAAATACGATGACTGAAGAAAGAATAAATTTATTAAAAGCCTATGGAGCAAAAGTTGTACTGACTCCAGGGGATGAAAAAATGCCTGGAGCGATAAAGAAGGCAAGAGAACTTGCAGCAGAAATTCCAAACAGCTTCATGCCTATGCAATTTGAAAACCCTTCTAATCCAGATGCTCACAGGCAAAGTACAGCAATTGAAATAAAAGAAGCCATCGAAGAAATAGGCAAACCATTTACTGCATTTATTGCACCGGCTGGAACTGGCGGAACAATAACGGGTACAGGTGAAACGCTTAAATCAATGTTTCCTGACCTAACCGTTCACGTTGTAGAGCCTAAAGGATCTCCTGTACTTTCTGGCGGAAAACCAGGAAAACATAAGCTCGTGGGAACTAGTCCCGGCTTCATCCCTGCGATTTTAAACCAAAACGTATATGATGAAATTGTTCAAGTAAATGATGAAGACGCTTATGACATTACAAGACGTCTTGCTTCAGAAGAAGGCATACTTGTAGGTCCATCTTCTGGTGCTGCTGTTTTCGCAGCTCTAAAGATAGCAGAAAGACGAAAAAAGGGAGAAGTAGTGATCTGCATGACTTGTGACTCAGGCGAACGCTACCTCTCAAGCGATCTATTTCAATTTAATTCATAAGAGATAAAAAGACATCCCAGAATACGTTCGGGATGTCTTTTTAAATGCGCAGCAGTCTCACACCTTTGATTTTGTATGCTAGTTCTTCGCGAAAAAACAAAATAAATTGAGACCAAACAAAAATGGCTGTTAACCGAACAAAAAAGTGGAGCAACCGAACAATTTTTCTTCTTAACCTAACAAAATAGTACTTTCACCAAAAGATGTCCGCCTAAAAAGACACCATCTCCTTAAGTGTTTTCTTTATTGCGCTCCAATTAACTCAACAACGAAGAATCTTAAGCTCTTTAAATTGATCTGTGTACAAGAACGGGTTCTTGTTCCATTTTTGAAAGAATAATAACCATCAATAGACCCGCAAATGAAAGGACTCCAAAGAACAAGTACGTATAAAAGATTGAAAATTTATCAAAAATAATTCCGCCAACAAACGTACAAAACCAAGAACCAAGTCCGTTCCCCACAGCTGAATATAATGAAACTGCAGTCGCTCTTACCTCACTAGGCGTATACATCCGAACATACTCCATTGCTGCTGGAATGAATAGACCAACTGAAAACCCTTGAGCAATGGTGGTAGCCAAGACAATTGAAAAGGACGGCTCAAAAAAGTAGAAAGTCCAGCGAACAGCAGAGACTGCTGCTGCAAACATCATAATCTGCATCATGCCCCATTTTTTGATCGTAAGCCCAGCAAATTTCATAAAAGGAGCTTCACTGCCTGCAGCTAATAAAAAAGCGAGTCCTACACCAGCAAGAGTGCCTCCCGTTTCCTGAATATAAAAACCAAAATAAAAGTTATTTGCAAAAATCGGTCCAAAAACAAGGAATGTAGCGATAAGAAAAATAATAAAAGAGGGCATTTTTATCAGCTTATCAATACCCTTTTTCATATCCGTTTTTAGTGACTGATTTTCTTTTGGCATATTAAATACAAACAAAATACACAGAAAAAGAACTGCTGCAAACATATAAAATATTACTTGGGTACCAAAAGTTTCAGCAAGTCTTCCTGCGATATATACCGCAATTGCGAAACCTACAGCACCGAACAGCCTATAGTTCCCATACTGCTTGTTCTCTTTTTGAACATAATTAAGTAATATACTGTCTGATACAGGTACAAGAGCACTTTGCATAAATGAGAATAATATGAGCAGCAGCAAGAGCCACAAATACGAATCCAGCAATAATATACTGTATCCCAATCCAGCTGTTAATAATAAGGTTAAGCCCAGTACTGACCGCGGACGTCGTGAAAAGTCGGTGATCATCCCCCAGAGAGGCTGAGCGAAAATCATGACAACAGGACTAATGGACATTAATGTACCTATTTCAGTCCCGCTAAGTCCCACTTCTTCCTTAAAATACACACCCAATAAGGGAAATAAACTTCCTAGACCAAAAAAGAAAAGCAAATAAAAGCCTTTTAAACTGATTGAGGTTTGATCAAAAGTTTTGTTCATGATGTTTTCCTCTTCTCTTTCTTACCTATTTTGCCAGCTCATAAATAGCTTGAGCGTATATAGCTGAAGCTCGCAATAAATCGTCAATATACATATACTCATCTTTTTGGTGAGCCACATCTTCTCGGCCTGGGAACAATGCACCGAAAGCAACTCCTGTATTCAGAGACCTAGCGTAAGTACCGCCTCCAATTGCAATCAAATCTCCTTTTTCCCCTGTCTGCTCTTCGTATACTTTTTGCAGTGTTTTGATCAATGGATGTTTTTCATCAACATAATTTGGAGGATTATTTTCGATGATTCTGAGATCCCAATTATCATCCTTCGCCCTCTTAAATAGTGTCTCTTCTATTTCATTACTGTTATGTGTAACCGGATAACGGATGTTCAATCCAACTTTGCCGCCATCAGAATTAAATTTCATTACTCCCGAATTTACGGTTAATTTCCCGCTAGCATCATCCTCAGCTGCAATCCCAAGCTTATTACCGGTGTATTCCCCTGTAACAGCTTCGAGTAAAGCCAAGAATGCTTTCCCTTGCCCCGAAAAAGTATATCCGTTCAAAAATTCCGCAAGCTCTAAACCTGCATTTTTGCCGATTTCAGGTGTACTGCCATGCGCAGATTTTCCTTCTGTCTGCAATTTTATTTCCCCGTTTTCAATAAAAGAATTACATTGCATGCCCTTACTTTCTGCATAACTTACAAATGCTTTTTCGATATTTTCTAGATCACTGCCTTTTATTTTTGCAGCTGCACGATCAGGAACCATATTCAAACGCTGACCAGATTCGAATGACATAAGTTGAAGACCATCGTAGTTCCCGCTATCGCCGCCTAAGGTGAATTCAACATCAAATATACCCTTTTCGGCATTGATAATCGGAAAATCCGCATCAGGAGCAAAGCCGAAATCAGGCATTTCTTCATTTTTAAAATAATATCTTACACATTGCCAATTGCTTTCTTCGTCACAGCCTATAATCATTCGAACTCTTTTCGATAAAGGAAGCTTTAGTTCCTGAATAATCTTCATTGCATAAAAAGCAGCCATCGTTGGTCCTTTGTCATCAATCGCGCCTCTTGCAAAGATCTTACCGTCTTTTATTTCAGCTCCAAATGGATCAACCGTCCATCCTTCCCCTGCCGGCACAACGTCCACATGGCAAAGAATACCGACCAGTTCTTCCCCGCTTCCCATTTCCAAGTGTCCGGCATATCCATCAACATCTTTGGCTGACATACCGCTTTCTTTTCCTAGATCCAGCAAATACGTTAATGCTTGATGAATTTCTGGACCAAATGGAGCATCCTTTGTTCCTTTCGTTTCATCCAAGATACTTGGGATCTTCAATAGACCTTTTGTATCTTCTAAAAGCTGTTCTTTTCTTTTTTCAACTTCTTCTGACCAATTTATTTTTGACACGCGTTACACCCTTTCCTTTGAAGCCTAAGTGAGAGATTCGTACACTTCTTTACTGCAAATAATATATAGTCTGGCATCTTCACGTATAGGTTCATTTAATTTTTTATTAATACCTAGATCACTTCCGTCAGAAATCAGTGTGGCTCCTTCTTTTAAAAGTCCTTCAAAAGCATCTTTATATGTCTTCCACTCACCTTTTTTCTTTACTTCAAAAAGGTTTTCGCCTTCTTTATATGACAAAAGCTGCGTATAAATTTCTGTGATTCCCCTTGAGAAGGCAGAGCGTACAGCCATTCGAGAAACAGTTTCGTGACTCAAAACAAACTCATCTACTTTAGCATGCCTGAAATTTTGAATGTTTTCCTCTTTTTTTATCTCAACGGTACTATGTATATGGTGGTTAAGCCTTTCAACCGATGTCACTACCAGTAGTGTCTTTCCATCTGCCAATGCTGAATCTTGGATAGAATCATCTGAAAAAACAAGAACGGATTGAGCATCGTTAATGTTAGCCTGCAGCAGCACAGACTCACTTGAAGGATCGCCTTGTATGTAATGTACATTTTTATGTGTTATAGGTGTTATGTTTAATTGGTCGATGAGAACGATGTCTAATTCTGGGTGAGTTTCAATAATCTCAGAAATCGCATACTTTGCTTTCTCAGACCAGCCAATAATAACAAAATGACCTTTTCCTTTAAAATTCAACCTTCCTTCCTCCTTTCGTTTCCGGTGAGCTCCTAAAGCTTCAACCAATTTCCCAATTGCTAAGCCAGCAATGCCAATTCCAATCAAAAAGATAAAAATAGCGTAAGTTCTGCCTGCTATAGTTACCGGATAGAAATCCCCGTAACCTACAGTCGTAACGGTTGTCATTACATACCATAAAGCATCAAACCATCCAGGAAATGTTTCCGGTTCTAATATACGCATAACAATTGAAGAAAAAATGACGATAAAAAAAGTAAAGGAGAAAATCCCTAGTTTGTTTACAACTAGCTGCTTGAAAAATTTTTGTAAGATATACACTTTCATCCCTCCTAACTTTAACGGTATTCATAACTTTTTTCATTGTACCTTATATCATTCTTTTTTGTTATCGTTCTTTTTCAAAGTATTGGAAAATAGAAGGCATTGACATTTTCGGATTTTCGTGTATAATGATGCGTAAATGGGAGGTGTGGTGTGTTACCTGTACTGACAAATATTCCTTAAATGAGGATTATATGTTCTTTACAAAGGTTTTGCTGCATAGCCGCACAGACATCTTTTTGAACTCACACATTATAACAATTGGCTTACGCAGCGAAGAAACCGATATGGATTCTTCGCTTTTTATTTTTTAGAAACAATGGTTCTTCCCGAATTAAAGAGATTGTAATCTAATATTCATACTTCATTAACTTTTGATTGCTATCATATAGTATGTTAACAACTAATTTAAACAAGGAGTGGTTTTTTGAGTCCTTCAACTGACAGAATGTTGAATCGTGTGAAAGCCCTATATTTGTTTATACGCAAGAAAGGTACTGTAACAACACGAGAATTAGTTGAAGAATTTGGAACTACACAGCGAACAATCCAGAGGGATTTGAATGTACTTTCTTATAACAATTTAGTAACAAGTCCTGCCCGCGGAATGTGGGAAACAACAGCAAAAAAAGTAAAAGTATCATAAACAGTTATACAATTATGGATAAGCATAAGAAAAGTTCCCGCAGTATTAATGCGGGAACTTTTTTGTTTATTTATAATTCTTCAGGTGTATTCTTGAGAAGCAAATCAGGAGTACGTTCAATTTTCCACTCTTGTGTTTTCCAATCTGGCTGACCTGTAATCGGCATATATTTTTCATCGTGACCAAATAAACTTTTCCAAAATCCTTCAGAAAGGACAAATCCAACCGCCTGCTGACGTTCAGTATCCATGACAAGATCTTTAATCTTACCAATCTTTTCACCACTCTGGTCTATTACTGGCCAATCCTTTACAGCAAGATAAGAGTAGCATTCAATTGGTTCTTCCTTTTGTCGTTCATTACCTTCAAACACAAGCTTTTCTTCATTAATATCTACGATCTGATGCCAAGGAATAAAGTAAGTTTCTTTAACCTCACTATAATTTGTTTCAGGATAAGCGCTACCTGTCATAGGTGTGTTTTGCGTTCCAATCCCAGATGTTGCCGCGACAACAGATTCCATATGCCGGTCAGCAGGCATTTCCTCACGTTCAGGACTTCTGTTTTCAATCGTGAAAGTAAAATAGCATAAACGGTGATCATACATATTGAATAAAATATCGTTTACTTTATGTTCATCAAGAGGAGCCGCATCATGTTCAGCTTTTGCACCAATTATTTTATCAGCATATAACCTCATTAGGAATCATCCTCCTTTTTATTGGAAGATACCCCTTATAATTTATTCAAAAACATTCTCTTTTTCAGAAAGCAGAGAGAGTTCTTCCTCTGTTAACTCTCTATATGTCCCTAATGGCAAAGTTTCATCAAGTTTTAAGTTACCCATTTGTACTCTTTGAAGATAAGTCACTTTTCTGTCCACCGCTTCAAACATTCTTTTTACTTGATGGAATTTGCCTTCTGTGATGGTTAAGAAGATTTCTGATTCATCCATCGAGTCCTTAACGATTTGTAATTTTGCAGGCTGCGTCTGGTATCCATCTTCTAAAACAACACCTTCTTTAAATTTTTCATAAGTGTTTTCAGGAATAGACCCATTTATTTTTGCAAAATATGTTTTAGGAACATGCTTTTTTGGTGATAGCAAAGTATGTGACAGTTGGCCATCATTCGTTAAAATAAGAAGCCCTTCCGTATCTTTGTCCAATCTCCCAACAGGGAACGGCTCAAAACCTTGATCTTCCAGTTCGAGTAAATCGATTACAGTTTCATGACGTGAATCTTCAGTAGCGGAAATGACACCCTGCGGCTTATTCATCATTAAGTATATAAACTCTTTGTAAACTGCTTCTTCACCATGAACCAAGACATAATCTTTATCAGGATCTGCCTGAGTTTTCGGATCTTTAATCACAGTTCCATTTAAGGTAACTGCACCAGATTTTAATAATTGTTTAACTTCTTTTCTGCTTCCAAAGCCTATATTGGAAAGCCATTTATCAATTCTCATAAGAACCTCCAGTTATATGATCTATTTTTCCTATATTATTGTAAAAAATTGATTGAATTTTATATAAACGGGGTAATTTAGTACTATAGGAGGAATTGGAATGAAAAGGAAAATAGGTCTTCTAGCAACTGCACGGAAAAAAGCTTCAACCCCTTCGGCAGCTATAGATTTATACATAAGCCCGTTATTCGTTAAGTCCGTTCAATACGCACAGAATAATTATGATGACTTCTATTTTTATAGTGCAAAAGAAGGACTATTAACGAAAGATCAATACATTGAACCCTATAATGTGTCCATCAAAAACTTTTCCACTTCTGAAAAACGGGAGTGGGCAGATCAAGTAATCGCTTCATTAGAACAGCATGTTAAACCCTCTCAATGCAGAATCTTCATTCATGGCGGCTGGGTATACCGCGAGTACCTTCAGCCAGCATTAGAAAAAGCCGGTTTCGAATTCGAAGTGCCGCTTGAAGGCTACAGCATCGGCAATCAGCTTAAGTGGTACGACGAACAACAGCAAGAGGTAAAAAAATAATATTCTTCATGGGAAAAGAAGGCTGGATCAGCCTTCTTTTTCATACTCCCTTATTTCCTTCGTTTAAGAAATGGTATCCGGTCTCCTAAAATAATCGTCAGCAGCCCTGATCGGTAACCTAAGAAGATGTATACCACTCCTCCGGTAAGAATTCCCACTGTAAGCTCTATAATGGTATCTAGTCTTGTATCTGGCTTTCCTAATAGTGATGTTATCCCCACAACTGCTATCGACATGATCACGATGAATACTGTCATTAAGACCGTTCTTCGATAAACCCATTTAAATGAAAATCCGCTGTATTTTTTGATGATATACAGGTTAAACAGTATAGATAAGGTATATCCAATATTGGTTGCAATGATTGACCCTGTTCCGGCAAATACTAGTAGAAAAGGTTTGTTAAGCAATAGTTTAGCTAAAAATCCAACGCTTAAACTAATAAAGGCAAACCGCTGCTGATTCAAACCTTGTAAAATCGCTGCTGTAACAGTAAACAACGCAAACCAAATTGCAGTAGGCGCATACCATCTAAGGTAGAAACCTCCCGTTTCCATTGTTGGCATTCCGAACAATGCTCCATATGCAGGATATGCCAGCACAGCTAGACCAATCGCTGCTGGTGCTGTTAAAAACAATACCATCTGAAATGTTTGCGTGATTTGTTTATGCAGTAGATCTTGATTGTTTTGTGTAAAAGATTTAGTAATGACAGGTATTAAAGTCAGAGCAAGTGCGGTTGCAAGTGATACAGGAATCATCACCAGCTTATGTGCAATCTGTGTAATGATCGCAAAGACAGACTCTGATTCTTCTTGTGTATAACCATAGTCTGATAGTGTTTTTACAATCGTAAATTGGTCAATCATTTGATAAAGCGGAATAGCAAGACCAACCGCGACAAATGGTATCGCATATTTAATCGTTTCTAAATAAATATCTTTTAATGAAATATCTGCAACAGGTTTGCTTTTATCGTACATTTTTTGCAGATGAGGCTTTCTTTTTGTCCAATACCATATCAAGACAATAAGCCCTGCAACAGCACCAAGTGTTGCAGCAAATGTAGATAATGCAACAGCTGTTGTAGTGTTTCCATCTAATAAATTCATAACGATAAAGCTGGCTATGAGAATAAATAGAATTCTGACAATCTGTTCAACCACTTGGGAGACAGCTGTAGGTCCCATGGATTGAAAGCCTTGAAAATACCCCCGGATCAAACTCATGGAAGGTACGATAATTAAGGCTGTACTAACCATCCTGATAACTAATGTAATATCCTCGATACTGTTGCCTTTTCCGCCGCGTTCATCAATAATCTGATGGGCAAGTGCAGGGGCTAGCATATACAGGATGAGAAATGCTAGGAATCCAGTTAAAGTCATGACTAGCAATCCAGATTTAAGCAGCTTTCTTCCTGCTGCATAATCGCCTAGTGCGTTATATTTAGAAACAAATTTAGAAACAGCAAGCGGTACTCCCATTGTGGAAATACTAAGTAATATCGTGTATGGAATATAAGCATAACCGTATAAAGCCATGCCTGGTTCTCCTACTAAATTGGTAAACGGAATAACAAAGATCAATCCAATAAATTTCGAGAAAAATGTAGCTGCAGATAAGATCAATGTTCCACGAAGTAATCGCGACAAACTTTTTCAGCTCCTATTAAAATCAATAAAGAAAATTTGCCTGACATCACTGTGTCCGGTCAGGCTTTATACATAAACTAAAAAACATTATTAGTATTGTATCACATTAAAAGCCCGTGTAACCTCATTTAACTTTTTGCAAAAAAGTAAGGAATTGAAAATACATAGCCTTTTTTGTAAAGCTGTGCTATTGTATGAAATGATTTTTAACTGAACGATTAAGAAAGTTGGGATGTTATGATTTATGATTGTATTGTCATTGGAGGAGGTCCATCAGGTCTAATGGCTAGTGTTGGAGCTGCATCGAACGGTGCTCGTGTTCTTCTGATTGATAAAGGTGAAAAACTTGGCCGTAAACTTGCTATTTCTGGCGGAGGACGGTGCAATGTTACAAACCGTTTGCCTGTAGATGAGATCATTAAGCACATTCCGGGCAACGGACGTTTCCTGTATAGTGCTTTTTCTGTATTCAACAATGAGGATATTATTTCTTTCTTTGAAAGTTTAGGAATTAAACTTAAAGAAGAAGATCATGGGCGTATGTTCCCTGTTTCTAATAAAGCAACGGATGTTGTACAAGCACTTTTAAATAAGATTAAAGAGCTAGGTGTTCTAATCCGGACGAATACACCTGTTAAGACTATAAATTATAAAGAAGAATTACACGAAGTTATCCTGCTAAATGGAGAAGTACTAAAAACAAAATCTATCGTTATCGCTGTTGGAGGAAAGTCTGTTCCGCATACAGGATCAACAGGTGATGGTTATGCATGGGCAAAAAAAGCTGGCCATACGATTACAGAACTGTATCCGACAGAAGTACCGATCACTTCAAATGAAAGCTTTGTAAAACAAAAAACACTGCAAGGAATATCACTAAGAAACGTGGCGCTCTCAGTCTGGAACCCTAAAGGCAAAATAATCAAAGCCCACCAAATGGATATGATTTTTACCCATTTCGGAGTATCTGGACCAGCCGCATTGCGCTGCAGCCAATATGTAGTAAAAGCTCTGAAAAAATTCGGCGTTCCTTCAATTGAAATGAGAATTGACTCATTTCCAGATGAAAATGAAGAAGCTCTTCTTTCCACTATCCAAAAAAGAGTTGATGAGGAACCAAAAAAGGCTGTGAAAAACGTTCTGAAAGGAATGCTACCTGAGAAGTATCTTTTATTCTTAATTGAAAACGCCGGCATTGATGGCGACATTTCAGCTGATCAAATCCCTAAGCAATCATTGCGTAATCTAACTCAGCAAATGAAAGGTTTTTCGTTTCATGTTAATGGGACGTTATCCATCGAAAAAGCTTTTGTAACAGGCGGCGGAGTCTCTATAAAAGAAATCGCACCTCAAACAATGGCTTCGAAAATCCAGGAAGGTCTATTCTTTTGCGGAGAAATTCTGGATCTGCATGGCTACACAGGCGGTTACAACATAACAGTAGCTTTTGTGACTGGCAACATAGCGGGGACAAATGCCGCTTATCATGCGCTTGGCTAATCTATTTTTTATAAATAATCATAGCTGAAAAAGAAAACATAGTAGAGTTTTCTTCATGTACGTTTTCACAAACAGCTATCTGATACTTAATATCAATAATATGATCATGAGGAATACCACTTAAAAACTCGTTCACACTTTCCTCCAGATCATCTTCATGTTCTTCATCAAAAACTTTAACCTGTATCATAAAAAGCATCCCCCTAAGAATGAGTCTCTGCATGAGCATTCGTTCAGAGAGGATGCTTTTCCTTTGTTGGACTTTGACTAGTTTTGTCTATATGTTTTCGATCGCATTTCGAATTGGAGTTTCTCCTTCTATCAGTTCAAAAACTTTGCGATACACATGCTCATTGCCCAAACAAGCTGCGATTGTTCTCGCTACATCCGCCCTTGGAATAGATCCATGTTCATTTAATTTTTGCTGCGCATTAATTAATCCCATCCCGTCTTCATCTGTTAATGCACCAGGACGCAAGATCGTGTAGTTTAATGAACTTTCCATCAGTACCTGATCAGCGTTCCCCTTTGCTTTTAAATAGTGCTGAAGACTCTCCGGTCCTTTTTCTGGTGTATCAGCTGCTATTGAGCTCACCATGATAAACTGCTGAACAGAATGCTTTTCAGCAAGCTTGATTGATTGTACAGCTCCTTCATAATCTACTGCATCTGTTTTCTCAGGACCTGTATGTCCACCAGAACCCGCTGTAAATATAACAGCATCTGCTCCATCAAATACATGTTCAAAATCTCTCTCTAAGTCCCCCAGCACAGCTTCAATATTTTCATGTTTAAAATGATCCTGCTGCTCTTCTTTTCTAACCATCGCTTTAACTGTATGACCTTGTTCAGCAAGCATGACACTTGTAAGTTTTCCGATATTCCCGTTTGCTCCAATAATAAGAACGTTCATTATCATCCACTCCTTCAACTTGAATACTTATGTATTGTTTCACTAATCGGCTTTTGTAAAACATCGCTAGTAAGGGAGGGTGTGTGGCGAGAGTAGGGTGAGTTTGTAATTCTAGAAGAGTCGCTTGTAGTCAAGAGAACCGTTCGTAAATCTCGAGAAATGCTCATAAATCCCGAGAACCGCTCATAAATCTCGAGAACCGCTCATAAATCCCGAGAACCGCTCATAAATCCCGAGAACCGCTCATAAAACTCGAGAACCGCTCGTAAAACAGTATTCCCCTTAATCAAAAAGGCTCTATTCTAAAAGATTGTTGCTTACGATTATTTTATTCCTTCGCTTCATTGATAAGTTGATTGGAGTGTAAGGTGCGAGACTCCTGCGGGACGAGTGTGACAGGTGAGACTCCTAATGGTGCATTGCGCCAGGAGGCTCACCGCACGCCCCGCGGAAAGCGAGCACCTGGAACGGAAATCAACTACTTTCAATAACAACAAAGATTGCGAAAACAGCCATTAAAAAAGACCCAAAAAGCCATTTCCAACTGGCTTTTTGAGTCTTTTACTAATTAATCACCATATTCTCTTGAAGATACTTTTCTAGTTCTTCAGGCTGTAAAGGCTTAAACAAATGGTATCCTTGCCCGTACATACAACCTTGTTCCAATAGAAAATCAATTTGTTTACAGCTTTCGATACCTTCAGCAATAACATGAAAACTAAGATTATGACCCATATCAATTATGGTTTTTGCGATTGCACCAGCTTTCGGATCCGTCAAGATATCATCAATGAACATTTTATCAATCTTTAGAGTATCTACAGGCAGCTGCCGTAAATACGTTAAGGAAGAATAGCCTGTACCAAAGTCATCAATTGATATCCGTATCCCTTTCTCTCTTAGACGGTTAAGAACCGGCAATGTTTCTTCCATGCTTTCCATTGTTGTACTTTCTGTAATTTCTAGTTCAAGAGAAGATGCAGGAAAATGGGTCTCGATTAAAATACTTTCCACTCTGTCCACAAACGATTCTTCCAAAAGCTGTCTTACTGAAATATTTACTGATATCAAGAGATCATCAAAGCCATTTTGATGCCATTTAGAACCTTGCATACAAGCGTTTTTTAATACCCATTCGCCGATTGGCAGGATCATTCCTGTATCTTCAGCAATAGGAATAAATTCTCCTGGTGAAATGATCCCTTCCGAATCTTTGTTCCATCTTAATAAGGCTTCTACACCAGCTATTTTTCTTGTATGGAACTGTACTTGCGGCTGGTAGACAAGAAACAGTTCATTCTTTTTCAAGGCTTTTCTCAAACCGTGTTCAAGGTTCAGCCTTCTTTCCATTTTGCCATCATGCTGTTCGGTAAAAAATTGATACGTGTTTCGACCGCGGTCTTTTGCCTGATACAAAGCTGCGTCTGCTCTTTTTAAAAGAGTTTCACTGTCAGATCCGTTTCCTGGGTATAAACTTATTCCGATACTTGGTGTCGTGAAGACTTCTTTACCGCTTAATAAGAATGGCTTTGTAAAAGAACATATGATATCCTCAGCCACTATTCTTACTTCTGCTGCATCTTTAAATTCCATGAGAATAAGGAATTCATCTCCGCTTCTTCTAAACACTTGACCTTTTCCTGCAACTGTTGATTTCAGCAAATCCGCTACCTTTTGAAGTAAAAGATCTCCAAAGCTATGACCAAGTGTATCGTTGAGCACATTAAAGCGATCCAGATCTAAGAACAGCAACGCCAGGTTCCCCTGTTTTAAATCAACTTCGTTCATTTTCTGTTCGATGGTCTCCATAAATCCATTACGATTTGGCAGTCCTGTTAATTCATCAAAATAAGCCATTTGATTAATTGTCATTTCAGCATGTTTGCGTTCTGTTATATCAATCAGAATTGAATTAAAATCAACAAGTTCTCCCTTTTCATTTAAAAATGGTATTCCTCTGTCCTGAATCCATCTGATGTCTCCGTCTGGACGAAGAATTCTGTATTCACTCGTAGCAATAATCCCTTTTTCAATATCAGATGCACGCATTATAATAATTTCAAGATCATCAGGATGGATCACTTTTTTCCATAAATCCACATCATCATAAAATGCTTGAAGCGGATAGCCATAAAGTTTTTCAATACCAGATGTGATAAGAAGCTTATTCGTTTGCAAGTTATGTGACCAAATCGCAACATCAATGCTGTCAAAAACGTTTTGAAGATTGCCCCTGCTTGCTTCTAATTCTGCATGGGTTTCTTTATGTTTTTTTATTTCCTTCTCAAGATCTATGGCGTAGCTGTCTTTTTCCTTCAGCATTTTATAGACAAAAATTCCAAACACAAAAACAACGCCGATTTCTAAAACATACAACCATATATTTTGAGTATAGATCGACCCTATTGAGCCCGCTAAATGAATAGTAAAAAAAGCAGCAATTATGCTTAACCACTTCTTTTTGTTTGAATGAATAAATGCCATGAGAGCCTCCAGGGTACACAGTATACCCTTACTATCGGCTGAAGTTCCTTAATTTTTCACTCTTCGTGATAATTAGATATGTTAAATTTTTTCTTCATGTAAAAAACCCCCTGCTTATTAAAGCAGAGAGTTTCATGGTTATTCTTTATTATATTCAAGCATGCCGCCAGTCATATTTTTTACTTTATAGCCTTGATCTAATAAGAAGTATGCTACATTTTCACTTCTTCTTCCAGAACGGCAAATAATGATATGTTCTTCGTTCTTATCGATCTCAGTTAATCGGTCTGGTATATCACCCATTTTAATATGGGCTGCTTCAGGAATTTTCCCTTCAGCAACTTCCTCGTCTTCTCGAACATCGATCAAGGATACTTTCTTGCCATCTTTTAATAATCGTTTCACTTCGGAAGGTGAAATTTCTTCTAATTCATAGTCCATTGAAAAAGCCTCCTTTAGTTTGCCACGATATTTACGAGTTTGCCAGGTACAGTGATTATTTTGCGAATCGTTTTGCCTTCTATGCTTTGTTGTACAGCTTCTTCTTTTAAAGCAACTTGCTCCATATCTTGTCCGCTGC
The DNA here is from genome assembly GCF_001642935.1 of Fictibacillus arsenicus. Lineage (NCBI taxonomy): Bacteria > Bacillati > Bacillota > Bacilli > Caryophanales > Fictibacillaceae > Fictibacillus > Fictibacillus arsenicus. The sequence goes on from NZ_CP016761.1 coordinate 2,881,759, forward strand.
TGTTTGCCGGAATCGTCATCTTCGCTTTTAATTTACCGTTTACTTGAACGACGATCTCAACTTCATTTTCAACTAGCTGCGCTTCATCCCATACTGGCCAGGCTTCATATGCGATGCTTCCTTTACCACCAAACTTTTCCCAAAGTTCCTCGCAAATATGCGGTGCGATCGGAGAAAGCATTTTTACAAAGCCCTGAACTAATTCCTTAGGAAGTGTCTCCTGCTTATTGGCTTCGTTAACAAATACCATAAGCTGTGAGATAGCCGTATTAAAACGAAGACCTTCATAATCCTCCGTTACTTTTTTAACAGTCAGATGGTAAAGACGGTTAAAAGAATCTGTTCCTTTAGTATCTTGAATCGCCGGATTCAGGCTCACACCATCTTCTGAAACTAACAATCTCCAAACACGGTCAAGGAAACGGCGGGCACCATCAAGACCTGTCGTACTCCATGCGATAGAAGCATCCAGCGGTCCCATAAACATTTCGTATAAGCGAAGTGTATCCGCACCATGACTCACAACAATTTCATCAGGATTAACGACATTGCCTTTTGACTTACTCATCTTTTCGTTGTTTTCACCAAGAATCATACCTTGGTTAAACAAGCGCTGGAACGGTTCCTTCGTTGGAACAACTCCAAGATCGTACAGCACTTTGTGCCAGAAACGTGCATATAGAAGGTGCAATACTGCGTGTTCTGCTCCGCCAATATAAATATCTACCGGCAGCCAATGCTCCACTTTTTCAGGAGATGCCAGCTGCTCTTCATTTTTAGGATCGATGTAGCGAAGGTAATACCAGCAGCTTCCTGCCCACTGCGGCATTGTATTTGTTTCACGGCGGCCCTTCTTGCCTGTTGTTGGATCAACAACATTTACCCATTGTTCCTCATTAGCAAGTGGTGATTCGCCTGTTCCTGAAGGTCTGATTTCTTTCATTACTGGAAGAAGTAATGGAAGTTCTTCTTCAGGGACAGTTGTCATTGTGCCGTCTTCCCAATGAATCACTGGGATAGGCTCTCCCCAATAACGCTGACGGGAGAATAGCCAGTCACGAAGACGATAAGTAATCTTCTTCTCACCTTTTCCGTTCTCAACAAGCCATGCATTCATTTTTTCGATCGCTTCGACTTTTTGCATGCCGTTTAAGAAATCAGAGTTCACATGCTCGCCATCACCTGTATAAGCTGCTTCAGCTACATTTCCTCCAGCAACTACTTCTGCAATCGGAAGCTCAAATTTAACAGCAAACTCGTGATCACGCTCATCATGAGCAGGAACAGCCATAATAGCTCCAGTTCCGTAGCTTGCTAGTACATAGTCGGCTATCCAGATTGGAAGCTTTGCACCTGTTACCGGATGGACCGCATATGCTCCAGTAAACACGCCTGATTTTTCTTTTGCAAGCTCTGTACGCTCAAGGTCAGACTTCGTTTCTACTTGCTTTTGATAAGTTGTTACTGCTTCAAGCTGTTGGTCTGTAACGATCTCTTTTACAAGCTTATTTTCAGGAGCAAGGACAAGATACGTTGCACCAAATAGTGTGTCAGGTCTTGTTGTAAACACTGTAATTTTAGAAGAATGACCGTCTACGTCAAAATGAACTTCTGCACCTTCTGAACGTCCGATCCAGTTACGCTGCATATCTTTCAAGCTCTCAGGCCAATCCAAGTCTTCAAGGTCTTCTAAAAGTCTGTCCGCATAAGCCGTAATCTTAAGCATCCATTGTTTCATTGGTTTACGGACTACAGGGTGACCTCCGCGTTCGCTCTTTCCATCGATAACTTCTTCGTTAGCTAGAACTGTTCCAAGTGCTTCACACCAGTTAACCGGAACTTCATCAACGTACGCCAGACCTTTTTTATAAAGCTGGATAAAAATCCATTGCGTCCACTTGTAATAAGATGGATCTGTTGTATTAACTTCACGGTCCCAATCATAAGAGAAACCTAATTCTTTAATCTGTCTGCGGAATGTATTAATGTTTTGCTCTGTAAACTCTGCAGGGTCATTACCTGTATCAAGTGCATATTGTTCAGCAGGAAGACCGAATGCATCCCAGCCCATTGGGTGAAGTACATTATAGCCTTGCATGCGTTTCATACGGGAAAGAATGTCAGTTGCTGTATATCCTTCCGGGTGTCCTACGTGAAGACCTGCTCCAGATGGATATGGAAACATATCTAATGCGTAGAACTTCTTTTTGTCATATTCTTCTTTCGTTTGGAATGTCTTGTTCTCATCCCAAAAATGCTGCCATTTTTTCTCGATTGTTTTGTGGTTATAATACATAACCGTTCCTCCTTCATTGACCCCTGCTTTTTGTTAAGTATATAAGGCTTTTTAGCAATCTCTCCTGTTGATCTCCGCTCCAGGATGCTCGCTTTCCGGGGGGGCGTGCGGTGAGCCTCCTCTGCGCTTTGCGCCGTAGGAGTCTCACCTGTCCCGCTAATCCCCCAGGAGTCTCGCACCTTGCGCTCCTATCAACTTTCAAGGATGTTTTTAAAAAAACGACCATGACAACTTTCTTTTAAAAAGCCAAATAAAAAAACCTCCCGCCCCTAATAAAACATTAGGGACGAAAGGTTAGATCACAATTTTAAACCTGCCGCGGTACCACCCTGATTAACGCAAAAATCACGTTCACTCAAACTAACCTTAACGCGGCGGGACGGCAAGTATTACTTTATTCACACTTGCAACTAAAGGGTGAGTTCAAAAAAGTCCGGGTTGACTTGCACCAGCCGTCAACTCTCTAAATGCCATTCTTTTTTTACTAGTCCCTCTCATCGTTATTAACGAATAAAAGATGTTAATTTGTATTTTATGAATTCTTTTAAAAAATGTCAAGGTTGTTTGAACTAATATAACCTAATTTTTCCTTTTTTAAACTAATATCCTACTAGGCAAAATGATCTGCCCATACTTTTTTAAACAGCTGCGGATTGAGATGGGTTAGTTTTTCTAATAGACTGCCTGTTTCGAATGTAAACAATGGTCAGCATAAATGCGAGGACCATTAACCCAATAATCGTTTGAAATAATATACTTATATTAAAGAGGTCTGCGATCATTCCCCCAAATAAAGGACCCAGCATCCTGCCGCCTGTCGCTGTGCTATTAACAATTCCCTGGTAGAACCCTGCACGGCCCTGAGGAGCAAGTTCTGCCGCAATACTCGGTACGCCTGGCCAAACTAGCATTTCACCTATTGTCAGTACAATCATAGCAATCATAAATCCGCTAAAGTCCTTCGCGTTTCCTACAATCACAAACGAGATGATAAATATGACATATCCGACAAGTATTTGGCTTGTTGTTGAGTGCAGCCATTTCTTTAGAAAAACATTTATTAAAGGCTGTCCGAGAACGATAAACAATCCATTCACGGTCCACAAAAGACTGTACATCTTTAATGTCACACCTAAATCCTGCGTGTATGAGGCAATGGTCGATTGCCATTGAACATAACCAATCCAGGCTAACAAGTATCCCCCGCAAAGAATTAGTAAGGCGAAGAAAGCTTGTTTATTATGAATACGCTTTTTTTGTGAGAAAACAGTTTGAACGCTGCCGCTTTCATTTTCCTCTATCCCTTTAAAACCAAATAATACGATCATAAAGAAAAGTAATGAAAGAGCAGAACAGCTGATAAATGATAATGTGAAAGAATAAGAGGCAGCTAATCCGCCAAGCGCAGCACCTAGAGCGACACCTACATTTTGCGCGATATAGATGCGATTAAAAGCTTTTCTTCCGCCTTCTTTCCACATCGTACCGGCAAGTGCGTACATGGAAGGAAAAACGATTCCCATTCCAAATCCCATAAAGACCAGCAAGATGCTGTAGGACCAGAAATCATGAAACCAAATCAATAAAAATGAAGTGGTAAATGAAATAGAAACCCCAAGCATGATCGTGCGATATCCGCCTAGTTTGTCAAAGAGCAAACCGCCTGTTAAATTCCCTATGATGCCTGCACCAGAATTCAGTAATAATACGATTCCGGCTATGGTTAAAGATTTACCTAAATGCTCATGCATGAAGATGGTATTGATCGGCCAAAGAAAACTTGAACCTGTAACATTCAGTGCCATACCTATAATGAGCAGCCACACTTTCGCTGGCATGAAGATCCCCCGCTTACCATGATGTCATAAAAACCCTTCTGTATTTTAGTCCTTTTTCCTGAACTTTACAACGAAAATAAATTACAGCTATTTTGCCGCTCATCCCTTGTACATGCTACAATTGTCTTGGTGCTCTTCACCGGGGAAAAAAGGAGTGAACAGGTTGATACACCTAATAGAAAAACCCGCTTATTTTGGCGATAAAAGATATTACACGTGGAACCACCATTTAAAATCTCACTTCGGAGAAAAAATTATCAAAATCCCTTTAGACGGAGGATTTGATTGTCCAAACCGAGATGGAAATGCGGCTTTCGGCGGCTGTACATTTTGTTCGCAAAGCGGTTCAGGAGATTTTGCGGGGAATCGCCGTGATGATATTATTACACAGTTTCATACAGTAAAAGAACGCATGCAATCTAAGTGGAAAAAAGGAAAGTATCTAGGCTATTTCCAGGCTTTTACGAACACATACGCTCCTGTTGAAAAGTTAAAAGAAATGTACGAGACGGTTCTTGAGCAAGAAGATGTTGTTGGTCTAGCTATCGCTACTCGTCCTGACTGTCTTCCTGATGATGTCGTGGAATATCTGGCTGATTTAAATAAACGTACGTATTTGTGGGTTGAACTGGGGCTTCAAACCGTACATGAAAGAACTGCTATGCTTATTAATCGTGCACACGATTATCAGACATACGTTGAGGGTGTTAACAAACTGCGGAAACACAATATTAGAGTCTGCTCCCACATCATTAATGGACTACCGCTCGAAACGCCTGAAATGATGATGGAAACTGCACGTGAAGTTGCAAAACTGGATGTTCAAGGTATTAAGATACATCTATTGCATCTATTAAAAAAGACTCCGATGGTAAAGCAATATGAACAAGGCATGCTTGATTTTCTTGATTTTGAAACATATGTAAACCTTGTATGCGATCAGCTCGAAATTATTCCTCCAGATATGATGATTCACCGTTTAACGGGTGATGGTCCTTCTGATCTCTTAATTGGACCTATGTGGAGTTTAAATAAGTGGAAAGTGCTTAATGCCATTGAAAGCGAACTGAAACGCAGAAACAGCTTTCAGGGGAAATTTTATTTAAAAGACGAGGTGAACTCTTTATGAAATTAGAAGGTGTTCTCCCTTTTGCAAGAACTCTTCTTCGTTCATTTTGTTCGCAAGGTGATATCGCTATTGATGCTACATGCGGCAATGGCAATGATACTTTGTATTTATCAAAGCTAGTAGGTAAAGATGGACAAGTATTTGCTTTTGATATTCAGGAGCGGGCAATTGAAAAATCTAAACTGCGGTTAACAGAAAACCAAGCTGATGATAATGTAACGTTTTTTCACGCTTCGCATGATGAAATGATAAAACAGCTTCCTGAGTTCGCAATAGGTAAAGCCTCAGCTGCGATTTTTAACCTTGGCTACTTGCCTGGAAGTGATAAGTCGATCACAACAAAAGGTTCTTCTACAATCGATGCGATCAAACAGCTGCTTCATATATTAAAACCTGAGGGCATCATCATATTGGTAATTTATCATGGTCATGAAGAAGGAAAACGAGAGAAAGATCTTGTGTTGGATTTTGTGAAAAATCTTGATCAGAAAAAAGCACACGTACTGCAGTATGATTTCATTAATCAAAAAAACGATCCTCCATTTGTTGTAGCGATCGAAAAAAGAGGCTGATATCAACGTACTTATGTTGATTCCCTTTTTATTTGGCTCTTCTTTAAAAGATTGCTTACTTAGTTCATTCTCTTCATTGTTAAGTTGATTGGAGTGCAAGGTGCGTGCCACCTACCTGATTACACTTCATGCAAGGCATGCGACGAGGAAGATGGCTTCGATAGGATTTCTAGCAGACGCAGGAGCACACATGCTTCTTTGACCCACAGGCTTACATATAAAGGAGGCTCACCGCACGCCCCGCGGAAAGCGAGCATCCTGGAACGGAAATCAACCACTTACAAGAACAACAAAGATTGCAATAACAGTCTTTTTATTACGAAAGCGATGGCTTTAATTTCTGGTACACTTTTCGGTTTACGTAAAAGAAGTAGCTCGTTGCGCCTCCTACTTTTACAAGTTGTGATGCCATTTTTTTAATCACCGGGCATTCAGAAACTTTGCGGTCTGCTAAATAAATTCCGAGCAGGCCTCTTTGGATTAGTCGATGAAATTTTGAATTGGGTAATTTCGAACAGCTGCTTTCCGCTTCTTTTGCGAAATAGACCATGCGCTCAAGCATGTGCTGTTCATTTTTATAGTACGTACAAAAGTTAAGATCCCCTTCAAGCTTGTCCTCATTTTGATCAATAAAATAATCCAGCAGAATATGTAATCCCTGCAGCCAAGGGAAGTAACCTTTTGTAATTGTTTTGGCAGATTCTTTTGTGAAATCGCCTTGAAAAGCATAGCTGACGAGACAAAAGATACCAAGTGTCGAACCAGCACAAGCGGAGAATTCATACCATGTTATATCAGGCAGAACAGACTGATATTCCCCAAACCAACTGATCAGACGAGGTTCCCTTTCCTGCACCACAACATGCTTATGAACTTGAAGATCGCAATAAATTTGGGCAAGTCCTATCAGCTCACTTGCAATGTTCGGATATGCCTGCATTTCCGATAATACCTTTTGACAGGCTAATACAAGATCAGCAAGGTATCCGCCGTCCTCTTGCTCATCCCTGTACCTGTAGTAGTTAACTGGTTTTACCCCTGGACTAAGTGCATGGAACATACTTTCATGAAGTGCCCTGAAGTCCTTTTCACTAAGAGAGGTACTCCGATCACAGAGGTTATCTAAATAATCACTGATCGTTTGGTAAGCTACTACAAATTCTATGGCTTTTTTTCGATGCTGTCCGGCGAGAAGAGTAAGGATGGCGCCGCCTTCACAGTGAAACATCTTATTCGAAATGCTGCTTAAAGCCTGCTGCCTCAATTCAGGATCAGGTATTTTCTCTGCTTGATCACGCCAATCTTGTAGCAGCTGGCTGACAGTTGGAAAAACTTTCGTGTAAACGGAATACATCAATCCCCATGGGTGAACCGGAACTTTGTTCATATAGATGCTCCTTTTGATTATTCTTTCTTTACCTTTTTCCTTTATTGGCTTCACTATGCAGATATAAAAATCTTTTTACGTATTCAAAGACATTTTCCCGCTCAGGTTCGTTTAAAACTTCGTGATACAGTGAAGGAAATTCTTTATACCATTTCTCTTCTAGATAAATGCCATTAAACCAGCGTTTTACGGCATCCTTATCTACAATTAAATCGTCACCCGCCTGAAGCAGCAGTAATGGGATGTTTGGAAAGGATTTATAATGTTCGAATGCATGCTTAATTGAAGCCGTCAGTTCCCGATACCACCTTACTGAAACTTTTTTAACGATTAATTTATCCTCTTTATCCCTTACTCTTATCTCTTCATTTCTTGTTGCACTGCCTTCTGGCAAGTTTGTTGCAAGCCTTACACCAGGTGCGAATTTGTTCAATAACCGTGAAAGGGCTTCTTTTCCTTTTGAAGGATAATGAACTAACCCAAGACAAGGTGAAGATAAAACAACAGCCTGAACATCCAAGTTCCTCTCCATTAACGTACGTATAACAGCGAGTCCGCCCATACTGTGACCTAATATATACACTGGCAATCCAAGTTTTTTACCCTCTAGAAACCAGTTCTCAATTGTAAAGATGTACTCATCAAATGTATCGATGTGTCCTCTTCTTCTCGTTGTTGTGCCTTGACCTGGGAGATCTCCAGAAACACAGTGAAAACCGGACTCATTCAATTGCTTTATAACCCAGTCGTACCTTCCATGATGTTCGTTTGCACCATGTACGACTACAATCGTACCTTTAGCTTCCCCATCTGTCGTCCAAGTCCACATATATTCCACCCTCTTCCCTATTCATATAGGTATACGATTTGCTAAACTATACTTAATTAATGGCTCATTTCTAAAAGATTGTTGCAGTGCTTCTGAACATTTTTTGTTGAGTACGCTTCTTTGACTAGTTGGTTGGAGCGCAAGATGCGAGACTCCTGCGGGATCAGTGGGACAGGTGAGACTCCTAAAGGCGCAAAGCGCGAGGAGGCTCACCGCCCGCCACGCGGAAAGCGAGCATCCTGGAGCGGAAGTCAACAACTTCTAATAGCCACAATGTTTACGAAAACAGCCTAATTAATAAAAATACAGGATGTGTATACAATGATTTATCCTTATGGAGACAAGAAACCTAAAATTTCTGAAACTGCGTTTATTGCAGACTATGTGACAATTACAGGTGATGTTCAGATTGGAGAGTACTCTTCTATTTGGTTCAACACATCAATTCGGGGGGATGTTTCCCCCACAAAAATCGGCAATTATGTAAATGTACAAGATAATTCTGTACTTCATCAAAGTCCGAATCGCACACTACAATTAAAAGACGGGGTAACAGTTGGTCATAGCGTTATTCTGCATAGCTGTACTATTGAGGAAAACGCATTAATCGGCATGGGTTCATTGGTGCTTGACGGAGCACATATCGGTAAAGGTGCCTTTATAGGTGCAGGAAGTCTTGTACCTCCCGGAAAGGTTATACCGCCAAATACTCTTGCTTTCGGAAGACCGGCAAAAGTAATACGTGAATTGACAGAAGAAGATATTAAAGATATGGATCGTATACGTCGGGAATATTATGAAAAAGGACAATACTATAAGACACTTCAGACTAAACGTTAAATTCGATTAAGTTTCCATCAGGATCACTCACAAATACCTGATGCCAATCGGTTTTATTGTTTGGTTTATTTACATATTTAACACCGTGTGCGTCAAGAGTCTGGATTAGTTTATCCATATCTTCAACCCTAATCGCAAAATGACCGTCTCTGCTGTCAATTTCGGTCGTGTTTCTTCTGGCTTTTCCTTTATTGTGAACAATTAAATGAAGCTGTGTATCGCCAATATCATACCAAACGCCCGGAAAATCAAATTGAGGGCGTTTTTTATTTTGTTTAAAACCTAAGATACCTTCGTAAAAATATAATGATTCCTTCAAGTTTGTAACCAGTAGTGAAACATGATGTATTCCTTTGTACATGTGCTCTACACCTCATCTTCAAATCATGATTTGCCCATTATTTTATCACAATTAATCAAAAATAGAGATTTATTAGTGCTTAAACACCACCCTTAATGAATATCTTTATAAAAGTAAACTTTATGAAGGGATGGTTTTAGATGAATAGAAACACACCTGTAAAATCCTATACTCCTTATCATAGTCCTTTCGATCCTTGTCCGCCTATTGGCAAAAAGTATTATTCCACTCCTCCAAATTTATATATGGGTTTTCAGCCATATGATCTTCCGCAGTTTCCGCCAAAAGAAGCATTGCGAAAAGGTACACTTTGGCCTGCCTTTTACGATTATTATGAAAATCCGTATGAAAAAAGGGGGTAACTGCGATGCAGCAGACATTGCCAGAAGAATTTTATCAATGGATGGAAGAGCTCCAAGCTGTTGATTTTGTACTCGTGGAGCTTACTCTATATTTAGACACTCATCCACAAGATCAAAATGCCGTTCACCAGTTCAACCAATATGCGCAACAAAGAAAAAAAATAAAAAGAGCGATAGAGTCAAAATACGGACCGCTTCAGCAATATGGAAACAGTTATTCCGGAATGCCCTGGAATTGGAGCAGCGGTCCTTGGCCCTGGCAGCTTTAAAAAGGTTAAGGGAGGTTCACGTAAATGTGGGTTTATGAGAAAAAACTGCAATACCCGGTAAAAGTAACATCATGTAATCCAAGACTAGCAAAATATTTAATCGAACAGTACGGCGGATCTGATGGTGAACTTGCTGCTGCACTTCGATACTTAAATCAGCGGTATACAATTCCTGATAAAGTAATCGGTCTATTAACGGATATCGGTACAGAAGAGTTTGCACATCTAGAAATGATCGCAACAATGATCTACAAGCTGACGAAAGATGCAACACCTGATCAAATAAAAGCAGCAGGAATAGAAGATCATTACGTTAACCATGATAGTGCTTTGTTTTATCATAATGCAGCAGGTGTACCTTTTACTGCAAGTTACATAGCAGCAAAAGGGGACCCGATCGCTGACCTTTATGAAGATATAGCTGCAGAGGAAAAGGCCCGGGCTACCTATCAATGGATTATAAACATGTCAGATGACCCCGACTTGAATGATTCTCTTCGTTTCTTAAGAGAAAGAGAGATTATCCACTCCCAGCGTTTCCGGGAAGCTGTTGAAATATTAAAAGAAGAACGAGACCGGAAAATATTTTTCTGATTTTTACCGTCCAGCGTTTTTGGACGGTTTTTTTTATAAATATTTACACTGCCTTCATTTCTCCATAACAATTTTATTTTATGATGAACATATCAAGCTATAAAATAAAGAGGGGATATTAATGGCAAAAGTTATTAATTGGCTTTACGAAAAAGAATGCACATTTTTCCGGCTTATTAATGGACGAATGCACAGAAGTTCCATGGATCGTTTCTTTCATGTGTGGACTCATCTTGGCGGCGCAACTGCTACGATCTCAACAGCTGTTCTTCTTTTATTGCTCCTCCCTGCACATTTAAAATCATGGGGAGCTGTCTGTATGGTTTCACTCATCATCAGTCACATCCCAGTTATGATTTCGAAAAAAATATATCCTCGGAAGCGTCCATACTTGAGCCTTCCCGATACGAATATCGGAGACAATCCGTTGAAAGATCATTCTTTCCCTTCTGGTCACACAACAGCCATTTTTTCTATTGTGACACCTCTTATCCTATTAAACCCGTTTTTGGGCGTGTTTCTGCTTTTCGCAGCTCTCTTGGTAGCTATTTCACGGATGTATCTCGGGCTTCATTACCCTACTGATGTTCTTGCCGGGATTGTTCTCGGCATAAGTTCAAGCTTTGTTTCATTGTTCTTAGTAAAGCTTTTTTCCTAGCTAGCCTAATTTTATGTTGGAATTCCCCGTAAAGACCTGAAACATTATGAAATGGAAAAATCGTTAACTCGTGAACGAGGGAGCTCGAGTGACTGCATTCGATCCGCTCGTTAGAGATTTTCCCGTAGAAGGTGTGCAAATTGCCCATACTTTTGAATCAGCCATTACTGATTCGGAAATTACAGTTATCGTTACTGAATGGGATGATTTTATACAACTTTTGCAAGCAGAAAATATCAGAAGAATGAAGCAGCCTGTTATTTTTGATGGGAGAAACATGTTTACTCTTGAAGAGGTCAGAAATGCTGCTGAACAGCATCCTTTGCATTATGAGTCAATTGGAAGACCACAAGTTAGCAGTTTAGGTGTTAAAAATAAGCTATTTGTATAAAAAGATGCCTGCCATTGAAAAATGGCAGGCTTTTTCATGTTTAAGCTATATCGGGGGAAGATTTAGCGGCAGTTTAGGGTAAATAAAGTCCCTTTTCCCAATACCCCTTTAGGTATAGGAAACGATAATTCCATGGTTAATCACTTTTTTCCCACGTTAAATGGAATAATCCCACGTTATTTTTAAAATAACCACAAGTCGACACATCTCGTCAAACTTCGCAGCTCAAAGACCCAAAAACAAAAACAGACTCCCTTTTAACAAGAGTCTGTTTTATCACATTAAATATTTGCTTGGTTCTTAAGCTCTTCTGCTTTGTCAGTTTTCTCCCATGGAAGATCCACATCTGTACGGCCAAAGTGACCATATGCAGCAGTTTGCTTGTAGATCGGACGGCGAAGATCAAGCATCTTGATGATTCCAGCCGGACGAAGATCGAAATTGTTGCGAACTAATTCTACAAGAACTTCTTCTGATACTTTACCCGTTTCAAAAGTGTTTACAGCAATTGATACAGGCTGAGCCACACCGATCGCGTATGCAAGCTGAACTTCAACTTTATCTGCAAGACCTGAAGCTACGATGTTTTTCGCAACATAACGAGCAGCGTACGCAGCTGAACGGTCAACTTTTGTAGCATCCTTACCAGAGAATGCTCCGCCACCGTGACGTGCATAACCGCCGTAAGTATCAACGATGATCTTACGTCCAGTTAGACCAGCATCACCTTGTGGTCCGCCGATAACGAAACGGCCTGTAGGGTTAATGAAGTATTTTGTGTTCTCATCAATTAACTCAGCAGGAACAACTGGCTTGATCACTTTTTCTTTAATGTCTTTCTGAATTTCTTCAAGTGTGTTCTCTGGGTGGTGCTGGGTAGAAATAACGATTGTATCAATACGTACTGGCTTGTCGTTCTCATCATATTCAACTGTTACTTGAGTTTTTCCATCTGGACGCAAGTAAGGAATTTCTTCAGACTTACGTACTTCAGTAAGACGGCGAGATAATTTATGAGCTAATGAGATTGGAAGAGGCATAAGCTCTTCTGTTTCATTACAAGCAAAACCGAACATTAGACCTTGATCACCTGCACCGATCGCTTCGATCTCAGCATCTGTCATAGAGCCTTCTCTTGCTTCTAGCGCTTGGTCTACACCCATCGCGATATCAGCAGATTGCTCATCGATAGAAGTCAGTACTGCACAAGTTTCAGAATCGAAACCGTATTTTGCACGGTCATATCCTATTTCTTTAATTGTTTCACGTACAACTTTTGGGATATCTACATAAGTAGAAGTTGTGATCTCACCAGCAACAAGTACAAGACCTGTTGTAACAGATGTTTCACATGCTACACGTGCATTAGCATCACTAGCTAAAATTTCATCTAGAATTGCATCTGATATCTGGTCACAAATCTTATCCGGATGACCTTCTGTTACCGACTCAGATGTAAATAAACGACGACTAACTTTTTTGGACAAATTAATATCCTCCCTTAATTGCTTTCAGTATGATACGGTACTTTATTCTTATCTATTTTGTATTGTTTATGTTCTTAACTTGAAAAAGGCATAAAAAAAGCCCTTCCCTGTTTCACATATCATTCACGAGGGAAAAGGTTTAAAATAAAAATGCCTTCATCCTCTTATTGTCCAAGGTTATTTTCACCTTGCAGGTTAGCACCTTTTCATTTTAAGCAGATTATAAACTCCGCTTTCATGTCGGTTGCTGGGTTTCATAGGGCCTGTCCCTCCACCTACTCAGAATAAGAGTAGCCGTTCTCGAAATATAATAGCGCAATGACTTTATGATGTCAATAGAAATCCCTTTAATATCAATAAGAAGAAGCTGAATTTCGCACTTTTTTGATATCGCTTTCAATATGATGGAGATTCCTGGTGTATTTAAGCCTTTTTTTCTGGATTAAGAACTTTTCTGATGCGCTTTCATAAAATAGTATACATTATTTAAATTAATGTGTTATACTAATTTTCGAATATATCACTCTAGGATAAAGGATGGTACTGTCTGATATGAATACTTTGGAATTTACGACAACCTTAAATGAACTTGTGACCCGTGAAACAACTCACCAGAACTTGCCTGTTCCGGTTTTAGTAGAGAAATCATTAACAAGAAAAGAAGGCATTCTTACTTCTACAGGTGCACTTCGAGCAACCACGGGGAAATACACAGGCCGGTCCCCTGAGGATAAATTTATTGTTGAAGATGCATCCGTAAAAAAATCCATTGACTGGGGCAAAGTAAACAAACCATTTTCACCTGAAAACTTTGATAAATTATATAAAAAAGTACTTCAATACTTAGGCACTAAAGAAGAGTTATTCTTATTTAAGGGGTTCGCAGGGGCAGATCAAGAGTACCGTCTTCCTATTCAAGTTATTAACGAATATGCATGGCACAATTTATTTGCACATCAAATGTTTGTGCGTCCAAATGAAACAGAACTTGCTTCACATGAATCTCAATTTACAGTAGTTTCAGCTCCTGGATTCCAAGTAAATCCTGCTGATGATGGAACAAACTCTGAAACGTTTATTATTATTTCTTTTGAAAAACGAATCGTATTAATCGGCGGTACAGAATACGCTGGTGAGATTAAAAAATCAGTATTCTCTGTTATGAATTACTTGCTTCCTGAAAAAGGGATCCTTTCTATGCACTGTTCAGCCAACGTTGGAAACGAAGGTGATGTAGCTCTTTTCTTCGGCTTGTCCGGAACAGGGAAAACAACACTTTCTGCTGATCCTAACCGACGCTTAATCGGAGACGATGAGCACGGATGGGCTAACACTGGAGTATTTAACGTCGAAGGCGGATGCTATGCAAAGACAATCGATCTTTCCAAAGAAAAAGAGCCGCAGATTTGGAATGCCATTCGTTTTGGAAGTGTATTAGAGAATGTAATGATCGATGATGATTCTCGTATTGCGGATTATAAGGATTCCACATTAACTGAAAATACAAGAGCGGCATATCCTGTTGATGCCATTCCAAACATCATTCAGCCAAGTGTGGCAGGTCATCCAAATACAATTATCTTTTTAACAGCTGATGCTTTTGGAGTATTGCCTCCAATCAGTAAATTAACAAAAGAACAAGCGATGTACCATTTCTTATCTGGATATACAAGCAAGCTTGCTGGAACTGAAAGAGGAGTTACCTCACCGCAAGCAACTTTCTCAACATGTTTTGGTGCTCCATTCCTTCCGTTGCCTGCAACTGTTTATGCAGAAATGCTAGGCAAGAAAATCGATCAGCATAATGTTCAAGTATTCCTTGTTAACACAGGCTGGTCTGGCGGTGAATATGGTGTCGGAAGCCGTATGAATTTATCTTACACTCGTGCTATGGTTCAAGCGGCACTTGAGGGTGAACTGACATCTGTTGAAACTGTTGTAGATCCTGTATTCGGACTTCACATTCCAACACATTGCCCTGGTGTCCCTGACCAAGTTCTTCAGCCAAAGAAAACATGGGATAACCCTGAACAGTATGATATAAAAGCAAAAGAACTTGCTGCTAAATTTAATGCTAACTTTGAAAAATTCAAATCCGTTTCTTCTGAAATCACGCAAGCAGGACCACTCGCTTAATCATCTTAAATCAACCCTCCCTTATCCAGCGGGAGGGTTTTTGGTATTTATTAGAAAAAACAGTTGTAAAGTGACATGGATGTCATTTATAATAACGACATGGATGTCACTTTAAAAACTGGGAGCTGATTACATGGAACAATCGGAAAAATTATTAAAAAACAAACCTTATCAATTTTTAATTTCTGCTCAACTGATTTCCAATCTTGGAGACTGGCTGTCAATTCTTGCTGTATTTACGCTTGTGGGACTTAAATGGGAAGCCACACCACTACAAGTTTCGTTAATAATCTTATCTCTTGCCCTCCCAATGACTTTACTAGGACCTGTAGCAGGTGTCTTGGCTGATCGTTGGGAACGCAAATACATTATGATTATTTCTGATACGGCAAGAGGTTTCATTATTTTTGGTCTCGTTTTTGCTAATGAACTTTGGCATGTGTATACTTTATTATTTGGTTTAGGTATTTTTTCGGCTCTCTTTACACCGGCCAAAAACGGAAAGCTAAAAGAAATTGTGCCTGATCACCACATGCAGCAAGCTGCCTCAATCAGTTCCATAATTGAGAGCGGCACGAAAATAATCGGACCTGCAGTAAGCGGCCTTCTTCTTGCACTATGGAATTTCAAGATCATCTTTTTTCTTGATGCAATAACCTTTTTACTATCCGTTCTTCTCCTGCTTAAGATTCCAGCAAACCCTTCACAAATTCTAAATGAAGAACACGAAGAGAATAAGCTAAAGAAGAACTTTATCAAAGAAATGCTTGATGGCCTCTCATTTATTAAGGGTATTCCTGCTATTATGTACGGAACGCTTTTAATGGCTGTTACCATGTTCGTTATTCAGATGTCAGATTCACAGTTCGTTACTCTCTTTAGAGAATTAAAAGAAGTATCACCACGATTAATTGGTACTGTTATGACCGCTTCTGGAGCAGGATTTTTAGTTACTGGAATCATCTTGAGTAAGTTTGAAATTAAAAATGCAATTAAGGCTATGGCAGGAGGAATATTCACACTCGGTTTAGGATTTGGAAGTCTAGCTATCCTTACTGATTATAATCTTTCCAATCCTATGTTTTGGGCACCTTCTATAACATTTTTAGCTTGTGTTGGAGCTGGTTATGTTTTTATTCCCTTTCAGTCCAATGTATTAAAACTAACTCCAGAACACATGACCAGCCGTACATTCGGTACAATCGGAAGCATCATGACGTTTTCCTCTTTAGTCGGTCCTATTGCTGGTGGATTCTTAGCAAATTTATTCGGAGTAATCCCTATCTTTATAGTTACATCTAGTGGATTGTGCTTTATAAGTGTGATAGCTTTTATTTTAAGAGCACAGTCTAAAAGGAAAAAAGGAGAACCATATGTCACCGAAAGTAACGGAGAGCCACAAAGAAGAGCGGAAGCGTAGCATTCTGGAGGCTGCAAAAAAGATATTTATTAAAAAAGGATATGAAGCCTTTGTCATGCAAGATGTAATTGATGCAGTCGATTTAAGCAGGGGCGGTGTTTATTCATACTTTTCTAGTAAGGAAGACTTGTTTTTATCTATATTAGAAGATTCAAATCGGACTTACAGTAAAGAAATTAAAGATATAGCTAAACATCCTTCAATCTGGAATTCATTGGTAAAGGATTTTGAAGATTATAAATCTGCTGATGATACAGAAGATTTGTTTGGAGCTGTACAAATCGAATACTTCTTAATCAATAGACTGCTGCCCGAGAAAAAAATCTACATGAAAGAACGATATGAATTTGCCATTGAACACCTTATGAATTTATTTGATGAAGGCGTAAAAAAAGGTGAATTCAACCCCAAATACCCTTTAGATACAATCGCAAGGTATTTTATAACCTTTAACGATGGGATAAATATAGCCACAATCTTCCTTAATAAAAAAGATTTAAACTTTAACGCTCAAATTGATATCTTCTTGTCTCATTTAGCCAGTATGTTAGGTGTAAAACATCAATAAAAGGAGCTGTTTTCATTCAGCTCCTTTTCCTTGCTCCTTCATCCACTCACATAGCGCATATGTTATTTTTCTGTTTTCTTTTGGCGGGAAGTAATGCGTATATTCGGGATAGATCCAAGTTTCACATGGTTTCCCGAGTTCTCCTAACCTTTTTTCAATCTTAAGTGTGTGCTGTACACTCACATTTTCATCCTTCATTCCGTGGATACACAGTAGAGGGACTTGCAATTCACTACAGTAATACAAGGGCGACCGCCATTCGTATTCTTCAGGATACTTTTCTGGGGTGCCGCCGATTACCCTCTTCATCATCCGCCGCAAGTCTTCTCTTTCCTCATAAGTGACAGCCATATCTGTTACACCGCCCCAAGTAACTACAGATTTGATTTCAGGGTACTTCATGGCAGTAAACAATGCCATCGGTCCGCCTCTGGAAAAGCCAAACACGTGGATTTCATTGTCATCAACTTTTGGAAATTGTTTCAGCACTTCAAATGCAGCAAAGGCATCTGTACGATCCTTACCAGCAAAGTCTTCGTTTCCCTCTCCACCCAAGTTTCCTCTGTAATATGGAGCCATAACTGCAAATCCTTGTGATGCGAATTGAATAATCCTCGCGATACGAACCATGCCAACTGACTTAATACCGCCTCTTAAATAGAGAAATCCCGGAAAAGGGCCTTCTCCCTCAGGCAGAGCAGCCAGACCTTTTATTCTCAATCCGTCATTTAAGTACGTTACAACATACAATCTAATGGTTGGATGTGGGGAAGGAAATCGCTGCCATTCTATGATTTTTGCTCGTTTCATTCCGACACTCCTTATTTATTTAGTGGGTAAACACACATTTTCAGTAATCACATACATTATTACATAAAAGTCATGACTTCATCCCTATTTGTGCAGGAGGATTGCAATGAAACATATAAAAAGGAAATTCACTTTACTGTTTACTTTCCTGCTTGCCTTTTCCTTGCTTCTGGCTGGCTGCAGCACTTCCAGTTCTAAACAAGAAAAAGTCCGTATAGCAGAGGTTACCCGCTCCATCTTTTACGCCCCTCAATATGTAGCCATTGAAAAAGGTTTTTTTGAAGATGAAGGGATTAACGTTGAGTTAACAACAACTTGGGGCGGAGATAAAACGATGACTGCTTTACTGTCAGACGGTGCTGATGTTGCACTTGTAGGTTCAGAAACAACGATTTATGTTCACGCTCAAGAATCTACAGACCCTGTAATCAACTTCGCACAGCTTACGCAAACGGATGGCACTTTTTTAGTGGCACGCAAAAAGCCCGATTTCTTTTCATGGGAACAGTTAAAAGGAAGTACATTCTTAGGCCAGCGTAAAGGCGGTATGCCTCAAATGGCTGGTGAATTTGGCCTTAAGAAACACGGGATCGATCCTAAGAATGATCTGAAAATGATCCAAAACATCGATTTTGCCAATATCGCTAATGCATTTGCTTCTGGTACAGGTGATTACGTTCAATTGTTTGAACCTCAAGCAAGTCTTTTTGAACAAGAAGGTATAGGTCACATCGTTGCTTCCTTTGGGGCAGAATCGGGGAAAATACCTTACACGACTTTCATGGCAAAAGAAAGTTACATGAAAGAAAACAAAGAAACTCTTGAGAAATTCACAAAAGGCTTATACAAAGCTCAGTTATGGGTAGAAAACCATTCAGCTGCTGAAATTGCTGAAGTCATCGCACCATATTTTGAAGATACCCCTGTCGAATTAATTGAAACAGTAGTCGATCGTTATAAGAGCCAGCATAGCTTTGCATTAAATCCGATATTGGATGAAGAAGAGTGGAACAATCTGCAAACCATAATGGAAGAGGCTGGTGAACTTCCTAAAAAGATCGATTATGATGTTCTCGTTGATACAACGTTAGCGAAGAAAGCTATTAAATAAAGTACAGGAGGAATCGTCGTGGCTTTTTTGCAGCTAAAATCAGTAGGTCAAACTTACTTTTCAAAAACATCCGCCACAACGGCCTTAGAAGATATTTCACTTTCAATAAATGAAGGAGAGTTCACTTCCATTCTCGGTCCAAGCGGATGCGGAAAATCCACCTTGCTATCTATTATCGCAGGTCTTCTAATCCCAACCGCTGGATCGGTTATGGTTAACAATCAGCCAGTCAATCAGCCGCATCCAAAGATTGGCTATATGCTTCAGCAAGATTATCTTTTTCCATGGAAGACAATTGAAGATAATATTACGCTTGGCCTAAAGCTCAGAAATCAATATACAGCCGAACACATTCAAGCGGCCTACCGTTTATTAAAAGAAATCGGACTTGAACATACAAAGAGTAAATACCCTTCAGAACTTTCAGGCGGAATGAGGCAAAGGGTAGCACTTGTTCGAACTTTAGCAACCCAGCCTAAGGTGCTTTTACTTGATGAGCCATTCTCAGCTTTAGATTACCAAACAAAACTGAAGCTGGAAGACTTAGTATCTTCTACTCTAAAAGAACACGGTAAAACGGCAATTCTTGTTACCCATGATATTGGAGAAGCAATTGCGATGAGTGATAATGTCATATTGTTATCAAGCAATCCCGGCCGTATTTTCCGCACATTTAAAATTCCAGAAACTCTAAAAAGCCTCCTGCCATTCGAAGCGAGACAGCACCCTGATTTTTCAGCAACATTTCAGCAAATATGGGAGGAGTTGGAGCACATTGAGCAAAACGATCACGAACAAGAAACATCTTGAGTTTCTTTTATCCATAAAAAAAGAAAAACGAAACATCCGGATTGTCCAGCTGCTCATTTTTCTAAGTTTTTTTTCGATGTGGGAAATCTCTTCAAAACAAGGCTGGATCAATCCATTGCTTTTTAGTTCTCCATCTAAAATCTGGTCTCTGTTTCTAGAGAAGGCAAGTGACGGCTCACTTTATATCCATGTTGCATTTACTCTTGGAGAGACTGTTCTTGGGTTTATTCTAGGGACTCTGTTCGGGACCTTATTAGCCGCAATTCTGTGGTGGTCCCCTTTCTTATCAAGAGTATTAGATCCATATCTCGTAGTTCTTAATGCTATGCCGAAAGTTGCCCTAGGTCCTATTCTGATAGTTGCGATCGGGCCTAATTTCGGATCGATCATAGCAATGGGCATTCTCATCTCGGTTATTATCACAACACTTGTCGTGTATACGGCTTTTCAAAACGTTGATGAAAACTATGTTAAAGTTGTCCGTTCGTTTGGCGGAGATAAAAAACAATGTTTTAAAGAGGTTATCCTTCCCGCATGTTTTCCAAGTATTATTTCATCCCTGAAAGTAAACGTCGGATTATCATGGGTGGGTGTTATTGTTGGCGAATTTCTTGTTTCAAAACAAGGATTAGGCTACATGATCATTTACGGATTCCAAGTGTTCAATTTTACACTTGTTTTAATGAGCCTTTTAATCATTGCTTTAATGGCTACGGTAATGTATCAAGGAGTCGAGTACCTGGAGAGCAAACTTATAAAGCACCATTCATAAACTCTGATCAGACCAGGGAATGTTCGAGAGCGTACCTCATGCTTTCTGACAATACCTGGTCTTTCATCATAAAACTAAAGGCTTTGCTGGTTGCTACATCTTCAGGAAGTTGACTCATCAGGACTGGACCATTCGTTTCAAAATAACGATGTTTCAATAAAATTTTATCTACGTTAGCCACATAGATATTTTTTATGATTTTTCCGCCTTTTCCGTCTACGTAATATTGGCCAATGTATTTTAATTCAGAAACTCGACCTCCCGTTTCTTCATAAACCTCTCGGACTGCTGCCTCATCTGCCGTTTCACCTGGCTCTACTTTTCCACCGGGAAACTCTATACCTCGCCTTGGATGTTCGGTTAATAACCATTGGTCTTTAAATTTACAAATACACCACACATGCATTGGAGTATCAGAAAATGGGTGGTCAGAAAACGACAATTGTACGGTGTTGTTATAGAAATCTTTAAATGTAATAATATCCATCGCACTACTCCATCTCGACTATTTCCTCTATTGTAAAGTTCACAACATTTAAAGTCCATTTGTTTTAATCGTTCATTCTGATGTTTGTTCTAATCGTGAAAAAACATGGGTAGCCCCATGCTTAATCCACTGAAGCAAATGTAATGATCCATTTGCCGTCAATATATTCATATCCAAGAGTAATTTCATAGATACCGTAAAGATCAGAACTGTTTTTTTGATAAACGCGGTAAGATGTATCAGAAAGCTGCTTGATATTTACTGGTTCCTCTTCTTCTAACCAAGGAGGCAATTCAGTCGGAATGATATACAAAGAACTTTCCCTTTCTTCAAATAAACCATCTGTATAGTATGCAGCAATATCTTCAGAAACAAAGTTAGTTAAATAAGTTATAAGTTCATCTTTTGTAGAATAGTTTAGTACTTTATAATTATCATCTGTTTCCTGTTTTAAAGCTTCCATGAAAAGGCTTGCATTTTTCTTTGCAAGATCTTCGTTGAATTCAGGAATTTTTTTCTCTCCAGTCTTTTTCTCTTCAGCATTTACTGGCTGTGAGATAGCTTTTTCCTTCGAACTGGAATTCTGGTTAACTTGATCTGGGATGTTAGGGACAAATAGAAAGGACAACATAACAGCAAAACATAGTGCTATAAAAGCCTTCAAGAGATCCACCACCCGTCATTGTTTTCTTACTATAATCTATTCACTGTCTTACAAATTCTAAACATTTGTAATAAGAATCATTTTCAAAAGATTGGAGTACGCTCCTATGACTAGTTGATTGGAGCGCAAGGTGCGAGTCTCCTGTGGCGGGTTCACCGCACGCCCCGTGAAAGCGAGCATCCTGGAGCGGAAAATCAACCACTCCTAATAGCCAACAATGTTTATGATAACAGCTTAAAATAACATCAACTTGAATATCTTAGCATGTTCTTTTTGATTTTTTACTTTTCTTCCCTATTTCATACAATCCAGTTGCTGCCAAGCCTGCTATTCCTCCAGACCATAGCCTTAACTCAACATCCATATTGGTAAAAGGGGAAGCAAGAATTCCAACTATTAAACCAACAAAAAAGCTGCTAATAGGGATATATTTCTTAGGAATCGGGAAAGTACGTTTTAACAGCTCCATAAGTGCAGTAACTAATGGGGCCAGAAGCGATGAAAACATGAGTACCTGCTCCAACCGGACCACCTCCTCTTTTTCACAGCACGTTCTTCCATCCTTTATGTATTTTAAAGATTCAAGCTGCATAACTTAAATCCTGCCTAACTAAAAAATTACTTTTTGTCCTAATCAAAATGCACCTTTTTGCATAAACTGAACTGCCATGATTTTTTTTCGATTATTTTTATTAAATCGGTCCATACTATGGGTAATGAAAGGCAAGACAGGAGTGAGTTATATGGTAAAAGGTGACGATCTTTTTCTTATACGTCTCGAAGCAAATGAAATCTCTTGGTGGGAGTATGCTAGAAATGTTTCCCCAGTTTCAAGACCGCCACAGTATTTAACATATTGGTCTTTCTTGAAAAATAGAGGAAAACTGCCTCGAAGATTAGTAAAAGAAGCTGAGTGGCGGATGGAAGCTAGAAGAAAAGGGTTACTAGATACTTAATAAAGAAAAATGGACGATAAAAGGTTTACAATCTTTGTTGCTCTTGTAAGTGGTTGATTTGCGCTCCAGGTGCTCGCTTTCCGCGGGGCGTGCGGTGAGCCTCCTCGGCGCAAAGCGCCTGCGGGGTCTCACCTGTCCCGCTGATCCCGCAGGACAAGGAAAGCTTCGACAGCGTTAAATCGCACGAAGAAAATGTGATTTTCATTTTCGAGGAGTCTCGCACCTTGCACTCCAATCAACTTGTCAATGAAGAAAAGTAACAAAATATTCAATAGCAACAATGTTTACGAAAACAGTCAAATAAAAAGAGGTTTGACTTCAAAAATTTATTTTGAAGTCAACCTCTTTATTATTTAGCTATGTAATTTTTTTAATAAAACGTTCAATTTTCTCATTTTTGATTCGTAGCCCGGTTTCAGCTCATATTCAAGATCTTTTAATTCAGAATCTACAACCTCATATGCATAACCCTGGCTAAGTAACGCTTCGACTAGTAACTCCTTATCTTCATCAGAGAGATTAAGTCTTTCTTTATATTTCAATGTTAAAGCCCCCTTCCATGTATGCATCAATTATAACGCGGGGCTTTAGAGTATATCCTTACTAAAAATTTGGAAATTTCCAATCTAATGCTAACTCGTGATAACCACCCATGCAATTGCACCTATAATGATCAATACATTAGTAAAATAATCAATAATGCGTGTATCTTTTCTTACCATTGTCGCTGTAAAATACAGAAGCAATCCGAAACAAAATAAAATTGCTAAATAGTAACCGACCACCGACCAAGATAAGAACAAAATTTGATTTTCCATTTACATATCCTCCCTCTTTTACTTCATAAATCGAAGGATAATGATTCGTAAGGTAGCTGGCTGGCATATTATAAGAAATGAAGCCCCTTTAGCT
The DNA here is from genome assembly GCF_001642935.1 of Fictibacillus arsenicus. Taxonomy (NCBI): domain Bacteria; kingdom Bacillati; phylum Bacillota; class Bacilli; order Caryophanales; family Fictibacillaceae; genus Fictibacillus; species Fictibacillus arsenicus. The sequence goes on from NZ_CP016761.1 coordinate 2,905,418, forward strand.
TTGCGTCCCCACTTTTCAGTGAATTTGCCTTTATCAAACGATTTATGGTATTTCTTCTGTTATTTTGTCGTAAAAATAAACCCTTTTCCCTACCCTTAGGGATATTATACCAAAAATAAAGTAAAGAAGTATCTATTTTTTAAATATTTAAAATTATTTAGCTTATATGATCCTCTCTTCCTAAAAGCTGAGCATTTTTCCACTCTGATTCTAATTCTGTTAATGTGAATTCTGTTAAGTGTCTATGATCTTCATAGCCATATAGCCCTTTATGAATAAGATGCTGAATCAAACGCTGTTTTCTTCCTTCTACAGCTCTTCTCAACTGCCCTTTATTATGATTCATTCCTCAATCTCCTTTTTTTTAACCATTTTAACCATCTTAAGGAAGATTCAAGCATTCAGGAAAATAAAAAAGTCCCTTCCATGAGAAAGGAACTTCAAAAGTACTTCGTTTAATGTAAGACAGATTTACTCCATTGTTCATAAACAGAGTTAGGCGCATTCCAGCAAAGCCATGAAACCATTGTTTTTACTCCGTGCTGGCTCACTTCCCAGTATTCCCAGCGTCTTTTGGAGAGATTCTGATAAATTCCTGTTTCATTAACCCAACCATCCACATTAAACGCCTCCTATTTATTTGCTTATAAAAACTTCTTTCTAAACTTATGATTTCCTTTTTTTTACGTTTGCAAAACTCCGACAAAAGGTAACATAATACTACAAATTCTATAAGTTATTCTACTGATATCATGCTCATGTCATACATAATAGGAGAAAAAAATGGATTTATGGAATCTGCCAACATTAGACCTGGCAAAAAAACTTCTTGGTATGGAACTTATTCATAAAAATCGAGATGGTTTAACTTCTGGCATAATTGTCGAAACAGAAGCTTATTTAGGCCCTGAAGACCGGGCAGCCCATTCTTTTGGAAACCGGAGAACCCTAAGAACTGAAGTCATGTACCATGAAGCGGGAACAATTTATACCTATTTCATATATGGCATGCATGTTTGCTTCAATATTGTGTCCGGTCCGGCAGATAAACCCGAAGCGATCTTAATTAGAGCTATTCAGCCTGTCAAAGGAATAGAAATCATGAAAGAAAGGAGAGGCAGGATAAAAAAAGAGGTTCTGCTCACAAATGGTCCTGGCAAGCTTTCAAAAAGTATGGGGTTTTCACTGGAGCATTCTGGTCAAAAAATGAATACGTGCGGAATAAGTATTAAAGAAAAAATTAAAATCGAGCCACATGATATAGCGTCCGGACCAAGGATAGGCATTCAATATGCGGAAGAAGCCGTATATTTCCCCTATCGTTTTTGGATAAAAAACAACCCTTACGTATCGCGTTAATACGTAGGGTTGCTTTCATTGATAGATACAGCCGCATCATCCTGAATTAAGTCAACAGCTGCAGTCCTGTTCGTCTCTTGCATCCAGGCAAGATGGTAATAGGTCTGCTTTTTCATGGAAACATATTTTGATTGCATGATAAAAAGCCATGTAAGTAAGAATAAGACAGTTTTCAAAACACTTTCTCCCGTAAAACTTACAGAATTGATAGGGAGTACATTTGCTGCAATGCTCGAGAATAATCCTGTTAGAAGTGCTGCCAATAAAAATAAAGGCTGATTATTTCTTAGGAATCTCATTCGCTGCTGCAAGTTATTTTGAATAAATAGTCTCTCTTGTAAATTAAACTGTAAGTATCGGCTTTTGGCAGCTTTCGCATTTGCTACTAGCCCTTTAGATCGGTCTGTTTGCCAAAGGGTCTTAATAAAGAGGCTAAATTCAATATCACGGGCAGGCTCCCTGACCATCTTACGGTGAATGAAATTATGCGCCTGATAAAAAGTAATAGCTTTATTTAATAACTCCATGATTACGCAGCCTGTCAGTACAGTTAAAGCAAACACGAACCAAAAAGAATTCATGCCGCTTTCCATTAACTCAACAACGGGATTAATAACGGTTTGCAGCTGCACCCAAATAACTTTTCCAGCAAGTATTATTAATTCAAGCCATTTTTCCAAAAATATCACTCCGAAACATCATTATGTATTTATCTATTTTAACATGAAGTTCCGTTTATGCTTACATTTATTTACTCATTTTTACTAAACTAGGGATTTTGGCATAAACAAAAGCCGCAGGAAATTCCTGCGGCTTTTAATTACTTTTATTAAGCAGTTGCTTCTTCTTTTCTTTCCCCAACATGCTTATCTTCACCTTTGTCAACGATAACTGCACAAGCAGCATCCCCAGTGATATTAACCGCTGTTCTAAGCATATCCAATAGACGGTCTACTCCTAGAATCAATGCGATACCTTCTACTGGCAATCCTACAGAGTTTAATACCATCGCTAACATGATAAGCCCAACTCCAGGAACTCCTGCTGTACCGATACTAGCCAATACTGCAGTTAAGATAACCGTAAGCATAGCACCAATACTTAAGTTCACATCATACACTTGTGCGATAAAGATTGTCGCAACCCCTTGCATAATAGCTGTTCCATCCATATTAATAGTAGCACCGAGTGGCTGAACAAAACCGCTTACAGACTTACGAACTCCAAGGTTTTCTTGTGCTGTTTTCATTGAGATAGGCAGGGTAGCATTAGAACTTGATGTACTGAATGCTACAGACATTGCAGGTGCGAAGCCTTTAAAGAACTTAACAGGATTCATTTTACCTAAGAATGCAACAGATCCACCATAAGTGACAACGGAATGAATCGCTAATGCTGCAATTACGATAGTCATGTAGAGACCCATCGCTTTAACCGCATCCATACCCTGGCTTCCAATTGCTGAAGCAATTAAAGCAAAAGCACCGTATGGAGCGAACTTCATAACAAGGTTAACAAGGTACATCATTATATCATTACCTTGTTCAATTAAATCCATAATACCCTTTGTTTTGCTTCCCAGCATCGTTAAAGCGAATCCTACAAATACTGAGAATGCAATGATTTGAAGCATGTTCCCGTCAGCCATAGCCTGAACAGGGTTAGTAGGAATAATTCCTAACAAAGTATCTGTTACAGCTGGAGCTTCTTGAGCTTCAAATTTAGCTCCTTCGGTTTCAAAGTCACCTACGCCAGGTTTAAAAATGAGTGCTAAAGCCATTGCAATAATGATGGCGATTGTTGTAGTAGCAAGGAAGAAACCGATTGTTTTCGCACCGATACGTCCTAATTTTTTAGGATCACCCAATCCTGCGGTACCTAGTACGATTGAGAAGAACACAATTGGTACAACCAGCATTTTAATAAGGTTTAAGAATAATGTTCCCACTGGTTTCAATACATACTTATCGAGTGTGGCGAAAGCATCTGGCAAGGCTAAGTTAAGAATAAGTCCCGCAACAACCCCAAGTGCCAATGCAATCAAGATTTTTGTTGATAACTTCATAAACGCATCCCCCTTTATTAGAAAATTCTTACTATTGTTACTATAGTATGAGGAGTGTGTCCTAATACATGCCTAAATTTTTGTTTGCATATAAAAACCCACGAAAACTAGAGAGGAATTTTCCGTGGGGTACACTGCAACACATAGACTTAGCCCATGTATATAAGCTCTCTCTCCAAAAACGCTTACGAGGTTAGCTGTCGGATTAGGGAATTGAGAGTTATCCCTTCTGCTTTTAACAAATTCATCCCAGGCATAGTGCCAAAGTTGTGGTTCCCCCGCTTCTTTTAAGTTCAGAATAGAACAAAAGAATTCAGCGAATCATATTAACATGTTTTAATCTTATCAACATACATAAAAATTTGTCAAGATTTCTGAACATGCATATTTATTCCATCTAAATGTTTCATCATGAAGGTTTTTCCAAATCTTCTTTTCTACCCCATAAGCATGAACAAATAAGCGAATTATGTAAAAGGTTCTATTTTTCAGGGAGGTATTGTAAATGAAGATCGTATTTTATGAAAAAGGTGATTTAAGCATTATCGTGGGTGCTTCTAAATTAAAAGGTGAATTAACGATTGAGCAGATAAAAAATGAAAGTGAAAAAAAGGCTAAAGAACTTGGTGAGTTATTAGGCCGTGAAATTGGATTCCTAATTGACATGAACGGCAAATTAGATACTCAATTTAAAAAATAGCATGAAGAAAGCTGACCAAATTGGTCAGCTTTTTCTTATGGCTTCCACTGATTATAAACCCAATTCCCCATCTTATAATAACCTCTTCGGTTCGGATGTAAAGAATCTGCAAAATACATGTCTTTCTCAATATTTTCATAAAGTTCATACGTAGAAATGTATTTCGTTAATGTGCTTTCTTTGCTTGCTTCAATAATTGCTTCATTCCACGAACGTATACTTTCAGGAGCTTTAGTATCATATTCCTCGCCAAAATATGGATTATACAAACCTAGAACATATACTTGTGCAAAGGAGTTGTTTTCCCTAATGACTGCAAGTGTTTTACTCAAATTATTGCGCAGCTTTTCCTTTCCAAGTAAGAGCGGCTGCTGCGGAAGCTGACGGAAGTTCCAGCCAGCAGCATGCCTAAAATCATTTGTCCCTATAAATACAAACACATATTCAGCCTGCTTGAGGGCTTTTATTACGACGCCATTGTCCAATTGACGTAAAAGCTGGTCTGATCGTTGTCCGCTAATTCCGAAATTATTTACAATTACATTTCTGCCGGTTTGCTTCTGGATGTTTTGACGTACAACGCCAATATATCCGGTCTTTGAAGGGTCCCCTACGCCATACGTTAACGAATCACCAAGTGCGACTATTTTTATTGTCTTTATCTTATTAGAACCTTCTGTTTTTCCTGCTTGAAAAATAGCAAATAAAAGGATGGCAAGTATTGCTCCTCCAATTAGCCACTTTTTTGATACTTTCCTCACATTGCGTCCTCAATTCTAATTATTGTTTTATTACTTTTTACCATAATGGAGGAAAATATCAAGTAATGAATGTGCTACTTAAGACGATAATCTTCTGAAGTTTGCGGTGCATCTTCCCAAAGGTGATCTTTATCATAGTGATAGGTGTCCTTTTTCACAAATGAATGTATGAGCAATGCCACTCCTCCGCATAATAGTCCTGCCGGTAATAGAGCAATAAGAAAGCCTGTCATCTACATCCCCTCCTGTACAAAACTATATGTGAAGCATCGATTTTTTATGAAAAGGGGAAATTGAATCATTACATATAGATTTTTTAGGGTATAAGAGGATAGAAAGTATAAGTCGGAGGTGCCTTCGTGGGTTTTTTGTTTACTTTACTTTATTTTGCAATTATTGCAGTCGTTATTGAAATCAATGTTCTTTTATTTACACTTACAGGATTAAAAAAAGAAATTGCCCGTTTTCAGGTTATCTCTATGTTTACTGCTACAGGATTTACTACGGGAGAATCAGAATTAATTTTAGAACATCCAATCAGAAGAAGACTGAGCACTTTTCTTATACTCTTTGGTGTTTTCTCTCTTGCTGTAGTCATTTCTGCGATAAGCAATATATTATCTGATGAGTTTCGCTCTATTGAACTTGGGATGATTACATTGGCACTTATAGGACTCTACCTCATTCTGAGTATGCCGAAGTTTAAACGCTATCTGGAGAAATCGTTTGAAGGACATCTTGAAAAACAATACAATTTAGCTGATCTGCCTTTGCGTGATGTTATGTATTTTGATGAAGATGACGTCGTTATTGAACTGCCTATCCACAAAAACTCATCAGTAATCGGCAAGAAATTAAAAGACGTTATTGAAATAGAAGATGATATGCTGGTGCTATTTATTAAACGCGGTGATGTTACATTAAGGAAGGACAGCTATACTACTGAAATACAAGAAGGAGATATGATATTCCTATACGGCAATCAAGACTCCCTTACAAAAAGGTTTAAAAAAGAAATGGAAGAACTAAAGGAAAAAACAGAAAAAGAAAAGAAAGTGTAAAAAAGGAGCTTTGTAATAAGCCCCTTTTTTCATTAAACCGTAATAGGTTTGATTGCTTTTACCTTAGTCATATGATTGATAATCAACAACTCAATTTTTTCAGCTTCCATCGGCCGGCACGTATAAAATCCTTGTATTTCATTGCAGTTCTTCTCTTTTAAGTAATTATATTGTTCTTCTGTTTCAACGCCTTCAGCCACAACGTTCATTTTTAATGAGTGAGCTAAAGTGATGATGGCAGTAGCAATGGCAGAATCATCTGTTTCTGTTCCAATTCCTCTTATAAATGATTGATCGATCTTTAATGTATCAATATGGAATTTCTTTAAATACCCCATTGAGGAATAACCCGTCCCGAAATCATCCAGCGCAAAATGCACACCCATTTTTTTTAATTGCTCGATGGAGAAAAGTATAGTTTCTTCATACTTCATTAATGTACTTTCCGTAATCTCAAGCTCTACGAATTCCGGAGGCAAACCCGTTTCCTTCAGAACAGATTGAATAGATGCTACAAGATCTCTTTGCAAAAATTGCCTAGCAGATAGATTTATAGCTATTCTAACCGGAGGATATCCATTATCCATCCACTCTTTAGTTTGTCTGCAGGCAGTGCGAATAACCCATGCTCCTATTTTAGTAATCAGCCCTGTTTCTTCAGCTAAGGGAATGAATTCCCCAGGAGAGATCATCCCCCAGCGAGGATGTTTCCATCGAATTAAGGCTTCCAAAGCAATGATAGATGTTCGATCTATAGAAAACCTTGGCTGATAATGAAGCAGCAGTTCATCATTCTCAATGGCTCCGTGCAGTTCATTCTCCATAAGCAGTCTTTCATAACTGTTGCTGTCTAGCGCACTTTTATAATATTGATACGTATTTTTACCATCTTCTTTCGCTCGGTACATAGCAAGGTCTGCATTCTTCAGTAAAGCTTTCGGGTCGTGACCATCTAGGGGGAATATAGAAACACCTATACTCGCTGTAATATGTATCATTTCGTCCTTAATAAAAATAGGTTCCGAAAATATTTCTAGAAGATTAGTCATTTTCCTCTTAAGCTTCTCTTCGTTTATATCTTCAAGAATGATTGTAAATTCATCACCGCTCATCCGATACACTCTGCCAAAACCTCTAGTGAACAATTTCAATCTTAAAGAAACTTCTTTTAAGACGAGGTCGCCAAAAGAATGCCCGAGTGAGTCATTAATAAATTTAAAACGATCTAAGTCTAAAAACAGGACTCCCAGCTGCTGACTTTTATTTTCAGCGTTCCGTAGGTGACCTTCAAATTCTTCTGTGAATGATCTTCGATTTGGCAAGCCTGTAAGCTGATCCTGATATGCCATCCTTTTAATAAGTTCTTTGTGTTTATTTCTTTCAGTAATATCTCTTGCCACTACAACAATGTTCTCAATATCACCTGATTCTTTCAGCACTGGCATGGCCCTGGCTTCAATCGTAACGTAATGGCCATCTGCATGAAGATAACGAAACTGAACTTCTAACGGCTTTTTATCATTTAAAAGATCTCGAAATTTATCAGATACCGCGGGAATATCTTCCGGATGTGTATAGGTCAGAAAAGAGTTACCCAGATTGGCTTCTGCTCCAAAAATAAGCTTATAAGAAGGTGACGTATACTTAACCTTTCCGCTCGTATCAAGTGTGACAATTAGGTCTGTAACATTTTCAGTCATCGCTCTGAATTTAGCTTCACTTTTTCGAAGTGCTTCTTCTTTCTGCTTTTGTTCAATCGCTAATCCTGCGAGATGCGAAAACGCTTCCATTGTTCCCCATTCTTTTTCATCAGGGGAAGAAGGTGCCTTAAAGTAAACGGCTAAGATTCCAAGTAGCTGATTGGAAGATGATAGAATCGGATTGCTCCAGCAGGCTCTTACTCCATGCTGCAAAGCCATTCGTTTCTTTTTATCATTTTTCAATTCCTTCCCTATATCCATTAAAATAACTGACTTGTATGTGAACGCCGCTCTGCCGCAGCTCTCTTCAGCAGAGCTTATTTCAATCTGATGTATATCTTGAATGAATGATTCAGACAGATTAGCTGAATAGAAATACTCAAGTCTTTTATCCCGCTCATTAGCCAAATGAATACAAACTTCTGATTGTGGCATAGCTGCTTCAAAATTTAAAGAAATGGCTTTAAACACATCCTTCAAGCTGCATCCTTTTGCAATCATCTCTAATATTAATTTTTGGCCGATAAGTAAGGATTCTGCATTTTTTTGTTCTGCATAAAGGATACGATATTGTTCTTCAGATCTTTCTAGTTTTTCTGCGATGCTTTTGGATTCGGTAACGTCTTTAACAGATGCTAATAAATGTGTGCACTCGCCTTGTTGATTATGTATAGGGGTTAAGCATGTCACGGCAGTTTGCAGTATACCCTTATGGAACGTTTCTGTCTCAAACTGAATCGATTCTTCGGAGAATACCGCTTGTTCATAGACCTCTTGCAGTTCTTCAGCTAGTTTCCTATCAAGTACCTCTTCCATAAACTTGCCAATAACATCCCTCTTGATGCCTGCAAATTTAAGAGCTGAATCATTTGCTGCTGCATATTGAAATCTCTTTCCTTCATCCACTACTTTCATTAAAAACATCATATCGAGAAATCCATTAAATAATGTGTTAATCTCTGTTTGATCTTCTATCCGAAACATACTTTAGTCTCCCCGATAATTAAGTTGATAACTATCAAAAAATTCAAATTTCTACTATAAGTATATAAAATTGTTAATTTTTTTACCATAAATAATAAAACAACCCCCAAAACCAATAGAAGGTGTTCGAAAAATTAAAAAGTACATAAAAAAAGAACCTCTCCGATGGATGGAGGTCCTTTTATTGCTGCCGCTTTAAATTGTCATCCTACTTCTTTAACAGTCATAGGAACAAAAGATAATAACAAAGAAATAATGTTATTAATTTGTTCCGGAGTAATATGTATTCCATCGTTAGCTAATAATTCTTCTTTAAGACGTATGATTCTATCCACTTCTTCTAGCCGAGCATCACTCAAGCAATAATCAATCGTATTTAATAACTCCAGCAACTGATTATTTTTATTGGTAATGTAATATGTAGTGTTCACCAATAAACACCCCCCACTATCATTATTATCGAAACTAAGGTCATTTTCCTACAAAAACAATTCGTCAAATGACGACATATCTTACTTTATATGGATTTTAACCCATTATACCTAATGCTTTTTGTCGAAATCGGTCGTATTTTCAGGAACAAAGTCCTATTATTAATTCTTTTGTTAACTTACATATTTTACAAGTTTACGCATATCTGTGTAATTACTTTAGTTAAATAACTTTGATAATGAAGCAAATGGAGAGATTTCCTCTTCAGCTTTTGTTTTATATACTAGTTTTTCAGGTTCGAAGAGTTTAGATTCCATGTAAGAAGCTGGATTAATTGTAAAGACAACATTACTGAAAATCTTTTGAAGGATTTTAGCAGTATTAATTGCATCATCTAACGCCCGATGCTTAGAACCCTCATAGGTTAGTTCCAATGTTTGAAGGGCCCGTGATAATCCGTAGCGAAATCCTTTATCACTATCATGCAGCATACTGAAATGGAATTGCAGATCATTGTGATTAATAATCCATTCAATATCTGTCTGGTGAAAAGTAGAATCTGTAATGAGAGCCCATTTATCTTCAGGTCCCCAGGAGCATAAATAATAGTCTTCTAAGCCTATCCATGCTCGAAAGCTTTCAATGGCTTCAGTGTAAGAAGGAGCCGAAATTAAATCTTTTTTTGTTATACCTGTAAGATTTGTTATGCGTGTATTTAATTTATCCATTTTCGGCTGAACAAAGGATTGAAACGTATCAAGATGCATTAGTTCTCCATTTACTACCTTCATTCGTATTGCGCCAATCTCAATAATTTCAGACAATCGGTTAGTCATTTCCAGATCATAGACAATATATTGCATCCTCCACCACACCTGCCTTTCATCATTTTGCCCTTTTGGTGAATGTCTACCATTATTGTAGATGATTTGTTAACAAAATGAAATATTTCCATGAGTTTAATTCGTTGCAAGCTGATATAATTACTATGTCTTTTTATTTAGCTTCTTCGTTAACATTATTTTATGATTTTGATCAGCTTACATGTCATCTATTCTCCATCTGTAAATGTTTATTAATCTGCCAAACTTTTTCATTTTCAATTTACTGTTTCTTTTGTTACCATTATTGTTGTCTGTTTTAAATAAATACTATTCATGTAATCTTTGTAGCTCTTGGAAGGGTTGATTTCCATTTCAGGTACTCGCTTTCCGCGGGGCGTGCGGTGAGCCTCCCTATCGCTTCGCGCTGACGGGGTCTCACCTGTCCCGCTAATCCCGCCGGAGTCTCGCACCTTACACTTCAATCAACTTTTCAAAGAAGCCGAAAAGTAAAAATCTTTGTGAAAAGCCTAAAAAATCGAATTACATAATGAGGGATCTACTATGAAAAAACCAATAATTTTATTAATATGCGCTGTGCTTTTAACCTTCTCAGCTTGTTCTAATGATGATAAACCGATAGATCAGACAACTGCTGAGACGAAAGCAGAAAATAATAAGGATGAACCTTCTCCGCCTGCCGCTTCAGGTGATGAAGAAGCAGAAGAAACTGCAGCAGCTGATGATGCAGAAAATACTTCAGAAGAAGATGAAACGAACGAAAATCAGGATGAAGAAGAAAAAGATTACTTAACAAGCCATCACCAATTTGTAGCAAGTGAAGTAACAAACCTTTCGGAAAAAGAAGTCAGCAATATGTGGGGAGAACCCGTAAGAACTGAAAAAATTCAATTTCGTTATTCTGGAACTTCGAACTTTATTCCAGCTGTTGTTAACTATTACCAAAATGAAAAGTTTGCTGTTACTTTTGTTGAAGGAAAAGCCGCTCGTCTTGTTTATTCGGTAATTGATGAAGAAATCTTATTTGATGATGATAAAACAAAGGCACTAGAATTAGCTGGTCTGCCAACAGATGTTGAAGAAACAACAGATACCGATACTGCTTTTGTATGGAACGATATTGGCGGTGTACATGAGGTAACAATGTTCTCTAAAGGTGAATTTGCAGACTATCTTTATATCATTCTAGATGAAGCCTATAAGTAAACTACTAAACTGACACTTGGTTTCTATAAATCCGCACCTATCACGTTTCTATGCTTAACCTGTCTGCATAAAATGGGATGAGGAGAGAAATCGGCTTCTCATAGTGCAAGAAGAGGAGTGAAACCATGTCGTCGAGAAAGTACTGTTCTGATAGCTTTACGCTTTATGTGGTACTATTCGTGCTGCTCATTATTGTCGGAGCCGTTTCGTACAGCGGGAGTTGCTGCGAGTATTCGTATCCATGTCCTTACCCATACGGATATGCAGCCAATGCGCCGGTAAGCGGTTATTGGAACGCTTAAGCGAGAAAAAACACCATTCCTTTGGGAACGGTGTTTTCTTTTATTACAGCTTTTCTCTCATACTGTCTGCAATTGGCTCAACTTCTGCTCCCACTACTACTTGGATGTTTTGATTATTAAGTTTTATTAAACCTTTTGATCCAGCTCTTTTGAGTGCTTCTTCATCCACTTTGCTAATATCCTTGATTTGCAAACGTAATCTTGTAATGCAGTTATCAAGCTGAACGATGTTATCCTTACCGCCTAGAGCTGAAAGATATGCATCAGCTGCCGTATCATATTTTGAATCGGTTGATGTACCTGTTGCAGCTGCTTCTGCTGTTATCACATCTTCATCTTCTCTTCCAGGCGTCTTTAAATCTAGCTTTACGATTAAATAACGGAAAACGGCATAATATAGAGCAAAATATACTGCACCTATTGGCAGCAGCAGCCATCCATTTTGAGCGATTCCAATATTGAGGAAATAATCAATTGCCCCCGCCGAAAATGTAAAGCCATGGTGGATATCAAACAATACTGCAACTGACATAGAAACTGCTGTTAAAAGTGCATGAACTACATAAAGCAAAGGTGATAAAAACATAAATGCAAATTCTATAGGCTCAGTAATTCCCGTTACAAATGACGTCAGTGCCATACTGCCCAGCATCCCAGCAACCGCTTTTTTACGATGCCTTTTCGCTGTATGAACCATAGCTAAACAAGCAGCTGGCAAGCCGAACATCATAACCGGGAAGAATCCTGCCATATAGAATCCTGCTTTAGGATCTTCTGCAAAGAATCTCCAAAGGTCTCCTGTGACCTTGCCATTCTCACCAGTGAATTCACCAAATACAAACCATAAGAAACTATTTAATACGTGATGAAGACCTAATGGGATTAATAGACGGTTGAAGAAACCAAATATTCCTGCACCAATTGCTCCAGCACTTGTAATCCATGTTCCGACATTTTCTAGCCCCATTTGAATAGATGGCCAGATGAATCCAAAAACCAATCCAAGAAGAACCATCGTTCCTGCGGTTACAATTGGCACAAATCGTTTTCCGCCAAAGAAAGATAACCATTCCGGCAATTTTATATTATAGAACTTATTGTATAAGAGCCCTGCGATGACACCTGCTAAAATCCCCCCCAGAACAGACATATCGAACTTTTCGAATTCTAATGTCCCTACTGCGATCGATTTAGCACCTTCTGTCAATACAAAATAGCCAATTGCTCCTGAAAGACCTGCAGCTCCGCTTCCATCTCTGGACAAACCTACAGCAACACCTATCGCAAAAATTAAAGCCAAATGTCCAAAAATCGCATTACCTGCTGCAGCTAAAAAAGGAATACCTAATAAGTCATCTTGGCCAAATCGTAATAACAACCCCGCTGCCGGAAGAACGGCAATCGGCAGCATCAGTGCACGGCCAATACGCTGTAAAAATCCCAACATCACAACCTACCCCTTTCACTTTTAAGTGTAGTTTTTGATCGCTTCTTTTAATCTTCCATTATGCTGTTCCAGATGTGTTATTGCTTCATCTGGTGAAACTCCAGTTACAAGCTGAAAGATAGCTGCCTTCGTGTTTCCATTCTGTTCTTTTAAAGCTTGTTCTGCTTCCTTTTCTGATACCCCAACTGCCTCCATAATGATATTTCTGGCACGCTGTTTCAGCTTTGCGTTAGTAGGCTGAACATCAACCATTAGGTTGCTGTACACTTTTCCCCATTTGATCATACTTGTTGTACTGATCATATTAAGTACTAGTTTTTGTGCAGTCCCTGCCTTCATGCGAGTTGAACCTGTAACCACCTCAGGTCCTGTCACAACCGTAATGCTCGTATCTGCAGCTTTTTCCATAGGTGAATTTAGAGAACAAACCACAGCAGCTGTGAACGCTCCTTGAGCCTTCGCATATTCCATCGCACCAAGACAATAAGGAGTTCTTCCTGATGCGGCTATCGCAACAACAACATCTTTTTTAGTTACATTTGCTTTTTGTAAATCTTTCTTACCAAGCTCGGAATCGTCTTCTGCTCCTTCGATAGCATGCTGAAGGGCATAATCTCCTCCTGCGATAATACCAACTACCAAATTTGGATCGGTTCCATATGTCGGCGGACATTCTGATGCATCTAATACACCAAGTCTTCCGCTCGTACCTGCGCCTATATAGATCAGCCGGCCACCATTTTCAAAAGCCTCGACCACTTTTTCTGCTACCGTGCCAATTTTAGATAATACCGGGGTGATACAGCTGGCTACGCCAAGATCTGCTTCGTGTATTTTTTTGACCACTTCTAAAGTTGAAAGTTCATCAATATTTATTGTGTCTGGGTTTCTTTTTTCTGTAGCCAATTTTGTTAAATCCATCACGTTCTCCCTTCGGTGTTTGTTCATAACTCCTAATATCGTATATCTGCTAATCTAAGAAAATATACTTTTGTCCGCTTCCGATCCATTTCAATAGTGACTCGCTTTCCTTTCTTACGTATCCGGCTATATTCACTTTTGGACTAGCCGGAAGAGTCTCTAAACAAATTTGAAGTTCGCCTGAATATCTTCCATACAGCTTATTATCCACTGTAATCAAGCCTCTCTCGAACGTATAAGCGGATGAAGGATCAGGCTCATAGACAGCGACCATACCCCTCGATTCTACAGATCGTATAACATATTGAGCAGGATCCATCCTATTCGTGTGGGTGCTGTTCCAAAAATGCTCATACCCCTTATTAAAAGAAGCATAAATCGGTACTGTACCATCAGCTAAATAGCTAAATCCTTTTGCGGTCTCTTCTGAGAGATTAGGATCACCGATGCAAATCTTATCGGTACCAAGTTCACGAAGTTCTAAAGCTGCATCTAAAGGTGAGATATGTCTATGATCCTCAATCGTTGGAAGACCTTCATGTAAAGGTCCTCTTAATCGATCGTCTCCGGGAACAAATCCCATCGTTCTTATTCCAAAACGATGAAACAATGCATTTCGATCTTTTAATGCTTGCTTAGAAATGCCGGTGAACGGTTTCGGATAAAAGTTATGCCATGCTTCTGATTGATTTGGCAAAAGCCCTTCATCCAGAAGATCTGACAGCTGAGCTTCATCCACAGTACTAGCGTTCAATCCGATTTTTAGAGAATGGGACAGCCAAGCAATCTGCTTAGCTGTGAACCCATAGTCCATTCTCACTCCAGATATACCCCAATCTTTTAACAGCGGAAGCTCCTCAAACTTAAGACCCAGCCGCTCAAGTGAAGCTGGCGAAACATCAGCCATAACTTCCATATGAACATCCTGTGCTGTTTCGCCCAGCCATTTAACTTTTTCAACAAAAGAGAATCCCTCTTCTTCTGGAATATGAAGAGAGGTAAAAATGTACTGAAAACCATTTTTAGCCGCCTTCTGAATCCAGTCTTTATTTAGAGAATCAGGTTCACTTAAATAAATGGATATACCATAACACAAAAGTCATTCACTCCTGGTTAGATGTCTTTTGCCATGCTTTCTTTAAATCCAAACGTCCATGTGAACAAGAATCCAAAGACATAAGCAATGACTAATCCTACTAAATAGAGAACCATTTCATTTGGATTCACTAAGAACACAAGCGGGATTCCAGATACACCGATTGCAATTGTAGCAACCTCATAGAATGCCTGGAATGCTCCGCCTACTGCAGCCCCTAAACAAGCAGTTAAGAACGGACGTCCAAGCGGCAGTGTTACACCGAAGATTAATGGCTCACCGATACCTAGCATACCAACTGGCAGACCGCCTTTTATTACTTTACGAAGTCTTTGGTTCTTCGTTTTGAAGTAAATGGCAAACGCAGCACCTACTTGACCGGCACCACCCATTGCAAGAATCGGCAATAACGGGTCATCTCCGATTGTGTTGATAAGCTCCATGTGTACAGGTGTTAAACCTTGGTGAAGTCCTGTTACAACTAATGGCAAGAATGTACCTGCTAAAATAAGTCCAGAGAATATACCGCCAATATCAATTAAATTCAACAATCCTTTAGTGATAAGGTCTGACAAGAAGCCTCCTACAGGCTGAAGAACAAAAAGTGTAGCAAAACCAGTAATTAATAACGCAAGTGTAGGTGTAACAATGATATCAATTGATGGATGAACAAACTTTCTGATACGTTTTTCTAAAAAAGCAATAAATACAGCTGCAAGCATAACTCCGATTAAACCGCCGCGTCCAGCTACAAGCGGATCACCAAAAAGCGTAATATTTGCAAGCCCCGGGTTGATGATCAATATCCCCGCTGCACCACCTAATGCAGGTGTTCCTCCAAATTCTTTGGCCGTGTTAATCCCTACAAAAACGGCTAGATAACTAAAAACACCCCAGCCAATCAAACCTAACATTTGTATAAATGCAGATTCTGGATCTGCACCCATTCTTATCGCTACGTTCGTAATCCCAGCAATCAAACCTGAAGCGACGATAGCAGGAATTAACGGAATGAAGATACTTGCAATCTTTCTTAAAAATTGTTTAAATGGCGTAGCATTTTTCTTATTAATGGCATCTTTGTTCATACGAGCCATCTGCTCTAAGTCCATTGGGTTTGTTTCTTCCTCAACTGAATGAATGTTCATACCTGTTTCTTCACTCATAGCAAGTGTGACACGGTTGACGATTCCAGGACCGACAATGATTTGCAATGTATCATCTTCTACGACACCTAAAACCCCATCCACGTCTTTTAAACCTGCTAGGTCTGCTTTTGACGGGTCATGTAAATTCACCCTGATTCTTGTCATACAATGCATCAATGTCTGGATATTGGATACGCCACCCAGCTTTTCAATGATGCTGTGAGCCATTTGCTGCTCTTTCCCCATTTTTTCCTTCCCCCTTCACGTAAACGCTTTCATTTTTTTATATAAAACGCTTTAGCGCTTCATATCGATCATAAATTTGTATCGGTCACCTCGATAAACTGAATGGACCACTTCAAGCGGTTTCCCTGTAGTTAAATAAGTCTGCCTTTGAATAAGCAGGACGGGAGCGCCCTTGGCAATCTCCAGAATCTCACTTTCTGCCTCTCGGGCAATGGAAGCTTCTAAACTTTGAGTTGCATAATCTATATGGAAGCCTGCATTCTCGACCTGAGAATACAAGGAGCCTTCTTTTATATGAATCTCATTTAAATGGATAAGCTGTACAGGCACAAAAGTTGTTTCGATTGCCATCGGTATTTCGTTCGCAAGACGAACACGCTTAATCTCGTAAACTTTTTCATGTTGTGAAATCTCCAGTGCCTTGGCTAGCTGATGGTTTGCTTCAACCGTTTGAAAGGATACGAGCTTTGATGCAGGTTTATAACCTCTTGCTTTCATATCTTCTGTAAAACTTGTAAGCCCTAATAATTTTTGCTCTATTTTTTTACCGGAAACGAAAGTGCCTTTACCTTTGCGCCTCGTTAAATATCCGTCATTGACTAGATTGTTGATGGCTTGACGAACAGTCATTCGGCTTACTTCATAATTCTCAGCAAATTCTCTTTCAGAGGAGATCATGCTGCCAGACTCCCATTCTCCTTTATCGATCTTCTGCTTGATCGCCTCTTCTATCTGAAAATAAAGTGGCAGGGGTGATGTTTTATCAATCATAAAAATGGGTCAACTCTCCTTATCTAAAAGCTTTCTAGCACCTTTATCCGCAAGCACTGTAACATTTGGATGATTTATTAATGCTGTTGCAGGTATATCTTCACTTAATGATCCTTTAAAAAGCTCTTTTACAGCATTCGCTTTCCTCTCACCGATTGCGAGTAGAAGAATCTCTTTACTCTCCAGTATCGTTCCAATCCCCATGGTAATCGCTTGTTTAGGCTGTTCACTGTCAACAAAATATTTAGCATTCGCTTTCAATGTAGAATCTGTAAGCTGTACAACATGTGTTCTTGCATCAAAACTGGTACCCGGTTCGTTAAAACCGATATGGCCATTTTCACCGATACCTAACACTTGCAGATCTATGCCGCCAAGCTCTTTAATCATCTGTTCATATTTGCTGCACTCTTCTATTAAACTAGCTGCCTCACCATCTGGAATATGAATTTGGTCTCTGGGAATAT
The DNA here is from genome assembly GCF_001642935.1 of Fictibacillus arsenicus. Taxonomy (NCBI): domain Bacteria; kingdom Bacillati; phylum Bacillota; class Bacilli; order Caryophanales; family Fictibacillaceae; genus Fictibacillus; species Fictibacillus arsenicus. The sequence continues at coordinate 2,922,926 of NZ_CP016761.1, forward strand.
CAATATGTCTGAATAAGTGCTCCTCCATGTAAGCGTGGTACGTTGTGGATCCCACGTATTCATCCAGATTAACAGTGTGTATATGTTGAAAAGTTTGCTTACACTCTTTACTATATTTTGAAAGGTAGCGGTACATGCCTTGTGGCGTTTTACCGGTTGCGAGGCCAAGAACTAATCTTTTAGCAGACTTTACTTTTGTAAATAATATATCTGCCGCTATTCTGCTGAGTTCTTCTTCATCTGAAACCGTTATTAGTTTCAAACTTTCTCCTCCTTTCTCCGATATGCAAGTTCTCCTCTGCAAAAAGTCATGTACACATTATAATCTTCTGTTAATACTGTTATATCGGCATCTTTTCCTTTTGAAAGACTTCCCTTTTTGTCATAAATGTTTAATTCGTTCGCAGCATTCACGCTAGTCATTTTTACGATATCTGCAATGGAACAGTTCGTAAATTTCATCATGTTTTTCACTGCATCATTCATGCTCAAAATACTGCCTGCAAGTGTACCATCTTCTAAATAAGCTCTTCCGTTTTTCACCGTTACTTGCTGTCCGCCTAACGTATAAGTTCCATCACCTAACCCTTTAGCACGCATGGAATCTGTAATGAGAACTGTACGGTCTGGTCCTGTTGAATGGTATGCGAGATTTATCATTTCCGGGCTGGCATGCACACCGTCAACAATCATCTCAACGTTTAATTCCTTCTGAATAAGTGCCGCACCGGCAACTCCAGGGTCTCGATGATGCATACCTCTCATTCCATTAAATAGATGTGTAACGTGAGAGATGCCCGATCTAATTCCTTCTTTAACTTCTTCAAAAGTACTGTCACTATGGCCAATTGAAGCGATTATTCCATTGCTGGATAAATAGGAAGCTAAATCAAGACCTCCCTCCATCTCTGGAGCAAGTGTCACTAATCGAATATGACTTTTAGCTCTTTCATGCCACTTTTTAAACATTTCTATATTTGGCGATTCTATAAATCCTTTTGGCTGAGCACCTGCACGCTTAGGAGAAATAAATGGTCCTTCCAAGTGAATTCCAACAATTTCAGCTGATCCAGGTTTTTGGTTTTCAATAAAGGATGCTGTCTGTTCTAATGCTTCTTCAATATAAAGAGGATTTTCTGTCATCGTTGTCGCCAAGAATGAAGTTGTTCCTTCAGCAGGCAAGGCTTTTTCCATAATTGATAAAGCATCTTCTGTTCCATCCATCACATCTGCACCTGACGCTCCATGAATATGAATGTCGATCATACCTGGAATTATAATGGAACCTGAAGGCATCCCATAAGTCTCTGCTTCTTCATCCTGCGTTAATGGGTTCACTCCGCCAACGTATTCAATTTTTCCGTTTTTAATAAAAAGATAGCCATTTTTAACAAGAGATCCGTTCTCATCTATATAATCTCCATGCAATAATACTCCCGGCTTCATGTCCACTCCCCTTTATCACTTTATGCCAAGCGTATCATTGTTATGACTAGTTGTCTATACCAGTCAGAAAATTCAAACAAAAAAGCTAAGGCCAAGTGTTCAGCCTTAGCTCCCGTACATTAATAAAGCAAATAGTTCTTCCTTGTTTCTTTAAAATCATTTAATTCATCTTGGTAGCGGTTTACGATCTCCTCTACAGAACTTCCAGATTCAATAGCATCCCTTACCCATCCATTTCCGATCAATAAATCAAAGAAAGATTTACCTGCACTGTCTTCAGCACGGAAAGCAAAGTCTTGAGGGTACATATCATGAATCGTTTTCACTAATGTAATTCCAGTAAGCACTTGCTGGAATAACTTTTCATCTGTTACATGTATTTCTACCCCATGAGATAGTTTACCTACATGTTTTGAAAATGATGGTATGAAAGATGCTGAACGGAACTTCACTCCTGGAAGTGCTTGTTCGTTTAATGCTTTAGCAAGATCATCCCCATTTATAAAAGGAGCTCCGATCAACTCAAAAGGTTTCGTTGTTCCTCTTCCTTCTGAAACATTCGTTCCTTCAATTAAGGCTGCACCAGGATAAGTGATAGCTGTATCCTTTGTTGGCATATTTGGAGATGGAAGCACCCATTCGAGTCCGCTGTCCTCATATGTCCAAGATCTCTTCCAGCCTTTCATTTCAACAACTTCCAAATCAGCACCGATATTGAACTCTTCATTAAAAAGTTTCGCAAGTTCACCAACCGTCATCCCGTGTCTTAATGGGATTGGGTAAAGACCAACAAACGATGAATAAGATGGATCCAATACTGGCCCTTCTACTTGTTCTCCGCCAAGCGGATTAGGTCTGTCTAATACAACAAATGGAATATTGTTTTCCTTAGCGGCTTCCATCGCATAAGCCATCGTATAGATGTATGTGTAGAATCGAGTCCCTACATCCTGAATATCAAAGACCAATACGTCAATGCCTTCAAGCATTTCAGGAGTTGGCTTTTTTGTTTTCCCATATAAGCTATATACAGGAAGTCCTGTTTTGGGATCTGTATAAAACTCAACGTACTGACCCGCCTGGGCACTTCCTCTTACTCCATGTTCCGGACCATATAACGCCTTTAGTTCGATGTCGGGATGATTGTATAGCACATCAACGATACTGTTCAATTCACGATCAACACCTGTTGGATTTGTGATCAAGCCTACATTCTTACCCTCTAAAAGGGATACCTGATCACTCATTAGCATTTCAAGACCAGTCTTGAAATTTTGTCTATGCTGAAAGCTTTCACCCTTCGTTGCGTTCAGGATTTGTGTACCTGGGAGCATACTAATTACCAGAGCCAAAACTGTTAAAAACAATCCCCATTTTTTCATCTCGATATTCCTCCTCTATTAATAACTTAAACCGTGTCCAAATGGATAAAGAACCGAATCAGCATCTCTATAAATCGTTACCGGAAGCTTTCCTGACGGATTATTTAAACCAAAAATAGTTTCTGCCGAAGCTTTGAAACTTGCATCTCTAAAACCGTACTGAGTGATATAAGAAGTAACTTCCGGAAAAGCCATAATGTCATATGGATTTCTAATTCCTACAGCAACAGTCTTATCAGGCGCAGCCTGAATAACTTGATTTACCATCTGCATTTGAGGAGACGATGGTGAACGGCCAGATACATTGAATGTGTATGTTCCAAGAACGACTAAATCTGCATTTCTTACCTTCGTTAATTGCGCTTCACTTAGAGGCTGTGTTGATTTAATCAGTTCTACTGACGAGTGATGCTCAGCTAGAGCTTTTTGCAGACTATCACTATATGTGTTTCCAATAACTACAACAGAGTCTAGGTTATTTTTATCAGCAGGCAACAAGCCATTGTTTTGTACTAAAGTAATCGATTTCCGGGCAACTTCTAGTTCTGTTTCTTTATGAGTGATGTTTCCAACCACTTCTTCTGCATGTTCGATCTTTTCCTCTACTGGAGTTTCCGTTACTTGTTTGAAAATTCCGCGCTTAGCTTTTAATGTCAGCAGCCTTTCAACAGACTGATTTAACCTTTCTTCAGTAATTTCACCCTTCTCTACTGCTTCATATAATCCAGAAGCCACTTCTTCTAACCCTACAGGCATTAAGATAATATCTGTACCGGCATTGACCGCTCGAATTACAGCATCAACAGGACCAAAGTGATCTGCAATTGCTTTCATATTTAATGCATCAGTAGAAATGACACCATCAAATCCCATTTCATTTCTCATTAAGTTTGTTAGGACTTCGTATGACAATGTTGCAGGCAGCGCAATTTCTGTTCCGTCCTTTTTTGAAATAACTGTTGTCGGGTCAATCTTAGGGAAAGTGACATGTGCAGTCATTATTGCATCTATCCCTTCATTCATTGCCTGCTGAAAAGGATAAAGTTCTACTTCTAATAGACGCTCTTTATCATGTGGGACAGAAGGCAGTCCTAAATGCGAATCTGTTGCAGTATCTCCGTGACCTGGAAAGTGCTTTGCAGTTGCAGCCATGCCTGAATTTTGCAGTCCTTTTGTGTAAGCAGTTCCTAAGTCAGCAACAAGCTGTGGATCTTCACCGAACGAACGAACTCCGATAACCGGGTTATCAGGATTGTTATTCACATCTAAGACAGGCGCTAAATTCATGTTTATTCCTAAAGAATGAAGCTCTGATCCGATTGCATATCCGACAGATTCCGCCAGTTCTGTTGATCTTGTTGCACCAAGCGCCATATTTCCTGGGAAATCGGTACCACTCTGCAAACGTGTCACAATTCCTCCTTCTTGGTCGATTGAAAGGAGTAAGCCATAATCTTCATTTGCCTTTTTATACTCATCAACAAGTCTTACCGTTTGCTCTGTTGTTACAACATTTTCGCGAAACAGGATGACTCCGCCAAGATGATATTTCTTAACTAGCTCTTTAATTTCATCATTCATTTCTGTAACAGGCTGTCCATTCCAGTTACGGAAATCTGGCATTAACATCTGGCCGACTTTTTCTTTCACTGACATAGAACGTACAGCATTAGAAATGATGTCATATTTATGCCCTTTTTGCTTGTCAAAATTTGCTTCACCATGTTTTACATGTATACCGATTCTGTCGTAAGATTTACCATTTGTAACAAAAATAAATGTTTTGCCGCTTTGGCCGCTTAACGTAACGACACCTTCATTTGAAATTGATGCTACATTTTTATTCAAAGATCCCCACTTAAGATTTTCTTTCACTTCAACATATTTACCATTCTCATAAGCTAATAAAGCTGAAAGATCAAAGGTTTCCCCCTTGATTTCATCATCTAGCTGTGGAATGTTCTGTGCAATGATTAAATGCCCATTATTACCTTGTTCCGCAGAAACAGAATCACTCTTCCCCATTCCACTGAACAACGGAACGATCAATACAGCAGCTAAAATTAAAAAACGAATCATTTTAAATGCGTTCAATTTTCTAGCCTCCTCTTTTTTTGGTAGCGCTTTCTTTCTTTGACACTTTTCGGTAGAAAAAAGGAGGTTCCTGTCACATGTTGTTAAAACAGAACTTAAGTCCTCTGCAGTACTAGGACTAGTTGTCTATACCAATTTGAATTACTGTTTTTTACAGGTAAGAAAGCCTCATGTAAAAAAGCTTTATCCGATTTGGACAAAGCTTTAGATTATTTCTTTTATTGTTAGAAATGAGAATATATTTATGCAAAATTAGCCAAAAAAGCTTGCGGCTTATTTTCTAAGAATATATAATTCAATTTGTCAGGACAGATATGGGGGCTTAGCTCAGCTGGGAGAGCGTTTGGCTGGCAGCCAAAAGGTCAGCGGTTCGATCCCGCTAGTCTCCACCATAAATAACAGTCGAAAACCCTTGATAATCAAGGGTTTTTTTTATTTATAAAGAGTAAATTTTTTTGAAATAAAATGTTTTTATTGCATTGGTTCACATTTGGTTCACCTTTAGTTAACTAAAGTGAATATTAAAAATATATACTTAAGAAAAATCCCTTTTCTTTTATGCGATATAATTTCCAATAATTTTAGTTATAATCACAAAAAACACCTCAATTCTCTGCTCTTGATAGCGGATAATTGAGGTGTTGGACTAAATAAAGATAATACAGATACGATTTAAAAAATCCAAAGATTTTTTCTAGTGAATCTTAAACAATCTTACTCAAAATGTTTTATTCAATTTTGAAGTCCCTAATAACTTGTTTTTCTTCTTGGTTTAATTTGTAAAGATCCATTACATATTCATTTATTGCATGATCTAAATTAGTCATTTCTTCTCTTTCGTTTTCTGTTGGAAGAGAAGTTGTATGCAATGCAATTTGTTTTTCTACTAGATTGGAAAGGTGAACTTGTTCCTCTTGGGTAGCATTTGGTATCGGTAATTCTTTTATCTGATACAAACGTAATTGAGGAAAAGTTTTCCGCTGCAGAAAATCATATTTATGGATAGCATAATAACTTTCTACTTTGGAATTTAAAACACCTAAGATAAAATAGGAATTAATTTTTAGGTTACGAATTGCAATTAAACTTCGTTCGTGCATTATAGGTTTGTCTGTATGCATTACTGTTAATGAATAAGCAGCTTTTCTAGGAATTTGTCGAATAAGAAGGCGTTCACCCATAAACATTTCTGGATTTCGAGGTTCTGCTAAATGACGTCCATATCGAATATATTCTTTCCCTCTAAAAATTTTAAAACGATCAATGTGTTCGCCCTTTATAATTTCCCAGTAGTTTTTATCTACCTTGAGGGGTGAAAACCAATCCCTATCCTTTTTTAATTTTTTAAAATCATTATCATCATGTGTTTGTTTAGGTTCTCCTTTTCCTTTTTGATATACTTTCAAACCATCTCGGACAATAGCATAATTAGGTTCAAGGATTTTCGAATTATCTTCTATGGATTTAATTATTGTAGAAATGTCTAAAGGGTTTTTTCCTTCTTTAAATACTGAGAGATTAAAAACTTGGTGCTTTAATAATTCATTTGGTCCTACTTTTTTAATTACATTTACTTCTTCGTTTTGCAGTTCAGCTAGTTCAACCAAGGATGGTGATGAAATTTTACCACTAATTATGCAATTATCTACAGAGGCATCCTCAAAAATTTTATCATGTGAATTTAAAATGAATACGTCTCCTGTGTTTTCCAAAATATATCTTCTCATTGTATTATATTGACCGATTGTAAGGAACGTATTAGGTATAATCATTGAATACAGTCCGTTTTTTCGTAAAATTTTAAAACTCAACTCTAAAAATAGTCCAAAAGTATTTGCCTGATACTTACTCAATGGATATTCCTGTTCAAAATATCTTTTTTCGGAAGTGCTAAAAACGCCTTCAGAAGAATATATATATGGCGGATTAGCAATTACTACATCAAAACCAACAAAGTTACCATCATCATCTAAAATTTCAGGAAATTCCATGCGCCATTCTAAGCCTTTACGAAAAAGAGGATTTTGACGTGAGTGCTCCAAATCGGCCATAGCTTTATTAAGTTTTTTCTCAATTTCTAAAATTTCTTCTCGCTGTTTTTTAACATCTTCTTTAGAAGCGAAAAGATCTATCTGACCTACTTTTGCTAGATTACTATTCAATCGTTTTACTTTTCGTAATTCAGGTGTTTCAATACTTGATAAAAAATTCAGTTTAATTTGATCAATTTGATTTATTATATCTTGTTTCTTTCGTTTATTATTAGTGCTTTTATAATCAGAAACAAGTTGAGTATAATTTTTTATTTGAGAAAATCTTTTATCTAAACTATCATCAACTCTAAATTTATGAAGTAAACTGTTACCAACTTTGATGTTAATATCAATATTGGGTAAAGTGATTAACTGCTGTGTTTTTGATTCCTTTTCAAGGTAGTAATAAGAGTTTTTAAGTAACTCAATCCATAAACGCAATCTACATATATTAGCTGAGTTAGGATTGATATCAACACCAAATAGGCAGTTTTCAATTAATTTTCTTTTTTCAAGGAAAATAGCTTTTTGGATGCGCTCAGATTCTGGATTACCTCTCTTATAAGTAAAGTTGTCGCCATTAAAATCTTGAATGATAAGCTCATCATTTACTACCGTACAACGAATATCATTCATTGATCGTTCTTCATGATCAATTAAAACTCGAAGCTCACTTTTAATAGCAATAAGTTCGTTTAACACAGATACTAGGAAATGCCCTGAACCTACTGCTGGATCACAAATTTTAAGTGTATTAATAATTTTGTTGATTTCTTTAGCATCATCTAATGATGTTATATTAAATTGTACTTCGTAAATATTTTTACAATTCCAACGCTTGATTTCATTTATTTTTTCCACCACAGCATCTCTAATAATTTTCCGGCTCATATACATTGTGATGCGTCCAGGGGTATAGAAAGAACCCTCTCTATAACCATTAATTTTTTCAAATATTAATCCAAGTACTGCAGCGTTTATTAAATTATTTTTATCTTTTTTATTATGTCTAACTGAAGTGGAAAAATCATATGCGCTCAAGAAATCAAACAGATAAGTCAGGAATTCAACTTTTCCGGTTTTTCTTTTTCCATCTTTACCTTTTAATATTGTTTTTGAATAAAATGTAATTTGATGTTCTCTTAGACGATCGATTCCTAATCCATCACGAGAAATTTCTAATTCAGTTTCTTCAAATAAACTACTATTTAAATATGGAATTTGTGGGAATTTTTCTTGCATTTCGCTACTTCTTTGATGAACTTTTTTTGCAAGAACACCAAAAAATAGGTAGTATATATCATCAAATGTTGGTAACAAGTTTTTTGTTAAAAACTTATACTTTTCCTCACCATTAAAAGCTATTAATTGGCTTTCTAATAGCTTTAAAAACAATATTCGATTTACCCAAACAACAGTTAATTGAATAGCAATTTCCTGTTGTTTTTCTGTAGGAACATCATTCATTTGTAATCTGTCAACTACGTTTTCAACAAATGAACCTAATTGACGCTTATTAGCAGGCAAGCGTTGAATAATCTTTTTATTATCAACTTTAATTTCTTCTAGTCCCATAAGAAAAAGTAATTCATCATAGAACCCTTTGTTTAATTTATTGGAATCTGCAAAAATTTCTTTGTTTAATAAATTTTCAGGTGTAAAAAACCTATAAAGTTGAGTAAGTTTATTTTGTTGGATCTCGATTTTCTTATTTTGTTTTAAAGCATTACGTAAATCAAAGTGTGCTAGTATCAATCCATCATTAATAGCTTTATCAATTGCCGGAGCTATTACTTCTTTAAATAAGAAATCTGTTTTCACACTCGATAATTGTGCTAGGCGCCACTTATTATATAAATCAATTAATTTCTTATTTTTAACGAAATGTTTTTCTATTTCTTTGGCTTCAATAACAAACCATTCTAAACCGTTTGTTATTATACATTTTTTTACTTCAAGATTTTTTCTTATCAATCGTTCATTTAAGTAATAATGAATAATTTCTTGAAATGCCTTAGTATTATAATTTACTTTTGACATCATTTCACTTTTGTTTTTGAGACTCTTAGATTCAATTAATATTCCTACTGTTGACTCTGGAGAAGGACCGTTATAAATAGCTAAGTCAGTTCTTTCAATTGTATTAATAAAATTGTTTGGAAAACATTCCTTTAAGAAATCTTTTAATAGATTTTTTTGAAATTCTTCTGATTCCTCAGGCTTTGCGTAGAGATTTTCTAAAAAACCCACAAGATTGGCTTCAAACACCAATTTATCATCTTCTTGTGGCATTATTGCTTGTATATTTTTCGACATACTCTGTTTTAAAGTTAATCCTTGAATACTCATTTTCATCCCACCAATAACTATATATATATTTATAATAGTACACTTATTTATAACATTTAAATATACTTTTGAATTTTTTACAAAAAATAGGCTATTGAATATAAATCGAGTTTGCATGAAACTTATTCGCACATAAATAGCCTTGGTATCTCCCTTATATACCAAGGCTTTATTCGATTGAATCTTCTATCTCAAACTTGATTAATAAAGACTTTCATAACATATTCGATAGATATATAAACCTTGTTAGATTAAGGATTTGCCACCGATTTTTACTTTAATAACATTTCAATGCTTTTCATATTTTTATTTGGCGCAAAAAATTGGCATAAAGTAAAGACGATAGTGATATGGTTTCCAATGAGAAATCTGTGTTATATCATTTAAAGTTGAATTTTTTTCTATTAACTTTAACCATTTGTAATTTTTATGTGGCTACTTTTTCTAATTGGTCTTTCAGGTAGTGAATTTAATATATCTGTATGAGTTAGATTTGCTTCTATAAGATTTTTCTCTAACTCACTGTACAAAGTTGCTGGAGTTGATTCTTTCCAAGTATCTCGGATTAACTTACGGATACGATCTGAAAGCTTATATATTTCCTCAGGTAACCATACATTCATTTCTTCTGTGGGACTCGCTGCAGGGGCAGCTTCAACATCTGGACCAGCAATCATAAGTTTCGAGTTCACCTTTATATCAGGATAGTCCTCTCTTATCCACTCTATGTGATTATGAGATTGGCCCACTTCCTTTTTTGAATATGGAGCCACCCCTCCTTTCTCACTTTTGCTTTCAATCATTATAGCAACTTCTGAAGAGAGCCAAAAATTATCTGGCCCACGACCTATACCAGATTCTTGATCAGGTCTAGTGCTTTGAAAACCAAGATAATTTCCTAACCATTTTAGAGCCTCTTCATAGACATTAGTAGAAACATTTGTTACTTGTGATAAGGCGGAGATTCTATCGTCCATTTGTGAGAAAGAGCCGTAATTAATCTCACCACGTTCTGCCAAAACTTTAAGTATACGAGCAGCTTGTGTTTCATTATCAGGAATAAGTGGGGAAACAACCGTTTTTTCTCCTACCTCTGGCATAGCACCTAATATACGAAAGCTTTTTGATGCTCTTTTAAAATATTTTTCAGCTGTTATTTCATCTCCAGCTTTTAAATAACAATAGCCAATCCAATGCGAATGCCATGCAGCAAGGCCCTTATCATGTTTAAACAACTCATCTAAATGTTGTTCCAGCTTCCTAGCTGCTTTTACATAATCCCTATTCCAGAGATGTCTAATGAAATTAACTTCAGCAATTGGAAGCTTCTCAGTCTCATCCTTCTCTGGAGCTACCTCAATTGACTCTATTTCCGATGTAACAGAAGCATTTTTTATTTCCTCTTGGTGTAATTCAGCCCAACTAGGGTTTCTTTCTAATATTGAACTTTCTAATTCCTTAAGTTCTTCTATTGAAGATAAATTTTCTGTCATCCGTTCGCCTAATTCAAGTTGTGCACTTATGTAGGAAGATAAACGATTTCTATTGTTTTTTCGTGTAATCCAATCAGCTAAATCATTACCAAGTAAATAAACAATCCCATAATCGTCATTCCCTCTGGAAATCCTACCCAAAGACTGTACTACCCTTGAAGCAATCGTACCTTGTAACGACTTTACTTCACCTAATGAATTCCACATCAATTTTTCCAGAAGACCAGTTCCTGATGGAAGTCCATCAATAACTAAGGTTCTACATGTATCGTTTGGAAAATCCATTCCTTCAAATCTTGCAGGAGCCACTAACAAGCCCGAACTAGCTGATTTAAACTCACTTACTCTTTGGGCAAAATCATCGCTAGTAAAAGTCATTTCATGAGAGCGCCAACGACGTGCTCTTCTTTCACTGTTTGAAATAACTAGAACTTTGTTAGTTTTGCTATATTCTAATAAATGATCAAACAATTTCTCCGATACTTCCTTATTTACATAAGGAGTTACTATCAATCTTTCAGACTCCCCAGCTCGTGTTTTAGGTGCTATCTTTTCACCAGGTAAAAAGCCAAACGATCTAATAAAGTCAATATTATCTTGAACAGTAGCTGAAAGAAATATTTTTCTAGTATTCCCACCCATAAATTTCAATAAATGCACTGGAGGTAAAAAGGGTGTTACTTCAATAGAGTGTGAAGTAAGAAAAACCGAACATAAATCAAGGTGATCACGTAAATACTCCCATGAATATTTTGTAGAGTGCCCAGTTGGTACTCCTTCTTCCACCATAACTTGTGCTAATTTCTTATAAGCATCCTTCCACACAAACATTGGAATGAAAAGAATTGTAGGATCATTCTTATGTACAACTACTTGTTCGAACAATTGAGAAGAGTGAACATTGCTGTAATAACCCTTTACGGTGTTTATTAGTGTAGAATAAGTTTCTGGAAATTCATTTTCGGATAAACTCAAAGTATAATGATCACGAATTATGTGAGATGCGACATGTGAATCATCAAAGATCAATCCAGAAATATCATCTTTTGCAAAACGGCTGAATCCATTAAACAAAGCTTGATAAGTTGTAATACAAAGAACTTCCCCCATATTGAATTCTCTTTCATTTTCAAATTTCCGGTTATAGTATGTAGCAACTTTTAGCCCTAAGGACTTAGCTGCATCTGCAGTTTGCTTTATTAATTGTATTGAACCGCACAGGTAAAATACTCTACCTTGTGTTTCGTTCACTAAAGCTTGTCCTTGTAATAAACCAATTACTGTTTTTCCTCCACCTGTATTTAATCCAACCACTAGATTTTCATTAGCACGTAGTTCATGCCATTCCTCCAATGCTAAATACTGACCACGCCACAAGTCGTTTAGCCCTCCACTTCTAGTTAATCCATCATATATCTTTATAGGATGTGTATCCCTTGGTACTTCCTCTTTCTTTTTAAATTTACTAAAATCAATCGGCATTATGATCCCCCTCTAGAATAAACTCATTCTTTATTTCAATTATTATATAAATAGCTAATACTCACACACTATTTTACATTACTTTTCCAATTATGATAGACTTTATATAAGTAAAATATTGTAAAAGGAGACATGATAAATGACAAAACACAATATTCCACGTCCTAGGTTAAGTAAGTTGGTTATAAGTAACTTTCGTTGTATTGGACCAAAACCTGTAGTTATTGATCTTGATGAAATTGTTGTGCTTGTAGGTCCAAATAATTCAGGGAAAAGTTCAATTTTAAGAGCCTATGAAGTTGTAATGTGCGATGGGTCAAAGAATGGAGAGTTAAACCTAGATGACTTTCCAAATGGGAAAATTGAATCTCACGCACTTCCAAAAATAGAATTACATACAGTTGTATATGATCATTCCCCAGGAGAAAAATGGATAGATGAAACTTCAGGAGAAAAAGTGGTCCGTGAACTTTGGACTTGGGCAAATATCGGGAAAGCAAAAAGACAAGGATTCAATGTGACAACTGGAGAATGGGATGATTCAGTACCATGGGGGGCAGCAAACGTTGCTAATTCTAGAAGACCCCAACCTCATAAGGTAGATGCCTTCTCAGATCCTGAAGTTCAGTCAAAGGAAATTATTAAACTTTTAACCTCAATTATAAACGATAGGGTTAAATCTTTTATTAATCCAAAGATAGACCAAGAAGAACAATCCGAGTTTGTTAAACTTCTTGAACAAGTAAAAACAATTCAAAAAAGCATTATTTCCGAATCTCAGGATGAAATTAACAAAGCACAAGATGGTATATCTGAATTAATAAAGGAAGTATTTCCTGGTTATAAAGTAGTTTTTGATTCACGCCCAGAAGATGATATTGAAAAAAGTATTAGTTTATTTAAAGCAGGTTCAAAATTATTAATGGGACCAGAGGAAGGATTTCAAAGTACAATTGATCGTCAAGGTAGTGGTGCCAGAAGAACATTGTTATGGGCGGCACTTCGCTATATTTCTGAATCCTCTTCAAAAAATGATAGACCTCATGTTTTATTATTAGATGAACCAGAACTATGTTTGCACCCCAACGCAGTTAGAGAAGCGTGTAGGGTTCTTTACGATTTGCCTAAGACAAATAAATGGCAAGTTATGGTCACAACACACTCACCTTCTTTTATTGATGTCTCTAGAGACAACACAACAATTATTAGAGTAGAGAGAAACGCTGAAGGAGAAATTGAAGGGACAACTGTTTATAGACCCAATAAGATAATGTTGAATGATGATGATAAAGTACGATTGAAATTGTTAAATATTTGTGATCCTTATGTAACTGAATTCTTTTTTGGTGGACATACAATTGTTGTTGAAGGAGATACCGAATACACAGCTTTTAAACATGTAATTTCACAGTATCCAGACCAATTTAAAGATGTTCACATTATACGCGCGAGGGGTAAAGCTACTATTATTTCACTAATTAAAATTTTGAACCATTTCGGTTCAAGGTATTCAATTTTGCATGATAGTGATTACCCTACCTTATCAAATGGAAATAAAAATGGAGCATGGACTACTAATGAAAATATACGAAATGCTGTATATTGCCACGAAGACCCTACCAAAGTACGATTAATAGCTTCCATAAGAAATTTTGAAAACGCATTTTTAGGTGAGGAAGTAAGTAAGGAAAAACCTTATAACGCATTAGTAAATCTTATGGAAAAACCAAATTCTCTAAAACAAATAAGAGACTTACTAGAAGCTTTAGTTAATCATGCTGCCCGCATTCCACACGGATTTATAGAGTGGGACGTTCTTGAGGATCTAGAAAAATCACTTAATAATAGAACAGAATTAAATCATTTTAGTTAAGAAGGTTTCGCAACCATTAAGGAGAGAATTTCTTTTAAACGGAATTCTTTTTTTTATTATTTAATAATAGATTTCTTTAAAACAAAAGAAAGTTCTAGATTAGAACTTTCTTAAATTCTTTATTCTTTATAAGTTAGTTGCCATTAATTCCGCCTGTTTCACCACTGTTTCTAACGCCATTTTTTGAAGATCAGGCGGATAGCCGTATTTCTTTAACAGTCTTCTTACAGTGATCCTCATCTTAGCACTTATTATTATCCCCTAACATTAACATATTCATTTATTGTTGAAAAAAGATTCTTCTAATCTTAGAGCAGCTTCTTCTTGGATATCATCTGTAACATGAGAATATAAATCAAGGGTTATTCCTACGCGACTATGTCCAAGTCTTTCTGAAACTACCTTAGGATTTTCTCCGTTTTTCAGCAATAAAGTAGCATGTGTGTGTCTCAAATCATGAAATGATATTTTAATCAAACCTGCCTTTTTAGTTAGCCTACTAAACTCCCGAAGAAGATTTCTAGGATCTTTAAAGTTTCCGTTAATTGAAGTAAACACTAGACCTTTATCTAAATAGTCTTCTCCTAGTTTTTCTTTAAAATTGTTTTGTATTACTTGATGTTGTTTTAAAACATCAATGATATAAGGAGATAATGAAATTTGTCTCCTAGATTTACTCGTTTTTACATCTTTTAAAAATAGCCCTTTTTCACTTGTAAATGCCAAACTTCTTGTTACATATATTTTTTTAAGATCAAAATCTATATCCTGCCATTTTAGACCAAGAATCTCTCCCCGTCTCATTCCTGTAAAGATTGCTATAATATAGATGGTTGCCTCTTCACTCAATTTAGCAGTATCTATAAATTTCTTAATATCGTTTTTAGACCAAGTATGTCTTTCTTTAATTTTCTCTTTTGGCGGCGTGGCATTAACGGCTGGATTAAATTTTAATAAACTCCATTTGATCGCCTGTTCAAATGCTCTTCTCAAAAGTGAATGTAATTCACGTATCGTCTTAGCAGAATAACCCTCTTCTAGCTTTTCATTATAAAAGCAATCTAATTGATAGGTTGATATGCTGCTGATAACTTGTTTGTTAAAATAAGGAATCAAATGACCTTTAATTAAACACCAGCTTATATCAGCTGTAGTTTCAGCCACGTTTCTTTTATAATAGGTATTAAACCAACGCTCTATAAAAATCGAAAATTCTTCCTTACTAGGCTGTAGAAAAGTACCTTGATTGACCTCATTAATGGCATTAACGAGATATTCTTGTGCTTCTTTTTTCGTTTTAAAACCACCTTTAGCCCTTTGAATTCTCTTCCCACTACCTGAGTCTCTACCAACGTCGAAACGAATCATGTAAGTGCTACCCTTTTTTACTATTGATCCCTTCAAAAAACAACCTCCATTCACCACCTTTTTACATTGTTTCCGATTTCAAACTAAATATTCTAAATATAATTAACACTTTAAAATGTGGCCACTATTCTTCCAAAACTAAATTCATAAAGTTAGTAGTGTAAAATGGCCCTTAGTTTGCAACAAAAAATGTATAATAAGACAATGAAAAGGCCCTCTGATTCTCAGAAAGCCAATTAATAGATATTTTAAGTGTGCAATTAAACACTTAGTGATGAAGATTATTTAAGTTTTTACCCTGTTTTTTATATGCTTATAAACTTCTTTATTCACTTGTAATTCCATTCCTATATTCCGAGTATAGTTTTGGTCTATATAAGTTTTTGTAGATTGTATCTTTTTATGACCTAGTAGTTGTTGGATCACTAATATTTCCGCGCCACTTTCAGCCATTATGGTTGCAAATGAATGTCTTAAACTATGAAGAGTTGAAAAAGGTAAATTAGCTTCGGCTAAAAAAAATTCAAATGCTTTCTGTAACTCTTTTAGATGTATTTTTTGTCTATTATTATTGATTAGATAGTCATTCTTGCTTAAATCATACCTATCTATATATCTCTGAAGTATCTGTCCAAATCCAACCCTTAGTATTATATATTTACTTTCCTTATTTTTTGTTTGCTTTCTATATATTGTTTCATTAACGAAGTCAATATCACATACTTTAGTGTCTAATATTTCAGATGATCTGCTCCCTGTCGTAATTAGTAACAGAAAGAAGAGCAAGTCTCTTTCCATATTTGTACTTTTTCCTATAAGACTTTGTAAAAACTTGAGCAAATCATGTCGGGTGGGAACATATTTACTCTTTTCTTGATGTGGTCTTTTGTGATCATCTATCATAAAACACATATCATCTGTTAAAATAGGGAAATCATATTTTCTATTTAAATAAAAAAAGAAACTTTGAAGTGCTCGTCTAGACTGGTGTAACCCATTATAACTTTTATGAAGATTAGCTTGAAAATACTGATCAATTAGAACTGAATCAAGTCTCGAATAAAATAAGGTTTTCCCAGAAGAGTTTACTGTTTCATAAACTTTCTCCAAGTTGACTTCTTCAACATTTTCTCCTGTTTCATTAGATAAATAAATTAAGAATTCACATAGGCGTTTTTGAAAATTCTTTTTATATAGACTGCTATAAGAAGAATGCTTAATAAATAGCTCTATTTCCTCTTTTAAATTTTTCATAAGCTCTTACCTCTTTTGTTAAATTAGATCATTGAGAAGTTCTTCAAAAGGAAACGGATAGTGATTCATCACTTGTTCTTTTAAATCTTTAGGAATGAGTTGGGTGTATATTGATGTAGTTTTAGGATCTTCATGACCCATCATTTGCATCAAGAATGGTTTCTTGATTCCGGCTTTTAAACACTTAACTGCAAAGGTATGACGAAAAGAATGAACAGTGAAATCTAATCCCAAATCAATAGAATCAAATAAATCACGGACTAACTTCTGAACACTTCTTTCCAATACCTTCTTCTCCCTAATCAAACCCTCATCTTGGCAAAAAAGATACCCTTTTAAATCCGAGTTCCACTGGGTGACACCACTCAATTTCAAATAATGCAATACAGCGGTTTTTACTTCTTTGAATATAGGAATGTACCGTTCTTTATTCCCTTTTCCTTTTCGGATAAAGATCAACCCTTCATCTACATTAAAATCACTCACTTTTAAATTTGTAAGTTCGCTAACTCTACAGCCAGTACCTAATAAAAATATAAGCATAGCTCTTTTACGGTAACCATATGTTTTTTGCAAAGCACCATTAAGTACATTTTTAATTTGTGAATCACTTAAATATCTGGGCAATGTTGTAACAGAGTTGAGAGAAAACCTATAACGCAGGTCCTTATCTAAGTAACCTTTCTCAAATGCAAATTTATATAAATTGCGAATGATTGCCATGTATTTATTCACGGTATTTATGGATAATTTATTATCTTTTCTTGGGGAACTACTCTCTAATAGAGTCAGAATAATCTCTTCATTTAATTGATAAAGTGTTATATCGCGGTGTTTTTCATTTACAAAGTTTTTAACCCGATTTAAAAAGTTTAGATACGTTATCAAAGTAGTCGAAGTCCTCTTATTTGTTCCTTCAAGCTTCTTAAGATTACATATATATTCATCAAGGATTTGAACAAAAGACATGTGTTGTTGAGGAACAGAGATATAATGGTTCTTGTTCTCAACTATATTTCGAAGCTCTTCAATCGTTATTCCTAACTCATTTACAAGTAACTCATAATCTAAATTTGTTTGTTTTTTTATTGCCATAATAATTCACCTCATATTCATAAGTGGACTTTTATCTATGGTATTTTTCAATAGTCGTTTTTTAGATCGATGTACATAATAATTGGTAGACCGCCATTCTTTATGTCCGATACTCTCAGAAACGCGCTGGAAATTATGTTCTTCTATAGCATTTGTAATTGTAGTATGACGGAAGGCTAATGCTGGATAGAGAGATTCACCAAAAGCGTGTTTATTAGCGTTATAAAATACAATGTTAATTCCACTAGGTGAAAGTGGTCCCCCTCTAGATCCCACAAACAAATGTTTTGTATTAGGCAGATATTCATTTCTTATATCAAGGTAATCTTCAATTACCTCCATTACTTCATGGCTAATTTTCACTTTTCTTCTTTCTGTTTTACTACAATGTAAAGAAAGAGTCCTTTCCACCATGTCAACATCATTTATAGTCAAGTTTGATACTTCAATTGGTCTACATCCTGTATCTAAAATAATTAAAAATACCGACAAATCCCGTGTGACATGTGGAGAGGATTCATATATAGCGTTTATTAATTCAATCATTCTTTCTTTTGGTACGTAATCATTTCTACGTTTTGATCTTCCACGTAATCCAAGGGGAATAGAGTATCTCTTGCTTATTAGAGACCGACTGATCAAAAATTTGACAAACAGCTGCACCGTTCTCAGGTAGATTGTAGCAGTTTCTAAATGAATTTCTTCCAAAGAAACTCGTGAAGATAGCATTTTTTCATACTTTCCAATCTGTTCAAATAAAAGTACTTCCTTTTTTTCTTCATAAAACACATCAATCGATAAACCATTTTGTATTAAAAATTGATTGAATTTCATAAGTTTTGTTCGATACTTAAATGAATTAGAATACTTCTTATTTCTTAAATAGGATTGAAAGTCTATTATGATTTCTGGAAGAGTATTTTTTCTTGATGAATGAGTATGATTTCTTTGATCACTCTTAGATGACTTTGACGTTGTACTTAGCAGTCTGAGATACTGCTCAAAACCTGCATCAAGGCAAATAGCTTTCTTTTCCTTCAAGTAAGTTAAATATCGGGTTAAAATCTTTTCTCTCTTTTTAAAAAGCGATGATGAATATCCTTTATAAGAATATTTCCTACTCAAGTAATCTAAGTATTTTTGATAGTCTTTCAAAGTTACTTCAGACCACTCTTTCCCTATGAAAAACGAAAAATCCATTATGATGTTTTTATATTCATTTTTTGTATTCGGATTATTTATTCTCTGTAGAAACAAAAAATCCACGATTTGATTTTCGTCTCTGTTTAGTAATTTGATATCCACTTCGTGCTTTAATAACAACATCTAATCTTTTACCTCCTTAAAATTTTCAAATTTTGGTATAATCTATTTAACAAATACGTTGTTTCGGTTACTCAAAACAATGGTGGCACACTCTTCGGAGCAAAAAAAAAATGCCTGGTAACATTGTTACCAGACATTTCCAAAAGTATTCGTGGAATCCCATTTCTACGAATATTCGCTTTATCCTACTAAAGGATATGGTAACATATTTTCCGGATTTTGGATACGATTTTCTTTTTAAAATTTCATTGAAAGGGGTGTTGGAATGAATGATGTTAACTAATTTTTATAATGATTCTTTTTATCCAGTAAATACAGGTCAAGCAAAATATCAATTCAATCCTTCATTAATCATAATCGTATCCTTTAAAGACGAATATCAAAAGAAGAGACTTTTATAAGTCTTTCATAGAGGAACTTCCATATATGACAGTAAACTTATCTTGGTGATATATATGGAGGAACAATCTGCTTTTAAAGATTTCATTGAGGGCAAAATCACAGAAGAAACTTTTTTTTCCAAGAAAACAGATAATGCGGGAAGACTATCTATTGATTTTGAGGAGCTAGATTTACTAAAAAATAATATGAACCTGTTCAGAAAATTTTTATTAGCTCTTTCATTGAAAGGGCGAATAAGGATTCTTCTACATTACCAGCTTCTCGGTATGACACACGAGAGCTTAACAGATAAATACGGAATTCCAAAGGATCAATTGAGAGTTCTTAAAGGACAGCACGATCCAAAAGAAAAATATAAAGGTGAAATTAGAACCATAATAAAAAATAATATTCCTAATGATTTGTATGCAGCTCTTGCCATCTTTACACGTTTACCTGAACCTTGGATTAGAGAAAAAGTCCCTAATTCTTTCTGGTCTGTGGCTCATTTTGAAAAAATCGCGGATTTCTTATCATTAGATGAATTTCTTGTTTACTTAAACGAAACAGAGAAGAAAGCTTTAAAATCCAAGAAAGAGAAACATAGAAGGCCAAATAACCAATGGGTATTTGATATTAGAGGGGTCATACTACAATTTAACAGCAAACATAAAATTTATCTAAGAATTGCAATATATGAATTAGGTGGATTTGTTATTGAAGTGTTTAGCGAAAAAAATGAAATATATGATTTCATAATCCTCCAAGAAATATTATTGGGTTTTGGCCCTATTCAAACAGGCTACTTTGAAACAATAATAAAAAAACGTTTAAATCCTGTAATTATTTGCAAAAGCCGTTCACAAATTTTAAATACACCAATAGAATTAAAACCGTTTATCACCTTATAGACTTTTTAAAGTCTAACATTATTTTAGTTTCTATTTATGTTCAACCTCCTAAAAAAGGAGGTTTTTCTTATGGATAAAGAAGCTAATTCCAGCCAGCAAAATTTAGAAGATCTAAAAAGAAAACAAGCAATTGAACTGCTAGAAAGTTGGAAGGAAAAACTGAAAGAAAAGAATAGTAATAATGAAAAAAAGTGAGCATAAAATGATCGTTAAAGAACAGGAAGAAAATTATCCATTGGTTCTAACCGCCAAAGATATAAGCCAGATCTTAAAAATATCGAAACCAACTGCATATGAATTGATGAATCAAACAGATTTTCCATTAATGAAAATTGGTAGATGCAAAAGAGTATTCCGGTTTGAATTCTTTAACTGGCTAAGAAATCGAGTTTGATTTTAAATCCTTTTTCTAGTATCAATGTTCAACAACAGCCTTATATTTTAATTAACGTGTTTTGTAGGAGTACAAAAAGTGAAAAAACATAAAGTATCGAATAAAATTAGCAATATTGAAAAAGCACTGAAGTCAGTGCTTTTCCACTTTTTATTAAATTAAATTATACATAGATTTCTTCAGCAAACGTACCCGTTGAATTTGTTTTAGGTTAACTGGTCAAATATATCTTTACTGGCTTCTTTTCTCCTTTAAGGTTTAGGTCTTAAATTCTCTATATCATCTATGAGCTTTTGGAGTATTTAAATGTTTTGTTTGAATGAATTGCGAAAATCGGTTAAATCCCCCATTCCTGTTGGAGACTGTTTAATTATTACAGCATCTTTCGTACTATACGATTCATATTCCTTTTTCATCTTAATTACCCCGCTAGACTTAATTTCTTTCCACAAATTTGAAGTGTTATAAATATGTATTATTCTTAATACAACTCCGCTACTTCGATAAAGCTCTTTTAACCGTTCGGTTTATCTTTATCTTCTACTTCTTTTTCAATTCCTTCTGTTAATAATCATTCACAATCCTGCTAATTTTCTTGAGGAAGGGTGATATATTTATGCAGCAATAGCACCCGATTGCGGAATAACTATCTCAGTGGTTTTCCTGAGACAATATGCCAATGCAAATGTTTTGAGTCTTGATAGGACCCTAAATTTGTAATAACTCTACAAGCTCCATTTTCTTTTGTAACCTTAGTTGCAACCTTTTTAATTACACCCAGTAGTTCTAATAATAATTCGGTATCACTGTCCTCTAATGCAATTAAAGAAGAGATATGTTTCTTTGGAATTGCAACAATATGTACCGGATAAAAAGGTCTTGTATGATTATAGGCTAATACATTTTCTGTCTCTAACACTTTATTTACGTGGGTTTTACCACTTAAAACCTCATCACAATAAAAGTCTTCAGTCATAATTCCTCTCCTCGATCTAAAAACTCTTGGACTGTCCCATTAAACTTTTCTGGTTCCTCTAATTCAGGGAAATGTGCACTGTTATTAAACAGTATGATTTCACTACTCCTTAATTCTTTATGTATTAACGTTGAAATAGGTATACCTGTATTTCGGTCAAAAACACCCGTGATAATTATAGATTGGTGATTAATGTCTTTTAGACGCTCGAGTAGTGGGATTGCAACAGGATTTTTTTGTAATGCTTTTAACATGAGTCCCGTATTTTCTAAGTTACTTTCCTCCCACATTTTTCTATTCTTTTTTGATATGTCTTGATTTTGAAACAATAATAAATCAACTGATTTACTATCTACCAATTCCCAAAACTTGTTGTATGTTTCGTCAATATTTAACCCTTTATTAAGGACATCTTGCATTTGTCTATACATTTGGTGATCAACCACCGAACAAAAACCCGTAATCTGAACCATCTTATTTATTTCTGTATTTATAAGACTGGGTCCGGATAGAACGATTTTATTTATTTCTTCTGAAGTTGCATGGGCAATCTCTAGAGCTAACTCTCCCCCAAAGGAATACCCCAGTAGATCTACTTTCTTTACATCTAACCACCTCAGTAAAGATTTAAAATCCTCAACCAACAAATCAATAGAGTAATTTGTATCATCTGAGGGTTTGCTAGTTCTACCGCATCCACGTTGCTCATAATAAATAACTGTTCTACTATTTGAGAGTAAAGGACCTATTGTTCGTTCAAATACATAATGATTCCCACCTGGACCTCCGTGTAAAACCACTAAAGGAATTGTATTATTCTCACTTCCTGCTACCCTAATCCAATGGGTAATGCCATTTAATTTTGTTTTAAATTCTCCATCCCTCAATAACAGACACCTCGATTTTGATAAAGTTCCAAACCTTTATTAGTTCAATAAAAAAGAGCACATTCCTTTCTTAAGAAATGCACCCGATTGTTGAAGAAGAATTATTATGCTTTGAAAAATCAGTTTACAACATCAAAATATTAACGAATAATAATATTATTAGCTAACTATTGGGGATGGAAAAATGAGTTCACTACTTGACTTAATGAGTTCGAAAAGTTTAGGAATATTTTGTTTTATAATTGCGTTAGTCTTATTATTCATTTCCTTTAACTATAAGGAATGGTACAGAAAGAACTTATTACTAAGTTTTAGCTTTTTTCAAATAAACATTGGAATTTTATCCATATTCGAAAATGAAACTTATTTGATTGGACTACATATAAGATTTTTTGAATACTTAGCAATAATCGGATTTTCATTGTTCCTTTTTAGTTTATCCCATGGGTTGTATGTAACTTTCAAACAGAGGCGTAGATTATGATTAAAAACTACATTATAAATAGTGTAATGTATACAAATTTTGTTCCCTTTTCAACTAACCTTTACTTAAATAAGAAAAGTGATTTTTAATTAAAATTCAATGAATGTAAGGCTCGCATTGCATTAATTGCGTGTCTACCCCAATGGATTTCAAAGTTAAATTTCCAATACCAAGTTGCTTCTACTTGTTTGTCTCTTTGGTACAATAAAACCCCTTCTTTTAAGTCTTTATAAATGTCTAAGAGGTCGTCAGTTAAACTTCCACAAACAGGTTCTTCAAATGTGTACGGTTCGAAGACTACCCAATATGTATCGTTTCTTTTAAGTTTCAAATCTGGTAAATCAAAATTCAAGTCAGATACTTCAGTGTGTTTAGGTTTAACTTCGGGAAGAGATATAGCCTGAACATATAGAGCTGAGACAGAAAAAAGAAGTTGATTTAATTTATTAGTATCGTTATTGGTAGTATAATTTTCAACTAAGTCACAAAAGGATATTGCCGAACCTAAGAAAACTTGAACTTCTTTTAAGTCCATTTCTCTTACCTCCGAATCGTTTTTAACAAAAGACTCTTACTCCACAATCTTGCTACGTTTGTTGAATAAGTTCTATAAAAAAGGCGTTAATCCCTCTTGGATCAACGCACCCGTTTGCTAAATTTCAAAGTTCTATATTACTAATGAATAAAAGGTCAATAAAAAATCGTTTATGTGACTAATTGACTCTCTTTGCTTGTAACGTTATCGATACAACTATTTATCGGTATGTAAATCTCAACTTCTTCTCCTTCCTCAACCGGATGATACATCTCGATAAAATAAGATTCCTGTGTTGGGTGATATCCGTGTTCTTTAGACCATTTTTGTAAAGAAGTGTAAAGATCGGATACAACCGTCATACTCCCTCTCGTTGAAACAAATTCACCTGATATTTCTATATACTCCATGCCAGCTGGCACTTCATCCATCTTACCCTTCACTAGGACCCCAACATAATAATGTCCTTCTTTATGATCCTCACCTTTTTTCGGTTCGAAAAGCGAAACCTCTACTCCTAAGTGGTTCTTTATTTCATCAATTCTGCTCATGAATCCTTGTGCATTTATTGGCACCTCACTTGCCAAGTTGCTGTAAAGACCTTTGTTCTTCTTCCCCACTACTTGAAACACTTTGTTTATTCTTTTATTCATAATCTATTAACCACCTTTTTAAAAAATATATATAATACTCCATTTCATCTTGCATTATTTATGGTGTAATCATGTGTAACTTTTTATATTTCGGGCTTAACTCACTCCATACATCAAACAAATTTCCACTGGGATCTTGAAATACAAAGTTCCTTCCAGCATGACCTCTGTTTTCTATTTTTCCAACATTAATTTCTTGTTCAATAAATTCATGATGCATTGTCTCTAACGTTTCAATCCCATTCACTTCAAACGTTAACGAGAAACGTTCTTCTCCGTTGAAATCCTTAAAGTTAGAGGTTTGTCCCTGGTGCGACTTTACTAAAAAAATGCTTTGATCTGCAAGGTTAAGAATCGCCTTATCTTCATCTAGGTAACTTAATTCTGCACCTAGTTTATTAACATACCAATCTTTGGAGCTATGAATGTCTGTAACTGGAATATAGGTTGTACCCACTCTTTGTAATTTTTCTTTCATTTTCATATACCCTCTTTGTAATTAGAATTATTTGATCGTATCTAGCAGTTCCACCTTAAGGTTATTAGAGTCTTCCCAAGACTGAAAAATCTCAATGTGCCATGTATTTTTTAGCCTTTTATGGCCGTTTTCCTCAGCCCATTGATGCAGTTCATCATATGCTTCAAATATTTGTTGATTTGATCCTTGAAAGTTTGCTGCAGCATACCTTTGACGTGGAATTGTTATCATTACCATATCTTTTGGGATATCTTCAAACTTCTCCACTTCCACACAGACCCAATACCCGTCTTCCTCTTCCTTTTTTGAATCAACGAAAAAAGCTCCAAATTGAATATCTTTGTTCAACAGGTGTTTAATCTCATTCAACCGATTGCTCAAGGATTTTACCGCTTTAGGAATCTCGTTTTTGTATTCGTCGTTTCCACACAACACTCTAAATCCAACAAGCTTGAGTTCTCTAACTTCTTTTACAGATAAGTTCTGTATCAACTGAACCTTCATTTACTATTCCTCCTCATTTAATTGACCCATTTCTCTGCATAATAGTTCTTCATAAAGTTATGTAGAGTCTCTAAACACTTCACACCTTCTGTCTCAGCATCTTTTGCTTTGCTTATGAGGTTGACAGCAATACTTGCATTCTCTTCTTTTGATGGATCACCACCGTGTGGAAAAGGAAACAACTCACGAAGTTCAACAAGTGCATCGACGACTATAGCGTATTGTTTTAGTGCATCGGATGCTAACTTTCTGACACCTCGCTCTACTATGTTCGCCCCGTCCCATTTGATTGTAAGATCGTGTAAGTACTTCATTGCAAACTCCCTTGCATCAGATACCACAAGTGCATTAAACGCGTTTCCGTGCGGGTCGGCATTTCCTTTTTCCAACACATCAATCCATGCATCATACGCTTTTAATCCTATCTTGTACTTACCTTCTAAGACATGCTGCCACTCTCTGCCATGAGCATGATCTAAAATTGTATCTAGACTCATCCGAAGCATCTCATATTTAGAATGAGGAAGACTCTCGCCAATTGTCGTTGTATATAGAACACCGTTTACATCTGCAAAATCTTCATAAGTTACTTCTCCGTCTTTTGAACAATCCTTCGCATAAAATACTTTTTTATCGTCGTCATACCCATAGATTAACCCGAACTCTGGTATGAACATATCGAATACAATAGCCGGTATCCCTCTATCCACAGATTCTTGAATTAACTCGATGGTTTCTTCTAATTTTTTCGGTTGCACCGGTGTTAGAGAGTCTGCGAGGTTGCTCGTAAAGCCTAGGTTACATAAGTTTTTTCGTAAGAGGTATCCTCCAGGTATTGCAGTCGGTCCGGCAACGTTGATTTCTTTTGGATCGATGTTAATGCGAAAAGCATGACCCGAGATTCCCATGACATCTACAAGATTCAGATGTTTCTTATCGGTGTATTTGATGGCTCCATGAAGCGCAGCGGCCGCTGAAGTTTTCGTTCTTAACCAACACTCTTCTTTGTTTTTATCCTTGCGTTCCAACGTTATTCCTCCTAAATATCCGGCTTCAACAAGACCTTTCGTTTACAAACTCCTCGCTCTTCCTTTCTCTGAACGTACTGATGAATCGTGATACGAAGTCTTTCCTTTTGTACTTTTACCCTAGAGCGTGAGATGGTATTATACACATTTGCTTTGGTAGTATTAAAAAGCTTAGCAATTTCAAGTGGTGGAAGATCTTCAAAGAAGTATGCTTCAAAGAACGCTTTTTCACGTTTGGTCAAACACTTTAATAAGGTACAAATCCCCTCCACCACGCTTAACCGCATTAAATGTTCTTCAGGATTATCCTCTTGCGATCTTTTAGAAGCGGAAGAAGAAATAAAATATAAGATCTGGTCAATATCTCCCCAATCCACCATGGACGGCGAAAGCTGATTTTCTCTTCCTGCAGCTAATGAAGTTATTGAGCTTTCCATACGATAGCCGGCACTACGTACACTCATGTAAGCTTGATTGCGCACAATCTGTTTAAGCCAAGGAGTAAACCTATTCGTGTCTATAAGTGTGCCAATCTTAATAAAAGCTCTGTATAACGCTTCTTGAACAATGTCTTCAGCTAAAAAGGTATCCTTAGTGACAGAAAATGCCCAACCATGAGCTTTTGCCCGATGCAACCTCACTAGTTCATTGAAAGCTTCTTGATTCCCCTTTCTGGCCAGGTGGACCAACTTTTCTTTTTTCATCTCTTGAATCCTGGACTCGGATTCCTCATTATGCTTATTACTTAAGGCTTGCTCACTACCATCAGCGAGAATAACATTCATAAGAAATAGACTCCTTTCAACACCTCCACTACTAGAGATGCATTTGAAAACAAAAATCTATCAAAAATTTTAAATTTTTTTCTCTCTCTCACTCTTGATTAAAAGCTAAGATTTATTAATTGAATACATTTGGTAACTACAAGTGATTTTTCATGTTACAAACTTCGACAAAAAAATGGAAATCCATTTTAAAAAAATAGATAAAATAATTTTTTTAGCAACAAAAAGAGTGCATTTCTTATTAAAGAAATGCACTCTTTTTGTTGAATATCGCTTATCTATTGAACAGTAAAATTGTACTGTTCAGCAAGTCCATCTATCATAGTCCCTGTGTAATTATTGATAAAAACTAATGTATGAATACTTTACCAATGGGTTTGAAGCTTATTACCATTTGGGTCATAAAAGTTGAAATAAGCATGTCCTTTATCTTCTAGTATTTCCTCCACTTTAACACCATGATTAATTAGGTGTTGATGAAACTGAGATAACTCTGGACTGGTAAAGCCAATGCTAAAGGTAGGTTTATTATCAATTGTAAAATGTGCAAATGTTTCATCTTCAGTAGGGACTAAAATAATTAAAAAAGGTCCTTCATTAATTTTAAGAATTGCAAATGGATCATCCGTAATGGTTAATAATTCAAGCCCTAAAACATTTCCGTACCATTGTGCAGATTTCTCTAAATCTCTAACCGGGATTCTAATATAATGTACTTGTTCAATGAATGATTTACTCATCATTTACCTCTCCTTTATTTAATGGGATATAAAATATCAAAATCAAATGCCTGAATTTCACGAGCTGGCACTTCAAAAGGATTAAATGTGTCAAGACGATTCGGTTCAAGAGAAAAAGCACCGGTATCATGATTAATCTGATATCCTTCTTCTTTAATCCATTCACTTAAATAATGATATCTACGGTCCATCTCTGCTTTACTGAAACAACAGCATTCAATTTTCGCATACCTTCTTTCAGGTATGGTGAATCCTCTACACTCCTCAGTTGTATGAGTAATGTCACTCACTTTAACTCCTACCCAAAGGTCAATTGTTCCGTCTGATTTCACCATATTTCCCTGATCATAAAAGACAATTCCTTCATTTTCTTCGATTGCCATTGAATCATAAGAAGATAATAAATGGCTTAGTTTTTTCCAGCCTTTACGGACTTCCTGCCCTGCCTCAAAGTTTTCCATACGACCGTTTACTTTTATAGCTATCATTTTAAACTGTTCAATAATAACTGTTTTAACTTCTAGTTTTCTGCTTTTTTGATGCTTCTCTCGTTGCCCTAATAGAACTTGCAACGATTGTGGAGTTCGTTGAGGATGATAATCTTCTAAAGGAAACAGGTTTCTTACAGCTCTGTCACCCATACAATTTGCCCCTTTCTATAATAGGAATATAGATTCGCACACTCATGTTATTGTTAGCTGAACTTACTTGATATTGAGCAAACCACTGTTTAGAATCATCTAGAATATATTTTTCTCCACTTACGATCCACCGGTGCATAATTTCTAAAATACCCATAAGTGTTCCGTATGCCCTAGTTTCAATAACAGCAAATAATCCACCACCCAATACCTTTTGATTAATACTTTGAGTGTTCATATCTTCATGATTTAGATAATTGGTAATACCATATTCACCCCAATGCTCTAAGTCATTTTCAGAATCATAGTTGTATGACAAGTAAAGCTTAGCACTGAAATAGTCTATTGATGGCGTAGATCTTAGCCATTCAGATAAAGTTTTATCCGCCTTCACTAGGCAACCATGTCCGTAACTCCTACAATATGACACCCTAAAAGATTCTGTTTCCTCTACTGTAATCAGCTCGGGTCTTATCTGGCGGTCTAATGGCAAATATAGTTTCATTCGAACAAGTTTTTCATTAAAGGTAATATACTCTTCCAAATACGTATGTTTGCCTTCTTTAAACGAACTTTTAGGCAACCACTCTGAATACATTTGATTCCATAATGATAGAATACTGGCATCACTAGTTGATGGTGTTACCCCCACTGCAAACATGCCACCCTGAATAGTTTTAATAGGCATTCCGGCTATTGAATAAACAATAGGATCTTCAATAGATATCATGACTTCATATTCATATAATTGAGATTTCTTATCCAAAGCTTCATCGTATCCTATATTTCGTCCGAAAATCCTTATTTTTTTTTCATTTAAATCAGATGCTTGAACTAGGTATTGAACTACCGTAAGCGCTTCCTTTTCAATTCCATCTAAACGGTCTGCTCTATGTATATAACTTAATACCACCATGTCTTTTACTTGAATGACCTTTATGTCTGGGTATCTATCGAATAATTCACGTCCCTCTAAGTAATTAATCTTTTCATATAAATCAATTCGGTCAAAACAAAAAAACATACCCGAATCTTTATATACTTTTGGAGTAATTCCAACTACTTTCTTAAATGTCTTTGTAAAAGATGCCTGTGATTCAAAACCAACATGAATAGCAATATCCAAGATTGTACGATTAGAGTATTTTAGATGGTCTGAAGCGATGCTAATTCTTCTTTTACGCATGTAGTCTTTTACTGGATAACCAGTAAGAGAGTAAAACATGCGGTATAAATGTGGGAGTGACATGGAGGCTATTTTTGCAACATCTTCTAACTCTATTTTCTCTTCAATATTTTCTTCTAAAAAATCTATTGCTGCTTGAACACTAACTAAGTAATTCATTATTCACCACCTTTCATAAAAGAAAATTCGACGCAGATTGTGAAAGAATAGTTCTTTGATTGTAACTATAACAAAGATTCAGATTTTATTTTTGTCCTTTTTTATCAAAAACCCATTATTTCACAAACTTAGTATTTCTACTTAATGATTGATCTAAGTACTGCTTCGATTTACCAACAATACCTTCACAAACAAAAAAAGGGTGAAATATCACACCAATATCGCACCGGATCGTAATATAAGATTAAACAGAATTTCTGGTTGACCTTTCTGTTTAATAGTGGTTAAAAATGCTTTTTATTAAGCGGAACATCATTCTTGGAATTAAAGTTAGGATGTTCCATAGTAATTCAAATAATAATTCACTTCTGAATTCCCTGAATATACTTCTTATAGATCTCCTGCATCTCCTTCTTTTGCTCATTTTCATACTTTCTCCTACTCCATATGTTACTTTTCTCACCTTTATCCACTCTTGCTTATTCAACCATCCTGCACGTTTGTTCAATACGTTCAATAAAAAGTGCAGATCTCCTTCTTAGAGAAATGCACCCGATTGTTGAAGAACGAATCATAGTTTTTTAATAGAAAATATTAAATCATTAAATTCAGTATCGAATCCATATGAATTGCATTTATAAACTAATGAACCCTCTTTTTCGCTTATCGACATTCCTGAGGAGTATGATTGAGATTCTCTACCGTCACCTTCATCTCAAATATTATAAATACTCAATTTTACATCGTTTGTATGACATTTATAATGACTTCTTCTTGAGATGTGTCTTCCCACAACATCCCATAAAACCACATTTTCCAATCCCTTTTCATAATAGGCTTTATTAAAGACTTTCCGGGGTAGCATCAGGAAAATGTGGATTTACAACGATAAGGAAATTCCAAATTAAAAAGCCCAACTTCTCTACAAATCAAAATAGAGAAATGGAGCTTTTCAGTTACTTCATTTATTAATTGAATTCATTAACTGGAAGAAGTATTCAGGTTTATGAGTCTTATTTAGGTTATACCATGAATGTAATGCATCTGGTGTGAATACATCTATTTTTTTTAGTACCTCCATGGCAAATTCCAGAGGAGCTATTCCTGATGCGGTGACTAAATTCGCATCAGATACGGCAGATTCCAACTCATAAAACTTTTCTCCTTTGTAGTTAGGACATACCATTTTGGTATATTCCAAGTTATTACTTGTGTGCTTTCTAGTATCTAAGTATCCCCTATTCGCGAGGGCCTCAATTGCGCCACAAATTGCAGCAACAATGGTGCCAAGCTTTAAAGCCTGGCCGATTCTTTCCAAGATAGGCTGATGAATGTCTTCACTCCAAGTAGTTCCTCCCGGTAAAATTAAAAGATCTTTATTTTCAAAAGTACAATCATCAAGGGACATATCTGGTTTTATGCTCAGCCCTCCCATAGTCGTAATCATTTCTTTATTAGCTCCTACTGTCATTACTTTTAAAGGTGCTAAATCTTTTTTGAAATACCTTCCTGAGTTTAGTTCAGCTATTAAATATCCATATTCCCAGTCTGACATTGTATTAAATACATATAAAAAAACTTTTTTTGTTTGCATCCAATAACACTCCAATCACAATTGATATAGCCAGTATAATAAAACTTCCCTGACAGTTAGCGTCAGGGAAGTGATCATACTTCATGAAATTTTATTAATTCCGACAGAACTTCAACAAGTCTTTTCTTCAGACTGATCGGCTCAATCACTTTAATAGATTGATTGTACGGTAAAAGTAAATAAGGTACATATGTATGAATCACATCTTTTTCAAGAAGAAAAACGGCTTGATTTGAAGTCCGTTCTTGTAAATAATGTCCTATAAACCAATGTTGGCAAATATCATCCAATACACTTTTGTCCCCAGAAATAACCAAAGCAATAATCCCTTCCTTATCTTCTATAGCTGGAAGAAGATTTCTTGTAAAAAAGTCACGTGCTGAAAAATCTTCCGGCCGGTTAAACGTATTTTCGGTCAGCATTAGACTTTCAATTCGATCTACTCTAAAACTACGGATATCATTTCTAAGATGACAAAATCCAATCACATACCACTTATTATTCCAATAGATCATTCTGTACGGATCGACCAATCTATCATTTAATTGCTTTTCTCCACTTTTATGGTAAACAATTTTTACTGAGTACCCGTCAGCTACGGCCTGCTCCAACTCCTTCAAAAAAGGTTCCATAGAAAGTGAACGTAATCGACTGATTACTTCAAGACTCGTTAAATGTTGGTTTACCTTTGTTTCCTGTTCTTGATTTGAGTAGTTACTTAGTTTTGAAATGGCCCTATTTAGTGCCTCACCACCATAATATCCGGCTTCTTCTGCAAAAACAGCAGCGTGAAATAATGAAGTTTGCTCCTCAAAATCAAAAAATAGAGGAGCCTCAATAAAATTGTCCAATAAAGTGTATCCACCGTTATGTCCTGGTTCTGAAATTATAGGTACGCCACTTTTTGAAATTGTATCAATATAACGATACACAGTCCTTATATTCATCTCTAACTTTTCTGAAATTTGTTTTGCAGTAATTTTTTCACCTGAACGAAGCATCCATAGAATTGCTAACATATTGTCAATTTTAGGCATATAATTCCACCTCTATATCCCTATACATATATATAATTAATAACCAACTTACAATACCAATTATTTCAAATATTATAATATTGAGCAATCCCCTTATTCCATTAAATGGCCAGTTTCATAAAAAAGAGTACATTTCTTATTACAGAAATGCACCCGATTGCGGAATAAGGAAGTTAATACTAAGATTCATTTAAAAATGTATATTGATCATTTTTATTTCTGGTAACTTAATTTTGCATTCGTCTGCAGTATCCGATACTAGGATTTCATTTACTGGATCTTCAAATGTGATCCAATTTTCAGCAATGGGTAATAATGCTTGAATTATATCATTTTCATTTATTTCTGGTTGCAGATCCATCTCAACTTCAATGACATAAATACCTTCAATCTTCCAGTAGGGTTTTATAACTTGTTTAGAAATTCTTCTTAGTTTAATATGACCGAGAACCTTTCCTGCAATTTGCATAACAAAATCTTCACGTTTTGCTTCTACATACATCCTTAAAAACATTTATATCTCCTGTTCTTTAGCTTTATAAAAAAACTGCTTACATAACTCTGGAAAAGCACCCGATTGTGGAGCAAAGTTAAGTTAGTTAATTACTAATCCAAAATATGCATATCATATCTTAAGCTGTGGAATAACACTCCAAGTCTCTTCCAGTTTAAACTGTTCACCTTCTATGATTAAAGCATCCATTTTAGCATTGGATCTTCTTAATAATTCGGGAAGGATATTATCTACATAACTTTGATGGAAGCCCTCATTTTTCCATCCAGATAAAACAAGAAAACTATTGTCTTCTTTTATTGAACTTGCAAACATACCTCCTTGCATCCCTTCAGCGTTACTCATTCCTATGTTCCACACATTCCTTTGCATTTCCTCAAAGTGTTTCACTTTTTCATCTTTCACCTGTACAGTAGCAATTCGCATAAATTCAGTTTCACTTAGCAGTTGATTTATAATGTATTTGTTACTAGGAAAAGCGATTTTTTCAATAAATAATTGCACGTTTATTGAATAGTAGGTTTTACCTTGTCCCGAGTTAATGAAAATAGGATCGTGTACTTCTTTCATAAAATAATTATAGTGCTGCTCACTTACCCAAAAAGAGTAAATACAAGCTTTTAATTTATCAGTTTGGCTCCATCCTCCAAACTGACCTAAAAACCCTTTCACCCGATATAAAACTTCCCATTTTTGTTGATCTGTATAAAATTTGTCCTTATGTTCTTCTTTGACTTTACAACTAATACTTTTAATAATCATATGTTGTTATCCAGTTCCATTCCCATAATCACATAAGATTTCCCTGCGGCTCCGTTTGGTAAAAAAGGTTCTTTAATAACCTTCCAATTCAATGTTCTGTACAATGATTTAGCAGGGATATTATCTTGTTGTGTAGTTAGAATTGCTGTCTTGTTAGCGACATCTTCTAATAGCAAGTTAACTAAACGTCTCCCTATGCCTTTCTTTCTCTGAAAAGGATGTATAGCTAATTCCACAAATTCAAAACAGTTTTCGAGCCAATAAGTCACTTGTTCTGAAGTTAATGTATTTTCAAGCAATTCTCTGTAATACTGTCCTTTTAGAGAGTTATAACCATATGCAAAACCAATAATTTGTTCTTCATCATTCATTGCTATAATTGCTTTAAAACCATTATATGTTGAATGCTTCTCTAGTCGATTAATAATTACATTTTCATCTTCATTCCAAACACTACTATAAAGAGCTGCTATTCTTTTTCTCATTTTTTCGGAATTATCAAAGTTTATGATTTTCACAATAAATCCCCCTCAATCAGAAGTCCAACTCTAAACTATAATAGATTAACTTATTCCACAATCCTGCACGTTTGTTTAATAAGTTCCACAAAAAAAGGCGTTAATCCTTTTTAGATCAACGCACCTGATTGTTAAATAAGGAGAAAATACACATTAACCTTAGATCAATTGTAAAAGCTTGTTGAACAAGGTTGGTGTATTAATAACACTCCATTCTTTTTACTTGTAACACTCTTCTACACCTTCAAAAGAAATATTGCCATAAATCTATAATGGGACTGAATAAACTCATTATTTTATTCTGATTTTTATCACTTAACTGATAAAACAATGAAAAACCTGCAAAAATAGTTGCTGCTAATGATAATACAAACGTTATAATTGAAAGCCAAAAAGACCTTCTTCTTAGAGAATCGTTTGTTTTAATTTCGAGTAATTTAACGCTATCATCTATTATTTTTGCAAAGTTTTGAGAGTGTTCAAATGTTTTATCTACTATATATTTAGTGTTATCAACAATCATTTCTGATGCACTTGTACGATTATAACTATAACTAGGGTTTGATGGTTCAAATTCAGCTAATTTCTTTATTTGAGATTTTATTCTATTAAAATAGTCATCACCTATTTCATTTTTAAATCTTTTGAGAATTTGTAAGTTCCTCTCCAATTCATATCTTATATTTATTAATTTTTGATACTTTGGTCTTTCCTTTTTAATTGATGAAAAAGTTTTATTCTGTTGTATTGCAATTTTCTTACTGGTATCTACAGCATACTCCCTCATAACAATAATTGGAAGAAGTAACTCCGCAAATTCCTGTAACATATCAACAATCTGGAAGTCAAGTGAATGATACATTGGTTCTCGTTTAATTATTGAGTTACAAGTAACCTTCAATGAACTATCAATCAAATAAGGTTCCCTTCCTTCGGTAAATAATTGCCAGTAACCATCTTTAGATATATCGCTGAAAGGACTATAACTATCCATTCCAATAGCATTCCAGAAAGAACTTCTTTTCTCATTCTCAACATTTTTAAAAACACAAGAAGTTTGATTCAACTTGTAGACTTCGATCCCTGGAGGAATCAGTTTGTTTTTTGTGAAATACAAGGGAAAGAACTTACTAATTTCTTTCAATGTCCTCCATTTCAGTTCTACTATTAAATCTTCTAACATTTGGTTTTTCACAATATCATATGATAATCTTTTTCCGCCCCAAAATTTTAAAAAACTCTTCAATTTAAAATTAAATGAATGCCCAACTTTTATATCGCTCTTAATTAACTTGTTATATTCATTAGTAAACTCATCAGAAGGAGTTATTACAAACTGTAAAATAATTGAGGATGAAGATAAGTGTGTCCCTTGAATTTGTATGTATTTCACAAAATCCGAAACACTATCTTCCTTAGTCAGATCTAAATAACCGAAATTACTCCAACGACCTCCATGAATGCTCTGTTTCACCTCATTACAAAATTCATCAACTTGCTCAGCTGTTCCATATTGCAAACCAGCTGGATAACTTTTAATCAGTTTTTTAAGCCCTTTGTTCAATTTATTCACGTTCTCAATTGGTATATATTCAGCCACGTAAACAGATAATAAATCCAAATGAATGTCCCTTGGGATTTCAGATGTACTGTTTTTTTCTCTTTCCCAACCTTTAACATTAATTATTGCTGATTCTAATACTCTAGGAACGAATTTTGACTTTACTTTCCAATTCTCATCCAAAGGAATCTTTTTAATGTAAGGAACTATAAAATCAGTAATTTTCCTATCGAATTTTTCTTTTAAACTCAATCTATTACGACTGTATGGATTCTTTATTTCTACCATTTTTACCCCCAAGATCTTTATCAAATTCTTTCAGATATGTGCTACAATTTGAATTCAATACAAATTCTTCTTAAGTATTTATAATAATATGATTTCATTATTTCAAATCCAAATAATTCCTACAAGAATAAATAATAATTTTAATAATTAAAAGAAAAATTGTTTTCTTATTCCACAATCTGGCCCGATTGTTGAATAAAAGTGATTCAAATTAATAATCATTTTAGTATAGTTGAATTCTTTAAATTTGGGAGATCAACAAAAAATAGCTAGCTAATTTACATATATTTTTAGCTAGCTGTACGAATTCCTTTATTCTGTTTTTATTAAAGATCAGAACCTTTTAGCTTATATGAAAAAAATATAAAACAATATATTTGATATTTTCCTTACATCGTTTAATTATGTTGTTGTTCTATGAATCAAATGGAAGGATAAATTTGTTGGGTTCTTACTTTCTTCACCAGTGATTGCTTGAATCATTACTTTCATTGTCTGACTCCCCATTTTCTCAACTGGTTGAGCGACTGTAGATAAACCCAGCAGCTGCGCGAGAGGCTGGTTATCAAAACCAATGATGGCTAGATCTTGAGGAACCCGCCAACCACTATCTTTTGCTGCTTTTAAGAGTCCCGCAGCCACTTCATCACTCCCCGTAAAAATCGCTTCTGGTCTATTTTTTATCTGTTTTAATCGTAGAAACACATTCTTTCCATCTTCTATACTGATCGCATTGTACAAGTACCAGTCTTCATCGATTACTAAACTTGCTTCTTTCATAGCCTGTTCGTATCCTTTTCTCCGGTCTCTTGTTAACCTGGACCTTCTTTCACTTCCAGCACAATACGCTATTCTTTTGTATCCGCGGTCAATGAGATGTTTCGT
The DNA here is from genome assembly GCF_001642935.1 of Fictibacillus arsenicus. Classification (NCBI taxonomy): domain Bacteria; kingdom Bacillati; phylum Bacillota; class Bacilli; order Caryophanales; family Fictibacillaceae; genus Fictibacillus; species Fictibacillus arsenicus. The sequence goes on from NZ_CP016761.1 coordinate 2,960,022, forward strand.
TCCAAGGTATCCACCCTTCACTTGGTCTAAATAGACCGAAGGAACGTAAGCGTCATCATCGTATTCGTTACAAATCACGATAGGACCATCGTTCAAATACGGTTTAAAATGTCTCCATTCGTTTTCTATCGAGGTCAGAATTACGCCATCCACTTGTTTTGTTTTTAACAGCTCAAGAAACTTCTTTTCTTGTTCTTTGTTGTAATGAGTCTGACAGAGAATAAGTTTATACCCAAACTTTGCTGCCTCGTTCTCCATCACTTCTACCAGGTAACTAAAGAAAGGGTTCGTGATTCTTGGTACGAAAACAGCAATCGTATCCGTTTTGGTTTTACGTAATCGTTGCGCTGAACTATTAGGCACATAGTTTAATTGTTTCATTGCGTTTAATATCTTACGCTTCTTTTCTTCTGTAACGTAAGGGTGGCAATTCAAGACCCTTGAAACGGTGGTTCGAGATATTCCGGCAAGCTTTGCTACATCATGAATCGTAGCCATCTAGAACATCCATCCCTTCTTAATAGAGATAACCTAAATCACTTTTTTGAAGATCTTTGAATTTACAACGCTTATCGTTGATGGTGATATGACCATCTTGTGGAAATTGCAGTTCAATAAACAATAGTTTCAGTTCTGTAATCTCACTATCAACTGTTACCTCCCACTCCGTATTTACAAGGTTTGCTCTTACGCCGAGCTTTTGATTCAAGTGATCGGTGATAAAGATGTCCATCCCGTCCTCTAGGTAAATTTTCGCTAAAGGTTTTGTATATCCATCGATTTGGTTGCCGACATAAGAACCTAATCGAAGAGTCTCGTCTGTATTCGTTAAGAGAACAGATCCTTGTTTTACGTAAACAGGTATCGTATCAAGAGGTGCATTCACTCGTTTGAATTGTGGACCTACAATCGCCTCACCTGACCATAGACAATACCACTTGCCATCAGGAAAATAGACGTTTCGCTCCGTACTTCCCTCTTCAATGACAGGTGCAATAAGCAGATTCTCACCAAACATGTATTGATCAAACATCGTCTTAACACTAGAATCCTCTGGATATTGTAAACATAGAGCCCGCATCAATGGGATGCCTGAAATACTTGAGAGCCTTGCTTGATCATAAATATAAGGTAAGAGGTTCATCCTAACGTTCGCAAAGAATCGATATCCTTCAATCGCATACGGATTTCCCGTTCTCTCAGCAATGTTCCACGGTGTTCGGTCCTGGTTAAACTCTCCCTTACTCTCCGCATGATATTGCATGATTGGACAGAAAACAGCCATCTGTGCAGAACGAATGAAAAGTTCCGCTGTCGGGATATCTCCATTAAAACCACCTAAATCCCATCCCCAAAACGGAATCCCAGAAAGACCAGATGATAACCCAGCAATCAATGAACGCTGAAATGCTTCGAACGTGGAACGCTCATCACCCGCCCAATGGGCAGGAAAGTTTTGAGCGCCGGTATAACCCGCTCTACTGAACGTCATCGCGTCTCCTTTATGTTCTGAATTTACGAAATCATAGTACGCTTCCACATAGTCGTTCGGATATTGGTTTCGCATCACATCTCCCTTACGTCCATCAGAGAATATCAGGTCCTTACCAAAAACGAACTCACCACCATCAGTCTTAAAACCATCTACTCCTATATCAAGAAGATATTGTCGTTTATTAAACCACCATTCTTTTCCTTCAGAAGATGAAAAATCCATCAACATACTCTCTTTGAACCACCCTTCTGGCATACGATAAGGCGTCCCGTCATTGTTCTTTACCATGAATCCTTTTTGAATCATATAAGCTTCATCACTATCTTTTTGAGGATGATGCTGTCTGTTTAAGTATTTCATGATTGGAATCTGCCAAAGAATCAGTTTCAATCCGTTTTCATGTAGGTAGTCCGTGAGTCCTTTAGGATCTGGCCATCTTCCCCATTCAGGAAAATGAAAATCTTCATACCGATGATAGTCGCTTTCTTCTTTTACGGTATACTCCGCATCGTTAAAAATATAATACGTCGCTTCATCGCTCCACTGCTCTAACACTAGCACCGTAGAAGGAATTTTAAGCTCGTTCGTTAACTTCACCTGGTCTCGCACGACTTTATCTCGGTCCCAGTTGTTACTCGACATCCAAGGCCCGAATGCCCAAACTGGTGGAAGGATAGGTTTACCCGTCTCCAACGTAAACTGTTGTGTAACCTCACCGATTTCTCCTATAAACAAGTGCATCTTTAACGGTGTGTCTCCGAGATCACACTCGATCTGTAGAAGGTCATGAAGGTTATTTCCAAGATCAAACGCACTCCACCTCAAGGTATCGATCCACATACCATAACCCTTAGAACTGACGAAGTAAGGAACAGGCATGTAAGTTCGTGTTCCTTGATCTCGGTATTGGTTGTAGACGAAACAATCGAGTACGTTTCCTCTTTGATTCAACGAGTTATATCTCTCACCGAACCCATACAGTTTCTCTTCGTCTTTGAGTTTAAAGTTAAACATCAATTTGAATGAATCATGTTCGTCTGTCAGCCAGGAGATAGGATATAAATTTTTATCATAACTCTGTATCAGCGTTTTGCCACATGAATCTTTAAGTTCGATAGAGAAGAGATTCTTATGTAGTTCATACTGATACTTCGGTTGCGTCATGACATACCTATCACCAGAATCAATAACAAGAGAAGAATGAGTGATTTCTAATCCCTTTGGTTCTTCAAACTGAAGAGAGAGTGAAGAATGATTATGTTCTAACTGAAAACCTACATACAAAGATGAGTAACCTAAAAGGTCTTCCCCTTTAAACCAAACTGTTTTCTCTAAATGTCCGATATAGTGAACCGACTTTATGGCGTTCGTTTGTAATGGATAGAAGTGATGTGTTTCACTAGTCGCTACCTCTACACCATCTTTTAAGGCTTTAAATTCATACGAAACGTCTTTCGTAAAACTCCCTATATTTGCCTTCCACGTCGTTCCCTTCTCCTTGATGCAGGGAACCACTTTTACGTCTTCTCCACTTCTTACCGATACATAAAGTTTATCGATATCATTCGGCCAGATCTCAGCACACACGGTTACGTCTTGCTCTACTTGAGGCTGTTTAGGGAACCGTTCAAAGGGTTGCGGCTCATAATGGTTTCCATGTCCGTATGGATTATGGATGATCTGGTACGACGTACTAAGTTTCAGACTCTCATCAAGATAGTATTTAACGATGGCGAGCAGACTCTCAGTTAGTAAGTATTCTTTATCGTTTTTCGTTCTATTATTTGTCTCTTCAAAATAGTGTCTCGCTTTTTTCGTATCGCCTTTTTCCGTAAAATAAAGAGCCAGCCAAGCACAGCTCGCAGAGGAATGTACGTTGTCTCCTGGTGTCGTAAACACTCCTTGATCGGATACGAGTCTAGATTCAATTTCTTTCACAGCTTCGACCATGATCAAGTCTTCTGGTGAGAATAGACCAAAAGGCATTACTGTCGCGAGAAGGTCTGTTGAGACCGTTTGTTTGTTTAACGAACTGATTAACATCCCACCGTTTAAGCCTTGATCAAAAAAGTAATCTCGAATCTCTGTGAGGTCTTCCTGTAGGTAGTTCTCACCTAGTTGTTGTTTAACGGCTAATAACGCAGCGTACGTAATTCCTAAATTAGAGAAATAAACATCCTTCTCCTGACTATTCATGAATAAGTTATATTGCGGAAGTTGCCACGTGTTCCTTAACGTCTCGACGATAGCCTCAATCTTCTCTTGATGTATAAGTGTGAGATCATGTCTTCCTATTCTTTTATCATGCTGAACAACAGACCAGACCCAGCTAGCCAGATAATAGATCGTCTCTTCTGTCTCGCTCGGTTGGTAGTCGTTTAAAAGTTTTTCAGAGGCATCAAAATTGTTTTTTAACTGAAGAGCATGTGCTTTTATAATAGAAGAAAAAGCGATAAATGGTTTATCTGTGTCTTGTAGAATCATCTTATCTCTCCTGTTACAAAGATACAGCCAAGAAAATTCTTGGCTGTATCTTTTTGTTTTATTTTTTGATCAAAGTGTTTAATTCTTTCTCCACATTTTTTAAAGCTTCTTCAGGTGTAGCCTGACCGAGCTTTACTTTATCTAGCTCTTTACCAAACATATCCGTCATCTTGCTCCATTCTTCGATCACTGGTGGAACAACTAACGTATCAAGTGCTTTAAAGACAACATCTCTGCTCTCTGGTGGTGATTTTTCTAAATAACCCTTTACAAGAGCGTCGTTCGATACAGCAGGAAGTTCCCACGCACTATCGATTCTGATCTTCGCAGCTTCCTCAGAGCTACTCATGAACTGTGCCCATTTCCAAGCCGCTTCCGCGTTCTTCGTTTTCTTTGAAACCGCGAGTCCGTTCGCGAAGAAGTGATGTGCTTTTTGTGTGTTTCCCGGCTCTAATGCGATGTCCCATTTAAACGGTACATCTTTAAAACCATCAAACATCCAGATCCCTGTACGAAGCATTGCGATCTTGCCGGCTTTAAACAAATCTTCATTTGCCTGACCTGACATCTCTTTTTCCGTTGGAGTCACATGGTATTTGTTCATCTTATCCATCATCCATGTTAAAGTCTCCACGTTTTCAGGGCTATTTACGGTTACTTCTGTCTTGTCTTCATTTAGAATCGAACCGCCATTTTGTGCGATCGTCTTATAGAATTCCCAAAACTGAACAGGTGAGTACGTACCCCAAACACCATTCTTTTTATCCGTTAGTTTCTCAGCTGCCGCTAACTCTTCTTTCCACGTCCAGCTGTCGTTCGGATACTCAACACCCGCTTTATCAAAAAGATCTTTGTTATAGAAAAGGACAACATTTGAGAAACTTTCTACCATTCCGTACTGTTTGCCATCATACTGAAAAGCTTCATACGCTTTTTTGTTGATACTATCTGGATTAAAGTTCGTATCTTTTTCGATAAGTGGATCGAGTTCTAAGAGCGCTCCTTTAGAAGCGTAACTCACAAAGTTCTCATAGTTCAGTTCAAACACATCCGGTGCGTTGTTCCCAGCTATCTGTGTTTGAAGTTTTGTAAAATAATCATCGAAAGATGCCAGTTCATAATCCACTTTGATTTTTGGATTCTTCTTTTCAAAAGCAGCGATCATCGCTTTTAGTTCATCTTCATGATCTTCACCTGGTGAGAACGCAAAGTACTTAAGTGTTACAGTTCCGTCTTTACTTGTACCAGTAGATTGGTCAGAACTACATCCTGCGATAATCCCTATCAACAGAACGAGAATAATAGCCCAAATACCCGATTTTTTCATGTTTATACCCCTCATCTTTTTTTATTTGATCCCACTTAATGTAATCCCTTTGATAAAGTATTTCTGAGCGAATAAATAGACAGCTAAGATCGGAATGACACTAATCACAACACCAGCCATTAATAGATTCCAATCTGTTGCCCACCTCCCTTGAAGAATTGAAAGTCCAAGCGGCAGTGTCATCAAATCTTGATTACTTACGATGATCAACGGCCATAGAAAATTGTTCCACGATTGCATGAACGAGAAGATGGCTAATGTCGCAAGAGCCGGTTTTGATAATGGCAAGATGATCTGAAAGAACACTCTAAAATGACTGGCTCCATCGATAAATGCCGCTTCTTCTAACGATTTTGGTATTCCTAAGAAAAACTGTCGTAATAAAAACGTGCCGAATGCGTTAAATAAACCTGGTAGAATCAAACCTTGATACGTATCTAACCAGCCGAGATATTTCATCAAGATGAACTGAGGTGTCATCGTGACCTGCATCGGGACCATCAGTGTCGCAAGATAGATAAAAAATAACGTATCCCGTCCTTTAAAATGAAGCCGTGAGAAAGCGTAAGCCGCCATCGAACAAAGAAGCAATTGCCCGAGCGTTGAAGTGACTGCTACGAAAAAGCTGTTGAACAAGAACTTCAAGATCGGGAATGATTCGGCTACTTGTGCGTAGTTGATGAATGTAATCGTCTCCGGTATGAACTGTGGAGGAAGCGTCATCGTTTCTCCTTGATCTTTAATCGATGTTGATAACATCCACAAAAAAGGGATGATCATGATGAGTGCACCTAGACTGATCGTGGTGTAGAAGACAATCTTTTTCAGCCATTTTCTCTTGTTGAGGGAGATGACGGGTTGTGTTGTTTGTTTTTTCGTGACGACCGTTACATCACTGTTCATAATCGACCCACCTCTTTTGTAGTCTGTTTTGGATCAGGGTAACAATAAAGATGATAAGGAAGAGTACCCATGAGACCGCTGAGGCATAGCCCATTTCAAAATAACGAAAAGCATGGTTGTAAATCTTTTGAACAAGGACCGTTGTCGAACCGGCAGGTCCACCTTCAGTCATGATCATGACCTGGTCAAACACTTGAAACGAATTGATCAACGAGATAATAAGTATGAAAAAAGTCGTAGGTGTAAGAAGTGGAATCGTGATGTGAAGAAACTTCTTTAACGGTGAAGCCCCGTCGATTTCAGCAGCTTCATAGTACGTTTCCGATATATTTTGTAACCCTGCTAGAAATAAGACCATAACAAAGCCTGTATCTTTCCAAACACTCGTTAGTACAATAGCGATCATCGCCCATTGTGGATCTTGTAGCCAGTCAGGACCGACAAACCCAAACCAAGATAAAAAGTAGTTAACCAGACCATAAGCTGGGTTGAAGAGCCATTTCCAAATGAGGGACACGGCCACCCAAGACGAAACAACCGGGATGAAATAAGCTGCTCGGAAGAAAGCTCTTCCTTTCATGTTCTTATTTAAAAGCATCGCGATACCAAGAGCTACAATCAATACGGTTGGTAAGTAGGCGATTATAAACAGAAGCGTGTTCTTTAGTGCAGACCAAAATTCTGTGTCTTCAATGATTCCTTTATAATTATCAAAGCCGATAAACTCAGGAGTTGATAATAAATCCCACTTCGTAAAACTAAGTCCCAGGGATGTGAGTATAGGGATACCAATAAAGACGAGAAATCCGATAAAGTTAGGTAACAGGAAAAAACTGATGACTAGCCATTTTTTCCAACCTTTATCCCCTACCATCATTATCCTCCTTTACTTGATTAAGAGTTCTGATTCCTCATATAACGGAACTTGGAACAGCTGGTTGATCGCAAGGAGAGCAGCACCTTGCACCCATGCATCGTCACCGAGTTTAGATAACTTGATCTGGGTTTTACAGTTCGCGTTTGAGAAAAAATTTTGATCAGCGAGTTTAAGTGCATAAGGAAGGAAGAAATCTTTTGCGATCATGCCCTCTCCGACTAAAACGACCATCGAAGGGTTGAAGCTGTTGATCGCACTTACCATGCCAACGCCAATGTTCTTACCAAGCCTCTTTAAGAGTTCGATCGCTAAATCATCTCTTTTCGTTGCCGCTTGATAGACTTCAGAAAACGAGAAGTCTTCATCTAATAGAGTGTTTGCATATTGAGCTTTTAGATAGTTTCCTTCTATGGCTAAGAAGGGTTCAGATGCATACATCTCAAGGCACCCGTTCTGACCGCAATGGCATTTATAACCGTCGATGTTGACGATGATATGCCCAAATTCTCCTGCCCCGCCATGTTCCCCGTAATAAAGTTGATTGTTGATTACAATCCCTGTACCGATTCCCGCTCCGACGGATAGACAGATAAAGTTCTTGTGCAGACGACCGATACCTAGACAATACTCCGCCAACGTGTAAGCGTTTACATCGTTATCAATAAAAATAGGAACATTATAGCGTTCTCTAAGTTGTGCACATAGGTCGATATCCTCCCAACTGAGAAGAGTCGATCGTAGGACCTTTCCATCCTTACGGCTAATGAGTCCAGAAGAAGCGATTCCGATTCCTAAAATGTATTCATTTGTGATTCCGAACTGGAATAATATTTCTTCAATGCCTTGCTGTATCGTGTTAAGAACGACTTCAGGCGAACTTCCTTTGATGAAAGAATAATGTTTTTTTAAGAGGATGGTAGCTTTTAAGTTTGTGAGGGCAATGATGACTTGTCTTTCTTCGATCTTAATGCCGAACGTGTAGCCGAAATTGTCATTCAGCTCTAAGAGGATGGGACGTCTGCCGCCTGTTGAAGTAGCGGTTCCAACCTCATAAACCAAGTTGTGCGTAATCAAGTCTTCCACAATATTGGTTACAGTCGATAAGCTGAGCTTTACTTTCTTTGATACATCTGTTCGACTAATCGGGCCGTTAACCCGAATGTTTTCGATCACGAGTGCACGGTTGATATCTTTGATTAGATTCCGATTCCCTATACGTAATTTATCCATAATCATACCTTTCCTTTATTTTCTAATTATGATTATAACTTCCTTTATTCAGTGAAGCAAGTATATATTTTGATTTTTCTGACATTTACTTTTAAAAGATAAAGCTAATCCTTATTGATCAGGATTAGCTTTTCATCTACTATTTTTGAGATTGAAGGAGATGAAATCGTGGACAAGCTAAAGGAATACATGAGAACTCAATAAAAAAATTAGTGCACAAATTGGTGCACAGACGTATTTTATTCTATTGGTTTAAATTGTTTTATTTTTATTTCGAATTTCTAAAAAACCTTATTTAATAAGACTTATTTAATTTTATTAAATCTGAATTAACTCAGTTTTAACTCTGAATTTCCTCTGGCAGCCAAAAGGTCAGCGGTTCGATCCCGCTAGTCTCCACCATAAATTAATTAAAAAATCCCTTTGAATCAAGTTAATTCAAGGGGATTTTTTAATTTGATAGTCTATTGACTCTTCCAAAAACAGTTGTAAAACATACTATATTAGAATGAAGCTAATGCTTCATGAATTTGGTTAGGAAGGGTGATTTTCATATGCGAATCCAACAACCAATCGTTAAAGATAATATTTCAATTGCGAAAGATATTTTAAACGGAAATAATAACCTTACAACAGTCGAAATTATTAACTCTACTATTAAGCAAAGTACAATTATCACACCGATTACCATTCACATTAACAGCGTAACTGATACGATCGCAGGAGAGCAACAAGGTGGTCCAATAGGAGGCAGCACCATTGCGTCAGGTACTAATGGTGTCTGGGTAAGAAAAATGTCTTCACCTGCTGCTCTTACAAACAATAGAAAATTAAGAATATGACAAAAAAGCAAAATACCATGAGACTCTCATGGTATTTTTAGTACGAGCTGTCCAAACAGACGTATTATTTTTTCTTTTTATCTCTCGGATCTTGCTCCTCGGCAAACTCCGTCGCATACCTTAGACTTGGCTGTCTAAATCTTCTATGCTGGCGCTTCACCTTTTTTCGTTCCGGCATATTTTTTAACAAGTACTGATGAACGAAAACTTCTCCTGCTGTTATAATGCCCGCAGAAATAATACTTCCCCACGCAATTTGAAGGTACCCGTTTAAAAGGATAGAACCAAAAATCCATACAATCATATAGATTAAAATAAATTCCGCCATTAGAGTGTTCTTTTTACCAAGTCTCGGTAAAAGAATCCTATCAGCAAGAATATAAGATACAGCTGTAGCAGTTACGGCGAATGAAATGATATCACTGATTGATGCATCAAAGAATAAATCCAATGCAATCCAAAAAGCGATCAAAGAGACGATAAATTTGATTAAAATACCTTTAACTTGTTCCAATGAAAAGACCTCCTTATTCTGCTCTTAGTTTGCAACAAAACAAGAAGGTTCATACTTAAGCAAATTGAATCACTTTGTAAGGAATTTTTTATTCAGAAACAGCAGGTGTTATTTCTGTATTGTCTCTTTGTTTATTTAAGTTTGCGCTTTTATCCATTAAAGTTACGGCAATGAATACAACTGTTGAAAGAGGCAGAGCATAAAATAATGGATCAACATGTGTCCATGGGAATGGCAATAGCGTAGCTTTACCAAAAAGAGCCTGCGAAAGACCAATGGCTGCTGCTTCTTTTAAATGGAAAAATAAAAATCCGATAATACTCGCCGTAAACCCTGTGATCATGCTAGCTGTTGCGGCTGCTTTTGTTGCTCTTTTCCAGTAAAGCGCTCCGATCAGAGCTGGTAAAAAGCCAGCAGCACAAATTCCAAACCAAAACGCTGTCGCTTGTGCAATAATACCTGCAGGAAGAAGATAAGCAAGAATTACTGCTGCTATTACACCAATTAAAACCCCGATTCTTGAAGGACTTAGCTTTGAGCCGAATAAAGTGTTAACACCAAGTGTCTTCAAAATATCCTGTCCAAAAGCTGTAGCTTGTACATGTATCAATGAACTGATTGTTGAGATCGTTGCAGAAAGAAGAGTTAACGTAAATAAATAGATGAACCAATCTGGCATAAGCTGATTAATAAAAATCGGAATAATTAAGTCAACATTTCCTTTTGCAACACTTAATGATATTTCCCCAGTACTATTATAAAAATAAAGATTGCTTAAGGGGCCGATTACAAATGCAGCACCTGTCATGAAGAAGATAAAAATACCCCCGACAAGAACAGAACGATACAACGCCCGGTCGTCCTTTACCGTCATACATCTCATTGCTAGCTGCGGCTGGGCCAAAACACCGACACCGACTCCCATTATGATCGTACTGACAATTGTCCACCAAAGCGGTGAACCAAGCTCAGGCATGCTTGTCCAGCCTTGATGGCCTTGGTCAACAAGTGCCTGCGGTACAAGATCTTTCATCGCACTTAAGCCGCTATGTCCATCTACAATTCCGCCAACAGCTTGATATGTAACAAACAAGAAAATGGCCATTCCAATAAGCATGATGACAGCACCAAAAGCATCGGTATACATAACAGCTTTGATGCCTCCAGTGATAACATAAATAGCGATGATGGCAGCAAGAATAATTAGTGCAAGGTTAAAGTTCATGGACATCGATTCTTGCAGGAACCTTCCCCCGCCGATCAGAACGATACTTGTATAGGCTGGCATTAAAACAAAAATCATGAGACCTGAAAATACTGTGATGAATTTCGAATCGTATCTTTTACCTAAAAGTGTAGGAAAAGTCGTTGCATTCAAATTTAAAGAAAGCTTTCTAATTCTCGTTCCGAAAATCGCAAATGCTACAAAAATTCCTAAAACGATATTTAAAAAAGCAAGCCATAGCAAGCTGAATCCGTGTGCGGCAGAAACTCCCCCAAATCCTACAATAGCGGAAGTACTGATAAATGTAGCACCATAAGAAAGTGCCATAATCGAAGGATGAATATTTCGCCCGCCAACTAAATAGTCAGCTTCTGTTACTGTTTTTTTGTAACCATAATAAGCCAGCCAGGACATGATGCCCATATAAACGATAAGGACTGGAATCAAGATCGCAAAATTCATTTTGAATCTTCGCCTCCTTTATTCCACATTACTGCTCCAAAAACAGCACATCCTACAGCAGAAACCACCGTTGCAATCCAAACAAAAGTTATTACTCCGTCTTCCATTCCAAGCAAACCAATCTCCTCCTAGAATTTCATTTTGCAAACTTGGTGTCATTAAATAAACCCAATTGTTAACGCTTTCATTTTTTAGTGTATTTATTCCCCCTTACATTTTTAGTCATGAAATGTCATAATTTTTAGATTTCTTCTTTCGCATAAAATAACCCTTTTAATTTATTCAACATTCAACCTATGTAATATTAGTGAAATAATTTCGTAATAATTGAAACCAAACAGAAGGTATTATCGTCTAATAAGTAACTAGCTTTTAAGGGGGATTTAAAAATGAAGAAAAGAAATCGTACGGTTATTTTTACAGTTTCAGCACTGCTTACAGTCGGTGTGTTTACTTATAATGATCTTGAAAGCAAAGCCAAGGCAACTTCTGATCTAATCATAAAAGATAATAATGAAATACATACATCTGATCGTTCAGCTGAATTAAATTCGAATGAACTTGTTCAAAATCCCTATAAACAAAAAACAATGGATGAAGAAAAAGTTCCAGTAGTTGACGGTGTTAACAAAAAAGCATCACCTAATGTTGAACAGTCAATTGTTGAACGAAGCCAAGCTGAAGATAAGAAGCCCGTTAAATGCGGTACCGGGACAACAACTAAAGAAAAAGAAACTAAAACTGTTAACCCTGAAACAAGAGTGATAGATGGTTATACGTTTGTAAATATCACGGATTCAGCAGAAGAAAATTTGGCTGATTTGATTGAAGTAGCAAAAAAGCATAATGCTGCGTTATACGCGATTGAATATAGTGACTCATTTGCGATGTATTCCAATGATACAGGTGAACCTCTTATCATGTTCAGCACAGGTTCCAGATCTGTTTCGGTTGAGCATGCAGCCATTCTCTATGACATGCATCCCTCAATTAAAGAGCAGATTAAATCTGTAGTAGAGACTGGCAAGGAAACAATTGTTGAACTTGGTGAATTCGAGAGCTACCATATTTCGAAAACAGACGGAAGAATTTATCTTTCATTTTAATCAATGCAAAAAAAAGTCCTCCATTTAGAGGGCTTTTTTATTTTTCTTTTTTATTTCTTTTAGGGCCACAACTTTTAAAGCAAGCAGTTCTTTTTCAGTAAATTTTTCTAATAGCTTTTCATAAACAGCTACCTTCTCTTCTTCACTTAATCCGCCGCTAACCTGTTCTCTCGTTCTAGCTAATTCAGTTACCGTATACTTCTCAGAAATCAGCTTTACTGCTTCTTTTCTCGTGGTAAACGGGAGGTTTTTCGAATTCGTTTCCCCTGTTTCTATGTATTTTCTGATCTCAGGATCCTCAAGAAGCTTGTTTATCTCTTCTTCATTAGAGGATAATTCTCTTGAGATCTCGCTCATCGCTTTTTCAGAGGCATAGTCCATTACAAATAAATAACTGATTACACCTGTTGCTATAAAAAACATGAATACAACTCCAAGCAACCACTTAACCATTTAATCACCAACTCATTTTAGATAATTTATTCATAACACACCTTCAAAATTTTGGAAAGTAATGATTAAGATTTTTAAAGTTTTCTTTAGTCTTACATTCAGTTTGTTTCTATTATGCTATTATTTACCATAAGAGCAGATTAACATTGAAGCTGGAGGTCATTATGTCGCGTCTTACTGATCATTTAATCGTAATCTCTTTTGATTGCCTATCTTCGCTGGATTTTCCTATGCTCCAGGAACTTCCGCATTTTAAAGAACTTTTACAAAGAGGATCTTACTGCAATCAAGTTCAAACAATCTATCCTTCTGTTACTTATCCATGCCATACAACGATTGTGACGGGAAATTATCCAAAACGTCATGGAATCGTTAATAATACGCTTCTTCAGCCTGGTAGATTATCTCCAGACTGGTATTGGCATCGCAAACATGTGAAAGGCACAACTTTATATGATGAAGCTAAAAAAGCTGGTATGACGACAGCAGCATTATTATGGCCAGTTACAGCAAGAGCAAACATCGATTACAATATGCCTGAAATATTTGCAAACCGTTCGTGGCATCATCAGGTACCTGTTTCTCTTTCAAATGGAAGTATACGCTATCAATTGGATTTAAACAGACGTTTTGGACATCTTCGGAAAGGACTTAATCAGCCTGAACTGGATGATTTCGTATTAGAGTCAACGGTGTATACGATTAAAACGAAAAAACCAGAACTGATGCTCGTTCATTTTGTAGATTTGGATTCACAGCGTCATTACCATGGCTTTGCTTCAAAAGAGGCGATGGCTGCCGTCGAGAGACATGATGTTCGTCTTGGACGCATCATTCAAGCACTTAAAGAAAGTGGTATATATGAAAATTCTACGATCGTCGCTCTAGGAGATCATAGTGCACTTGATGAATCAAAAGCGATTAAGCTCAACGTATTATTCAAAGAAAAAGGTTTGATAGATGTAAATGAACATGGAAAAGTGAAAAGCTGGAAAGCCTATTGCAAGAGTTGTGATGGGTCCGCATATATTTACTTAAATGAGCCATCAGATCATCAAACAAAGGAGGTAGTGGAAGAGCTTTTGAAGAATCTAGTATTAAATCAAACAAACGGTATAGAAAAAGTCATCAGCCAGCATGAAGCAGCAGCAATGGGAGCAGATGAAAACTGTGCTTTTATGGTAGAGGCAAGAAGAGGCTTTTACATCAAGGAACAAATAGATGGAGAATTTATCGATTCTATTACCGAAAGAGATGTAAGAGCGAAACGCTATACACTCGCTTCGCACGGCTATTCACCTGAAAAAAAAGATTATACAACGCTTATCATTGCAGCAGGGAAAGGAATTCGTCCTAATGTGGTGGTGCCTTCCATGCATCTTGTCGATGAAGGACCAACTTTTGCTAGACTTCTTGGTCTTGATTTAGGCAGCACAGACGGTTCCGTTGTGGAAGATTTAATCTATGATTCTTAAAAGACAGCTTATTAACCTAGTAAAAAATCGTTAAAGAGAGGATAAACCAAATGAAACGGTTTACGAAAGAAGAGAATAGCTGGATGTTCTATGATTGGGCTAATTCCGCATACTCCATCATTATTACAACAGCAGTGTTTCCTCTATTCTATAAGGCGGCGGCCATGAAAGCCGGTGTGAGTGCTTCTGATTCAACAGCCTATCTCGGCTATACGATTGCCGTTGCCACTTTTATTCTGGCGATGCTTAGCCCGATATTAGGCACGATTGCAGATTATAAGGGACTTAAGAAACGTTTTTTTACCTTCTTTTTTATTCTTGGATTGATCTCTACCGCAACGCTCGCTTTTATACCAAGTGATCAATGGCTCTTATTATTGATTTTTTATACATTAACCGCGATTGGCTCCAGCGGGTCAAACGTCTTCTACGACGCATTTATTACGGATGTAACAACTGAAGATAGAATGAACAGAGTATCGTCAAGAGGTTTTGGTTTAGGTTATATCGGAAGTACGATTCCCTTTATTATCAGTATCGCTATAATCATTCTAGCTCAAAATGAGGTACTTCCGTTTTCAACAACGATTGCAAGTAAGATTGCATTTCTTATAACAGCTGTATGGTGGGGCGTATTTACCATTCCAATGCTGAAAAATGTGTATCAGCGTTACGGAATTGAGCGAGAGCCAAAACCGATTGCTAACAGCTTTAAGCGTTTAGGAAATACGTTAAAAGAAATCCGAAAATATCGTGCATTGTTTTTATTCTTGCTTGCTTATTTCTTTTACATCGACGGTGTAGGAACAATTATTACGATGTCCACTGCGTATGGTTCAGATTTAGGCATCACTTCTACTAACCTGTTAATTATTCTGTTTGCCACTCAGGTTGTAGCAGCGCCGTTTGCCATTCTTTATGGTAGATTAGCAGAGAGATTCACAGGAAAAACGATGCTGTACGTAGGTATTTGTGTTTATATTATTGTCTGTATTTATGCTTACTTTTTAAAAACGACGCTCGACTTTTGGATATTAGCGATGCTAGTCGCAACTTCACAGGGGGGCATTCAGGCTTTAAGCCGTGCTTACTTTGCTAAGCTGGTACCGAAGAAAAATGCTAATGAATTTTTCGGCTTCTATAATATTTTTGGTAAGTTCGCCTCCATCATGGGTCCTTTGCTAGTTGCCATTACAGCTCAAGTTACCGGGAACTCAGCAAGCGCTGTATTCAGCCTGGTCATTCTTTTCATTATTGGGATTACCATACTATTTTTTGTCCCTGAACCTAAAGTTGATTCTTCTCATACGATTAGTGCTTGATAGTAAAATAAATACAAAAGACAGACCTTCTGGTTCTTCCTTAGGCCTGTCTTTTATTTTTCATTATATTACGCAGTTACTTCTCTGTTTTGCTCATATACTCTGTCCTTCTTAAAGTTGAACACTACAAAAGCTAAGAGGGCAAACACCATGAGGAATGTCAGCAGTATACCCATGTTGGACAATGCAGCACCAAAATCATTTAACGTAATGACTGATTTAAATCCTGCAATGGAATATGTGAAAGGCATAAATTCACTCAGGTTTCTCAAGTTCTCTGGCAGCATTTCTATCGGCAGGTTAGCTCCTGTTATGGAAAGCTGCATGATTACTAGTCCTAGCGCAATAAAACGGCCTACGTTCCCGCCAAAAGCAGCCAAGAAAAGAACAATTGCAGAAAAGGCGACGCTTGCAACAATAGCGAACACTATTAATCCGCCAGGGTTGCTTACGTTCACTTTTAATACGAATAGCACGACAATCAAAAGCAAGATCGCTTGTACAATCGCAAGTGAAGCCAGCTTTAAGAACTTTACCGCAAACCAGTTAAAACTTGAAACGAATGACGGTCTTTTAAAATCAATAAATAAAGACATGATCAAGATGCCAACAAATAATCCGAGTGTAAGAACATATGGTGCTGTTGAATCACGATAGTGCTCATATTCATTTACTGATTTACTTTTCAGCTGAACGGGAGAAGCAAACATATTAACGTTATCCTTCTCTGTATTCAAACCGCCTGTCTTCTCAGCACCTGATTTAAGACCGGTTGATAGTTTTTCACTTCCCGCATTAATTTTCCCTGCACCATCATTCAGTTTAGTTGCTCCTTGAGAAAGCTTTTTCCAGCCTTCGTCTACCTTAGCATTTCCATCTGAAATCTGACCAGCTCCAGAATCTAATTTTGTTACACCAGTGATTAATTCATTCCAGCCTTTATCAACTTTAGCGTTGCCGTCTGCAATCTGTGCAGCACCAGCTTCGAGTTTTCCGGCACCTTGATCAAGTTTTGTCTGTCCAGTCACAAGCTGATTAAGACCGTCATTTAAAGCGACAGTTCCTGGCGCAATTTTGTAAGCGATTCCATCAGCGACCGAAACAGCTCCTTCATTCAAAGCGACGGATTTAGTGGATAAATTATCTAATCCACTAGAAATCTCTTTTGCTCCATCAATAATTTGCTGATAATAAGGTCCAACATTTACTGTTGGATTTGCTTTCTTATATTCTTCCAATCCAGCGACCAATCTTTGAGCTCCAGCTGCAAGTTTGGCTGAACCGTCCTTTAATCTTCCCGTACCATCGGCGACCTTTCTGCTCCCTGGTACTAAACGTTCTGCAACACCATTCTTAAGCTCCTCACTTCCTTGTTCAGCCTTTTGAAGTCCTGCAAGAATCTGAGAAGAACCATCCTTTAAGCTGACTGTTCCTTCGTGCAGCTGCTGAGAACCATCAGCCAGCTTATTAATATCACCAGATTTTTCGTTCAATTTATTTAATAAAAGTCCTGTTCCGTTTTTCAGTTCCTTCGTACCGTTAGCCAGTTTCGTGATATCTGGCTGCTTGGAAGTTACTGAAGTTAAGAGTTCATTTGTACCTTTATGCAGCTGGCTTGTCCCGTTTGCGAGCTGTGAAGAACCATCTGCAGCTTTCCCAAACCCTTCAGAGACTTCTCCTAAACTGGCAAACATGTTTGTCACATACTTTTGTGTAATCGTATCAGCCAGTTTTTCACGCATTCTTTGTGTAGCTGTTTCAGTAACTTTTGAGGCCAAAAAGTTAAGCCCTTCATTCTGTATATATTCTAATTCAAGCTTTTTGGGATTTGGATCTAAGACAGTTGTGACTCTCTGTGAAAAATCCTCTGGAATAATGATAGCCATGTAATAATCATTCTTTAGAAGTCCTTTCATGGCATCAGTTGAATTTACAAATTTCCAGCCTAAATCCTTCCCATCTTTCATATTGGCTACGAGATCATCCCCAACATTGATCGCCTGATCACCATTGAAAGCACCTTTATCATTATTGACTACTGCAACTGGCAAGTTAGAAAGATTGTCATACGGTCCCCAGGTAGCTGATAAAAGTATTCCGCCATATACTACAGGAACAAGCAAAGCTGCAATAACAGAAAAAAGAATGGCCTTATTTGCAGCGAGTTTGCCGAATTCTGCGGAAAGCAACTTAAAAGTATTCATTTAGAATCCCTCCAAATGTATGTAAGACTTCAAAAAATGAATGGCGACTCATTCATTTAATTATCATAATATTCAAATAACGAGTGGAAATCTAGTCTATCTTTAAAAACACATATTCTTTACTAGTTATCCCTACACAAAAAGTAGTACTTTAATATATTAAAAAATAGGTCCTAGTATATAAAAAAGGATGACCTTTTTAGATCATCCTACTGCTTAACTATTTTATTGTGCTGGCCCCTGATGTGGAAACTGATTCATATAATTTGAAAATTGCTGATAAGTTTGCTGCATTTTTTGTGAATCCGCTGCCTCAAGTGCATACCAGCCCTTTTTAAACATCATGTTGTAAAGTTCTCTTTGCATATTTTGCGTCTCATTAAAAACGGCAAGCAAGTCTTGATAAAGAGCTTCATGGCTTGCTTCATTTAAAGCTACAGAATAAGAATCTGTCATATACTTTTCATAAGACAAAATATCATTAATGAAATCCCGGTCATTCATCTCTGGCGTTTTAGGTACCGCCGATTCTGGATTTTGAATTTTATTAGGCTCATTCATTCTTTTTTTACCCCTTTCTAGTTTTGTAAATTAGCTTGTGTCTGATTCATAGCTGATTGTTGAGATGAGATATGCCCTATAATTCGTTTATAGTGGCTTTCATGCATTTGACAGGCTTTTTCTAGTGTTGCTTTAACTTCTGGATCCTGACATTGAGTTGCCATAAAATGTGCTTTCTTCATTCCAAGCAGATTCCATGAAAGCATGTCTCTGACATAATTAAGATCTTTTCCTGTTATTACTTGTGGCGGGTTTTGAAATACTGGCTGCTGCTGATTTTGCATCTGATTTTGATTTTGTTGCGGCATAAAGAATAGCCTCCTTCATATTTTTTCCATATTATCTTTCCTTACTCTTTGGGGTTTATTCATTTTTTCTTTTGCTGATATAAAAAAACAAGCAGCAAATCACTGCTTGTTTTAATCTTTTTTACTTTAAGATCCATTTAGGTCCAAGAATAGTTTGTATGCGATAAAAATTTCCAAATGACGCATTCACTTTATATGTTCCAGGATATAGACTCGCCGCTGCCATTTTATGTTTTGTATTGGGACGATCATGCAGTGGTACTTTTTGAGTCAAGGTTATTGTTTTGGTCAGAGGTGTTATTCGGTTTTCCCACCTCTTATCTCCTTCAATCGCCATGTAAAGTCCTGCTTTTTTATTTCTGTTCCATTCTTCTGAAAAAATGGAGATCGGCGGATTTGTTTCTCCTGCATATGGTGCAAGTTCAAAAGTAAAACCAGGACGTTTGAATGTTTGAATGAACCAGTCTTTATATCCGCCTCCACTGGATAAATTCGTATCAGGAGGAATGAGCCTGTACCCTGTCATTCCAGATAGCGTAGTTCCTAGTGTCTTATCCCCCTCATAGGTGTTGGAGCCATAGTTAAAATGATAATATAAAATTCTTCCTGCTGTATGATAAGAATTTGTTAGTTCTGGGTCGACTAAGTATGTAAGAGCAGCAACTGCTTTTGCTTCAGTCGTCTGAAGTGGTGCTTTTCCTTTATAGTCTTTATAATAGGGTGCTTTAGCGTTATTATCGATTTCTTCCCATCGGGCTGGATACTGGCGATTTAGGTCTATTCCTTGTGCATTGGATTTCCATCTTTTAAAATCTTTGCTTCCGCCGTTCATTTTTATAAGGTTCGCATGTGCTGCAGATGGAAAAGCGGACAATCCTTTTTGCTGGAGAGTCACCCCATCTGGATTTGTCATGGGGATAAACCATATAGACGTATTATTCAGTACGTGTGCAACATTGTATCCGTCTATCGTTCCATTTACTACATATTTTCCACTGTATTGATCGATCATCTCCATCACGATATTCGTTGTGATCCATTCTCGGGCATGATGTGAGGCATTATAAAGCACAGTCGCATCACCTCTGCCAAGCTTTACTGCCCATATGTCTCTTCCATATGGTGTTTTCCCTAGAGAACGGTATTGGACTAGTCCCGGATATTTTTGCGCGAGAGTTTTAATGTTACTCGTCATCGTTTCATATGTATATGTTTGATTCGGATTTACATAGCTTGCCGCTTGAGTTTTATCGCTCATAGCTGATATCCCCACTAACATTAAAGTAAAAAATAATATAAGTCCCTTTTTCACCGCTGCATCTCCTTCCAAAAATTTTAATTATTTGAATATATTAAAATTATATAGAGGAGAAGAGATTTCTGCGCATGAGTATAGTAGTCTTTAATATTTCATTTTGTTTACTTAATCTAAGACAAATTTCATGTATATTTGGTAATCATCAACAAAAATATGAGAAACTCTGAAGTCTCTCATTATACATAAATATTTTATTTAAGCTCTTTTCTAACAGATTGTTGCTACAGAGAAATTTTTAATTCTTCATTGTATAGTTAATTGGAGCGGAAGGGCGAGACACCAGCAGGATGAGTGGGACAGGTGAGACCATTCAATGACGCAAAGCGACGAATGGGCTCACCGCACACCCTGCGGAAAGCGAGTCCAAAGAGCGGAAATTAGCCTCTTTCAATAACGACAAAGATTACGAAAACAGCCTTTATTTAAAATCATACCCCGTTAATTTTATTTGATAGGAAAGCTCTTCTAATTTAGCCAGTATGCGTTTTTCCTCGTCTGGATCAAGTTTTATTATCGTGTCATTTTTAATGAAATAAGGTTTAAACTGCATGCCTATTTTTCCATTAATAATATTAATTTTCAATAATCCCGTTTCTGCACTATTCCCCTTTACATAATCCGGAAATAAAAAGTTTCCTAAAGAATAAGCAATAGGCTTTCCTTTGTAATATTGAAAACCTTGCAGAACATGAGGGTGAGAACCAACAATAGCATCTGCCCCAGCATCTATCATGGTTCGTGCATAGTTAACTTGATAGGGTTCCGGATGCTTGCTTCTTTCTTTCCCCCAATGCATGTAAACCATTAAGTAATCGCACAATTTACTCTCTCGGCTGACGATCTCTTCCAAGAGATCTAAGTTGTATCCATTAGCCAGCCCAGGACTGCTTTCACCTGCTCCCCATGATGTACTCGGCAGTACCCTCGAAAACGCTAGAAACCTGAATTTCTTTCCTTTGATCACAACTTCTTTTGAATTGTATGCTTCTTTCGTGTCGTTTCCTGCTCCTATGTAAGACAAGCCATAAGTTTTAATATAATGCATTGTATCTAGCAGCCCTTCTGCCTCGTAATCCATCGTGTGGTTGTTAGCAAGGGAGATAAGGTCAAACCCAGCATTTTTCAAACCCTGAAGAGCTATAGGATCTGACTTAAAGTTATATTCTTTTGAGAAAACCCCAGTATGGTTAGTAACTGCTGTTTCAAGGTTTACAACAGCATAATCGCTTGCTTCAATTTCTTCTTTCACATAACGGAAAGGATAATCCGGTCCCTTTGTTTTAACGGTGTCCTTTATTGACCAGTCCATCATTGTATCACCGGCAAACACAATGGATATTTCGGGATCTGTATGTTTATAAATCGCCTCTTTCCAGAAACTTCGAAATTGATCTGCTTCAAAAATAGACGTACTCGAAAGTAAGATCGTTGTAGAAAGTACTAAGTTTTGCAGTACGTTCATATTTTCATCCCCCTGCACCCTCTTTGCTTGGAGATTATACATTTTTAAATGTAAGAAATCTGTCGGATTGGATTAAAAAATAACTCCAATTTTGTCGCATGCGAAATAACTGGAATAAAAAAAGAAAATAGTTATATATTTAATTAACAAATGTTATACAACATGTTTACAAAATGAGAAAATGTGGAATAAATGTTTGTAATCATATTAAAAATTTGGAGGTATTAGGATGGCTAGTAAATTTGTAAAGGTTTTAGGAATCGTTTTTCTTATTCTTGGTGTTATAGGATTTGTGTTTCCAATGGAAGGATTATTCCATCTAACTCCTATTCATAACGTGATTCATATCGTTTCTGGTATTGTTGCGTTGTTTATAAGTTCAAGTGAAGCAAAAAGTATTCTTTATGCGAAAATATTTGGAATCGTGTATCTGCTTGTAGCCATATTAGGATTATTCACTCATGAATTTGCAGGAATTATGTTTATGATCGCAACAAACATTCTGCATTTTGCAATCGCATTTTCATCTTTATATGTTGGGTTTAAATCTAATGCAACTGCAACGGCTGGACATACAGCATCCAGATAAGTATTTTGTTTATGAAAAAAGAGCAATCCCCTTTTTTGGGGAATGCTCTTTTTTTCTTTATATGTCAAATAGCAAATTCAGCGTTTCTTTTTGCCATTTTCAAATTCCTCTTCAAAGAAAAAAGTACTAGGATGTTCACTAACTTTATAACAATATTTCTTCATATGTTTAACATACTGAAATTTTGAGATGGTGACGCATTCACCTGTTTTTAAAACAGTTACCGTATCTCCTTGATTAAAAATGTTCCCTGATCCTTTCAAGTGAGCACTTCCCTTCCTCTCTATTTTACCACAAATCATGAATGTGCATTAAATTACATTTTAAATACTTTCTTCTTTATTTAGTTTCTATGCTTGTTGTTTTGGGAAGAGTATTAAAACAAGAATGATGAAACTTGAGGGACTATGAATGGAAAAAAACAAAAAAAAATCACCTGATGTACCTGATCGGCAGTATTTCTTTCCAGCACAAATTATTGAATACTTTATTGAAGAAGGAAAAGAATCCTTAAAGATTACTAACTTAGCACAATTTATTCTATCTTTTATGGCCGGTGCATTCATTGCATTTGGAGCGCTAGGTTCCGTTCTTTTATCAATGGAAGTTCATACACCAGGTCCATATAATTTGCTAGCAGGTGTTGGATTTGCCATTGGTTATGCCATGATATTCTTATCTGGTTCCATACTATTTACCGAGATCAATGTATTGCTCCCAAGTTATATTTTGCAGAGCAAGTATTGGATCAGCAAAAATGTTTTGCGTTTCTGGGGAATTTGTTATATTGGAAATTTCTTAGGTGCCCTTTTTGTTGGATTTTTACTGAATTTATCAGGTTCTCTTGATAGAGAGTTTTATGAAGGGCTGCTCAAATTCATGGAAAAAAAGATGGAGTTTACAGAGCGCGGAACTTGGGGATGGTTTCAAGTTCTTTTTTCAGGAATTCTTGCAAACTGGCTTATTGGTATAGCTGCAGTTCTTGCTACAGCGGCTCGTGATGTAATGGGCAAAATCTTTGGTATTTTATTACCGGTAATTATATTCGAAGCCGGGAACTTCCAGCACGCAGTTGCAAATATGGGATATTTCAGTATTACAGTTTTAGAAGGCTTTGAATACAGCTGGTATGAATTCATATTGCTTAACTTGATTCCAGCCTCCATCGGAAACCTAATCGGCGGCGGAATCCTTGTATCACTTCTGCTATCATTTGCTTTCAAAGATGATATAGATGAAGATATTGTAAAAGATGATGATGAAACTGATAAAATCTCTGATAAAGTCCATAAGTAGAATACAAGATCATCACCTTCATTGTCCTATACAGTGAAGGTGTTTTTTGTTAGAGTTCAAATAGGAACAGATTTTCATCAAAACAAAGGATGTATACTATGTCATATCAAACTAAAATCGCATTCCTATTTGTGGCGATCGGTGCGTCTTTTTGGGGAATAATCGGTTATTTCGTTAAAGAGCTGGCTTCAATCGGATACACACCTTTACAGATTGTTTTCTTAAGAGCCATTAGCGCGTTTATCTTCTTTTTCATATGGATCATTATTTACCGTCCAGGGCTTTTAAAAATAAAATTAAAAGACAGCTGGTATTTTTTCGGTACAGGCGTACTGAGTATTTCCTTCTTTAACTGGTGTTACTTTACAACTATCCAGCACTCCTCACTCGCTATCGCAGCTATCTTGTTATATACAGCACCTGTTTTTGTTTTGTTGATTTCTATCTTTGTTTTCAAGGAAAAATTAACTTGGCAGAAGCTTATGGCATTATTCATCACTTTTTTAGGCTGTATGTTTGTTTCGGGTATTTTTTCGGGAAATTTCTCCGAGCTGTCTTGGACAGGTTTAATTACTGGACTCGGAGCTGGATTCGGTTACTCCCTTTATAGTATTTTTGGCAAACTGGCATCAAAAAAGTACGAGACACTGACCATCAGCTTTTACACATTTTTGTTTGCTATGATCGTGTTATTTCCCATAAGCGGCATCAATTCTTCTGAAACGGCTGACTTCGGTGCGCATGCCATCGTGTATACAGCAGGACTTGGATTATTCCCAACTGTTCTGGCTTATTGGTTCTATACGCAGGGATTAAAACAAGTAGAAGCGAGTAAAGCGTCTATCGTTTCGACCGTAGAACCGGTTGTCGCAACCATTATGGGGCTATTATTATATAAGGAATCCGTATCTTTCATTCAGGTGACAGGTATTCTGCTTGTGCTGGGTGCAGTGCTGCTTATCCAAGAGCGAAAAACAAAGACAGTGATGGATGCTTCATTATAAGCTTCGTTGACAAGTTGATAGAAGCTTAATGTGCGAGACTCCTCCGTGCCAGCCACATGAATATACTTCGTGCAAGGCATGCGACGAGGAACATGCCTCGTTAGGATTTGCTTGTAGACGCAGGAGCACACAAACTTCCTTGAATGTGAGACCCCGCAATCGCATTTAGCTAGCTCACCTTACCCTCGCGGAAAGCGAGCATCCTGGAGCTGAAATCAACCACTTCCAAGAGCCCTAAAAAAACACAATAAAAGGGTGCAGCATGATGCTGCACCCTTTATGATTAAAGAATGGAACTTAAGAAATCCTTTGTTCGATCTTCTTTTGGATTATTAAACAACTCAGATGGTGTTCCTCTTTCCCAAATCTGCCCGTCATGCATATATACAACCTCATCTGCTACTTCTTTTGCAAAGCCCATCTCATGTGTAACAACGACCATCGTCATTCCTTCCTGGGCGAGCTCTTTCATTGTAGCTAATACTTCACCAACCAGTTCAGGATCTAGTGCTGAAGTGGGTTCATCAAATAGCATGATATCGGGTTTCATAGCGAGTGCTCTTGCGATTGCAACACGCTGCTTCTGACCCCCGGACAGCTTAGCTGGATATACATCTGCTTTATCCGATAGACCTACCTTATCAAGCAAAATCCTCGCATCTTTTTCAGCTTCTTTTTTATTTTCATTTTTCACCATTACAGGTGCTTCCATTACGTTTTCAAGAACGGTTTTATGAGGAAAAAGATTAAAGTGCTGAAATACCATTCCAACTTTTTGGCGTACTTCATTTAAATTATGAGATTTAGGATCAACTTCTTCTCCCTCAATCACAATTTTCCCGCCATTCTTTATCTCCAGAAAATTAATACAGCGCAGCAACGTACTTTTTCCTGATCCGCTTGCACCGATTAATACTACAACATCACTTTCATTAACATTAAGATTTACTTCTTTTAATACCTCTAAATCACCGAAGCTCTTTTTCAGGTTTTCGATTCGAATCATTTCTCTTTTCATATAAACTCCTCCTATTCCCCAGCTGAAAGTTTCTTTTCCAACATATTAACGAGAAGAGTGAAAAGAAGGACTAGGATCAGATAATATAAGCCAACAATGATTAAATAGGTCATCTCATCAAACGTTCTCGATCCTTGAGTGGTCGCAATACTGAAAAGCTCTGATAATGCGATAAAAGATGCCAATGAAGAATCTTTAAGCCCGATGATGAATTGATTTCCAAGTGGAGGAAGTGCACGTTTGAACGCTTGCGGCAAAATAATTCTGCGCATCGTTAAGCCGTACGGCATTCCTAAAGAACGTCCTGCTTCCATCTGTCCTTTATCTACAGATTGAATGGATCCTCTGAAGATCTCTGCTATATAAGCACCATTATGCATAGCAAGACCAAATGCTGCAGACCAGAATGCTGAAATACCTAATTCAGCCAGACCAAAATAAAAGATAAAGATCTGAACGATTAGTGGTGTACCACGAATTAGTGCAATATATATATTAGCGATCCAGTTAAGGATTTTAATTCCTGATATTTTAAACAGAGCAAAAATAAGTCCGATTCCGGTTCCGATTAAAATGGAAACAACGGTTAGTTTTAAAGTAATCCAAAGGCCCTTCATGAAGAGCGGATAACTTTCTATTAATACATCTAGAATATGTGCTATATCAAACATGCAGTTTTTCTCCCCTTTTCATCTCTATTCTCTGAAAAAGAAAGCCGCCCTGCACTTTTGTCATGCGGACGGCTCACATAGGTTATTCAGGCTTTTTTGTGATATCAGCACCGACGTATTTTTCACTAAGCTTTTTAAGCTCTCCGCTGTCTTTGAGCTTCTTTAATGCTTTATTAATAGCTTTTAACAGTTCTTTATCTTCTTTTTTAACAGCAATCGCTTGTTCACTCGTACCTAATTGCTCTTTCTCAACAATTTTGAAGCCTTTTTCAATCGCTTGTTTACCAGTGATCGCATCTGTAATAACAGCATCATGTTTTCCTTCACTTAATGCACGCAATGCTGTTGCATCACTGTCATAGTTTTTAATCTGATCTGTAAAATCCTGAGCAGATTTTTCATAGGTAGAACCTTTTGAAACAGCAACTTCTTTTCCTTTTAAATCTTCCTTCGTCTTAATATCACTGTCCGGTCTAGTAAAAATGACTGGACCTGAATAATAATATGGCTCGCTGAAATTCACTGCTTGTTTACGGTCTTCAGTGATTGTATGGCTCGCCACTGCTGCGTCAAAACGATCTGCCTTTATTGCAGAAACTGCACCATGAAACTTGAACTTTTCTGGAACCGCCTTTAAGCCAAGTTCGTCTGCAATTGCTTTACCGACTGCTACATCATATCCTGTTAATTCACCATTCTTATCAACAGAACTGAAAGGAGGAAACTCCCCAGAAACAATAAAATTAAATTCCCCTTCTTTTTTCAACTCTGGTCCACCGTCACTTGATTCACTGCTGCCGCATGCAGCCAGTACCATCATTGAAAAAATGACTGTTAAAATACTAATCTTCTTCTTGAAATCCTTCATTCTTATCCTCCTTGAAATCCCATTTAGCAGGTCACACCCACATGACAATGGTAGCATGAATCGTAATCTTTCTCAATTTTCCGCAAATTTACAGCTTTAAAAAAGGTGATTTCCTCCATTCTCCTATGCATTATTTACCCATTTTTAAAATAATTGAAACACCTAGTAAGCAAGCAAAAAACGCTCTTCAGCCAGAGGCTAAAAAGCGTTTGATATTTTTATATCTATGGTAAAAGTTTAGTAGGCAGCAAAACCGTGACTGTTGTTCCAACGTCTAAAATACTTTCAAATGTTATATTTCCGTGGTGGTTTTCAATAATTTTCAAGCTCACCATAAGTCCTAAGCCGATTCCTTTTTCTTTGTTTGAATAAAACGGTTCTCCTAATCGTGCAAGGCGTTCTTCACTGATTCCAGATCCCTGGTCTGTCACTTTTATAAACACATAGCTCTCATCAAAAGTACCGGTTTCAACAGTGATTGTTCCTCCGCACAGCATGGATTCTATCGCATTTTTAATGACATTTATAATGACCTGTTTAATTTGATTACCTTCACAAAGTATTTGAGGTACATCCCTGAGTATTGTTTCAAATTGTACATTGTTAAGATTAGCTTCTGAATCTAATAGAGTAATCGTCTGTTTAATAAAATCATTTACGTTTCGATGCTGGAAAACCGTATCTTGATGTGGTTTAGCTAAAACTAAAAATTCAGTTATGATCGACTCGATCCTATCCATTTCTGACAATATAATTTCGCTGTGCAATTCATCCATATCCTGTTTCATCAGTTGCACAAACCCTTTTATACTCGTAAGCGGATTCCTGATTTCATGAGCGATTCCTGCTGCCAGTTCACCAACGACAGTAAGTTTGTCAGATTTTCTGAGCAGCTCTTCTTTTTCCTTCAAATCGGTAATATCCTCAGAGATACCGGCAATCCTATAAATTTCGCCTTCATCATTTGTTATTGGGAATGCTCTCGTTCTTATCCAGCGGACTTTTTTATTTTTACTTTGAATGCGGTACTCAATTTGTGACTCTCCGCCTGCAATTTTATTGATAAACCCTTGAACTTCTTGCTGATCATCCGGACAAATCTGAGTGAAAACCGATGAAAAAGTCTCTGTATCTTCTATATCCCATATTTTTTGATATGCCTTTGATACATAGATAAGTTTTCGTGTTTGATAATCTTCCATCCAAAAAACATCTTTTGCATTTTCAGCAAATTGCCGGAATCTCTCTTCACTTTCAAGAAGACCGATCTCCATCCTTTTATTTTCTGATATATCCCTTGAAACACCAACAATACCTTCTACTTGCCCTTGCTCATTTTTAATAGGAGAGAGTATGGCTTGATAATATAATCGTTCTCCGTTTCGGACATTGCTCCATTCATAGATCTGTGACTTCCCTTTTAAAACAAGCTGGCATACTTTCTTCTGACCATCAGCGATAGTCTCACCGAAAACTTCTTTTAGCGATTTACCTAAAAAATAGTCAGGTGTAATATTATGTTTTTTCATCCATTTTCCGTAGATTCCTGTATGTACAAAATTCCTATCTAAAGTAAAAACGGTATCTTCCATAGAATCAACAAGCGAAAGAAATCTTTCTTGACTGTGACTTAATGCCTGTTCGGTTTGTTTCCTAGCGGTAATATCTACTAGCGTAATAACTACCTGATCCACTTTGCTCTCTGTCAGGAAAATAGGCTTTGTACTTACTAGAATCCAGCGAATACCATTAAATCCTTTTCCTGTTATGCCTAGTTCACATTCATTCATTTCTGTGCCGGTTTGAATGGTAGTCTGCGATGGCAGTTCTTCAAAAGAAACCTTATTTTTCAGCTGATCCATTACTTCAAATGGCATGTTATATAAAAAGGAACCTTCCATTTCTGATTTGGAATGCCCTAGTATTTCACAAGCTTTCTTGTTTGCAAGCAGAATACGATTTGATCGCTCCAACACGATAATTCCACTGGAAACTGCCTCGTATAACGTATACATTATTTGATTATTGTTCTGTAATGTGGCTGGAGTTTTTTTCATTAAGCTACATCCCTGTTGAATTATTTTGAAGTTATTTTACAAGAATTGTCTTTTCTCTATTTTTCTATTAAATACAAAAAATTACAAGTCTTATTTTTATGAATGGGATTTATTTTATCGTTTTAGAGGTAAAAGAAAGTATATTGATTTTCAGAGGAAAGAGCATGAAATACATAGTGGATTAATAGTTTAATAAAAACAACATAACGGAGGTTTTATGAATGTTCCCTTTTACCATGGTATGTATAGCAGCTTTTTATCTATTAACAAAAAAGGATTCATTGCGATTTAAACAAATCGCCTGGCCAGTCTATGGGGTCATTGCTGTAACGTTTATAATAGGTTTTCTTTCTTTAAAACCAGACACAACAACTTATGTTTTCTGGGTGCAGTTATTCTTTCTTCTTCTCCTCCTGCCAGTCTTTATTCTTGTAATCCGGAAGCTTTGGCAGCTTAGTAAAAACATGCCGGCATGGGTAAAATATTCTGTTTCGATACCCGTATCCTTACTATTTGTTTTAACCCTTTGGATTTGCTGGAACATGTTTCCGATTGTAATGTACATTTTTTGATACTTCTCAGTTTGATTACAAGACCACAACAAAAAACGCCTTATGGGTAACCATAAAGCGTTTTTTTGTTGTTTCTGCTATCGTGTTGTCATTGAAATTGTGTGCTCCAAAAAGACAAAACTGCTATTTGTCCTTGTCTGGGGTCTGTCCCCGGGACTGTCCCCCCTGCATCAGTGAGAGAACTTCTTTGACGATGGTATTGATCTTTTGATCGATGAAGTCGTTCCCGAAGGTTTCTTTCGCTCGTTTAATAGCAGAAATAACCTCTTCCTCATATTGAATAAGATCTTCATCATCTTCTGCCTCGTTATATAAATCAATCATGCTGTCCAGACCTTCTTGCATACGATCGATGGCATCACTGTATTTTTCACGGTCTTCTTTATTATATTTCACGTTTATCACCCACTCATCAGTTTCTCCATGTCTTTTCACTATCAAACTTCCTAACATTCGAGAGGCGTGACTTTTTTCACTATTTTTTCACGCCAAAGTATACTATAATAATTTGGTTATTATTATCTTGAAATATATTATTTTACATATGTGAATTATGAAGAAAGGAGGGGTAAAGTTGATTCGCCGATGGTTTAACAGAAAACACAAATCCATGCAGCCTGTGCATGAAACTCAGTCCGCAGAAACAGCGGCAGGTCTGTGTAAGAAAGCTGCAGATCCAGACCCTGTTAGAGAGATATCTCATTTTAAGAGCCGACTAAAGGATTTCGGAATTGAATTTAGCCAGTTGGCAGCCAGTACACCTAAAGAACTCGAAAATAGACTTCAAGCGATTCAAGTTGCGGAAGAAATTGCGGCAGATCCTGAAATGAGAAACTACTTTTTAACATGGAAACGCTTGCCCCTTCTTCATGATGAAAAATCACAGCCTCAAAAACTCACCATGAAAAGGCAGCGTGAATACATAACCGCACTAACATTAATTTTTATAGAAAATTATCAAGTGTTGATGCAATATGTGCCGGGCACGGGAGGAAAACACTAATGAACAAAGCGATTATTGTAGAAGTGAACAGCCGTCACCTCATCGTTCTGGCTGAAGGCGGAGAATTTAAGAAGATAAAAAATACGAATCCTGCTTATACGGTTGGACAAGAAATATCAATTCCTGTTCTTAAAGAAAAGAAAGATTCTATCTTCTCTGTATTTATTAACTGGAAAACGGGAACCGCTGGAGCATTAGCTATTTTTCTATTGTTCTTTCAAGTATTATCTCCAATGTCAGGAGATGGAGTTTATGCTTATGTCGGTATGGATATGGATCCAAGCCTGGAATTAAATATCAACGAAGACATGCAGGTGCTCGCAATCGTATCTTTCAATGAGCAAGGCAATACTGTACTTGAACATATGGGTGAATGGAAGGAAAAAGAGATTGGATATGTGACCAATCTTATATTTGAAGCTTGTGAAGATCTTGGGTATTTAAAATCTAAAGAGGAAGTACTAATTACTACAACTCTTTCTGAAGATATCCCGGAGAATCAAGAGAAAGCAATGAAGGAAAAGATCAATGAGGTCATGACCGAGACTGCAAAAAAGAAATCCGTTGAAATGACAACAATCGTTATGAGTTCTAAAGAGCGGGAAAAAGCTAAAAAAATGAATATATCACCTGGACATTATGCCATTTATACAGCAGCCAAAAGATCCGGCATTAAAATCAGCCCAAAAGAGGTTGCTGGTCAAACCATTGAAGAAATTTCTGAAAAGGTTGGACCGATTAAAGAACTTTTAGAAGAAAATGATGAAAAAATTTCTGCTTCGACTAAAAAAGAGGGGGGAAATCAAGTATACGAGCCTCCGCTTCCAATCCTGGATGATAAGGGAGAAGAAGAAAAAACAGAAAAAGAAAAACCAGCTGTTCCAGTGCAAGAAAAAGTAAAGAACACTCGTAAAGAAAGGTCAGCGAAACCTCAGAATACTCATTCTGTTATTGCCGCAGAACCTAAAAAAGAAGAAAAAGCTCCAGTTTTCGTTAAAAAAGAGACGGACAAGCCAAAAAATCCGCCTTTAACAGCAGCGGTACCTGAAAAGGATAATGCAGTACAGTCTCCTGCTAAAGAAGTACCGGCTGTAACACATCCAAAAGAGGATAAACCAAAGGAAGAAAAACCGAAAGAGGAAAAGCCTAAAGAAGAGAAACCGAAAGAAGAAAAGCCCAAAGCTGATCCTCCTCCGTCTGATTCAGAGGAACCCGTTCATTCAGAACCTGATCCTTCTGAAGAACCCGAAACAAGAGAATGGATTTACATTGAAATCATTATTGATAACTTGATTATTACAGTGAAAATCGAAAGTGATTCAAATTTATTAAAAGAAGATTTAAAGAAACAAGCGTTAGCAATTATAAATCAAAATCATTTATTACTACAAAACCAGCCTTTGATTGCTTCTACTGAAGAATTGAAAGGTGCAGCGATAAAAGACCAAACAATTACTAAGAACACCAATTGTGAAAAAGAAGTTGATTCAGCTGAAAACCATGCTGATATCGACACACAAAAAGCTTCATAATGCTTGAAACTCCGGAGATTATCCGGAGTTTTCTTTTGTTTTCCTAAGCATAATCCGTATAATTCCCTATCTGTTTTGGCAATAGTGATAATAGGAGGAGAGTGCATATGCTCAGAATTTATCATACCTATTTAAGGCTGCCTATGCTGGTTAGACTGGGCATCATTCTAATTCTTATCTTGTATTCGAGCGCTGTTTTAGCACACTTCTTTGAAAAAAAGACATTCCCGACTATTTTTGAAGCTTTTTATTGGGCAGTCATTACTGCTGGAACTGTAGGTTATGGTGATTATGCCCCTTACACATTTGAGGTTAGATTGCTCGCAATCCTCCTTGTATTTTTAGGCGGGTCTTTTTTAGCTTTTTCAACAATACATTTTGCGAGTGCTGTAGTAAAGAAAGAAAATCGCTTTTTTGAGGGGAAAAATATGTACAAAAATAAAGATCATTTTATCATTGTTGGATGGAACGAACGTGCGCGCAACACAATTTATGCCATCATGGAAAGTATAGAAACTTCTGAAATTGTTCTTATTGATGATTCGCTAAAATCGAATCCGCTATATCAAGAGGGCGTCCATTTTGTTCAAGGAAAAGCGAGTGAGGATCAAATATGGATAAAAGCGAATATTCAAAAAGCACAAATTGTACTAATTACAGCTGATGACAACTTAAAAGAATCTAATGCTGACATGAATACAATTATATCAATACTAACTGCCAGGGGACTTAATGAACGAGTTCTGATACACGCTGAAATACTTACTTCCGAACAAACAACAAATGCAATTCGGGCGGGAGCAAATTATATTATTCAAACTTCAAGCCTGGCAGCTAATGAAATGGTCAATAGCTTATATAATAAACTTATACAAAAATAGATAGGCAAATATTGCCCATCTATTTTTATTTTAGTAACTGTGCTTCAGCTTTTTGAACGAGTTCTTTAGCTATGCCGATCCACTTTTTATCAATAATAGCATCCGGGTCCTGCGGCTCTGAAAATTGATTTACACTCCCGGATAAGTTCCCCGCTCCTGCATGATCATCAAGACCAATCTGATATTTATGTGCTAATAAAAAAGGCTCACCCATTTGAACAGTAGTATCTCTTTTATCAAGCTCTCCTTCAACAGCCTTAAATGGGATTCTTAAAAATGTGTACCCTTCTTCATCATCAAGTTTATAATCAAAATAGCCATGGTCATAATCCCAATTGCCTCCGTAAGAAAAACCCATGCTCTTGAGAACATCTTCCGCTTCATTCAATGCAATCATTTCGTTTTCAAGTTTGCTTTTTATCGGTTTCATGTTCACCCTCCTACTTTTTCTATTGTTTAGCCTTTCCAAATAATAGATAGATTATAAGATCCTTCGTTAATTCTGCTCGCTCAGCCCAAACAAAAAAGCCTGGCCGTTTGACCAGACTTTCTTTCTTATAAACGCTTCTCTAGCTCTTCTTTTTCTTTTTCAAATCCAGGTTTGCCTAAAAGGGCAAACATATTCTTCTTGTATGCTTCTACACCTGGCTGATCAAATGGATTCACTCCTAAAAGATATCCGCTGACCGCACATGCTTTTTCAAAGAAATAAACCATATAGCCAAAATGGTATGGTGACATTTCTGGAATGTTCACGATTAAGTTAGGAACTCCGCCGTCTGTATGCGCAAGAAGTGTGCCTTGGAAAGCTTTCTTATTAACAAAATCCATTGTTTGACCAGCTAAGAAGTTCAGCTTGTCCAAGTTTTGATCATCTTCTTCGATCGTTAACTCTTCACGTGCTGAATCCACATAAAGTACTGTTTCAAAAAGGTCACGGCGTCCTTCTTGAACGTATTGTCCCATTGAATGCAGATCAGTTGTAAAGTCTACAGAAGCAGGATAAATTCCTTTGTAGTCCTTACCTTCACTTTCGCCATAAAGCTGTTTCCACCATTCAGAAACGTAGTGGAGACCTGGTTCATAGTTCACCATGAGCTCAATCGTCTTGCCTTTGTTATATAATGCATTTCGAACAGCAGCATACTGGTAAGCGATGTTTTCTGCAAGGTTTGGATTGTTAAAATCAACGGAAGCATCTTTAGCACCATTCATCATTTCCTCAATGTTAACTCCGCTTACAGCGATCGGTAAAAGTCCAACAGCTGTTAAAACAGAATAACGTCCACCAACATCGTCAGGAATAACGAATGACTCATAGCCTTCTTCGTTAGCTAATGTTTTTAATGCACCTTGCGCTTTGTCTGTTGTTGCATAGATACGCTTGCGTGCTTCTTCTTTTCCGTATTTTTCTTCTAAGAACTTTCTAAAGATACGGAACGCGATTGCCGGTTCTGTTGTAGTACCAGATTTAGAGATAACATTTACAGAAACATCTCTATCCTTTAATACATCAAAAAGCTCTTTTACATACGTTGATGAGATGTTTTGTCCAGCAAAGAAAACTTGCGGAGTCTTACGGTCTTCTTTGGATAACAGGTTGTAGAAAGAATGATTTAACATTTCAATCGCTGCTCGCGCTCCTAAATATGAGCCTCCGATTCCAACAACAATCAAAACATCAGAATCACTTTTAATCTTTTCAGCACTTTTAACGATTCGGCTGAACTCTTCGCGGTCATAATTTTCAGGCAGATCTACCCAGCCTAAAAAATCATTGCCTGCACCTGTTTTTTCGTGGATTGCCTCATGTGCTGTTTTAACAGCTCCCGTAAGGTAATCAACTTCATGCTGCCCAATAAAAGAAAGGGCTTTGCTATAATCAAAACTCAGCTTTTTTGTCATATGTAAGCCTCCTAACAATCATTTATTCTTTCACTTTATACAATGGAACTCAGCAAATCAAGAAACCTCATCCATGTAAACGGTTTCGTTTGAATAGACGAAATATTCTTTACTATTTCATAAAGCTCTTTTTCTAAGGGTTGCTGCTAATAGGAGACTTTCAAGTAGTTCTTC
Source organism: Fictibacillus arsenicus (assembly GCF_001642935.1). Lineage (NCBI taxonomy): Bacteria > Bacillati > Bacillota > Bacilli > Caryophanales > Fictibacillaceae > Fictibacillus > Fictibacillus arsenicus. Next base: position 2,995,160 of record NZ_CP016761.1, read on the forward strand.
ATTGAAAAGTTAATTGGAGTGGAAGGGCGAGACTCCTGCGGGACGAGCGGGACAGGTGAGACCACTCAATGGCGCAAAGCGCAGAGGGGGCTCACCGCACGCCCCGCGGAAAGCGAGCCACTGCAACGGAAATTAACCTCATTCAAAAGCAACAAAGTTTGCTAAAACAGCCTTTATAAAAAAAGAAGGGGAAGCCCCCTCTTTTATAATGACATTTTTAAAATGTTTAATACGTCTTCTTTATTTTGCTTGCTAAAGTTGCCAAACTCACCTCTAGCCATTGCTTTATCGGCTATCAAATCAAGTTTCGAACTGTCAATATCATAATCCGCTAAGGCATTTGGTGCACCTAGTGATGTCCAAAATGCTGATAAACGGTCAATACCTTCCAACGCGGCTTCTTTATCTGATTTCCCTTCTGTTTCTACACCAAATACTCGAACAGCAAGCTGTTTAAACCTGTCTACATTTGTGTCTACGTTATGTCTCATCCAATTTGGAAAAAGAATAGCTAAGCCGCCAGCGTGAGGAATGTCATATACAGCAGAAACAGCATGCTCTATATTATGGCTTCCCCAGTCACCGCGAAGACCCATTTGGAGGGTTCCATTAAGAGCCATCGTTCCATTGTAAAGAATAGTTTCACGCAGTTCATAATTTTCTAGATCCTCTAGCAGCTTAGGTGCCGTTTCCATAACCGTTAATAAAATCGATTCGGCAAAACGGTCTTGCAAAGGAGTATTTTCTGCATTATGAAAGTATTGTTCTAATACGTGGGACATCATATCTACAATTCCGTAAATCGTTTGATCTTTTGGAACAGAGAAAGTATAGGTTGGATCCAAAATGGAGAATTTCGGGAATACTAATGGGCTTCCCCAGCCATATTTCTCTTGTGTCTCCCAATTCGTGATTACTGATCCGGAGTTCATCTCTGATCCAGTAGCAGCTAATGTGAGAACTGTACCAAAAGGAAGAGCTTCTTGAGGCTGAGCTTTTAGAGTGATTAGGTCCCAAACATCTCCATCATATTTTGCTCCCGCTGCAATCGCTTTTGTACAATCGATCACACTTCCGCCGCCTACTGCCAATAAGCATTCAATATTGTTTTCTTTACAGAGGTCTACCCCTCTTTTTACAGTAGTCAGCCGCGGATTAGGTTCTACTCCAGAAAGCTCGCTTACTTCCATCCCCATCTTATTTAACTCATTCATCACTTCATCATATAATCCGTTGCGTTTAATGCTTCCTCCGCCATAGACAACGAGTACTTTTTTACCGTAACGGCCAAGTTCATCTTTAAGAGTCTTAATCTGATTTTTGCCGAATACTAAACGGGTCGGGTTGTAATATATATATTCATTCATTGCAATTACTCCTCCTTACATCATTTAAACCGTATTATGTGGGACTCATCCTTAAAAAGTAAAGTAATCAGCTTACCGAACCTTAGGATGCGTCAGTAAATGTTGTTTCATCCTGCAGAAGTCGGGAATGTATACATACAGTTAAAATTTGGCACTATAAGAGAGCATTTTTATTAAAAAAATAGGAGGAATTATCAAATGAGTGGATTACAGCGATTTGCGCTGGCATTAGTAATTGTAGGAGCAATCAATTGGGGACTAATCGGATTTTTTCAGTTTGATCTTGTTGCAGCCATTTTCGGCGGGCAGGACACTGCTTTAGCTCGTATCGTATACGGACTTGTTGGTTTATCCGGCTTGTACTGTTTAACATTATTATTTAAGCCTTCTGAAGAATTAAGCGGTGAAAGAACTCCTGAACATAATCGGGTTTGATACAATCATTTTTGTGTACAAAAAAACCTCTCGAAATGAGAGGTATTTTTATTATTTTTTAAGGCGCTTATTAAGTTGAGCCTGACGATCAGTTGACTCTTTCAACCAGTCTTTAAGCTTTGCTTCAAGAGTGTTGAAACCTTTGTTAGCGTCTTGATTGTTATTGCTGCTGCTTTTCTTGTTGTTGTTGAAACCACCAGGACGGCGCTCTTTTTTCGGTGCTGGCGCTGGTGCTTCTTGTGTTTGTCGGATGGAAAGTGAAATTTTCTTGCTGTCTTCGTCAACAGAAAGAATCTTTACTGACACAACGTCGCCAACACTTAAAGCGTCATTAATATCTTTAACGAAGCCATGGGAAACTTCAGAAATATGCACAAGACCTTGTACATTATCATTTAATGCAACAAACGCACCAAAAGGCTTAATGCCTGTAACTTTACCTTCAACAATGCTACCTACTTCAAAATTCATGAAAACACTCCTAACTATTTTTTAACCTGTTAAGTATAACATAACTATACAGTACAAGCAAAATTAATAAATGGAGTGTTAACGGCCGGTTAGTGTTAATTCCTGTCCTATACTAGGATTGTACATTTCGTTCTTCCCGAAATTGTATCTTTTCTCAATATTTATCTGATGCCATAGCATGAACATCAGTACCGTCCATATCTTCCTGCTGTAATCTCCTCTTCCAGCACGGTGTCCTTCAAGTAGGTGAAGTACTGTATCCTTATTTAAATATTGATCCGTATCACTCGATAAAATCAGTTGTTTAGCCCAATCATACATTTCATTTTTCAGCCAGTGCCTGATCGGAACAGGAAATCCTAACTTTCTGCGGTGAAGAACGCTATCAGGTACAATACCTTGCATAGCCTCTCTTAAGGCATATTTAGTAGTTCCGTTTGTTACTGTAAGATTAGGATGCAGACTTGAAGCAATCTTAAACACTTCTTTATCTAAGAACGGTACTCGCAGTTCCAATGAATGAGCCATTGTCATCTTATCTGCTTTTACGAGTATATCTCCTCGCATCCATGTATGAAGGTCGATATACTGCATTTTGTGTACATCATGAAACGCTGCAGCTTGATCATATAAAGGTTTTGTCACATTTTTATAATTATAAGCTGACCGATAATCTTTCAGCAGTTTACTTTTTTCATATTCTGAAAACATCTTAGCGTTTCCAATATAACGCTCTTCAATCGTCATGCTTCCCCGCTCCAAGAAGCTTTTGCCTTTAAGCCCCTCAGGAAGTACGTTTGCAATTGCAGCAAGTCCTTTCGTTATTCCTTTTGGCATGGAAGACAAATGACGTAAAGAGTGTGGTTCATGGTAGATGTTATATCCACCAAAAAGCTCATCTGCTCCCTCACCTGATAATACTACCGTCACATGCTTTGCAGCTTCGCGAGCCACAAAATACAATGGAACCGCCGCTGGATCTGCAACTGGATCATCCATATGCCAGATTATCTTCGGAAGCTCCCTAATAAACTCTTCAGGTTTTACCAAGTAATGAATGTTTTCAACGTTCAATGCAGCAGCTGTTTGCACTGCAACATCGATCTCACTGAAACCTTCTCTTTCAAATCCTACAGTAAAAGTTTTAAGTGAGGGATGAAGTTCACTTGCCATTGCCACAATTGCACTGGAATCTATCCCGCCAGATAAGAATGCGCCTACAGGAACATCTGAACGCATGTGAATCTTTACGGAGTCACGCATTACAGATCGAATTTCATCTTTTGCTTCTTCAAGAGTCATATCTTTTGTTGTGAAATTAGGCTTCCAATATGACTTGATTTTTAAAGGTCTGCCTGCTTTTTTTACAAAATAATGCCCTGGTTCGAGTTTCTTGATTCCTTTTGTTAAAGTCATCGGCTCAGGAACAAATTGATAAGTTAAATAGTGATGCAGTGCTTCAGCATCTACTTGCTGATCTTGTTTTGCCAGGGTGATGCTTTTCTTTTCGGAAGCACAGTACAAGCCTTCTTCATCCTCTAAATAAAAGAACGGTTTAATTCCAAATGGATCCCGCGCACCAAAAAGCTCTTTTGTTTCTTTATCCCAGATTAAAAATCCGAACATACCTCGAAGTTCTTTCATTGCCTCTTCCCGTCTTTCGCTAAAAAGAGCAAGTATAACTTCAGTATCAGAGTGTGTTTTAAACTCAAATCCTTTTTCTTCAAGATCTTTCCTTATTTCAACATAATTATAGATTTCTCCATTAAAAATGATCCAATAACGATCATCTTCATATGATAAAGGCTGTTTACCGCTTTCTAGGTCGATGATGCTTAAGCGGCGAAATCCAAAGCGGACATATTGATCAACAAAGTGTCCACTATCATCCGGACCTCTGTGTGTAATGATGTTTGTCATCTCAATTAATTTTTCAGTTTCCTGCTGCTCAGCAGTGTCAGGTGTATTTAACATATATCCAATAAAGCCGCACATTTTAAAGTTCCTCCCAAAAAAAGCAGTTCAAATATCAAGTTTTTCACGTATTTCATCACTTAAAGGTTTTCCAATATATTAAATCGTTACCTTTATTTGAGAAATACCTCTTAATTATAACGCTTATTTTTAACTATTCACTACATTTTTGTTAAAAAAATGAAAAACAAGGAATCTGTACTATATTTGTCGAGAAAAACAAAAAAAAGTTACAACATTTTATTAATGGCTCATTGCTTTTGAACATTTTTATGGAGTACGCTTCTTTGACTAGTTGATTGGAGCGCAAGGTGCGAGACTCCTGCGGGAGCAGCGTGCCAGCTACCTGAGTATTCTTCTCGTAAGGCATGCGACGAGGAACACCCTTCGTCAGAATTTACTTGTTGACGCAGGAGCACACCAACTTCTTTGAAGGTGAGACTCCTAATGGTGCAAAGCGCCGAGGAGGCTCACCGCACGCCCCGCGGAAAGCGAGCACCTGGAGCGGAAATCAATATCTTCTAATCACAACAATGTTTACGAAACAGCCTATTAAATCATTGAGTTCGGATCTAAAATACGTTCTGCTTCCTCCGGTGTGAATAATTTTTTTTCAATCAAAAGTTCTTTCAAAGTTTTCCCTGTTTCAAAGCTTTCTTTTGCCAATGCAGCTGCCTTTTCATATCCGATATGAGGATTTAGTGCTGTTACCAGTGAAAGACTTTGATCCAGCCACTCTTTAATTCTCTCTTTATTCGCGCTGATTCCTTTCAAGCATTTATCCGTAAATACATTCATACCATTGCTTATGATCGTAATAGATTGTAAAACGTTATAGCCAATTACAGGCATCATTGGATTGATTTCAAGCTGGCTTCCGATGGCAGCAGTTGTTACACATGAATCATTTCCAATTACCTGTGAGCAAATCATATATAAATTTTCTAGAATGACTGGATTGATTTTGCCTGGCATTATAGAGGAACCTGGCTGGACCGCTGGCAGGGTTATTTCTGCAAGTCCAGTTCTTGGCCCGCTGCTCAATAGACGCAGATCACTTGAGATCTTTATAAGATGAACCGCTAGTTCTCTCAGGTGGCCGCTGATTCGGATCGCAGCATTGGTATTTTGCATAAACATATACGTGTTTTCACTTTGTGTGAATGGAAGCTTCGTCCGTTTCGCAATCTCTTTAATAGCTAAAACTGCATACTTTTCATGGGCATTAATTCCGGTTCCTACTGCATTTCCGCCTAATCCTAAGTCAAATAAATACTTTTCTGCCTCTTTTAAAGCGTTTTTTACAGATAGAACAGCTCCTTTATATCCTTTAAATTCACTCCCCAGCCTGATAGGAACCGCGTCCTGCAAATGTGTACGGCCTGCTTTAACAACTGAATGAAATTCCTTTTCTTTTTCTTCCAAGACTTCTAGTAAATGATCTATAGCAGGATACAGTGTTTCATAAAGCTGACCCGCAATTGAGATATGTATAGCAGTTGGAATTGTGTCGTTTGTAGACTGTGACATATTCACATCATCGTTTGGATGAACGAGACTAAAATCTCCTTTTTTGCCTCCTAGTATTTCAGCTGCTCGTGATGCGATGACTTCATTCACATTCATATTTTGTGAAGTACCTGCACCCGCCTGGTACACATCTACAACGAATTGTTCATTCCATTTTCCATTGATGATCTCTTCAGCTGCCTGAATAATACAGTCCGCTTTTTTAGCGTTTAATACACCGCATTCTTTATTGGCCGCGGCAGCACTGGCTTTGATGATCGCTTGTGCTTTAATAAAAGAAAAAGGCAGTCTGAGACCGCTTATCGGAAAATTATTTACCGCTCTTTGGGTCTGGGCACCATAATAAACATCTTCAGGTACTTTAACTTCACCTAACGTGTCCTTAGCAATTCGAAATTTATCCACTTCATTCACTCCTTAAAAAAGCTTTCTTATGACTTGTATTCCCAACCGCTGAATATATGTAATCCTTTTTTCTAATATTTGCTTAGGCTTTATCCATGATCTCCTGTCCTTTGTTTATGAAATTTCACGGTACGTGTTCTTATATTTATTACACGTTCGCTCAGATTCATTGAGTTTCGCTCAAAAACGCCGACTTACGCTCAAGATCCTCTCGTTTCGCTCAAAATACCTCTAGTTTCGCTCCAAAACTTCCTTTTTCGCTCAAAGCGCCTCTTCTAATAGCAGCATTTTACAAAAACAGCCTTTTGAACAGAACAAAACCGCCATGGATAAGGCGGTTTTACAATTGAGGCAACGCTATGACCACAGCAGGTTCTTTTTTAATAAACTTATGCTCTGTCTTATAGCCCGCTTTTTTTTGTTTTATAAAGGTTTTCTTAGAAATTGGACGGGGCCTTGACCAGGAAAGGGAGTCAAGATTTTTCCAATTATCATGTGTAATAATTTCACTTTTGTAATAATAACAGTTTCCGCTAGTATACTCTTCACAAATATAGCGAACTGTTTGACGACTGTGCATATCATCTCTCCATTTTTTACTTCATTATCCCCGCATGACGTTTCATTCATACTTTAAGCAAAAAAAGGCCTGAAGACCCTACCTCCAAGCCTTAATCTGTTAATCTCTGGTGTTCCACCACCACCAGCCACCAAATATCAAGATGAGAATAAACAAGATTATTATTACAGCCCAGATCCAACCGTAGCCATAGCCGCCATAACCGTAGCCACCTGCATACGGGTAATAGTAAGGATAATATGGAAATGCCATCCTGCTACCTCCTTCATTTCTTTTCTTTATGCGTTCTTACTCCTTATTAAAATATGTACGAAGCATGTAAAGAGGAATAGAGACAAACGCACAAATTTTGATTGGACTGCTGGAATTCCGGGATGAAACAACCTTTATGAGTATAGGAAATAATTGCACCTTGTATCTTTAGACAGGTTTGGTAAAACTACGTATAAGATTTTTGCGGACGGAGGGTAAAAATTCATGGCCGTAAATAAAGAGCATCCATTTGTTCCTGGATATCGGTTAAATGTAAACAATGTGGAGATTTATTACGAATACTTCGATCATGAAAACCCGGATGCAAAAGTAATTGTGCTCGTTCATGGGTTTTTATCATCTACAATCAGTTTCAGAAAATTACTTCCCTATCTTACAAAAGAATATAAAGTGATCGCTCTTGACCTGCCTGGGTTCGGTCAGAGTGAAAAATCTACAAGTTTTATCTATAAGCTTAGTAACTATGGACAATTAATCATTGATTTTTTAGACAAGCTTAACATTCAAGATGTGATATTAATCGGTCATTCTATGGGCGGTCAGATTTGCATGCATGCTGCAAGAAAAGCACCTAAACGGATTAAAAAACTTATTCTTCTTGGCTGCTGTTCCTATGTAAAACGAGCCAGCCGTTCATTGATCGCATGCTCTTATTTACCTTTGTTTACATGGGGAATGAAAAGCTGGATTCAAAAAAAAGATGTGAAACAAAACCTATTGGCAGTTTTGCATGATTCAAAATTAGTCACACAAGAAATGATTGACGGATACAGCAAACCAATAAGTGAAGCAGCTTTTATCAATTGTTTAATCAGACTTTTAAGACATCGCGAAGGCGATATGAGTTCAGAAGAGTTAAAAGAGGTAACTCAGCCAGTATTGATGATCTGGGGTAAGGAGGACAAAGTTATTCCTTTGAAGATCGGCTATAAGCTTAAACACGATCTCCCAAACGCAGAACTGATTGTCTATGAAAAATGCGGCCATCTTGTCATGGAAGAAAAACCAGAAGAGATCACAAAAGAAATTCTTCGTTTTATCGAACAGCCAAATGGGGTCAGCCATGAGATTCTTTAAAACAGGAAAGTCAATAAAATCCAACCCCATTGCAGAAAAAAAAGAAAATAAACAGTTAGATAATAATATCCTTTGGCAAGAAACTGGTATTTCGGATTGGGAATCTGGTTATATCGAGTCTTTGATCTCACAAGAACGCTTTAATAAAGAGGTGCTTCGTTTCTTACAAGACCATAAGAAGCTTTCGAGCAAAGAAATGTATGAGCAGCTTCCATTTGGAAATAAACATTGGAATGAAAACCCTGATAAAAAAACGATTAATGCCATGATTCTGCAGGGATGTGTTGCACTAAAGAAACGTTCATCTACAGGGATGATTTTCGTTCACCTAATGAAGGAACAAACTGTCAGAGCCATAAATGTACCTGAAGTAGAATTTAGTGTAGTCGGTCCAAAAGAAGCTTTTAATGAGGATCTAGAAACAAACTTGGTATTGATTCAAAAAGGGTTAATGCGGGTGATCCAAAAGTAGTAAAAGGGATTGAAAAAAACATAAAAAACGAACTCGAACATAAAGCTCGAGAGTTAACCCGTAAATTTCAAGAATTAAATATAGATCCACTCGGTGTTGGTGAACATGTGCGTTCACAAACAAGGGGATTCAATTCTAAAAAGTGGCTTGATCAATACCAAGATACGGATATTCAGGTTGTGTATAATCTTAAAATTTCAGAATCCGGGATATCTCAATAATGGGCTGTTCCAAAAGTCAGGTAAACTGACTTTTGGCAGCCCGGATTATTTTATGTTTCAAATAAAAAGAGGCTGACTTCATAAGTTATTTACTTTAGAGTCAGCCCCTTTACTTTTATAGAAATTTATTGTTCACGGCTCTTTGTCATCTGCTGCCAAACCGTTCCTGCTGCTTCCTCACCGCTTTGAATACGCTCTAAAGCTATTTTAACTTGTAAAGCTACTTCAAATTCCGGGTCATCTTGGGCAGCTTTTAATGCCGGAACTGCTGTTTCATCACCAACTTCAAAAAGAAAACGTGCTGCACGCCATCTTACTAATTTGTTTTTATCAGAGAGTGCATCACACATTACTGGAATGGCCTTTGGATTGCCCAGGTCTGACAAGGCATCACCTGCTGTACGTCTTACAGACACATTTTTGTCCTGCAAGGCAAGATACAATAATGGGAGAACAGCTTCATCTTCAATCATTCCTAAATAGACAACTGCTAGACGTCTGATGGATGGCTTTTCATCCTTTAAAGCTTGTTTCAATATCATTACATCATCAAGTGTCGGATTCATTCTTTCGAGTGCCGCATACCGAGTTTGCCAATCGCTGTCACGGAGCTGCTCAGCTACTTCCGAAGTTGATACGTTCTCTTCCTCAATTTCTTTTTCGCCATTCGAGCTATACGCCTGTTCCACTAACTGATCAAGACGTTCTTGAGGATAAACAGCTGACAATTCTTCTGCTACTTCATTTCCTACTTGCTCAAATGTTCCATAACGAACACCTTGTTCTTCCCATTTACGCTCCATTACAAGGTTGTCTGAAGAATCCTGCGCTTTAAGTGCTGCTTTTGCAAAACGTTCCGGCAGTCCAACACGTTTTTCTTCTTTTTCCGTTTTAAGCTTAATCTGCATCGGCAAGCCGCGGAACATTTGAATAAGAACTGTAATTTCAGTAATTTCTTCATCCTTGTCCTCATTTTGTTCAGCTGCAGATTCTTCTTCTTGTCCAAATACTTTTCGTACTCCCGCTAAAATATCTTCCCATTTCGAACGGGGATTCCGGTCCAGAGCCATAAAGTCGGCAACATGATAGATGCTCTTTACCCCTTCTACTCTAAATACCTCCTGAATAAACTCCGGTGCGTTCTGAGCATTGTCTTTTGTATAATTGTGGCGCTCTGTTCCTGGCAATGTCTCATCTAAATTTATTTTCATGGAGTTCGGGCTCGGAGTTGGTTCAATTCCTGTGATCTTCAATATCATTCACTCCCCTTTTATTAACTGTTTTTCATTTATTGATTGTAAATAGCTTGTAATCTGCTCTTTTTCTTTATCCGTAAACTTGTACTCACAATCCACACCTTCATCATGCGCAATGATTTCCTGAAGCTCGCCGTCTTTATCATATACTGCAAGTGCACTTGGATCGTTTAATCCCTCAGGCAGAATTTCCACATTTTCAATATCAAATGAAATATAAACATTTAACCATGGGCCTACCTGATTAATTTCATAGCCAATGAAGTTTAGTTTTCCTTCAAAATAATTTGTAAAACCATACTTGAACATAGTTCTCCTCCAATAAGCATCTCTTTTTCTATTATAAGGAACATCCATCTAAATCTCAAAAAATGCTGTTTAACGTAAAAAAACAAACACATAAAGATGTGCTTGTTTTTAAAGAAGGCTTTTTTCACAAACTTTGTTGCTATTGGAAGTGGAAGCCGTTGATTTCCGCTCCAGGATGCTCGCTTTCCGCGGGGCGTGCGGTGAGCCCCCTAGGCTAAACAAGCCTGCCGGGGTCTCACCTGTCCCGCTAATCCCGCAGGACAAGGAAGGCTCCGGCAGCTTTAAATCGCACGAAGAAAATGTGAAGTTCATTTTCGAGGAGTCTCGCACCTTGCACTCCAATCAACTTATCAATGAAGAGAATGAACAAAGTGAGCCAAAAGCAACATTTTTCTTGAGAGAAGAGCCTTAAAGATTAACTCATTTCTTTGAGAATGGCGCGAACAGGGCTGCCATCTCCATCTTGTAACGGAAGGGGCAACGCCATCAGTTCATACTCCCCTTCTGAAACTTCATCAAGCACCAATCCTTCTAAAATATGAATGTTATGCTGATGAAGCGCATGATGTGCCTGCAGTTCCTTGCTGTCGAGGGGATCGACTGACGGCATGTCCACCCCGATCAAACCTACTCCATGTTGTTTTAAAAAAGGAACCACTTCGGGAGATACAGGTACGATTTTTTCCGGGAAAATGTTACGGTCACTCCAGCATTTCGTTTTAAAAATCACACGTTTTGTGCCGTTTTTTATTTTCCCCTCTATACTTTCAATTGTAATCTCCAAAGCACCTGTCACATCAATCACCAAAGAGGGACCTGTGTATAGATCAAGAGGCAGGTCGGTGACTCTTTTCCCTTCATTGTCAAAATGAAAAGGAGCATCGATATGTGTCCCAGTATGAGTACTCATCTCAAGTCTGCCGACGTTAACAGAACCCGATTGTTCCTTCGTCCAAGCCAGGTCAAATGCATAAGGAGTGTCTCCTGGCCAACCAGGAACACCATTATATAACGGCATAGAAATATCAAATATCTTCACTGTCCCTAACTCCTTATGCAATGACTTCCCGTTTATTTTCATATTTCTCATATTCACGTGTGTTCATTATTTTAGCTAAAATGTGCACAGCATCATATACATCACGGAATGAATTATAAAGAGCTACTGGAGCTAGACGGATCACATTAGGAGCACGGAAGTCAGGCACGATGCCATTATCTTTCAAAGCTTTACAGATTCTAGCTGCATCGTTATGCATTAATGCAACATGTCCGCCTCGTCTTGCATCATCTAATGGATTTACTACTTTAAATACATCTTTTAGCTCTTGGTCCAGCAGATCCATTAACAATGTTGTAAGTTTTAATGATTTACTTCTGATCCTTTCAATCTTCGCTTCTTCGAAAATAGAAAGCGAGCCGATTAATGGAGCTGTACTGAGCATATGCGGAGTACCGATTTGAAATCCGCCAGCAGATTCTTCAGCGTCAAATGTATGGTCCATATCAAACTGTGATTCTTTTTTACTTCCGAACCATCCGGAAAGTCCAGGTGTTTTTGTGAAATGCTTTTTGTTTACATAAATACCGCCTACTCCCCCAGGTCCTGCATTTACATATTTGTAGTTGCACCATAAAGCGAAATCAACGCCCCATTTAGAAAGTTCATGAGGGACCGCACCAATTGAATGACAAAGATCAAATCCAATCGGTATATTTCGTTTGTGCGCCTCTTTAGTCAAACGTTCCATATCAAGCAGTTGCCCGCTGCGGTATAGAACGGAAGGCAACACGATTAGGGCAACGTCATCTGTCATCGCATCAATGATATCCTGCTCATCCAAAGTCATCCAGTTCTTGCTCTTAACTTGAACCAGTTCTGTTTCAGGGTTAAGACCTTTCAGCTTCAACTGGCTTTGAAGTGCATAAATATCTGAGGGAAAAGTCAGCTCATCTGCTAAAATCTTCGTCTTGCCTGGTTTCGGCTCGAAAAATGTGGCTGCAAGCTGATGCAGGTTTACTGTTGTTGATCCTGTAACGATCACTTCATTCGCTTCGGCACCTACTAGTACTGCTAACTTTTCAGCTAACTGTTCACTCAGTGTGAACCAAGGGTATTTACCACCCATCCAGCCGTCGATCCCTTGCTCTTTCCAATCGTTAAGAACATCCAATAAAGATTGTTCAGCACGTCTTGATAAAAGCCCTAAGGAATTCCCATCTAAGTATATCGAATCATTTTTTACATAAAACTCGTTTTTAAAAGAAGCCAGTTCATCATTCTGATCTAAAAGTTCTACTGTTTCCGCTGTAATTTGGGTCATCTCGTTAATTCCTCCTGCGACTAGTTCTTGTAACCGTTTTCAACACAAGGCAAAAAGACATATACTTTTCCCCTCATCTTACATTATTATAGAGCCAAGGGGGGTGTTGCTTGTGAAACGTTATTTGTGGTTTTCTGGAATAATTTCCGTTTTCTTTATTACCATTGCACTCTTATATATGTATAATAACGCAGATTTACAGGCGATAGAAGAGAAAAAGGCACCTAAACAAGAAAATACAGCCGTTCCGAAACAAACAGAACCTGAACCAGAACCAGCAGTTGAAAAGCCCGTCGAAAAAACAACAAGCCTTACACTCACAGCTGTCGGTGATATATTAATTCATGACACCGTTTATAATAAAGCCAAACAGCAATCAGGCGCATATAATTTCAATCCAAACTTTGTACCGGTAAAACCTTATCTGACACAGCCTGATATAACAATGGCTAACCAGGAGACAATGATTGGCGGTACTCAATTTGGTTTATCTTCTTACCCATCTTTTAACTCTCCTCATGAAGTTGGTGATGCATTAAAAGAAAATGGTGTTGATCTTGTAACACTAGCAAACAACCATACACTTGACCGCGGGGAAAAAATTATTCTAAGCGCGTTAAATTATTGGAACGAAATTGATGTGATGTATACAGGAGCATATGTTTCACAGGACGATCAGCAGAACATCAGACTCATGAAAAAGAACGATATTACGGTTTCCTTTTTAAGCTATACATATGGGACTAACGGAATACCTGTCCCTGCTGGGAAGGATCATCTTGTGAATTTAATCGAAGTAGAAAAAATTAAAAATGACATACAAAGAGCCAAGGATTTGTCTGATGTATCTGTGGTATCTTTGCACTTTGGCAACGAGTATGAAAGAATGCCGAATAATTTTCAAAAAGAAATTGTTAAAGTTGTCACAGAAGCAGGCGGTGACATTATCATTGGACATCATCCTCATGTCCTTCAGCCAGTTAAATGGGAAACAGCAAGTGACGGCTCAAAAACGTTTGTTGCCTATTCATTAGGGAATTTCCTATCTGGACAAAGAAGGAGTTATAAAGATATAGGCGGCATTGTTCAACTCACTATCACAAAACATGTAAAAGGAGAAGAAACAACAATCGGTCTGGCGGAACCTAAATTCCTGCCGACTTATGTAGATCGTTCTTTCGTTATCCACCCCATGAAAAATCTGCCTGAAATGAAAAAATCATATGACGAGATTAAGGCACACATGAAGCAATGGGTACCGGAACTGAATTTCTTTGAATAAAAAGCAGAAAAGCTGGCTCAGTTGTGAGCCAGCTTTTTACTTATTTTCCTTTAGAACGCGGACTTTGTGTATCTCTTTTTGGTATTTCGTCAGCAAATTTTTCATCTGAAAACTCTACGTTTGTCATACTTTCTGTCGGTGTTTGATTATTTTTTACCGCTGCATCTAAAGCATGTTTTCTTTTCGCCATGATAACATCCCTCCTTATCAGTAGGATGTGTACTTTCTGAAAAATTAAAAGGTGACACCTATATTATTGAGGCTTTTTATAATCATTGTTTTTTTTACGGTACGTGATCTTTTTACTATTACACGTTCGCCAGATGCGAAAGGGTTTTAACCCAATTGAGTCCTTGTTTCGCCCCAACAACCGCTCGTTGCACTCCGAAATCCACAAGTTTCACCCGATGACTACTCATCTTCACCCCATAAGTGTTCTTGCAGCTGAAAAAACTCGTTCGCAAGACATGCTTATTTGTGTGAGAACACTCGTTGATAAGTTGATTGGAGCGCAAGGTGCGAGACTCCTGCGGGAGCAGCGGGACAGGTGAGACCCCACAGGCGCTATGCGGCGAGGAGGCTCACCGCACGCCCCGAGGAAAGCGAGCATCCTGGAGCGGAAATCAACCACTTCCGATAGCAACAATGGTTTGCGAAAATAGCCTCATAAAAAAAGAAAAGCTGATTCCATAAAGACTTTTTATGCCTTTTTGGATCAGCTTTTTTGAGTTATAACACCATTGCGGCAATGAATCCAAATGCGATCAATGGCAAGTTGTAATGGAGAAAAGTTGGAACACATGTATCCCAAATATGATTATGCTGATTATCTACATTCAAACCAGATGTTGGTCCAAGCGTACTGTCTGAAGCTGGTGAACCTGCATCTCCTAGTGCTGCAGCTGTCCCAATCAAAGCGATGGTCGCCATTACACTAAGACCCAATTCACCTGCAAGCGGAACAAAAATCGTAGTAATAATAGGGATAGTTGAGAATGAAGAACCAATCCCCATTGTCACAAGCAGACCGATCACTAACATTAACAACACGCCGAGAGCGGTAGAGTTGCCAATAAATGCAGCACTGTCTTTTACCAATGTCTCAACTTCACCTGTTTCACGCATAACCGCAGCAAAACCAGCTGCAGAAATCATTACGAATCCGATGTATGACATCATTTTCATACCTTCCGTTAGGACGGCATCTGAAGATTTTAATTTTAATTGACCGCTAAAATATAGCAATACAATACCTGAAAGAGCACCGAAGATCATCGAATCAGTTTGCAATTGTACGAAAAGAGTTGCAGCGATTGCAAGAACTGCGGTTAGGATTGATCTTTTTGTATAAACTGCTTCTTCTGAATTGGAAGTGCCGACAACTTTATTTTCATAACTGCGAGGCTTTCGATACGTAATGAAAACAGCTATCAACAGACCTGCGATCATACCTAGCGAAGGAATCGTCATCGCTGTTGGAATTTGATCCATGTTTACTGTTAATCCGCTATCCTTCATATTTGTCTGAAGAATTTCATGAAAAATGCCTCCAAATCCTACAGGGAACCACATGTATGGTGTTATTAAACCAAATGTGATAACTGTAGCCACTAGACGTCTGTCTAGCTGAAGTTCATTCAATACATGCAGAAGCGGCGGAATGAAGATCGGAATAATGGCGATATGAACCGGGATCAGGTTTTGAGAAAAAGATGAAATCATTAATATGACAAAAAGAATAAGAACTTTTGATAGAGATTTTTTTCTCGTTTCTCCTTCTTTCCCAACAAGCAAGATGGCTTTGTTAACCATTAAAGCTGGAAGTCCCGTTCGTGACAGAGCCACAGCAAAACTTCCTAATAACGCATAACTTAGTGCAATCACTGCATTGGATCCTAATCCTTCGGTAAATACGGTTATCGTTTCAGTAAGACCCATTCCGGCGATAACACCGCCCGTAAGTGCACCTACTAGTAAAGCAACAACTACATGTATACGTAAAAGGCTTAGTACCAGCATTACTGCTACTGCTAATACCACAGCATTCATTATTATTTCCTCCTTGAAAGCTTTATTGCTTTATTTCGCTAAATCGCTAATTTGTTAAACCTTTAACAAGTTAACATGTTTGTCGTACTGTGTCAATGAAAAAAAGGGAGACTGAATCACAAAAGATTCAGCTCCCTTTTTATTTTATGCTTTAAAGTTTCTTACAAAAGTCGTCAACGTGCGGACCATTACTCCTGTTGCACCCTTTGGTCCAAGTTCTGATGCTTTTGATGAGTATGCTGTTCCAGCGATATCTAAATGTACCCAAGGTGTTTTTTCTGCAAATTCTCCTACAAATAATCCGCCTGTAATCGCATGCCCGAGTCTTCCGGTAGCGTTATTCAGATCAGCGACATCACTTGACTTCAGCATATCTTTAAATGGCTGGAAACTAGGAAGGAGCCATAATAGTTCTGCTTCATCTGATGCTGATTGTTTAATATGCTCATAGAAGTTTTCATCATTCGTTAAGGCACCTGTTGTACAATCTCCGAGAGCTACCAATACTCCCCCTGTTAATGTTGCAACGTCAACGATGAATGCTGCCCCTTGTTCTTTTGCGTATGTAATCGCATCGGCAAGAATGAGGCGTCCTTCTGCATCAGTGTTACGCACTTCGATTGTTTTTCCGCTTAATGAAGTTATAACGTCACCTGGTTTCATGGCAGATCCGTTTACAAGGTTTTCTGATGATGGAATCACAAACATTACATTAATCTCAGGCTTTAATCGGCCAATAGCTTCCATCGCACCTAGCACAGCAGCACTTCCGCCCATATCACTTTTCATCTCGTGCATGTTTAATGCAGGTTTGATCGAGTATCCGCCAGCATCAAACGTTAATCCTTTACCAACTAATGCCACAACGGAATCCCAAGTCTTTCGCCCTTGGTATTTTACTGTAATTAACTTAGGAGGCTGATCGGATCCTTGGCTTACTGCAAGAATACCTCCCATCCCCAGCTTTTCCATGTCTTCTTTTTCTAAAATTTCGTATTCCATACCGTATTCCAGTGCTACGTCGATGGCTTCAGCAGCAAGGTCTGTTGGTGTCAGCAAGTTAGCTGGCGTGTTAACTAAATCACGGGCCAGATTAATACCTTTCGCATAAGCATATCCACTTGTTAAGCCCGCTTCTGCTTCACTATTTTCCGTATAAACCGTAACTTGCTCCAACCTTTTTTGAGGTTCATTAGACTTCTTTTTATAGTTCTCAAATTGATATGCAGAAGTCCCCACCGCTTCACTAAAAGCATGTGCAAGTTTTTCCATTGATACTTGATCGCTTTTAAAGGTATCCAGCAGGATTGAAAAATGCGTTCTTTTCTCTTTTGAAATTTCTTGAACTGCTCTACCAAAGGTATTTCTCACTCTGTCATACGTAAGTTCATCTCGTTTTCCTAAACCAGCAAAATAAATACGTTTCGTACCAATCTGATTCAGCGTATTTAATTTTTTTACACTTTTTAATTTATTCGAAAGGTCTCCGTCTTTAATTAGCTCGGTAATATGACCTTGAAGTTGTTCATCTATAACAGCCATTACTCCTGAAAGTTTAGGTTCTTGAAATAAACCGACCAGTAGGACTTCTTCTTGTTCTATAGCATTCCATGGATGTTTTATTGTAAACACGTTAAAGTTCCCCCTTATAAATATACTTACTCACTCATTATACTCTTTCTTTTAGAATATTTCGAATTCACATTGTTTTATTCTGTTAAATTAATATAGTGTTTCGGAAGAACAGGCAAAGTGTGTGATGCCGTGAATGGTACTTTATCAATATGTAAAGGCATTAAATCTAGACATTGTCCAATAAAAAGAAGTACAGGATCTAAATCTAAATTCCAGAAATGAGGTTTGTAAGGTGTCAGGTAGAGTTTTGCGGCTTTCATCATCTCACGTGCACCTTTTACATTGCCGTACTCATAATGATATAAGGCAACTGTCATCTGCAGCAGGCCTTTAATAAACAAGTTGCTGCGGTCTGTAAGCCATATCGCCTCTAATAGATCATGCCCTGTATAATAGTCTCCTTCATTATATACAACAAAAAACTCGTAATACTCCTGAGGAAAAAAGTCCATCTTTAAAACCCCCATCCATGATTCATGTTACCAGAGATTGAACGCCATTCAAATCGGGTAACAACTATCTAAAATAGCCATACTATAAACCACCACAATGAGAGGGAGCCAATTATGTCTGATTTATTTTTCAACTTTCCATTAATCGCAGCATTATTAGGCGTTTTTTCTGCACAATTCTTAAAAATCCCGATCCACTTCTTTCAAACAAAAAAAATCAAATGGGATCTATTTATAAGTACCGGTGGAATGCCGAGTTCGCATTCAGCTTCTGTAACATCGCTAGCGACTGCAATAGGAGCCATGCATGGTATTGGTTCTTCTCTTTTTGCTATTGCAGCAATGTTTGCCATTATTGTAATGTATGATGCAAAAGGTATACGATGGCATGCAGGAGAACAAGCTGCCGTATTGAATGATTTAGTAGAAGAATTCAGGGATCACGTTAAGAAGTCTAATAAAAAATTTGAACAGAAAGATGTTGAAGAGCAAAGAAAAGAGTTAAAAGAGCTTTTAGGACATAGCCCTAAAGAAGTGTTCTTTGGCGGGCTGCTAGGAATAACACAAACATTAATTCTATCGTGGCTCTTTTTATAATAGGAGGTACTTTGTTTTGAAACTGGTCTCAATTTGCCCGAGTAATACAGAGCTTCTTCATTTCTTAGGAGCAGCTCCCGATCTGATCGGAATCGACGACTTTTCGGACTGGCCATCAGAGGTGGAGCGACTGCCCCGATTAGGTCCTGACTTATCAATTGATATGAACAAGCTTGAAGCTTTAGAGCCAGATTTAGTTTTAGCTAGTTTAAGTGTACCCGGAATGGAAAAAAACATAGAAGAATTGATCAAGCGAAACATTCCACACGTCATTTACGATCCTCAGTCTCTAACAGACATCCAGAACGACTTGCTGGATTTAGGAAAAAGGATTAACAGATTATATGAGGCTGAGCGAATAGTGAATTGGATGAAAGATGAAATAAATGAATATATGAGAATAAGCGATTCTTTAAATGAACGTAAAAAAGTCTATTTTGAATGGTGGCCAAAACCTGTTTTCACACCAGGAAAGATAAATTGGCTAACTGAGATCTCACGTCTTGCAGGCGGTATGAATGTTTTTGAAGATGTAGAACTCGCAAGTGTCCAAACAACATGGGAAGATGTTGTAGACCGCAAACCTGATCTGATTGGCATGGTATGGGTTGGTGTAAAGACGGATAAAATGCATCCTTCTCATATAATGAAGAGAGAAGGATGGGATATATTGAACGCTCATCAAACTGAAATTGTCAAGCTTGAGGAATCCCTATTTTGCCGTCCTTCACCGCGTTTAATCTTCGGTCTAAAAAGACTTGCTGCACTTATTCATCCTGAAGAATATCCTGCTTTTTTACCTGAGCAAGAAGAAAATGATATGAAAGAGCTTCAAGTTATCATTAGATGACCTGAAGCTCTTTTTTGGTTATGTAGCTTATATTAATATTAATATTAATATATAAGCTGCTGTCTGAACACTTGCATCGACTTTTCTTCGTTCAATGCCTTAAGTTCTGTTTCGGTTATATCGCCATCACCGCGCTGCACTACATACACATTAATGGTTTTCTTGCCCCATTTTTCATATACTTCTTCTATTGTATTGTAATAGAGATCAATTCTATGCCCTTTAATAGCAGATCCAGTATCAGCAACAACACCATAGCCGTACCCTGGAACCCATAGAACGGTGCCTATCGGAAAAACTTTTGTATCCGCGGCAATTGTTGAATATAAATCCCTTTTTACCTTTACTCCAGATTTCGTTATTCCATATGCAGGATGTGTCTTTTCTTTACCTGTACTTTCTTTACCAGCAGTATAACCCGTCGCAGTTACACTTACCGCCGGATATTTCGTGAAATCAATCGTATCCTCTATCGACTTTGGAGGTTTTACCTCAGCAGAAGAAAGCATCATGTTTGGAGCATAAAATGACGGCATTGATTTTAAGGTTTGTGACAAAGTTTTTAAAGCAGCATCTACGATTGGGATGTCACTAGCCTGCTTTTCATCCAGCCAGCTAGCGATATCGTCTGCTTGAACCCCGGAAACAGAACGAAACGTGGTAAAAATAGCACAAACAAATAAAATAGTCAGCATTGTTCTTTTTGCAATTTTTCTTAATTTAAGCAAAAAATGTCCACTCCTCTCCTTTCTATTCCTTCCCATTCATGAAAAAATGTATACGGATTAGTTGTTTTGTTAGAAACAAGAAGAGATTACGATGGACAGATCTGCAGCAGATAAGATAATGTCATTTTCGGTGAACGAAACTATCTTTTTTCCGATACCCCTCAAGGTATTAAAGAGAAAATTCCCACGGTAAATGGAATTAATCGCACGTTAATTAACTTTTTTCTCACGTTAATTGAAATAATCCCACGTTAATTAAAAAATAACCACGAGTCGACAAACATGGACAATTTTCGCCACGCGGATACCCCTCCCACAAAAAAAGCTCCGGGGAAAGCAGCCACATCCAATAGCAACTAAGTTTGCGCAAACAGCCCAAAAAAAGACTCCCCAGAGGAGAGTCTTTTAAAACATCTGATAACCGCGGACACGAAGCATCTTGATCGCAATACCTGCTAAAATAGCACCGATCAGTCCGAAAGTTAATATTGTTATATCTGAAGGAGATAAGTTTACTAAATCATTCCCAAGCTTTTGAAAACTTGAACCTGGCTTAGTAAAATACTCAAAAAATCTTATATCATCCACAATCATAACGACGACTAGAGGATAAAGAATAACCATAAACCATGTAGCGCGTAGAAGCATATTAAACAAAAAGCCTATTCCAAAAAAGAGAACCATGAAAAGCAGCATTGAAATAAAAAACTGTGGTAAAAGCAAATCCATGATGTTGACACCCCCATATATCTGTCGTTAGTTTACTAAATGGGGGGATTTACGTCAATTACATTGAGAGCGTTACCTCGTTAAGCTCTTTTCTTTCCGCTTCCGCAGCATTCTACACACGTTTCAGAACCTCCAAGCAACAGCTGGAAATATCCTTTACCATCACAATATTGACATTGATCATGTTTTTTCTGAACCGCATGTTTTCTCATGTTGTAACACTCCCTTGTTTTTAGTTTAAATTTTCAGATAATAATAACAAGGAATCAAGGGATTGAAAAACCTGTTTTAAGGCTAAATAACCTGATGTAAGCGTAAACATTGAGCACAATCTTAAATTATCAGAATATTTCGTACATTTTTATCTACAATCAAAAATTTTATATGAAGTGTATCCAAATATATCCCCTGGATTAATTTTATCCTCGAGATGCTTAGTTTTTTGATTCATAAAATAATGAACCATTAAGGAAGTGGCTGGGTCTTCCTTGAGCTCTTCAGGGGTCAAAAATGCAGCTCTTTCTATTTCATTTTCATCAGCAATTACAGCCCCGCTCTTCTTTTTCAATAAAAAAACAATCATATTATCACTGATGGTTTCTTTGATTACGCCTGAACGAATGCCTAGTACTGAAACCACTTCTCCCAAAATACCAGTCTCTTCAAAGACTTCTCTTACTGCTGCTTCATCAACGGTTTCTCCTGCATCAACAAATCCTGCCGGAATGGACCATTTGCCTTTTAATCCGCCATATTTCTTCTTCACGACGAGCCATTTCCCATCATCTATTAAAAGGCCAGCAGCTGCAAGCCAAATCTTTCCTCTATCTTTTTTAGTCATCAGCTTGATCGCCCTTTCTTTTTAAGCTGTATTCTTAAGAATTTTTTCTTTTCATTTGAATTTGCCTTCATTGATAAGTTGATAGGAGTGCAAGGTGCGAGACTCCAGCGGGATCAGCGTGCCAGGTGAGATTCCTAATGGCGCATAGCGCTGAGGAGGCTCACCGCACACCCCGCGGAAAGCGAGCATCCTGTAACGGAAATCAACCACTTTCAAAAGCATCAAAGATTTTGAAAACAGTTTTTTTATTATATAAAAAAGAACAGAAGCATTAGCTCCTGTTCTTAGTTTACACGATTCGATTTAGAAAAGTTTTAATTTACCTTTTTTAATAACCATTGGTACCCCGCCAAGTAAAAATAGGTAACGGTTATCGATTACTTTTTTCATTGCAGATGCAGTAGCACCGAACAATTTCTTGTTTCCTACTTTACCGATCGCTTCACCTTTACCAAGTGATGCAACCGTACCTTTAATGTCAGGTTTGAATTCTTCAAGCTTTCCGCCATTCATCAACGCTTTGATGTTGCGGCCGATTGTATAAGCTTGCTGAATTGCGATTTGTGCAGTTGGAGGATATGGACGGTTTGCTTCTTCGTCAATGATAAGCGCGCAATCCCCTGCAACGAAGATGTAATCAAACCCTGGCATACGAAGATCCTTATCAACTTTCACACGTCCGCGCATTGTTTCGAATCCAGCTTCTTCTACTAGATGGTTACCGCGAACTCCGCCTGTCCAAACGATTGTGTTTGCTTTGATCTCTTCACCATTCGCAAGAACAACTCCGTCTGTATTACACTCTTTAATCGGAGTGTTAACAAGGAATTCAATTCCGCGGCGCTCAAGGTTGTTGATTGCATACTCAACAAGCTCTTCATCAAATCCAGGAAGTACTGTTGGAGCAGCCTCGATATTTACGATACGCACTTTTTCACGAGGAATATCATACTCACGGCAAAGTTCAGGAACACGGTCAGCAAGTTCACCTACGAATTCAATACCTGTAAATCCAGCTCCACCTACTACGATTGTAATAAGCTCGTCTTTTTGACCTTCGTTATTATAACGAGCAAAAGAATAATCGATATGCTCACGGATTTTACGTACTGAGTTAAT
Organism: Fictibacillus arsenicus; assembly: GCF_001642935.1. NCBI lineage: Bacteria > Bacillati > Bacillota > Bacilli > Caryophanales > Fictibacillaceae > Fictibacillus > Fictibacillus arsenicus. The sequence continues at coordinate 3,018,136 of NZ_CP016761.1, forward strand.
GCTGCGGATGCTGAATGCATTTTCTTTAAGACCTTGGATTCCGAAAGTTTCTGGATCTGATCCTAGAGCAATAACTAAATAGTCATATGTTAACTCTTGGTTTTCTAGAATAACACGCTTTTCATCTTTTTTAATTTCTACAACAGTATCTTGTACAAAGTTCACTTTGTTCATATCAATGATGTTGTCGATCATGATACGCGTTTTATCGTGATGCAAAGTACCTGCTGCATTTTCGTGAAGCCATGTTGTTTGGTAATGATAGTTATGTTTGTTTACCAGTGTTACTTCTGCTTCATCTGATCCTAATTCTTTCTGTAAACGAACAGCTGACATGATTCCGCCATATCCGCCGCCTAGAATAAGTATTTTTGGCTTACTCATAAATTTCACTTCCAGTTCTCATTTTTTTTAGTTTGACCTTTTCATTCATTAAATATGAAGAAAAGGAATAGATTGTGATATATTTCACGTAATAAGACATAAATAAATCCAAAAAAAAATGTTCGAAATATCGACATCTTTTATTCATACAAACTCATCTTATTCCTTTTTTCTTGTTTTTTCAACCTTTTTTTCGTTATGATTAATATTCAATTCTATTGTGGATTGTTGTCTTTTTGAGTATCATTCAATGCCAAAATATACTAGTAAAAAAAGAGGACTTTTTGCCTTCATAAAGAATGTTTAGTGGGAGATAGCAAAAAGTTCTGGTCAGAACATATTACATGTTCATCAGTCATAGAAAACAGAAGAGGTGAAAGTGATGGCAAAAGAAATTTACGATATTACGATTATTGGTGGAGGTCCATCTGGATTATTTGCTGCATTCTACGGCGGCATGCGTCAAATGAAAGTTAAGATTATTGAAAGTATGCCGCAGCTCGGCGGACAGCTTTCTGCATTATACCCTGAAAAATACATATACGATGTTGCCGGTTTCCCAAAAGTTCTGGCTCAAGACCTTGTTAACAACTTAAAAGAGCAGGCTATGCAATTTAATCCTGAAGTTGTCTTAGAAGAGTCTGTTCAGAACGTTGAAAAAAATGAAGAAGAGATTTTTGAATTAACTACCGATAAAACGGTTCATTATAGTAAAGCAGTTCTGATTACAGCCGGTGTTGGTGCTTTCCAGCCACGCCGATTAGAGTTAGCTTCTGCACAACAATATGAAGGTAAAAACCTGCACTATTTCGTGGATGATCTCCAAGCATTTGCAGGCAAGAGAGTTCTGGTTTGCGGCGGCGGAGATTCAGCTCTGGACTGGTCGTTAATGCTCGAGCCAATCTCACCAGAAGTGACACTGACTCACAGACGTGACAAGTTCCGAGCACATGAGCACAGTGTTGAACAATTAATGAATTCTAAGGTTGTTGTTAAGACTCCATATCAAATAACCGAATTGATTGGTGACGGTGAAAACATTTCAGCAGTCGTTTTAGAAAACGGAGACTTAAAAGAAACAATTGATGTGGATGCAGTTATCGTTAACTACGGATTCATTTCTTCTCTCGGTCCAATTAAAACTTGGGGTCTCGATATCCAAAAGAATTCGATTGTGGTTAATTCTAAGATGGAAACAAACATTAAAGGAATTTATGCTGCGGGTGATGTATGTACGTATAACGGCAAAGTAAAGCTGATCGCTTCTGGTTTCGGGGAAGCGCCAACTGCAGTAAACAACGCGAAAACATATATCGATCCTAATGCAAAAACACAGCCTATGCACAGCACAAGTTTATTTTAAAAATCCGAAAGGCGCCAGGTTCTGGTGCCTTTTCTACATATGTAATGAAGGAGTGAAATTAATTGAATAGACAATTCACTGAAGAAGAGATGCATGCTGCTGATTGTTTGCAGGAAATTCAAAGAATTATAAGCCAGCTTCACATAACTGATGAATCCTTTTTAGAGGAAACGAAAGTTCAAGTCCCTCGTTTAAAAGGACTTTTAAGCGAACTGGAAAAATACACCTTGGAATAATTTCCTTCTGGATTAAGGAGTCATTCTTTGTTATTATAGTTTGTGAGGCGGACAAGTGCCGCTGACCAATCAGTTTTTTCACCCGGTGTTGGCGCGCCGGGTTTTCTTATACCCTTTTTTAGATAAGGAGATAAATCCATGGAAATGAACTTGATTTTCGGTATCGTGTTCTTTATTTTAGGAACTGTTTTAATGCCCCTTGGTTTAAAACAGACAAGCAAGCAAAACAAAATGCTGCTTATAGGTGCATCCGTTTTTTCGGATTTAATAGGTCTCGCGTTAATATTTAAACTTGTATAAAAATACATAACAAAACCTCCTGAACAAAATGTTCAGGAGGTTTTGTCGTATTGTTAGCATTCCTCAGGACTACCGGCATTTGTTGCTGTACGGAATGATGATCCGCAGCCGCACGAAGCGATGGCATTTGGATTTGTAATCGTAAATCCTCCGCCCATCATATTTTGTTTAAAATCAATAACAGTGCCTTTTAACACTTTGGCACTTTCTTCATCTACAACGACGCGGATACCTTCAATCATTTCTTCTTGGTCGGAGTCGGCAAGGTCACTATCGAATCCCATTCCGTATGATAGCCCTGTACATCCTCCGCCTTTTACAGCAACACGAAGAAATTGGTTTTTATCTTCTTCATCAGCCAGCATTTCCTTGATTCTGCTTGCTGCACTTTCAGTAATTTCAATGATCATTCATTTTCACTCCTTTTAAAAGGATTATGACTTTAGTATACCGTTTCCGATATAAGCTCTCAAGGTATCGGCTTTGGTACTATTTTTCGTTAAGCTGCAACTGCATAATTTTATTATGAGTTTCATCAATTTTTTTACTATATTTTAAAACCATAGGATGCTGTATTCCAAAAGTATTTGCTGTTTGTATCATCTTATTTCGCAGACTTTCTAATTGTTCTATTTTTTCTAGTCTAGCGGCAGCTGATGTGGCTTTCATTTTCGTCACTCCACTCTTATATTTAAGACAAGTAAGGTATATCTATTTTACAGTTATTTCAATTAATAGACAATAAACCCTTAATAAAAAAACTATTTTTTTGTATTGGAAAGTTTTTATAAAAGTGACTTCCTTGTCCAAATGTATGATTAGGCTTATAATGAAAAAAGCATCTTAATGCCTGAATAGGCTTGTTTTTTAGATTATCTTTTAATTCCTTATTTTACATAGTATTCGTAAAGTCTTTGTAAAAGGAGAGCATAGTCTCTGCGAAGATCCAAAAATTTAAAAATCATCCGAACATTTCGCTAGAAAATTAGGGGGATAAAAACATGGCAAATATTTTAACGTTCGATACTCGAATGGAAGCAATTGCAGAGAAAGTTAAACATGGTGAACGTCTTACAATAGAAGATGGTTTGTATCTATATGAAACTGACGATTTGTTATCTGTAGCGTCACTCGCAAATGAAGTGAACCGTCAAAAAAACGGAGATCATGTCTATTTCATCGAAAACCTTTATATCAATCCAACAAACGTTTGTGAAGCGACTTGCAGCTTCTGCGGATTCAAACGCAAGCCTGGAGAAGAAGGCGCCTATACAATGAATGATGAACAACTTTTAGAGTATGTTCAAAAACGCTGGAATGACAATATCCGTGAGTTCCACATCGTTGGCGGACACAATCACGAAGTTCCATTTGATTACTATTTAAATACGGTCAGCACATTGAAAAAGCACTATCCTCAAGTAACTGTAAAAGCATATACTGGGGCTGAAATTGAATTCTTCTCTAGAATTGCTGGTATTTCAATGAAAGAAGCATTGCAGGAGCTTATCAAAGCCGGCCTTGATACGATGCCAGGCGGAGGAGCTGAAATCCTTACTGAACGATATCGTCTGAAAATGAGTCCTGACAAAGCTTCAACTGATCAATGGCTTGAAGCCCATGAAATTGCACATGGATTAGGACTGAAGACACACGCAACTATGTTATACGGTTCTATTGAAACAAAAGAAGAGCGCCTGATTCATATGGATCGCCTGCGCCAGCTTCAAGACGTAACGAACGGTTTCATGGTATTCATTCCGCTTGCTATGCAGCCTCGTACACAATCGATGGGCTTAACGAGAAGAACATCTGCTTTTGATGATATGAGAACGATGGCAATTAGCCGTCTCATGCTGGATAACTTTGACCACATTAAAGCGTATTGGATCAATATCGGCGTACAGCTTACACAAATGGCTCTTACCTTTGGATCAGATGATATCCATGGAACACTGATCGAAGAACGCATCTCACATGCTGTTGGTGCTTTAACATCGGCTGGTATTACTCGTAAAGAACTCGTTCACTTAATAAAAACGGCAAATAAAGTGCCAGTTGAACGTGATACATTCTATAACATCATCCAAAAATATTAATTAATGAAGAAAGCCCGACTACATTTATTTGTAGTCGGGCTTATTATTTAGCATTAGCTGTCTTTTACGGTACGTGTTTTTTTATTTATTACACGTTTGCTCATTGTTGGCCGGTTTTCGCTCAAAATATACGATCTTCGCTCAGACTATGCGGATTATCGCTCAAAATTTTCGTTCTACGCTCAAACAAGGTCTATTTTCGCTCAGACTGTCATTGTCCTATTTTAAAAGGTATTCACCTGTACAGATGACTTCTGCTGGACCTGTCATTAACACATCCCCGTCATTCTGCCAATTAATAATTAGGTCACCACCAGCCAAATGAACGGTAATATCAGTATTTTTTTCAGATTTCCCGTTTAAAATAGCTGCTACTGCAGCTGCACATGCTCCTGTGCCACAAGCTTGTGTGATTCCGGAACCTCTTTCCCAAACTCTAAAGTGCATCTCATTTTCGGAAATGCTCTCTACGAACTCTGCATTTACCCAATCAGGAAACATGGCATCCTTCTCAATTACTGGACCGAGCGAGTGTAATGGCGCTTCATTTATGTTATCAACAAAGAAAATTGCATGGGGATTTCCCATGGATACGGCTGTCATATACATTGTATGATCACTAAAAGTAACACGCTCATTTATTACGTGGTCTTTTCCAGAAAATCCTTTTACGGGAATTTGCTCCGGCTGGAGAATCGGATTTCCCATGTTAACTGTAACTAAAGATACATTATTTTGATCATTTAAGGAGACCTTCGCTGTGACGAGTCCCCCAAGCGTTTCAATTTGGAATTCCTCTTCCTCAACAATGCCATTTTCATAAGCATATTTAGCCACACAGCGGAGACCGTTACCGCAGTTTTTTGCTTCTGAACCATCGTTATTAAATATCCTCATTTTAACCGGTGCTTTTTCACTCGGACAAATTAAAATCATCCCGTCTGACCCGATTCCTGTATAAGGATTTGATACCGCAACAGCAAGATCTGCCAGGTCAGCTTCTGCAATTGTTTCCTCAAACATGTTCACATAGATATAATTATTTCCGAGTCCATGCATTTTTGTGAATTTCAGCTTCTTCATGATTTATTTAAAGCTCCTTATTGTTGACCTCTTAATTTTTCATCTGTATAAAAATAATCGTCATCAGCATTAAGTATTGTAAGCTTTCCGTGACAGCACGGCATGATCAACCGCTGCTTTACGCCTTCTTTTGCAAGCTCCATCTGCTCTTCTTTAAAACTTGTAAGCACGTTGTCACTTTTACAAAAAGGACACTCGGCGATATAGATGTCATTCATCATTCGTTCATAAGGCCATGTATATTCAAAGGTTATTTTCATGTGATTCATCCTCTATTTGGAAGGTGTGATAATTGCATTATCATTCACAATTAACATTTTTTAAAGTATAATAGGTCATGTAACAAAATACAATAGCGATCCATCTTCGGGGCAGGGTGAAATTCCCGACCGGCGGTAATTGAAGATTCCCTCTTCATCAGCCCGTGAGCGGAAAAATTCAGCAATGAATTTTTCATGCTGATCTGGTGTAACTCCAGAGCCGACAGTATAGTCTGGATGGGAGAAGATGTTGGTACAGCGGTTCATTTTATAAAATTGAACCCTTTGTTTAAGTACGCATTTTAAACTCTAAAATGCTTCTTTCTCATGCTGTTCTTCATACACTAACTCCCTTAGACCATTTTTTTGGCTAAGGTTTTTTTGTGTGATACAGGCTGTGCTGCATTTGAAATCATTAGATGGCGCAAGACAAAAAGAGGAGAGATTTCAATGCAAAAGGGAAAAATCAAACAAATGGTAGCTGTATCAATGCTCAGCACAATTGCATATCTGCTGATGATGCTCGACTTTCCATTTCCGGGGCTTCCACCATTCTTAAAAATCGACTTTAGTGAAGTTCCCGCACTGCTGGCGGCCATAATCTTTGGGCCAATTGCTGGTATCATGGTTGAAGGAATCAAAAACACGCTGCACTATGGTATTGTAGGAAGCTTTACGGGTGTTCCAGTCGGACAGCTCGCTAATTTTATTGCAGGTGTACTGTTTATTCTTCCAGTTTCGTACTTATTCCGTAAAAAACATACGGTTAAACGTCTTTCAGGCGGGTTGATTTTAGGAACAGCTTTAATGACATTAACGATGGGATTCCTTAATTATATTATTATCCTGCCGGCATATACCTGGTTCCTTGGTGCTGAGCCGATGTCCAGTCAGATGATGATGGACCTGATCATCAAAGGGATCACACCATTTAACCTAATAAAGGGTACGATCATTACTTTATTGTTTTTAGCTTTATACAATAGAATGAAGCCTTGGGTGATGAAACAAATTGCTCAGCAGGCTTAATATAATAGATAAAACCGTTGCGTTCATTAGTTACGCAGCGGTTTTTTTGGTTTGAGGAAGAGCTGTCGATATTTGTCCAGGAAAGTCGACTCGTGGATAAACAGCCCAAACTTTTGGATTCGAACCTAAAACTTTTGGATTCAAGGTCAAAATTTCTGGATTCCTGCTTTTCTGCACCTTATCACTCAATCCATTAAACCAAAAAAAAGACGCTCAAGCATGCGCTTGAGCATCATTATAAAAAATTTTATAGAATGAACATACCAGCGATTGCACCGCTTAGTAAGTTTGCAATTGTAGCTGCAATTACTGCACGCATTCCTAATCTTGCGATGTCTGGACGACGGCTTGGTGCCATTGCTCCAAGTCCACCCAAAAGAATTGCGATAGATGAAAGGTTTGCGAAACCACAAAGTGCAAAGCTGACAACTGCTACTGTTTTTTCCTTAAGTTCAGGAATCTGTGGTGCGAATTCAGAGTAAGCAACAAACTCATTCAATACAATCTTTTGACCAATAAAAGTACCGGCTTTAACTGCTTCGTCCCATGGTACACCGATTACAAATGCGATTGGTGCAAATAGGTAGCCTAAGATTTGCTGAAGTGTTATATCATAACCGAACCATCCGCCGATACCGCCAAGGATTCCGTTCACAAGAGCGATCAATGCGATGAAAGCAAGTAGCATTGCCCCGACGTTTAATGCGATTTGAAGCCCATCTCCAGCACCCTTTGCTGCAGCGTCGATTACATTTACTGTATCTTTATCACGTTCAAGCTTAATTTCACCCATTGTTTCTGGCTCTTCTGTTTCTGGAACAATGATTTTAGCAATCGCAAGTCCAGCTGGAGCACACATAAAGCTTGCTGCGATCAAGTACTCTAGTGGTACACCTAAAAGGTAGTATCCAATTAGAACAGAACCTGCTACTGATGCTAGTCCACCAACCATAACTGCGAAAAGCTCAGATTGAGTTAAACGGTTCATATATGGACGAATTACTAGAGGTGCTTCAGTCTGACCTAAGAAAATGTTTGCAGTAGCACTCATAGATTCGGCTTTACTTGTTCTTAGAAGCTTAGATAAAGCTCCACCTAAAATTCTTACAACCCATTGCATGATACCTAGATAGTAAAGAACTGAGATTAAAGAAGAGAAGAAAATGATTACTGTTAACACTTGAAATGCAAAAATGAATCCTTTTCCTTCTGCTGGAATCATGCTTCCAAACAAGAAAGTAATTCCTTCGTTCGCATAAGCAACAACGTTAGAAACTTTTTCCGACACGCCTTGCAATGCTTTTTTTCCAGCATCCCATTTTAATACGATCAATGCGAATGCAACTTGAATAGCTAAAGCACCTAGTACTGTTCTCCAGTTAATCGCTTTCTTATTTTGAGAAAGTAAGAATGCGATTACAAGAAGTACTAGCATACCGCCTAATCCCCATAAAATTTGCATATTGTTGTACACCCCTTTTGTAAGTTAGAAGAAAACGCTTTCTTTTCATGTAGTAGTTGTCAGACATCGAATGACTGACCCTTTAATAATGTAACAAATTTCGACAAAATTGCAATCCCTTTTTAAATATTTACACCTTAGATATTTTTCCCAATAAATAATGCCCTATCCAATAAAAAAACAGCTTCTTCATCTAAATATGAGAAGCTGTTCCTAAAACATAAAGTTTTCATCTATATGATTGTAAATATTCTTTACGAGTTCTTCTGGAGACTCTCCATGGACAATATCCCCATTTACGAGAGCAAAAAGTGATTTTGCACATTGTCCGCAATAACCAAGACATCCATATTCGATCACATCTAAATCATAATCTTTTTCTAATTCTTCAAGTGCTTTTTGAGCACCACTTGCTAAATTACTGACACAAAACTCAACAATCGGTCTCATCTTTCATTTCACCTCTTAATGAATCCATCCTAACGGTTTATTGAAGACTAGTCAATGTAAACACATTGATTTTTCCACAAAAATAGTTGTGAATTTATAGCAAAGTGCTATACTTAAACATGTCAAAAACGTGAAATCGTTTACTTAAAGTATTTTAAGGTTATTGGTTAATATACACTACTATAAAAATAGATAAGAATTGTCTTGAAAGAAAAGGGGAAATGACAAATGAAGCACCTCGTTTTACTTGGCGGAGGATATGGAAATATGCGTGTGTTGAAGAGGCTTCTTAATTCCTCAGACCTCCCTGAAAACATTCAGCTTACACTCATTGACCGTGTGCCATATCATTGTTTAAAAACTGAATATTATGCACTGGCTGCCGGAACAATATCTGATCACCATGTTCGTGTAACGTTTCCTGAGCACCCTCGCCTAAACATAAAATATGGTGAGGTAACAGGAATCGATATTAATGAGAAAAAAGTGCTTTTAAAAGATCAGGACGATGTATCCTATGATGATCTTGTTATCGGACTTGGTTGTGAAGACAAGTATCATAATGTGCCAGGGGCCGATCAATTCACATTGAGTATTCAAACGATTGATAAGTCCCGCCACACATATCAAGTACTTAACAACTTACATGCTAATGCCGTTGTTGGTGTTGTTGGAGCAGGACTTTCTGGTGTTGAGCTAGCATCAGAACTTCGCGAAAGCCGCCCAGATTTATCAATTAAGCTGTTTGACCGTGGAGATATCATTCTTTCAGGATACAAAAAGAGATTAAGTAACTATGTTCAAAACTGGTTTGTAGAACATGGTGTTGAAGTAGTCAATAATTCTAATGTGACTAAAGTCGAAGAAGGCGCACTTTATAACCATGACGAGAAGGTAGAATGTGATGCTATCGTATGGACAGCAGGCATTCAGCCAAGCCATATTGTTCGCGAACTAGATGTTGAAAAAGACAGTCAGGGCCGCGTCGTTTTAACGGAACATCATCACCTTCCTTCTGAAGAACATGTTTATGTAGTTGGCGATTGCGCGAGTCTTCCTTATGCACCAAGCGCACAGCTGGCGGAGGAACAAGCAGAACAGATCTCCCAAGTTCTATTAGCACGCTGGAACAATCAGCCGCTTCCTGAAATGAACGAGATCAAACTAAAAGGTGTTATGGGATCCCTTGGCAAAAAAAGCGGATTCGGCACGATGGGAAGCGCCGCGTTAATTGGCCGCGTACCACGCTTATTAAAGTCAGGTATCTTATGGCTATATAAATATCAGGTATAAATGATAAGCCGGCTAACAAATAGGTTAGCCGGCCTATTTTTGTTCGTACTTAAATTATTTACGGTACGTGTTTTTATTTTTATTACACGTTCACGCAAGAATGATAAAGTTTCACGCGAACGAGTCCTCCTTTCACGCCAAACACCTTCTGTTTCACTCAGTAACCCCATCTTTTCGCGCTCCATGACGGTTTTTTCATCTTGAAGTTCCCTATAGTGAGCTCGCAATTTTTCTAAATTCATAAAAAAACAAAAAAAACACTAACGAACATTATTGGTGTACGTTAGTGTCAGCTTTCTTTATAATTACCACCAAAAAGGGCGGAAACGGCGAATCCGGAAAAATGGAAATCCAAATATTCCAAAGCCCGGAAAGAATGGACCAACAAAGATGATACGGCTGTCACGCTGTTCACTTTCACCAGGCATGATCATATACATATTATCCTGATCATAACTGTGAAGCTTACCATGATACACATTGCCATCATTCAATTCGATCGTAACGTTCTGTCCCATATATTTTAGACAAAGATCATGATAATGATGGTGATAATGCCCCGCATGTGAAGATTCATCTTTAAACTGTTTACCTTTTGAAGGGTTCAACAATGGCATTTGCCTCCTTTTTTTCCATAACATCATATTCTAAAAAAAGTGACAAAGTATGTGTACAAACCCAATTCATAAAAAATAGGCGCTTAACTTACAGCGCCATATCCATTTTGTTCTATTATGCTATAGATAGTCTTTAAATTTGGGTTGCCTTCTGCAACTACCTCTCCGTCAATCACAACAACGGGATAAAAAAGGTCTTCTTCAATAATTCTTACTGAAAATGCTTGGTCTGCTTCATTTTCCGGCTTTTCCATATCTATATATAGCACTTGAAATACAGTGTTCGGAAATTTTCTGGAGATTGCAGCTTCCAGCCATTCAGCAGTTTCTTTAGCTGATGGAAGGTGTACACAGCTCGCACATTTCTGCTCAGCACCATATACTTTAATAATAAGTGAATTTTTCATGAAGAATCACCTCAATGTATGCGCTTATTTGCTTCCATCATACCTTATTTTGTTAAAAAGAAAAAGGAGCAAATATCATGATGCTTGCTCATGGATTTTTTATTCCATATCCCGTATACTAAAGGTAAGTTCTTTTTAAGAAAGGAGCCTTGATAGTTATGGCTGAAACTCAAAACTTAGAGATGCGTGAACAAGTAGAAGAAGTTCTTGATAAATTGCGTCCGTTCCTTCTTCGTGACGGAGGAGACGTGGAATTAGTGGATATTGAAGAAGGTGTAGTTAAAGTACGCCTTATGGGTGCTTGCGGAAGCTGCCCAAGTTCAACAATCACACTAAAAGCTGGTATCGAACGTGCACTTTTAGAAGAAGTTCCTGGTGTAGTTGAATTAGAACAAGTATTTTAATTTTTATGAAGAAGCCGCTTATCTAGCGGCTTCTTTTTTTTGGCTGTTTTCGCAAAGCTATGTTGCTCTTGAAAGTAGTTGATTTCCGTTTCAGGATGCTCGCTTTCCGGGAGGCATGTACCCTGAAGCGGAGATCACCGCACCAAATATTTTGTTTAAGTACTTTTACAGTCACCACCCTTAAAGCAACACTCTTTTTGAAACAGTCCTTTAAGTATCAAGACATCAAATGAACAAGCAATGCTTTTTGTGCGTGAAGACGGTTTTCTGCTTCCGGAAACACAACTGAATGATGACCATCAATGATTTCTGCTGTCACTTCCTCCCCGCGATGAGCAGGCAGACAGTGCATGAAAATATAATCTTTTTTTGCATGTGACACAAGCTCCTGATTTACTTGATAAGGTTCAAAATGAGCCATTCGTTCTTCAGCTTCGCTCTCCTGCCCCATACTTGCCCATACATCTGTATAGATGACATCACTGTTCTTAATGCCGCTTACTGGATCATTCGTAACTTCCACAGTAGATCCTGATTGCTTAGCGATTTCTTTTGCATAAGAGACGATTTCTTCTTTCGGTTCATAATTATTTGGCGTAATAATGGTACAATCCATCCCGACTTTAGCTGAAGCAATCAGCAGAGAATGAGCAACATTATTGCCATCACCAATATAAGCAACTTTTTTTCCTTTAAATGATCCCTTATATTCTAAAATTGTTAATAGATCAGCGAGTGCCTGGCATGGGTGGAAATCATCTGTCAGTCCATTAATAACTGGGATGGTACTGTTATGAGCCAGCTCTTCTACAGTCGACTGGTGGAAAGTACGGATCATAAGACCGTCCAGATAGCCAGATAATACCTTAGCTGTATCTGAAACGGTTTCTCCTCTTCCCATTTGTATATCGCGAGTACTTAAATGGATTGCATGACCTCCAAGCTTAAGCATAGCGGCTTCGAATGACACTCGGGTGCGTGTGGATGACTTTTCAAATATCATACCAAGGATTTTGCCTTTTAATAAAGGCGGTGCGGAAGGTCCCTGCTTCTTTAAGTCTTTAGCCAGATTCAGCAAATCAATGATTTCATTTGGAGAATAATCGAGCAGTGTCAGGAAATCTTTCTTAGTTCTCGTTGTGCGTAAAGGATGAACGATTGACATCAGATCAACACTTCCTTTCTTGAGTTCTTTAATAAAACAGCTGCTTGCAAATAAGCTTGTGCGGTCTCTTTTCGAGTAAAAACATGCAGCCTCTCCAGCACCGCTTTTTTTGCAGAAAAGCTGTTTGTTTCATCTGTAAAATTTATATAAGCAGCTTTATTGTCCGTTTTTATCCATTCATAAAATGGCATATCCTCTTTCGTAACGATCTCAAATCCAAGGTCAGCCCAGGCTTCCAAATCATTTTTAGCTGAATCACCTTCTATAAAAATGCTCCCTTTAAAATCCCAAAAATGATTTAATTGAAGACCCGATCCTTTCAAAGCTTTGAGCAGTGCTGACGTAAAATCGTTGTCTGTTCCGATCACTTCACCGGTTGAGGTCATGACCGGAGAGAGCACTGGTGAAACTCCTGACAGTTTAATCGTTGAATAAACAGGTGCTTTTACTGTAATAAACGGTTGGCCATTATGCCCATCTTCAAGCTTTAATTGGTTTAAAGGTGTTCCAAGCATCAGTTCTGTTGCTTTTTGTACTAAGTTCACATCTGTAATTTTACTCATGATTGGAGCTGTCCTTGAAGCCCTTGGATTTACTTCAATCACATAAACTTCTTCACCTTTTACTGCAAATTGTATATTGAATAATCCTTTATAATTTATATTTATTGCAATTTTTCTTGAGTAGCTTATTAAGCTGTTTTGAACACTTTCGGTAAGGGATTGCGGCGGTGTTACGGTTAAGCTGTCGCCAGAATGTACGCCTGTTCCTTCGATATGTTCAAAAATTCCCGGTATAAAAATGTCCGTTCCATCTGTCAGCACATCTACTTCTGCTTCTTTTCCTTCAAGGAATGTATCGATTAAGATGGGATAGACAACATCTTCATTCAGTAAAAAGTCATTAAGCTCTTTTGCCGAGTAAAACACCTTCATCCCGCTTCCCCCAATTACATACGAAGGACGGACAAGTATAGGAAACCCTAATCTTTCAGCGAAGGTTTTTGTTTCTTCTTTATTGTGAGCCGTGAATCCATCTAATTTTGGAATATCAATTTCATCTAAAAATTGATAAAAACGATCTCGATCTTCCATTTGATCGACAGTATCCGCTGGAGTTCCTAGAACATGGAATCCAGCATTCTCTAATTCTTCAGCTAAGTTGATTGAAGTTTGACCGCCAAACTGCAAAATAACATCTGTTATTCCTTCAAACTGCAAAACGTTATAAATATCCTCAAACGTTAATGGTTCGAAGTATAATGAGTCGGATACTTCATAATCCGTACTTACCGTTTCTGGATTGTTGTTGATTAATATGGCTTCATAGCCCAATCTGTTTAGAGCTAACGCACTGTGCACACAGCAATAATCAAATTCAACACCTTGCCCTATTCGTATGGGGCCTGAACCGATAACAGCGACTTTTTTCTTTTGTTCAGGTTTCTTATCACTTACTCCGCTCCAGCTGGAATAAAAGTAAGTTGTCTTTGCTTCAAATTCAGCAGCGCACGTATCAACCATTTTGTATGAAGGTGTGATCTTCCACTCTTCCCGTTTGCTTCTAACCTCTTTTTCAGAAACAGACCACTTTTTAGAAAGGTCGTGATCTGAAAAGCCAAACTTTTTTGCCATCTTCAGCTGTGATTCATCTATGGTATCTAAGCTTAATTTCTGCATCATCTGATTCATCTGAACCATTTGGCTGAACACCGATAAGAAATAAGGCGTAATCTTGGTTACCTCATGAATTTTTTCAGCAGAAATACCTCTTTTAAGTAGTTCAAGAACGACAAAGAAACGGCGGTCGTCTGCATGAGCTGCGAGTTTGAATAACACCTCTATTTCTAAAACAGCAAGTTCTTTTAAAAACATGCCTTCTGTTTTTAGCTCGAGTGAACGAATCGCCTTTTGGAAAGCTGAAGCCATGTTTCGTTCTAAAGCCATTACTTCTCCTGTTGCTTTCATCTGTGTGCCAAGCTTTCGGTCGGCGTCAGTAAATTTATCAAATGGCCAGCGAGGCATTTTCACTGCAACATAATCCAGAGCCGGCTCGAAACTTGCAAATGTCGTTCCTGTAACAGGATTCTTCAGCTCGTGAAGGTTGTATCCCAGTGCAAGCTTAGCCGCGATTTTTGCTATAGGATATCCAGTAGCTTTGGACGCAAGTGCTGATGAACGGCTCACTCGCGGATTAACTTCGATTAAGTAATATTCAGAAGTATGCGGATGAAGAGCAAACTGTATATTGCAGCCTCCAACGATTTCCAGTGCATTAATAATCGTAAGAGACGCTTTTCTTAATGACTGGTACTCGTCATCTGTCAGCGTCTGACTTGGTGCAACAACTACAGAATCACCAGTATGGACACCCACTGGATCAACGTTTTCCATATTGCAGACTGTTATGCATGTGCCATTCTCATCCCGCATTACTTCATACTCGATCTCTTTAAAGCCTGCGATACTTTTTTCAATCAGACACTGATTGATAGGACTTGCCGAAAGACCTTGTTTGACGAGGTTTGTGAGCTCTTGTTTCGAACCTGCAATTCCTCCTCCAAATCCGCCAAGCGTATAGGCTGGACGTACAATAACGGGGTAGCCTGTTTTATCTGCAAATCCAATGGCTTCTTCAACGGAAAATACGATTTCACTTTCTGGTACAGGTTCACCAAGCTTGTGCATAAGGGCACGAAACTCTTCTCGGTCTTCTGCTTTTTTTATGGATTGTATATCTGTACCTAAAAGCTTCACTCCGTATTTTTGAAGAATGCCATTTTCATAGAGATCCATCGCTAGGTTTAATCCCGTTTGACCTCCTACAGTTGCTAACAGTCCGTCAGGCTTTTCTTTTTGAATAATTTGTTCTGCATATTCAACGGTTAATGGTTCAAAATAAATCTCGTCTGCAAAAGTCTTATCCGTCATGATGGTTGCAGGATTGTTGTTGATTAAGACGACTTGAATTTCCTCTTCTTTAAGAGCTTTGCACGCTTGTGTCCCTGAATAATCAAATTCTGCTGCTTGCCCTATTACGATAGGTCCTGAGCCTATCACTAGGACTTTCTTGATGCCGGATACTTTAGGCATAGCTTCTCACCTTCTCTTTATGCTTTACAGTCTGGATGAAATCTTGAAAAATTTGCGCGTGTTCTTGCGGTCCAGGTGCTGCTTCAGGATGAAATTGAACACTTAAAATAGCGTATTGGCTGTGCCAGAGCCCTTCCACACTTTTATCGTTCACGTTCTCAAACCAAATGTTAAATCCGGTTGAATGTAAACTCTCTTTTTTCACAACATAACTATGATTTTGTGAACTCATCGATACTTTTCCTGTTTTCATATTCATAACAGGGTGATTAGCTCCTCGATGACCAAATTTCAGTTTCATTGTTTCCCCGCCAAATGCGAGTGCCAGTATTTGATGACCAAGGCAGATTCCCAGCACCGGGTAGCGAACCGCAATATTTTTATAACGGTGAAAATACTTTGAAAATCTCATAGGGTCGCCTGCACCATTTGAGAACACGAAACCATCTGGATTCAATTTTTCTATTTCATCAGTCTCATAGTTATATGGAACAACAGTGACTGTACAGCCTTGAGCTACAAGAGAATCAGCAATCGATTTTTTATAGCCAAAATCAATAAGAACAATGTGTGTTTTACCTGTACCGAATTTTTCTAGTGCTGTTTGCGGCCAGCATTCTTGTAATTGAAAGGAATCGGAAGGTATAGTGCTTGTATGCATAACAGCAGGGACTGAACCTTTTTCACGAATCTGTTGAATAAGAGCTCTTGTATCGACATTTGTTAAAGCAGGAATATGATGATGGTTAAGATACTCTGTCAATGAGAGTCGTTCTCCTTCTAGCTGAAAAGGATAGCACTCTGCCATAATGACACCTGAAACTTGAATAAGAGCTGATTCCATACTTTCCGGCTTGAAGCCATAGTTACCGATAAAAGGGTAAGAAAATACAACGATTTGTCCTTGGTAAGATGGATCTGTCAACACTTGTTCATATCCAGTCATTCCTGTATAAAATACAACTTCACCCGAACAATATTGATGATCACCGAGCCAGTCTCCTGCAAATGAAGTCCCATTTGCTAATGTAATAGAGCCTTTCATAGTAAATTCCTCTCCTTGTATAAAACCTATATCTATTCGTATTTTTATTCATTTATACGTATAAAAAATAAGGATTATTCGTCCTTTTAATTGGATACCGTATGATACTGTTTAAACAATTGATTTATAATCGCTGCAGCTGTTTCTAATTCTTCATCAGAAACGGTTAATGGCGGGAGCAATCTAATTACGTTCTCTCCTGCCGGAACGGTTAATAGACCATGCTCTTCAAGCCACTCTATCAAACTGCCCGCAGGTCGCTCACATTCTATCCCGATCAATAAACCCTTGCCTCTGACTTCTTTTACGAGTGGATGTGATTGCAGCGAGTCTGCAAGAATTCCCTTAAATTCATTTCCTTTACGTTCAACTTCTTGTAAAAATTCATCCTGGAAAATTATATTTAGAACCGACTGACTCACTGCACAGGCTAAGGGGCTTCCACCAAATGTCGTCCCATGGCTTCCTGGTCCAAAAGCAGTTTTCAATTTATCTTTACCAAGCATAGCTCCAATCGGGAATCCATTTCCCAACCCTTTTGCAAGTGTAACGATGTCTGGGTTTAAAACGAAATGTTCAAATGCATACCTTTTCCCTGTTCTTCCGATCCCCGTTTGCACTTCATCTATAATTAGCAGGATATGATTCTCATCGCAGATCTTTTGAATTTCATTAAAAAATGAGAGCTCAGCCATACGTACTCCGCCTTCACCTTGAAAAACTTCCATCATTATAGCAGCGGTATCATCATCTGCGATTTTTTTTAGCTGTTCTGTTTCACCCCATGGCACGTGCACAAATTCAGAAACAAGGGGGCCGTAGCCATCTTTGATCTTTTGCTGACCTGTTGCGGACATAGAGCCGAATGTACGCCCATGAAAAGAATCTTTAAACGTTATGATTTTATTTTTTCCAGTAAACTTTTTTGCAAGTTTAATTGCCGCCTCATTGGCTTCAGCACCGCTGTTGCAAAAAAAGGCTAAATCTAATGGTGTGTTTTTCACAAGTGTTTCAGCAAGAACTTCCTGTTGTTCGATTTTAAATAGATTAGATGTATGCCATATTTTCTCACTTTGATTCTTGATTGCCGAGACGATTTCCGGATGACAATGACCAAGGCTCGTTACGGCAATTCCGCTTGTAAAATCTAAATAGCGTTTGTTGTTTTCATCATACACATATGTCCCGCTTCCCTTTTGAAGCTGAAACTCTTTTCTTTTATACGTTGGGAATAAAGAACTCATATCGCAAGTACCTCCTTATAGCAGCATGTACCTGATAATGTTTGGTCCGTTATTAGCACTTCATCGATATTCAGGTTTAGACATTTCATAGCTGCTTCCACTTTCGGTATCATCCCGCCGTAAATGTGCCCGTCATTTATGCATTGCTTTAATTGAGTAACGGTTAACCGATCAGCCTTCTGTCCTTCTACTTGAATTCCTGATATATCTGTAACGAAGCAGACTGATACGGCTGAAAGTGCTGCTGCTGTTTCACCAGCTGCGGTGTCTGCATTGATATTTACTTCATCCCCGTTTTCGGTGACACCTAGAGAAGCAATAACAGGAACTTTCCCCGATTCTAATATTTTTTCTAAAAGCTCTGTGTTCACTTTTTTAACTTTGCCGACACATCCATACTTCTCTTCGTCTAAAAACTCACACTGAATAAGTGTATTGTCTGATCCGCATAAGCCGGCAGCTTGAATTCCTTCTTTGTTTAATCTCTTTACCAGCTTCGTATTTGCTATATCCTTTAATGCTTCTTTTACGCATGATAGCGTATCTGGTGATGTGATTCTTATTCCGTCCTCCATTTGAACCGGCAAACCCTTCTCTTGCAGCTTTTTATTAATTTCAGGTCCCCCGCCATGAACAATGACTATTTTTTCACCATTACGAATCTTGTTTCGCAGACTGTTAAAAAAGGCAGGCTGTAAGTTTTCTAATGTGCTTCCTCCAATTTTTAATACAGACAACAAATTTTCCACATCCTTTTACGTTCGGTAACTGGCATTAATTTGCACGTAATCATAGGTTAGGTCGCATCCCCAGGCTCTTCCGTTTCCGAAGCCTTCTGATAAGATGACGGTGATATGAATTTCCTGGCCTTTTAAGTAGTTTCGAAGTTCTTCTTCTGAGAAGACAACAGGCTCTCCATCTGCCACTACTTCATGATCGCCAATCAGTATTTTAATTTGGTCTGGGTTAAAAGCCACTCCGCTATATCCTGCAGCTGCAAGGATCCTCCCCCAGTTCGCGTCACATCCAAAGACAGCCGTTTTAACAAGAGGTGATCCTACAACCGTTTTGGCTATGATTCTAGCTTCCTTCTCTGTTCTCGCTCCTCTTACGTTTACTTCAATAAGTTTGCTCGCCCCTTCACCGTCTTTAGCTATAAGTTTGCCTAAATCTTCACAAACAAGGACAAGAGCATCCAAGAATAAATCCCATTCCGGGTGATTTTTGTTCAGCTCCTCATTCTCGGCCATACCATTAGCAAGCATAAGGACCATATCATTCGTTGAAGTATCACCATCTACAGTAATGCAGTTAAATGTTCGTTCTACAGCATAGGACAGCGCTTCGTGAAGATCATCCTGATGAATATTAGCGTCTGTTGTAACAAATCCAAGCATCGTTGCCATGTTGGGGTGAATCATCCCTGAACCTTTTGCAGTACCTGCGATCGTAATCGTTTTATCATTGATCTTAAAAGAGTAAGTCGTATTTTTTGATACCGTATCTGTAGTTAGAATGGCTTGAGAAAAATCAATGGAACCTTTCAACTCGGAATCCAGCTTAAGATTTTGAATGCCTTCCGTTATTTTATCCATCGGCAGGTGTTCACCGATTACTCCGGTAGATGCAACTCCAACAAGGTGTGGAGGAATTCCAAGCTTATTCGCAGTTTGCAGCTGCATTTCCTTTGCATCTTCCTGGCCTTTTTTACCGGTACATGCATTGGCGTTTCCAGAGTTCACGATAACCGCCTGAAGCTTTCCCTCTTGTTTAATGCTCTCCTGTGTCACTTTTAGCGGAGCCGCCTGGACTTGATTTGTCGTGTAAACTCCTGCAGCGTTTGCTGGTACCAGGCTGTATATCAGCCCTAAATCCAGCTTCTTATGTTTTACTCCGCAATGCAGTCCGCTTGCGTAAAAGCCTTTTGGTGTAGCAATGTTTATACCTGTTACCTTGTGTATGGATGGTTTTGTAGCCTGCATCTATCCTGCCTCCTCTTTTTATGGGAACAATGGTGATTGTTGCAGTCCCTCTGATTCGTTTAAGCCGACCATGATATTCATATTTTGTACTGCTTGCCCGGCAGCACCTTTGATTAGATTGTCAATTACAGATACAACAGTGATTCGATTTGTCCGTTCATCAATCGCAAATGTTAAATCACAATAGTTTGAACCGTACACCTGTTTTGTAAAAAGATCTGTATTTTCCTTAAAAACACGGACAAAAGGTTTTGATTTATAGGATTCATTGAAAATCTCACTGACAGTATGAGATTGGATATCGTCCGCCAGCTCTGCATACATAGTAGCCATTATCCCTCTAGTCATCGGTACAAGATGAGTCGTAAAGGTAATGTTAACTTCTGTATCAGCAAGGGTTTTCAACGTTTGTTCTATCTCTGGTATATGCTGATGTTTGTTCATCTTATAAACACTCAGACTATCATTTGCTTTCGTAAAATGAGATGCTTTTTGAGGCGAAGCCCCAGCACCTGATAGTCCGCTTTTCGCATCAATGATCAGTGTTTTCGGGTTTATCAGTTTTGTTTTTACTAAAGGTAATATTCCGAGCAGCGCTGCTGTAGGGTAACAACCCGGATTTGCGATTAAAGCCGCTTCTTTTATTTCCTTCTTGTTCCATTCCGATAAGCCGTATACCGCTTTATTTACAAAAGAAGTGTTCGGAGGCTTCTTTCCATACCATTTTCGATATGTATCTGCCTCTTTTAATCGAAAATCTCCTGCCAAATCTATCACGCGCATCTTCCGGTCAAGGAGCGGAGGAAGAAGTTCTGATGATACCCCGCTTGGAGCTGAACAAAACAGAACATCGAGTTCATCCGTCTCTAACTGCTCAAACGAGCGAAGTTTATTTTCGTTAATCCCAAGCAAGTGAGGTGCTTCATCAGAAAGTAATTGACCTTGTTTTGAGGATGAATAGAGAAATACCTCTTTGATTTCTGGATGTGCGGTTAACAGCCGGAACAATTCTAATCCACCATATCCGGTTACTCCAATAATTCCAGCTCTCAAACCACATCACTCCTTTAATAAGTTAAGGTTCATTATAGAACTGTATAAAAATTAATTCAAGAGTATATTTATTAATTTTTTATTTCTTACAAAATTCGTTCGTTTTTAATAAAAAAAGAATGCACCCGCCATTTCGGGTTCATCCTTTTATTTTGCTTGATCTCGTAGTAGTTTCAGTTAAAAAACTGCCCCTTAAGAAATACCTCACCAGGTATTGGAGCAAGAATTCCCGTGGTAAATCGTATTAATCCCACGTTAGCCAGTATTTTTCTCACGTTAAATTAGATAATCGCACGTTATTTGTAAAATAACCACGAGTCGACACACATGGACAAATTTCGCAACTCACATACCCCTATACCCAATCACGAAAAAAGCTTACTTGTTTTTGACGGCTTTTATAAACCATCTCACAAGTAAGCTTTTAGCAAGTTATATTATTGTCTTAAAAATCCGCCTTCAGAATGGATGATTTGTCCTGTAATCCACTCGGCTTCTGGTGAAGCTAAAAACGCGATCAACCTTGCTGCATCTTCAGGTTTGCCGATTCTTCCTAAAGGAAACTTCGGCAATAATACTTCTTTAAGAACTTCTGTCATCCATCCGGTATCGGTCGGTCCAGGATTTACAGCATTAACTGTAATCCCTTTATGACCTAGTTCCGCAGCCATCGTTACCGTTAAAGCGTCAATCGCACCTTTTGTAGCGGCATAAGCCATTTCACCTGTCATCGGACCTTTTGACTGGCCAGAAGTCAGATGAATGATGCTTCCCTTTGATCCTTTAAAACGTTTTGCGAATTCCACACTTAAAAGAGCAGTCGCGCGAAGATTTATGGCGTAATGCTTGTCCAGCATCTCGCTTGTTGTTTCTTCCCAAGTGTGGTTTTGTGAAAAACATGCATTATTAACAAGAATACTTGGCGAGCCAAGTTTTTGTTCGATCAGATTAAAGAGATTAGGAATCTGGTTCGATTCTGCTAGATCAATCTCTTTATATACAGCTTGAACTCCAAAATTTTGAAGCTTTCCAACCAAAATATCTGCATCACTTTGATAATCGCCTTCATGCATCTGTTTGTCATATGTGCCCCATGTAGTGAAAAAAATATTTGCACCTTTTTCAGCGAGCTGTAAACAGATTGCAGCGCCGATTCCGTTCAATCGGCTTGCTCCAGTTACAACCGCTGTTTTTCCTTCCAGAGGACGAATGGTCATTTGTTTTCCTCCTTAGCTGACAGGAGTTTCAGCCGCTTTGCCATCTAAAACAAATGCGATGTTACGACCAGCCAGCTCTGCCATCTTCATTCTCGTTTCCACACTTGCACTACCAATGTGAGGCAAAGCCACAACTTGATTCATCGTTAGAAACGGATGATCCACTGCGATCGGTTCTTTTTCAAAAACATCTAATCCGGCTCCAGCTATTATGCCGTTTTGAAGAGCATCCACTAGTGCTTCTTCATCAACTGATGCTCCTCGTCCAGCATTAATAAAAATAGCGCTTTTTTTCATCGCCTGAAAGGCTTCCCTGTTAAACATGCCTTTCGTTTCTGCTGTAAGCGGGGCAAGACAAACAACAAAATCAGACTCCTTCAGCAGATCATAAAAATCCTTATATTCAGCATTTAAGTTTCTTTCTGCGTCAGGTTTACGATTTCGGTTGTAATATAAGATGTTCATATCGAATCCATTTGCACGTCTTGCTACCGCTTCACCAATTCGCCCCATACCTACGATTCCGATTGTCTTATGATGAACATCAGCTCCTGCCAGCAATAAGGGACCCCAGCTGTTCCATTTACCTTCTTTCACGTAGTTGGCTGATTCAACAACACGCCTGGCTGCCGCCAAGATTAATGCAAAGGCTAAATCAGCTGTTGAATCGGTCAGAACATCTGGTGTATTGCATACCGTTACGTTATTTTCTTTTGCTTTATGTATATCAATATTGTCATAACCTACTGCGAGGTTAGCTACAACTTTCAATGAAGGGGCATTATCCAAAAGTTCACCATCCACTTTGTCTGACAGCATCGTTAATAACCCTTCAGCTTTTTGTGCTTCCTTTAAAAGAACTTCACGAGGAACGGCTTTCTCCTCATGCGGCCACATGCCGACTTCCGCTTTTTCTTTTAGGGCATTAAGTGTTTCTTCAGGCAGCTTTCTTGTGACATATACATATGGTTTTTGCATCCGCTTTCACTCCTTATTTTTATTTTCGCATGAACGTACAGAAAAAACAAAAAAGAGCTCTTACGGAGAGCCCTTTATCGTCAAATCATTGGAACGAGCCAGTCAACCATCGGAATATTTAATTCACGCACAGGTAAACCAATCGATCTGAAAAAGCTTTTAAGAAAATACTCATTTTGTCTTTCATACGAGATTAAGTCAGTAAAGCGGCGTACATATAGTTCTTTTCCTATATCCCTCTCATTTTTATAATGGCCTTCAACTGTATCAAAATATTGTGAAGGGAATAAGAGTCTTCCATACAACAATCTCCAAGCACCTTTCGACAGAGGTTTTACCTTTTCATAGTCATCAATTAAATTTAATACTTCGTCACTTCTAAACTGTGGCTGATAAATTTTTTCACGAATGCATTCCGCCATATCTCTCATCGGACTATCAATAACCCAGCCCACAGGCAATTTAATAAAACCGCTAGAAGATCTCAGCCAGGAGCGTTCACTAAAACGGTCATAACAGATTGCAGCAGACCCGATTCCCTTTGGACCTCTTTCTAATTGATAGTCTGTGATGTACTGAATGGCATTCTCTGCAAGTCCCTCATAATAAGGAAAAGTCGTTATAAATAGATGGTCAAAATCATTTTTTTGTTTTCTCGCTGACACTTCAGCATATGTGTTGTGCATTTCATCAACACGGTTCATCCATAAGAGTGGCCATTGCCCATAGGCAACCTGCTGAACCGGGTAATATTGCTCGAGCCCTTTACCCCTTTTATGAAATTCTGCCAGCTCCATTCCTAATGAAACATTCCGCTGTTCTTCCTTCTTATGAGACTTTTTGAAGATGATTACGGATTCTCCATCTACATATGCACTAGGCATGTTTGTAATGGTCGGATGAAGTACGGGCAAGTTGCTTTCTCCCCGCTGCTGCAATAAATCACTGATGAATATCATTTCCTGCAATTTCTCATATGTCATCTGCTGCTGAGGAATAACAATATACTGGTCTCCCTTGCAGGTAAATGTCCGGTACCCGGATTCCGATCGTCTGTCTTCACAAACAAGTTGATAATGATGAAAAATATCTCTTTCAAACAAAGGCGATCCCCCCACCTATCAGCTTTCCACGGCTGCAAGATCATTAACATCCGCATATATGGATACACCATTGTATGCCCATATTGGCGAAGTGGTTAGCTTTTTTTGATAAATTCATAACTTTATCGTGAAAACATATACTATACAAAGCTAAGGAGACTACAGGAAAAGGAGTACAGGGATGCAAAATAAAAAAGTGGAAAATGTCGAAGAAACAGCACGCAAATTGCTGAACGAACGGGGCGTTACGGTAAACGATATAGCTGAACTCGTTTATTTTCTCCAAGTCCCCTACCATCCTGATTTAAAAATGGATGTATGCAGAGAAAATGTTGAAAGAGTCATTGCAAAGCGTGAAGTTCAAAATGCCATATTAACTGGCATCGGGCTTGATGTTCTAGCTGAAGAAAAGAAGTTAGAACAGCCGCTTCAAGAAATTTTGGCTAGAGATGAGAGTCTTTATGGTATTGATGAAATTATTGCACTTTCTATAGTAAATATATATGGTTCGATTGGATTTACGAACTACGGATTCATCGACAAACAAAAACCTGGTATTTTAGAAAAATTAAATGATAAGTCTACTGGCAAAGTTCACACGTTTTTAGATGATATTGTAGGTGCAATCGCAGCAGCGGCATCCAGCCGACTGGCACACAGGGCTGCAAACACGGAATAATAATAAGGCTTAAGAACAAGAGAGAAATTCTTTTGCCCTTAAGCCTTTTTTGTTGTTGCTATTTAAGATAACAGGGGGAAGTTGATTTCCGCTTCTGGATGCTTGCTCCAATCAACTGTTTATCTTCACAACAATATTTCGGTGTTTATTTAATCTCCCACTCATCTAAACCGTTAACTGTGTACGTTGGATGGATATCGATATCTTCGAGATGCTTTTTTGTTGTTACCCCTGTATGAACAAGGAGTGTGTCCAGTCCTGTTCGAATCCCTGCTAAAATATCGGTTTGGTAGTTATCACCGATCATCAGCGATTCTTCTTTTTTAGTACCTAATGTTTTAAGTGCCATTTCCATAATAATCGGCTCAGGTTTTCCGATAAAAATAGGCTCAGTCTGCGTTGAAACCGTGATAACAGAAGTCAGCGAGCCGTTTCCAGGCAAAAGCCCTCTTTCTGTAGGAAGAGCAATATCTCCATTGGTTGAGATGAATGTAGCTCCGTTTCTAACCGCTAGACAAGCTTTAGCTAATTTCTCATAAGTAATAGAACGGTCAATGCCAATTACAACATAGTCTGGATTTTCATCCACAAGTTCTAAGCCCTTTTCCGTAAGAGCTTCTCTAATGCCGTCCTCACCGATACAGTAAACCTTCGCACCTTCTTTTAGATTCGATATGTAGCTGGCTGTTGCCATGCTCGTTGTGAAAACATGGTCAGTAGTAGCAGGTATTTCAAACCCTTTCAATACTTCTGCAACTTGTTTCTTAGTTTTTGAAGAGTTATTCGTAACAAATAAATATGGAAGATTAAGCTCGTTCAGCTTTTTAACGAATTCAACCGCCTCATGGATTCTTTCCGTTCCTCTGTACATCGTGCCATCTAAATCAATCAAAAATCCTTTATATGCTTTCATTAATTTCTCTCCTTTATGTACATTTATCATTCTGCCCATTGCCAAAAAAAACACACCTGAAGCAGGTTATCCTTCAGATGCAGCTCTTTTTTCTTTAATGACATAACAGCAATAATCGCCGCCTTTTGCCATACATGTCTTCCGTTCAATGTCATCTGTATTAAGCATTCTTTTAAATAAAGATAGTTCACATGAACAAGCTTGCTGATATTCATTGGCTACCATAGCGATCGGACAATTATACTCAGTTAGGACATAAGTACCGGGATCCTCACCCTTTTGCCAATCAACCATATATCCTGCTTCATTTTGAATGTTAGCCAGTTCATTCACTTTTTGCTCAAACTGAGTCAGGTTGTTCATACGATCTTTATATTTATCCTGAAGCCGGTTTTCACGTCTTTTAAATAAGCCATCTACCGTTTCAGTTCCACTCAGGTCTTCAATATCTCTTAAAAATTCAACGGTCAATCCGGAATAGTTTCGCGGGAATTGTTCATCACCGCTTGCGGTCAAATGATAAAAATGGATAGGTCTTCCCATGGCTTGACGCACAAGCGTTGTTTCAATAACATGGTCCCTCTCCAATGTATTGAGGTGGCGTCTAACAGCCATTTCTGTAATCCCTAGGGATTTAGCCATTTCCGTAACGGTCATCCGTTTATTTCTTTTTAAAAGATAGATGATCTCATCACGTGTTGAGGTGTGATTCTTCACAGTCATCACCATCCTTTTTACCATTTTACCGTAAACATAAGAAAACGTACATTTTTAAATAAAAATGTTTAAAAACTATTTAGTCCCATTTATTCCGGTAAAAATGCAGATACCGGCCCTAATTCTTCTTCTAAATACCGCTTAACATGAGCTGGAAAAGCTGACAGTTCCGGCATATATTTTTTTATCGTATTGTATGTTTGTTCAACATCTGATTGCGGATAATCCTGAACGAGCGATTTACGCATAATTACTACACTTTTTAAAGATGCTGCTTCATTACTTGGCAATACTTTTTCATCAATAAGAATATCCAGAATGTCTTCAAAGCTGCCTGGATCACGCATGATAAAACCGTCGATGATCATATTACCAACGTCCATCATGGATTCAATAAGCAAATGGCCGATTCGTTCTACAGCAAGAACTTTAACACGATTTTCTGGAAAAGACATTGTTTCAAATGTTGATATTAATTCATTCATATACACTAAATGCTCGTTGATTTTCTTGCGGTCAACAAAATACATAGTCATCACCTTTTGTAAGTTTATCAAGTAAAGTGTAACATAAAAGAAGAGAATTCATTTATCCTAAAAATGAAAATTATCACTAAGAAATTTGAGGAGGCTTTATATATGTCAGATGAAACATTTTTCTTGTATGACGATACAGAAAAAACGGAAACCCGCTTTGTAAGCTTTATGGGGAAAAATACACGATTCGATTTAGCTATTACTAAAACAAGCCGTCATTACGGAAAATCACTTGTGCTGAATATGCTTGGCAGTCACTTTGCTATTATTGGACAGGATGATTTAGAAGAAGAAGGCTATTTGGAGCATGCTTTTAACTTAACGGAAGAGGATGCTATGGAGCTGCGTGAATTTTTAGCGGAGGTTATTTAAAGGCTTTTTGGGGAATTTTTGTTGCTCTTGAATGAGATTAATTTCCGTTGCAGGGCTCGCTTTCCTCAGGGTGTGCGATGAGCCCAATCGTCGCTTAGCGACATTGATTGGTCTCATCTGTCCCACTCATCCTGCAGGACAAGGAAGGCTCCGGCAGCGATACATCGCACGAAGAAAATGTGATTTTCATTTTCGAGGAGTCTCGCCCTTCCACTCCAATTAATTTTCCAAGGAAGAGTTTTCCTAAATATCCCAGTAGCAACATCTTTAGATACGCTCTTTTCTTAAGGCTCTTTTCTAAAAGATTGTTGCTTTAGGCTTTTTCTATTCTCATCATGTGCTAGTTGATAGGAGCGCAAGGTTGCCGACTCCTACGGGACGAGCGGTCAGGTGGAGACTCCTAACGGCGCAAAGCGGCAGGAGGCTCACCGCACGCCCCGTGGAAAGCGAGCAACCTGGAGCGGAAATCAACTACTTTCAAAAGCAACAATGTATGCGAAAACAGGCTTTCTTAAAGGTAAAAAGCAACCTTGCAAGATGATTGGAGTGCAAGGTGCGTGCCTACCACATGAGAAGCTTCTCGCTAGGCATGCGACGAGGAAGCTCACATCGGTAGCATTTACTTGTAGACGCAGGAGCAAGGATACTTCCATGAAGCGGTCAGGTGAGACTCCTAATGGTGCAGAGCGCCAAGGAGGCTCACCGCACGCCACGCGGAAAGCGAGCATCCTGGAACGGAAATCAACTACTTCACAAATGAGGTTTCACTCAAAATGTACCAAGCAAGAATCATCTTCTACGGGACAAACTTTAAGTAAGGATAGAGATAGCCTTTATCCTAAACTGGCCCCGAGAGGATGGTTTTTTTGTTCGAAAAAGAGACAAAGCAGTATACTGATTTTTCGAATGTAGAGACCGGTCGCAACTATGTGCTTCCTGAAGATCTGCCTGAAGGTCCGTACGGTTCCCCTATCAAAAGGGCTTTAGGGAAATCAACTCCGTGGAGAGAAGAGCAGCGTTATTACAGTGCCTTTAACTACGAAAATAAAACCTTGCATGAAGGACTTGAAAGACATGATCCTGGCGCACATCCAACCCACGATGACCCAGAGTATCATTCTGAACAGCCTTACGATGATTCTCGCGGCTCATAAAACAAAGAAAAAGGGGCTGACTCAAAAGTGTAAAAACTTTTGAGGTTCAGCCTCTTTTTCTGTAAAAGTGTCTCTATATGTTTTTAGGCGGCCTTCTTGGCCGCCGATTTTAATAGGTTGTGGGCTAAACTGATCAGCCCAACCTCGATATTTACCTTCGGTAGTCCACGGAGCGAAAACCGCCGGAACGACCGATTGCCCTTGAACTGACCGAAAACACTCTCTATGTCGATTTTTCTTCTCGCATAGAGTTGTTTTCCTTCGTCTGTCCAAAGGCGTTTTTTTGCTTTCGATTTTAGTTCCTGATAGGTCTCATTCACTTGCGTACTTCTTCCATCCTTTGATGTTGTGCATTCTTTTCGAAAGGGACAACCCTCACATTCGTTACACTTATAAACTTTGATTGTGGATTCATACCCTGATTCCGTTTTTTGTTTCTTTTCCCCGGTGAGATAGAGAAGTTTGCCTGCAGCACAAGTGAACGTGTCTTTTTTTACATCATAAAACCAGTTCGATTGGTGATGAGGATTCTTCTTAAAAGACCTTTTTTGTTCTTTCTCAAACAAACCATATTTAATGTATGCTTTCTGCTTTTTCCCTTCTAAATACGCATAGTTTTCTTCAGAACCATAACCGGCATCTGCGATAATGCGTTTTGGATCAATATCAAATTTTGCTTTGACTTCTTGAAGATGCGGGATAAGACACCGTGTGTCTCCCGGGCGCTGGTGCAGGGTATACGATAAAATGAACTGATTGTTGGAGGCCATTTGCACATTATACCCGGGTTTTAATTGTCCGTTCTTCATATGATCTTCCTTCATACGCATGAAGGTCGCATCGGGATCTGTTTTGGAAAAACTTTTTCGATCGCCACATATGGATAATTGCTTCTTATATTTAAGACTTCTTGGCAGATAGTCTTTCTTCATGACCTTTACAGCTTTTTTCAGTTCTTTGTTTTTTGGTTCTTTTTCCAGTTTTTCTTCCCATTCATCTACTTTGTTTTGAATTTTCTCAGGTGAAATCACGGTCTTTTCTTTGTCTTCACAAGACGCTTCTTCTCTCCAAACACCATCAATCTGGGTGATAAGCTCTTCGACTTTCCCCTCAAGTTTTTCCTTATATTTTTCCGTACTCTTCTTCCAAACAAATGTATAACGATTGGCGTTTGCCTCAATTTTTGTACCATCTAGAAAGTAGGATTCGAGCTGAACTTGTCCTTCTTCTACTAAAAGAACGAGCACTTGTTTAAATAAATCGTCTATTAATCCTTTTAATCGTTCTGAACGAAAACGGTTAATGGTCCGGAAATCGGGTGTTTGAAAACCACTCAGCCATATTAGGGGAAGATGCACGGTTAGTTGGTGGGCAATTTCTCGCCCAGAATACATGCGCTGCGTGTAGGCATAGACCAAAACCTTCGTCATCATTTTAGGATGATACGTGCTTCGTCCACCGCCAGGATAATATTTAAGAAAATGTTCATCAGGAATACGTTCAATCATTTCGTTTACAACGCGAGCTACATTATGTAGGGGAATTAATTCACTAATATCCATTGGAAGAGTCAATTGGTCCATGTTATAATCGATGAAAGAAATATGATCATGTTTCATAAAAAAATCGCTCCTTTTAGTTGGTTGTGTTGTGGTGACTTAATCATACTAAATAGGGCGATTTTTTTATTGTGCAAAAAGACATATTAAAAAAGGCTGACACCAAAAGGTCACGTTATGTGTCCTTTTGAGTCAGCCCCTTTACTTTTTTTAACACAAAATACGGACATCCGAAATTGCAATATTCATATATGTATTCCGGCAATGTACTGATTTTCGTATCGAACGTAGCCTTTTCGTGATTATCTTCAAAAAAACCACGCAAACGAAGTTGTTCGTAACCGAGGTCACCAACAATATAATCGTATTTATGTAAAATTTCACTGTAGCGCGCTTTAAATTGTTCCTCATTAAAGGCTTCCCGTACATCTTCAATCACTTCATAGGAATAATTACCAACTGTAATCAAAAATGCTTCACCTCATTTCCTGATACTTATTTTACCATGTTTCGGCCATCAACAGCCAACAATTTCTTTGTAAAGTATTTGCGTTTAAGGTCATTCTAATGGATAAGGAGGTGAAAACACCTGTGAAAAAATTAGGAATGCTTTTATGTTTAGCCATCGTTCTCTCAGGATGCGGTGGTGACGACCAAAAGAAAATGGGACAGGAATATAAATTTTCAAGAACTAATGTCAAAGATGAAAATCGGATTGGCAACAACAAGAATTACGGGGATTTTGGATATATGCGCCATATGTCCGGGGACAAAGTAAAAACAGGAAATGCTGTACCTTACTTAAACCGTCAAAAGCTTGCAGATATGATCTCAGACATGGTTCTTCAGCTTCCAGACATTAAAGATGTCGGGACTCTTGTGACGGATGAAGAAGTATTAATCGGATATAAGACGACGAACAAAGACAGAAATGCTGCAGCTGACCAAGTTAAAATGACTGCATTCTCTGTTGTTCCGAGATATTATCACGTATATGTAACTGATGAAAAAGGCATGATTAATAAAATTGAACAATATCAAGCTTTAAATAATGATACAGAGGATATTGAAGGAATCATCGACCGCCTGATTCAAGAAATGAAGAAAGCTCCACAGGGTAAGAAATGGAATTATGGAGAAAATGAAAACGGCGAAATGAATGGTGAAACTAACCCGATGCGCGGTGAAATGGAAGGAAAATAAAAACCAGAAGCAGATTTTTGCTTCTGGTCTTTTTGTATTAAATGTTTTGGGCTGCGGCATTTACTTGCTCATCCGCATGATAAGAAGAACGTACTAGCGGCCCTGACTCACAATGTTTAAATCCTTTGCTGAAGGCAATATCGCGAAGTTCTTTAAACTCTTCAGGTGTATAATACTTTTGTACTTTTAAATGCTTTTTGGTCGGCTGCAAATATTGACCGATTGTCATGATATCCACATTATTTGCACGCAAATCATCCATTGTTTCGATGATCTCATCCCATGTTTCACCAAGTCCGATCATAAGGCTTGATTTAGTCGGAATGTTTGCATTCATTTCTTTTGCACGGCGCAAGAATTCCATCGTTCGATCATAAGTAGCACGTGCACGAACTCTTGGAGAAAGTCGTCTTACTGTTTCAATATTGTGGTTCATAATATCCGGTTTTGCATCCATCAATGTTTTCAGTGCATCAATGTCACCCAGCATATCAGATGGAAGAACTTCGATTGAACAGAACGGATTACGTGCGCGAACTGCACGAACAGTTTCTGCAAAGACATGTGCTCCGCCGTCTTTTAAATCGTCACGGGCAACAGCAGTTATAACGACGTGTTTAAGTCCCATTTGTTCTACAGATTCAGCAACGCGTTCTGGTTCTTGAAGATCCAATTCAGTAGGCAAGCCTGTTTTTACAGCACAAAAACGGCATGCTCGGGTACAGATGTCACCTAAGATCATAAATGTTGCTGTTTTACGGATAGCCCAGCACTCATGAATGTTAGGACATTTCGCCTCTTCACAAACAGTATGTAGCTTCTTTTCTCGCATCATTTTCTTTAGTTCTTTATAATTTTCGTTTGTGTTTAGCTTTATTTTCAACCATTCCGGTTTACGTACATATTCTTCTTTCTTTGCCATCATCATCACCCCAAATTTTCTTGGTCTGAAAGTCACATTTTTGTTTAGATTTAAACATTATTCCCATCAATACTCTACCATACGACAGCCAAAACTCCAAACATGAGTTTTTTTCCAGCATTTTTCCTTCATGTTTTTTTGTAAGTTCAACAAACTAATGGTAAATGAAAGAAAGGAGTGGTTTGGGACGTATGAGGAAATTTACAGTCCTGTTCCTCACTCTGGCAGCCCTTCTAATGACCTTTCTTCCTGAAAGAAGCAGCGAGGCAGCCGAGCGATTTACTAAAGAAGATGTTGACAGGCTGAGCCTTTATAAAAAAATGGAGTCTGTCACACTAATTCCATGGCATTATTTTGCGGGCGTCGATCAGTATGAAAGAAGTGTCCGAAAAGCGAGACGCGACCTTCCGGCAAGAAAAGGGCTAGTGGGCATATACTTTTCCCCTATTCAATGGTCAGGACCAATCAATCCGATAATGGATGATACAAATCCTGAGCGAATTGCCATGTTTGGCGGAATCGGAAAAGATGGCAACAATGATGGAATTGCTGATCGAAACAACGATGAAGATATTCTGTTTACATTCGCTGAGATCATTCAAAAACATGGTCACGATATTGAAAATTTCAGAATCGGGCTTTGGAGTTATTATCAAAGAGACAAAGCTGTGGATATCATTATGGAAAACGCAATGATCTATGAGACATATGGTACTGTTTCTTTAGATAAACATAGCTTTATTGTGCCTTTAAGATCCAACTACAGCTATCGTAGCACATGGGGTGACCGCCGCGGATTTGGCGGGCTTCGTATCCATGAAGGAACTGATATTTTTGCTGATTATGGTGTTCCAGTGAAAGCTGTCTCGTATGGAGTCGTAGAAGTCAAAGGATGGAACCGCTTTGGCGGATGGAGAATCGGGGTTCGTGACATTAATAACGTGTATCACTATTACGCTCATTTAGGGAGTTTTAATAAAAGCATTGAAAAAGGCTCGATCGTAGAACCAGGTACTGTGCTTGGCTATGTCGGCAGTACAGGATACGGTCCTCCTGGAACGTCAGGAAAGTTTCCGCCGCATCTTCATTTTGGAATGTACCGGGATAACGGGATTACAGAGTGGGCATTTGATCCGTATCCATATTTAAAAGCGTGGGAACGCCAGGAAAGAGTCGATAGCAAGAGAAGATAATAAAAAGAAGCTGAAGCAGCCTCTTTTTTGTTGGGATGAACGCGTATTCCGTATGGCGATCATAAATTCCGTATGGCGATCATAAATTCTGTATGGCGATCATAAATTCCGTATGGCGATCATAAATTCCGTATGGCGATCATAAATTCCGTATGGCGATCATAAATTCCGTATGGCGATCATAAATTCCGTATGGCGATCATAAATTCCGTATGGCGATCATAAATTCCGTATGGCGATCATAAATTCCGTATGGCGATCATAAATTCCGTATGGCGATCATAAATTCCGTATGGCGATCATAAATTCCGTATGGCGATCATAAATTCCGTATGGCGATCATAAATTCCGTATGGCGATCATAAATTCCGTATGGCGATCATAAATTCCGTATGGCGATCATAAATCTCGAGCTGCGCTCTGATTTATGATCTAAGAATGAAAAAAGCTGATTCCTCAAACGAGAAATCAGCTTTCTTTTTATTTTTTTCTAGAAACCCGTACCACATTCCCTATACTAGCCAGCAAGCCACCCCAAAGGATCACCATGCCGATAACCATCATTGCAATCGCACTGCCTGTCATATCAGCTGACCTCCCTTTTCTCTTGTACAGCATTTGTTTTCCATTTCACTAAGCTTAGTAAGAACCCAAGTACGATAACACCAATAGCAACAGCTAATCCATACGTAACGACTAATCCAGTCGGATATCCGCCATAGTTTTCAGCAATGTTTTGTTTAATGTTATCAAACATCATGTAGCCAAGAAGAATTGGTGTTATAACACCAAGGCATATTTTCCACCATAATCCTGTTCTTAAATCCGAAATAACATTCGCATGATCTTGAAGTCCCTTCATCTGTTTGAAGAACCAAGCGATAAGTACAACTTCAACAAGACCTGCTAATGTAATTCCAAAGTTGTTAATGAAGTAGTCTGTAATATCAAGCATGTACAATCCGCCTTTTGTTGCGAAAAGTAAAGAGATTACAGAAGCAACTCCTCCACCCATAAGTACTGCTTTTGTTCTGGAAATTCCGAATTTATCTTGTAATGCTGCAACATATGTTTCAACGATTGAGATTAGCGATGTCATACCCGCAAATACAAGTGTTAAGAAGAACATTGTTCCGAAGAAGGCATTTCCTCCTGGGAACTCATTAATAATTGCCGGGAAGACTTCAAAAGCGAGTCCGATACCGCCTTTTACAACTTCAGCAACAGGCAGCCCTTGCTGCATAGCCATGAATCCTAGTGCTGCAAAAACTCCGATACCAGCAAGAAGTTCAAAACCTGAGTTTGCAAATCCAGTTATAAATGCATTGTTATTAATATCAGATTTCTTTGGCAGATAGCTCGAATACGTCACCATGATTGCAAAAGCAATAGATAATGAGAAGAAAATCTGACCGTAAGCCGCTACCCATACCTTACCGTTATTGATCATACTCCAGTCAGGTGAGAAGAACGTATTTAATCCTTGACCTGCACCTTCAAGAGTTACTGCACGAATAACAATTAATAAGAACATAATCACTAGAGCAGGGATAAAAATTTTATTGAATCTTTCAATACCTTTTGAAACGCCCTTATATAATACTAATAGCGTTACTACCCACACGATTAAAAGCGCAATTACTACTCCTGGAACAAGACCGCCAACCTCGCCTGGCTTAGCACTTAATTGCAGCACTTCACCGTAAAAGAAATCAGAAGGCTTGTCTCCCCATGTAAGATTTAAAGAGTAAATAGAGTACTTGAGTGCCCATGCAATGATTACTGCATAATAAGTTGAGATGACAAACGCTACAAATACTTGCCACCATCCAAGCCATTCCGCATTCTTGTGAAGACGGAAATAAGATAGCGGTGCTGATCCTCTGTACTTATGTCCTAGTGTAAATTCCAGGATCAATAAGGGAATACCTGCCGTTAATAGTGCTACTAAGTAAGGGATAAAGAATGCTCCTCCACCGTTTTCATAAGCAACAGCTGGAAATCTCCAGATGTTACCCAATCCGATCGCAGAACCGACTGCTGCTAAAATAAAACCGTAGCGGCTTCCCCATTGTTGCCGATCTTCCATTGTTGTTTCCCCCTTTTTGATAAAGTCAAAAATTTTACAATTGTTACTGTTTTCTGACTATTCTGGGTTTAGTATATTACAATTAAATGAATCCTGTCAAAATGTTTTTAGTAATTTTGTCGTAATATAGCGAATCAGGTCGTATAAATATAAGAAAAAGTGCCCGGTTTAAAACCGGGCACTTCCAAATTAAGCTCTTATTGTATTTTTATTAACACTATCTTTACCGGACCATTTTTTTATTAGGACTATTGAAACAGCGAAAACAGCAAATGCTGCAAGCAGTCCGATCCAAACACTTCCTGTTAATCCTAATGCTAAATAGCCAATGGCTGAAATAACAGCGGCAATTAAACTATAAGGAAGCTGCGTCATTACGTGATCGATATGATGGCTTCCCGCTCCTGTAGAAGAAAGAATGGTTGTATCAGAAATTGGTGAACAATGGTCTCCAAATACTGATCCAGCAAGTACTGCAGCTAATACAGGCAGCATAAGTTCAACATTCGTAGAAGCTGCAATCTCTGCAGCAATAGGAAGCATTACACCAAAGGTTCCCCATGATGTACCTGTCGCAAAGGCCATAAGACCAGACAATACAAATAATACTAACGGCAGATAAGCCAGGTTCATGTGCTGATCCACTAATCCAGCTAAATATTTTCCTGTTCCGAGACTATCGATTACTGAAATAATCGTCCACGCAAAAATTAAAATCGTTACAGCACCCATCATGGATTGTGCGCCTCTACCCAATCCTCTTGCTAATCCAGAAGCTCCCATCTTTTTAGGCAAGAAGAAAAGGATTGCTGTAGCTAAACCAATTAATCCTCCATAAAGCAGAGACTTCGGTACATCTGTATTTTCAAAAATGGATAGAAGAGTAACCTTTGTAGGTTCTTCTAGACCCTTTACATTTTCAATACCAGTATAGAACATGAAACCAACTGTTGCTGCGATTAAAAGAACGATCGGCCACACAAGGTCTCTCACTTTTCCTTTATCACTTTCTTCAAGCTTAATGCCTTCACCAATTGCTCCTTTTTTCTCTGGATCAATAACTTCTCCAGTAGCTAAAGCACGTTGTTCATGCTGTTTCATCGGACCGAAATCCAATTGAAAATAAGCAACTGCAAATACCAAAATAAGTGCAAAAACTGCATAAAAATTCATTGGAATCATTTGAATAAAAGCACTAAACGCTGAAATATTTGTGATCTCATGAGTTGCTAAAATCGTTCCAATAATACCGATAATATAAGCACCCCAGCTTGATACCGGAGAGATTACACAAACAGGCGCAGCCGTTGAATCTAGATAATAAGCAAGCTTAGCACGTGAAATTCTGTGGCGGTCTGTTATAGGTCTGCTAACATTTCCGACAGCTAATGAATTGAAATAGTCATCGATAAAAATTACTAGTCCAAAAACCACTGTCAGAATTTGAGCACCTCGTCTAGTCTTTACTCGGGAGATAGCCCATTCACCAAAAGCGCGGCTTCCGCCAGCCATGGAGATAATACTTGTCATCATTCCCAAGATCAATAGGAACAATAGAATATAGACGTTCCACTCGTTCAGGGCTCCATCTGAAATAAAATGCCCTTTAACAATCGTTCCAATCTCTTTCAATGTTGCTCCAATATTAAAGTCATGAAGCAGTAATGCGCCTGCTACAATCCCCGCCCCTAGCGAGATAAGTACTTGCCTAGTTAAAATAACCATTAATATGGCTAATACTGGCGGTATTAATGAATAAATCGAATTCTCAAATTCCATGATGTTCCTCCTTCTTCTAATTAGCCATCCATGTTGAGGAGTTTATACAGGACGCTGAGGAAAAAAAGACAAAATAAAAAGCGATTAATAGACAAGGAAATAACCTGCTATCAATCACTTAAGTAATTTATGGTTTTCCTCATCGATCAGTAGTCCTCCACTGCGTAGTTACCCTCGCAGTGACAGTTTTACACTTATTTAGTGTAAACCCAGCAAAAATGAACAGACCGTCATTTTTTGCTTCGGCGGAAGTTCCTTTCCTTTTTCTTCACAGACGTCACTCTCTGAAAAAGTACTCTTAAAATCCGCTCCTCTACCCCATCGGTGATAGGCTTAAAGACATATAAAATTTAAAATTCACTTATCATTATAACAAAGTTCGCATATTGGTCAACCCTGATAGAAGTTGTTAATTTAAGGAAGCCTTTTATTCAGCTGATTCATCTGCAACTTCATCGGCAGCACTTTCCTCTATTGCCTCAGCATTTTCTTCCTTCTTCTTTTTAGCATCTTCTTTATCTTTTATATTGGGATCAATTGGAAGTGCTGGCTGAATCGGATCTCCTGATTGATTATAATAAATCGGTACTTCTCCAGGAATAAACTGTCCCATGATCTGTATCGGTCTCGTAACTGTAGCTGTTTCAGTAGCAAAAGGGATAACTACTTTCGCCTTTACCGTGACAATGATATTAATTGAGATCCACGTATTATTAATACCAACCGTTTCAATTTTCTCTTCGATGTCTGTGTTTACATCGCCTACGATCGTAAACTTAATCGGAATTTTCGGACCTAAGTTTGCGAGTAAAGAGTTTTCAGTTGCCTGCCCCAATGGGATAGACATAATTACTCCGGGTTCATTTGAATGATTTTTTGATAAACCTAATTCATTTGACTCAATACTTTTCGGAATACGGCCTTCTTCAATTTCCTTCAAAAACTCTTGAACAACAATGGCTGATTGATTTTGTACTTTATTCACTATTTGCTGGTTCACACCTGCATATACAATATTCCCATCTTTATCTTCTTTAGAGACTAGAATGTCTTGCATATCAATCGAATCAAACAATTTATTAATAATGGCTTCATTAATCGCCAAGGATGCGATCTCTTCTGTTTTTCTTTGAGCTACATGCATCAAAGTAGGTTCAATTCCACGGTCCACCAGCCACAATCCTTGAAGTGTGATAAATACAAAAAGAGTAAAGGAAATAAGCACAACATATCGAAACGGAAGCGGCCCTTTTCGCAGTCTCATTTTTTTTCGTTTAAACAAAAGGTAACCCCCCTTTCCTACAATGTATGCAGACAAGAGGGGGGCTCATTCGAGTTTTAAGACTTAATTTTTTCGTATACTACCAATTCATGAGGATATTTGTTTTTTTCATCAACGATTCCTTCTGTCCGGGATACCTCTTTCCACTCGTTATCATTTAATTCAGGAAAATAAGTATCGGCTTCAAACGTATGATGAATCTCGGTAATATATAAGCGGTCTGCAACAGGAAGAAACTGCTTGAAAATCTCTGAACCGCCTATTACACATATTTCTTCAGCATTTATTTGCAGTACTTCATCTACAGAATGAACAATAGTTGTCCCTTCTGCCTCATAACTTTGATCTCGGGTAACTACGATATTTTCTCGACCAGGCAGCGGTTTGCCGATCGATTCATATGTTTTTCTGCCCATAACTATTGGTTTCCCCATCGTTGTTTTCTTGAAATGCTTTAAATCATTAGGAAGGTACCACGGCAGATCATTATCTTTTCCGATGGCCCGGTTTTCATCCATAGCTACGACAAAAGAAATCATACACTCACCTCACCTTTAATATGAGGATGCGCCTCATAATCAACGAGTTCAAAATCATCAAAAGTAAAATCAAAGATATTTGTAACACTCGGATTCAATTTCATTTTAGGCAGTGGCTTCGGTTCCCGTGTCAGCTGCAGCTCAACCTGCTCGATATGATTCAGATAGATATGAGCATCACCAATCGTATGAACGAATTCTCCAGGCTTCAGACCGGTCACCTGAGCCACCATCATCGTTAATAGGGCATATGAAGCGATGTTAAACGGAACACCCAAGAAGCTGTCAGCAGAGCGCTGGTATAACTGACATGAGAGCTTTCCATCTGCAACGTAAAACTGAAACAGCAAATGACATGGAGGCAAAGCCATATTTGGTACATCTGCAGGATTCCATGCTGAAACAATCAATCTTCTTGAATCAGGGTTATTTTTAATATCATTAATCACGTTTGAGATTTGATCGATTGTATCCCCGTTTGGAGCGGACCATGAACGCCACTGATGGCCGTAAACAGGTCCTAAATTTCCCTCTTCATCTGCCCATTCATCCCAGATTCGAACTTTGTTTTCTTTTAGATAGGCGATATTTGTATCACCTTTTAAGAACCATAAAAGTTCATGAATGATTGATTTTAAATGAAGCTTTTTTGTTGTCACGAGGGGAAAACCATCTTCCAAGTCAAATCTCATTTGACGTCCAAATACAGAGACCGTTCCAGTGCCTGTCCGATCTTCTTTTTTCGTGCCATTATGTAAAATATCTTGAAGAAAATCCAAGTATTGTTTCATTTTTATCGCCTCCTATTTTTCTTGGGCAGTTTTCGTAACTGTGATTGCTATTGGAAGATGTTGATTTCCGCTCCAGGTGCTCGCTTTCCGCGGGGCGTGCGGTGAGCCTCCTGGCGCTTTGCGCCGTTAGGAGTCTCACCTGTCCGCTCGTCCCGCAGGAGTCTCGCACCTTCCGCTCCAATCAACTTTTCAACGAAGATTTTTCTAAAAATGTCCGTAGCAATAATCTTTTAGAAAAAGCCATTTCCTATTATCGTATCACAGAGGGCAGTCCTGTCCAATCTTTAGATTAAATTCTTTTTTGTTCATTATTTCGCCTTAAAATTAGCTTCAACACCTAACACTTTTTCCTTTTTTACACATAAAAATAGTAAGGAGAAAGGAGTGGAAGCATGTTAGAGATGAACCCGATTTTAATAGAAGGACATCCGTTTACCGCTGTCACCCTTCGTTTGCCAAAAACAAATTTTATGGCTGTTTTTAACGAGAATGGATATATTATGTGCGGAGCTTTAGATGTAGCCTTATTGAACGAAAAGTTAGCAGACCGTAAAATTATTGCAGGGCGTGCTGTAGGAGTAAGAACGATCGAGCAGCTGCTGGATGCACCTTTAGAATCTATTACACTTGAAGCAAGGGAAAAAGGTATTGAGGTTGGTATGCAAGGGAGAAAAGCACTTTTAAAGATGCTTTAAAAATAAAAAACTGCGCAGCATCGCGCAGTTTTCTTTATGCTTTAAAACGGTCTCTGGTGACTTTTAATGAGATTAGATTGATACATAACACCAGTGTCAGAAATTGAATCCGTTCAGAGTTGTTTGTAAATATGTAGATAAATAGCAAATAAACGCCACTGACGACAAACGCAATCTGTAAGTAGTACATCATCTGAATCAATTTTTTGAAATCCAA
This sequence comes from Fictibacillus arsenicus, assembly GCF_001642935.1. Lineage (NCBI taxonomy): Bacteria > Bacillati > Bacillota > Bacilli > Caryophanales > Fictibacillaceae > Fictibacillus > Fictibacillus arsenicus. The sequence continues at coordinate 3,059,042 of NZ_CP016761.1, forward strand.
GGTGATCCCCACTTTCTTCATCCAGCTCACGTTATTTAATTCACCTTAATAGTATATCAGGCTGTTTACTAAATTGAATCTTTTATTACCTTTTGAAATTAATTTGTAATATTAGGAAATTAATTTTAAAATAAATCGAGCTGGCGGGGTGCCAGAAAATCGTATTGTATATCTAAAAGATCGATCATTTCCTTTGCATTATCTGCTGCATCTCCGCCTGAATTGTTGTTAAACAAGATTGTAAGGTTCTTAGTTTCGGAAGCTAACGTCTGAATGCGCTCTTTCCACTCCAGCAGTTCTGCTTGATTATAACGGTACAAATAACGGACTTCTCTCCAATTTGGCTGTCCTGAATTGTTCCATCCGTATACGTTTCTGCCATGCAAACGAATCAGTGTTTTTTCCTCTGTTGTATGCATGACAATCGGTATAGAACCGCTCCCTGCCTGCGGCTCATCGCAAACCGTGTGTATCCACTGTTCTTCGTCTATGAACCGAAGTGTTTTTTCCTTCATCTCTTCACTAAACCATGTTTGATTCCGAAACTCTAAAGCTACTGGAATATCACCCATCATCTCTTTTGCATATCGAAGATCCTGAACATTTTCTTTTTTACAGTCGAACCATGGCGGATACTGAAAAAGAACCATCTCCAGTTTTCCTGAAGTGATCACCGGCTGGATAGATTGTATGAACGCGTCGAACATTTGTTTACCAGAATCAAAAGGCAGCTTTCCTCTCGAATGGCCTGTCATCCCTTGATACGCTTTAACAACAAAGGAAAAATCCTTTGGTGTAGCTGCAACCCACTTTTCATAGTTTTTTGCAGGCTGAACCGCATAAAAGGAAGAATCCACTTCTACAACAGGGAAATGACCGCTGTAAACCGCCAGTTTATCTCTTGCAGGAGTACCGTCCGGATAAAGTGAATCGTGATCTCCCCATCCCGTTACACCTATTTTTATCATTCTCTAAACTCACCTGCCTGTAAGTTTTTAAGTTTTATTTAATCCCTTTTCACGAACAAATTCTTTCATATAAGCTCGCTTCGGAGACGACATTGAAGTGGTGATTTGTGTCACCCATCCTTCCGTACGTTTGCCGCCAGTTCGCTTCTTATAATATTCAGCTGTTTCCTTTTCATATTGATTTAAAAGTTTTTTCGTTTCCTCATTCTTCTTATACCCGTTTTTATGAAAAACAGACTGAATTGGCAAACGAGGTTTCTTACCGGGCTCAGCATCTGGATACCCTATAGCCATGCCAAACAGGGGCAGCACATGTTCCGGGCAATCGAGCAGTTCGGAGACTTCTTTAAGATTGTTTCGTATTCCGCCTATGTATACGATTCCCAGTCCTAGGGATTCAGCTGCAACCGCCACATTTTGTGCAGCAAGGGAAGCATCAACTGTACCTACCATGAAAGCTTCTGTTGATTGAATGGTGTCGTTAATATTCTTGTCTAGCATTTCAGCAGCTACTTTATGACGGTTATAATCTATACAAAAAACAAAGAAATAGCCGTTGTCAGCAACATAAGACTGATTGCCTGCAAGTTCAGCGAGTTTTTGCTTCTTCTCCTGATCTTCAACCCCGATAATGGTGCATACCTGCTGATAGCTTGATGTTGAGGCAGCCTGTGCACATTCAACAAGTGTCGTAATCATTTCTTCACTTATTGATTTGTCTTTAAATTTACGAATTGATTTATGAGCTAGTATGGTCTCTATCACTTCATTCATGAGGGTGGATGCTCCTTTATTTTATAGTGATTGTTGATTGCATTATATACTTTTTTAAAGCAAAAAAGCGAACCCAAGGAATTGGATTCGCTTTGAAATTACATATAGAATTAAAGAATTATTCAGAAACTGCTTAACATTCGTTTGTCTAGATGTTCAAGCACTAATGGCCAGGCATCTTCATGCTTGTCTCTCGATACTCCATCTGAAAATCCTGAATGCGTAAGGCGGATTCTTGTTCCACTCTGAACCGCTTCCATTTCAACGGTCACAACTGTTTCAGCACCCTCTGTTCCACCAGAACCTGTTACCCATGTTATTTCAACGAGTCGGTCTTGTTCAAGCCTTAGAAAACGTCCGTAATGAGGGTGACGCTGTTCTTCAAAAACTGTTTCAAAGTAAAATGGTGTATTAACTTCTCCATACATTAATAATGTCCCAGGAGCAGCAAACCATAGATCAAACTGCTTCGTCCAAGCGCGGAATAATACGTCAGGGCTTGCATGCATTTGACATTCTACCGTTAAGCTAAAAGGTCTTTTTGTTAAATCGGGAATGGTAATTGGTTTCATAAGGTCTCCTCCAAAACTAAAAATAATTTCTTTGAAAATGCCAGGTAAAGAATGGTGAAATAACATGTCGAGCAGTTTTACTCAAATCTCTATCGATCCAAGCATCTTGTTTTAATGAGAAGATTCGGTTGATAGAACCAATTATAAGCCCGAACTAATTAATGGTTTATGAGCCTTTTAAAATAATTTATGGTTCTTCAAAAAGATTTATAGGCTTTTCGACACGTCATCGACAGCATTTCATATTTAGGTTCTCAAGACCCTTTTTATAAAGCCTCCCATTCGCTTAACAGCATTACATCTTTGTCCGTCTTTTTACCTTCTGGCAGTAGACAAAGAAACTCCAATGAGTTTCCGTCCGGGTCCCGAAAATACAGATTGGCGGAAGGTGTCCATGTTTGCACCATTGGTTCGGTCGGTTCCAATCCAAAAGCCGCCCTTAGTTCAATCCCTTTTTCTAATAACCATTCCCGGGCGTTCTTAATCTCCTCATACCCGATCTTAAAGGCGAAATGACTCGTATGGAATTCTTGTTCTGACACTTCCCAAACCCCTAGCATCTGCTCCCTTTTTTGGTTTTTATCAAACCAGAAGAAGGCTACCCTTCTTTCTTCAATCGTATGAGCGATATCCATACCAAGCTTTTTATAAAAAACAATGGCTGCTTCTAAATTCCTTGTCTTCACATGTGTTTCATATAACGTACCAGGCATCATGATGCATTTATCCTCCTTGCTCTCTATATTCCTACTAGAATCATTTTTCTAAGATTATAAAGCCCCTCTCTCTAAAACAGGGATACCGTTTATTGAGATATATTTGTATATTTCACCTTTACTCACAGTAAAGACTTTATCATACTTCTGATTACTCATATCTTTAACACCAAGAATTTCACATACAAATCTTAAAGGATCTCCACAGTGTAGTACCTTTATCTGAGTTTCTTTATCAACCATTTATATTTCATTCCTTATAAGGTATAAATACAGTTTCAAGATTTAACCCTAAAAGTCCTCCCTTATTCCACGATCTGGCTCGTTTATTGAATAAAAAGAATTTTATAACTAAAAGAGAAAAAAATTTTCTAGTTGGCACAAAGTTTGCACGACACTAATTGCACATAAAAAAGCCTCGGTATATACCTTATATACCAAGGCTTCTCGAATTTTATACGATTGAACCTTCCATCTGGAACTTGAAAGAAATGCAAGCGAAAGCCTAAATGGGCGACCTTGGGAAGGACTTGAAGATCCTTATGAGGTCGCCAAAATTTAGATTTTTGTGTTTTTCTTTTTCGCACGATTTGCAAGTTCTGATACAGGTTCTTTGCTGAATTCAACATCGGGGCTCATTCCCTGTGGATTTACACTTGATGCCTTTCGACCCTTTCCTGTGCTCTTCTTTGCCATATTTTTCACCCCCTGTATCTATAGGATTAGCCGTAAGATATATTTATATTTTACATAATTTTGTCTGTATACCATTTGAAAATATCGATCCCTTATCTTCTTTAAAACTTTTTATTCCATTTAAAGTTGCACATTTTACTATAAGCTGATTTCGTGGATTAACTACTGCCCTTATTATTATTAAGAATTTTTCATTTTTAATTTCATGATCTCAAAGTTGGCACGACGCTAATTCCCACATAAAAAAAGCCTTGATATATTCCTTATATACCAAGGCTTTTCAGACTTTATCCGATTGAACCTTCCATCTCGAACTTGATTAACGAAGGATTTCACAACATATTCAATAGATGTAAATCCTTGTTAAATCAAGGTTTTTCCGTGTTTTGATTTTAAAAACATTTCAATACTCTTCAAATTCAGTTGGCACAAAGTTGGCACGAATAAATTTCACTACAACTATTGAAAATCTAGTAACTCCCTAAATATCACTACTAAAGAACGAAACTGGTATATAATTTTCTAAGTAAATCATATGGATAAACCTGAATATTCTTTATATTTAGTTTTTTATCATGAAAGTATGATTAATATTTTATGTCCATTATTGTGTATAGTTGATAAAATAGCTTTGTTATTTGAAAGAGAATACATAATAGAAAGAGGTTGAATTTTAATGAAATCGTTGAGCAACATTTTTAATTCATCTACATTTAGAAAAATTGTGCCTGTACTATTATTTCTTTCATGTGCAACGCTTGTATGTTTATCAAACAATAACGTTGATGCTAAATTAACAAAACCCCAAAAACAAGGAACTGAAAATAATCATGTTTTTGCCAAGCTTGGAGAAAAATTTGATGCTAAACTCGGAGTCTTTGCGTTGGATACTGGTACAAACCAAACAGTAAACTATCATCCAGATGAGCGTTTTGCTTATACATCTACTCATAAGGCTCTAGCTGTAGGAGCACTTTTACAACAGAAATCAATAGAAGACCTTAATAAAACAATTACGTATACACGCGAGGATCTTGTCACTTATAGTCCGATTACAGAAAAGCATGTTGATACGGGGATGACTCTTAAGGAGCTTTCGGATGCTTCTCTTCGATACAGTGACAATACTGCTGGAAACCTTATTCTTAAACAACTGGGGGGACCGACTGGATTTAAAAAAGCACTGGAGGAAATTGGTGATAATGTTACCACCCCTGAGCGATTTGAGCCAGATTTAAATGAAGTTAATCCAGGTGAAACTCATGATACAAGTACACCAAGAGCACTTGCTACCAGTCTTCAGGCTTTTACACTGGGAGATAAACTCCCAACTGAAAAACGTGAACTTTTAATAGGTTGGATGAAGAGAAATACTACTGGAGATGCGTTAATTCGTGCTGGAGTGCCGAAAGGGTGGGAAGTGGCTGATAAGACTGGAGCAGGATCATATGGTACGCGAAATGACATTGCCATCATTTGGCCACCAAAAGGAGACCCAATTGTTCTTGCTGTACTTTCGAGTCGTGATCAAAAAGATGCTGATTATAACGACAAGCTTATTGCTGAAGCAACAAAAGAAGTAATTAAGGTCCTCAAAGTCAAAAATAAATAGAAAATCATTGTACTAAAAAAGGTTACATTAAGCAGCCCTGTGCATATATGAGCTGAACTTTGTAATTACTAAGAATATGTGGTTGTTTTCCAAAAGATGGAGTAGATAAAAGCTATTAAAAACATTTCAAAAAAACTTTTCATATGAAGGAAGCAGTAAAAAACATAAATTAATTTATTTAAATTGCAGGATAACTTTTATCTTGCAATTTTTTTATGCTCTTTTAAGGTGTGTCGTTGTAATAGAAGAATTAAAAGTACGCGGTGTTAAAAATTTTTTTTGCTCTCTCTTATTCCACATTCTGGGCCGTTTGTTGAATAAGAAAAATTTTATAATTTAAAAAGCAAAGAAAAAAATTCCGAGTCGAGTTGGCACAACACGAATTTACACACAAAAAAAGCCTCGGTATATTTCTTATATACCAAGGCTTTTTATAATTTATCCGATTGAACCTTCCATCTCGAACTTGATCAGGCGGTTCATTTCTACTGCATATTCCATTGGAAGCTCTTTTGTAAATGGCTCGATGAATCCCATTACGATCATTTCTGTTGCTTCCTGTTCAGAAACACCACGGCTCATGAGGTAGAATAACTGATCTTCTGAAACCTTAGATACAGTTGCTTCGTGCTCAAGCGTAATGTTATTGTTTAGAATCTCGTTGTACGGAATTGTATCTGATGTGGATTGGTTATCCATGATAAGCGTGTCACACTTAATGTTGGATTTTGATCCGTCAGATTTACGTCCGAAGTGAGCAATACCACGGTATGTTACTTTACCGCCATGCTTAGAGATCGACTTGGATACGATTGTAGATGAACAATCCGGTGCAAGGTGCAATACTTTTGCTCCTGCATCCTGATGCTGTCCTTTACCAGCGATTGCGATAGATAGAATTGTACCTTTCGCACCGCGGCCTTTCATGATAACAGCAGGATATTTCATCGTTAGACGAGACCCGATGTTTCCATCTACCCATTCCATCGTTGCGTTCTCTTCAGCTACAGCACGCTTTGTAACAAGGTTGTAGATGTTGTTCGCCCAGTTTTGAATCGTTGTGTAACGGCAATAAGCGTTCTTTTTAACGATGATTTCAACAACCGCACTATGAAGTGAGTTTGTTGAATAAACGGGCGCAGTACAACCTTCTACGTAGTGTACTGAGCTGTCTTCATCCGCAATGATAAGCGTACGCTCGAACTGACCCATGTTCTCAGAGTTGATTCGGAAGTATGCTTGAAGCGGAGTATCACATTTTACGCCTTTTGGTACGTAAATGAATGATCCACCAGACCATACTGCAGAGTTTAGAGCTGAGAATTTATTATCTGAAGGTGGAATGATTGTTCCGAAATACTCACGGAAGATCTCTTCGTGCTCTTTTAAAGCTGTATCTGTATCTGTGAAAAGAATCCCTAAATCAGAAAGGTCTTCTTTCATGTTGTGATAAACAACCTCAGATTCATATTGTGCAGATACACCTGCAAGGTATTTTTGTTCAGCTTCTGGAATTCCAAGCTTGTCAAAAGTAGCCTTGATTTCCGCAGGTACTTCATCCCAAGATTTCTCGGATTTTTCAGATGGCTTAACATAATACGTAATATCATCAAAGTTTAAGTCCTTCATGTCTCCGCCCCATTGCGGCATCGGCATTTTGTAGAACTGCTCTAATGACTTTAATCGGAATTCAAGCATCCACTCAGGTTCACTCTTCATGCGTGAAATTTCTTCAACGATCTCTTTTGTCAAACCACGCTTAGATCTGAAAATGGATACGTCTTTATCTCTAAAACCATATTTATATTCGCCGATATCCGGCATCTTCTTAGCCATTGCAGAATCCCTCCTTACTGGATTGGCACTCTAATTCTTAAACTCAAGAGGAACTTATTCTTCCTCTTGTTTACCTACTCCCTGTTCCATAGCCTTCCACGCAAGAGTGGCGCACTTAATGCGGGCAGGGAATTTTGATACTCCTTGCAGAGCTTCGATGTCACCTAAATCGTAGGATCCATCATCATAATCGTTCCCTAACATCATATCATAAAAAATCTTTGCAAGTTTCAGGGCATCTTCTACAGGAAGCCCTTTTACTGCTTGCGTCATCATTGATGCTGATGCCAGACTGATGGAACATCCTTCACCATCAAATTTAGCAGACTCGATCTTTCCATCTTCTACTTTTAAAGTAAGCTGGATACGGTCGCCGCATGTTGGGTTATTCATATTAATATTTAACGCACCATCTTCCAAAATCCCTTTATTGCGGGGATTTTTATAATGGTCCATAATGACTTGCCGGTAAAGCTGATCTAAATTAGAAGACATGACCGAAATACTCCTTTGCTGTTGTGAGTCCTTTTATGAAAGCATCGACGTCATCTTCAGTGTTATACAGATAAAAACTAGCTCTGGCTGTTGCTGTTACTTCTAACCATTTCATGAGAGGCTGTGCACAATGGTGGCCGGCACGGACTGCAATTCCTTCTGAATCAAGGACTGTAGCTACATCATGTGGATGTACATCATCAAGGTTAAAAGTCACAAGTCCGGCCCGATGCTTCGGTCCAAAAATCGTAACTCCATCAAGTTCAGATAATCGTTCCATCGCATAATCCGCAAGTTCATGCTCTAATTTTAAAATGTTATCCAGCCCGATATCTTCGAGAAAATCGATTGCTGCACCTAACCCGATCGCACCTGCGATAATAGGAGTACCGCCTTCAAACTTCCAAGGAAGCTCTTTCCACGTCGATTCCTGCAAACCAACCAAATCGATCATTTCTCCGCCGAATTCTACAGGCTCCATTTTATTAAGGAGTGCTTTCTTCCCGTATAGAACACCAATGCCTGTCGGTCCACACATTTTATGAGCAGAGAAGGCAAAGAAATCACAGTCAAGATCTTGAACATCCACTTTCATATGCGGCGCGCTTTGAGCACCATCAACAACCATCACAGCTCCGTTCTTATGAGCGATCGCCGCGATTTCTTTAATAGGATTGATTGTTCCCAAAACATTAGAAACCTGCATAACTGAGACAATCTTAGTATGCTCTGTTACTGTTTTCTCAACATCTTGGAGATCAATTGTCCCATCTGGCTGTAAAGGGATGTATTTTAGCGTTGCTCCAGTCACTTTCGCAACCTGCTGCCATGGAATGATGTTGCTGTGATGCTCCATAGGAGTGATCACAATTTCATCACCTTCAGAAAGGTTTGCCATTCCATAGCTTCTTGCAACAGTATTAATCGCAGTCGTTGTTCCGCGTGTGAAAATTATCTCTTGCGTTGACTTAGCACCGATAAAACGGCGTACCTTCTCACGTGCTCCTTCATATCCATCTGTAGCACGAGTTCCAAGAGTATGAACACCGCGGTGAACATTCGAATTGTATTCCTTATAGTACTTATCTAAAGCTTCTATAACTTGTATCGGTTTTTGTGAAGTGGCCGCGCTGTCAAGGTAGACAAGAGGTTTGCCGTTAACTTCCTGATCGAGGATAGGAAACAGCTTTCTCCATTCCTTTGCACTCATGTTAGCGCACTTTCCTTTCAATAACCTCTACTAGACGATTTTTAACAGATTCTAAAGGCATTTGGCTGACCACTGGTGCCAAGAATCCATGAATGATTAGACGTTCTGCTTCCGCTTTTGAAATTCCGCGGCTCATTAGATAGAACATTTGCAGCGGATCGATTCGGCCTACAGATGCAGCATGCCCTGCTGTAACGTCATCTTCATCGATTAAAAGAATCGGGTTAGCGTCACCACGTGCTTTTTCACTTAACATAAGAACACGTTCTGTCTGCTCACCATGAGATTTTGTAGCGCCGTGCTCAATCTTCGTAATACCGTTAAAAATAGAGCTGGCACTATCTTTCATTACCCCGTGAGTCAAGATGTAACCTTCAGAATGTTTTCCGTGGTTAAAAATTTGAGCAACGAAGTTTTGCTTTTGATCACCGCGTCCGATTGTTACCGTCTTCGTATCAGTAAATGATCCATCTCCAATTAGGTGAGTCGTATTATCTGAAACCGTATTTCCGTCATTAAATTGTCCAAGCGCCCACTCAATTCGAGCATCTTTTTCAGCACGGCCTCTGCGGTTCACGTATGTTGTCATTCCTTTTGCAAGGTTATCAACTGCGCCGTAAACAACTTTCGCACCGCTGCCTGCATATACTTCAGACACGATGTTTGCTACTGATTCTGTGTTTTCGTTTGTAGAAAGGTAGTTTTCTACATACGTTACTGAGCTATTGTCTTCTGCTGCAAGGATTACATGGTTAAACAGTGCTGCTTCATCATCTTGATAATAAACAGCTTGAATCGGTGCAGACAGTTCTACATTTTTAGGAACATAAAGGAACGCACCATTCATAAATAGTGATGCATGCAAAGCTGTTAAACGGTTTTCATCAGCTGAAACAGCTTTCATGATGTACTTTTTAACTAAGTCTTCATGTTCTTTTGCAGCTGTTAAGAGATCCGTGTAGATAACTCCTTGATCCTTAACTTCTTGTTCCAATGCGAAAAACACTGGTGTACCGTTATGGATTACAAGAACGTTCTTCGCATCTTCTTCTGAACCAATCAATGCTTTAACGTCTTCTGGAAGTTCATTGAAAGCTACAGCATTACCCGTTGCTTCATGTTTGAAATCTGTAAAGTTCCATTTATCAATCTTTGTTTTGTCCGGTTTAGGCATTGGAAGATTTTGAGCCAATTCCAATGCTTGCAAACGAAGCTCCTGCAGCCAAGCGGGTTCCTGTCTGCTGCTTGAAAAACCGTTTACGTAGTCCTTATCAAATCTTAGGCTCGTATCAACTGACATGTATAGTCCCCCTTATTGCTTACGCTTCTTGACCGACAGTTTCGTCTTTAATACCTAACTCTTCTTTAATCCAGTCATAACCTTCAGCTTCAAGGCGCTGAGCGAGTTCAGGTCCTCCAGATTTCACAATACGGCCTTGCATCATTACGTGTACTTTGTCTGGTGTGATGTAGTTCAATAAACGCTGGTAGTGAGTAATGATTAAGCATCCGAAATCAGGGCTGCGCATTTCATTAACACCTTTTGCTACTACTTTAAGAGCATCGATATCTAGTCCTGAGTCGATTTCATCAAGGATTGCTAATTTCGGCTCAAGCATCATCATTTGCAGAATTTCGTTACGCTTCTTTTCTCCGCCAGAGAATCCTTCGTTTAAGTAACGGTGAGCGAAAGCGTTATCCATTTCAAGGTGATCCATCTTCTTGTCTAACTCACGGATGAACTTCATTAGTGAAATTTCGTCGCCTTCTTCACGCTTTGCATTAATTGCAGAACGAAGGAAGTCTGCGTTGGTAATACCGCTTACTTCTGATGGATATTGCATAGCTAGGAATAGACCAGCTAGTGCACGCTCATCAACTTCCATTTCTAAAAGGTCTTCACCATTGAATGTAACCTTCCCTGATGTTACTTCGTATTTCGGGTGCCCCATTAACGCTGCAGAAAGAGTAGACTTACCTGTTCCGTTCGGCCCCATGATCGCATGGATTTCTCCACCATTTATTTCGAGATCTAAACCTTTAATAATCTCTTTATCTTCAATCGATACACGAAGATTTTCAATCTTTAAATTAGGTGCTGACATAATACAACCTCCATTAAGAAATCATTCTTAAGATTTTTGAAATAAGGCATTAAATAGCCATTCTCAATTTATTCTCATTCTAATCTTATAACAAATGAAAAGTATGTTCAAGGGAACGAGCCATGAACTTTACCATTGTGTTCATATAATTCATTGTTTATTTGAGAAATTCGAAAAAAGGCTAACTCATCAGGCATTATATCACCTTTTGAGTCAGCCTTTTGTTTTTATTCCCTATCTTATCTTTACGGCGTATGATTTCTAGTTGCATCAGCCGCTACTTCTAAACCTTTTTTATATTCCTTTTCACGGTCTTTCTCAACATCTAACCGCTTCTCCAAGTCCCTTTCATACTCTGCAAAACCGCAACCATGTGATTGGTGCATTGCTTTTTCCATTTCAGATGTATGCTTTACTTTTATGGGGTGGATAATGAATCAATCCTTTCGAGTTTAGATAGTTATAGCTTATCAGCAGCTCTTCAGATCCACAACTTGCATATGATACAATGCCAAGTTTTGTGAGAGGGTACTGCGTGCTTTCATCTATAGAAGATGAACATCCCTTTATAATCCTGCTGAATCCGCTACATTACTTCCATTACCTTTTTTAATATAAATAAAACATGTTAATGTATGGAAAAGTTAATGGCGTGGTTTATTCAACTCTTTAATACACTCTTGAACAAGGGTTACTCCCTGGCTCATAGCTGCTCCACCGCCGAATGCGGCAGACACGCCTACAGCTTCCAGGATTTCATTTTCAGAACATCCTTGGTCAAGACATCCCTTTGTATGATAAATGATACAATACTCATCTTGTGAATAAATACTGATCCCTAGCGCAATAAGCTGTTTATATTTTTCGGAAATTTCGCCTTCCTTAAAACAGTGGCGCGTAAATTCGTTATATGCATGTGTTAATTCAGGCATATTTTCGTTATATTTTCCTAAACCTTCTTTATACCGGATAAGATGATATTGTGCAGAGTTTGATCCTGGCATTTGTTGATCTTCTTGTTTCATTTTGTCGTTACACTCCTGTCACGTTTTAGTAAACAGGATTAGTATGGGTTTTTTTTGTGGGTGATATGTAAGGAGAAAGGATTCTTTAAAGAAATACACCATCATATAAAAAGTCTGCATAATTACATAAAAAATGACTATCATCACATAAAAATGACTTACTATCACATAAAAATACGTCCTCATCACATATTTTTTCAATTCCATCCATTTATTGTCCACCTTAAATTAAACATAAAGGGTGCCTCATCAAGTGGAGACACCCTTCATTCATTTATTCAGTTACAGGCACTACTGCACCTTCGTATTTCTTTTCAATGAAATCTTGAATTTCTTTCGAACGCAATACTTCAACTAGAGCTTTAACAGATTTCTTATCTTTATCTCCTTCTCGTACTGCAATAATGTTTACGAATGGAGAATCTGAGCCTTCAATTGCGATAGCGTCTTTTTGCGGATTTAGACCTGCATCAATCGCATAGTTCGTGTTGATCAGTACTGCATCCCCTTCACCGTTTTTATATGCTTTTGGCAGCATTCCTGCATCAACATCTGCTTTGAACTTTAATTTCTTTGGATTTTCTACAATATCTTTAACTTGCGCTTCAGTACCAGCGCCTTCTTTAACTTTGATTAGACCTTCTTTTTCTAAAAGACCAAGCATACGCCCGTGGTCAGCTACAGAGTTAGACATGATGATCGTAGCACCTTGTGGCAATTCATCTAGAGACTTGTATTTTTTAGAATAAACTCCGATAGGCTCAATGTGGATGCCGCCTGCGTTTTCAAATTTATAACCGTGGTCTTTCATTTGTGATTCTAAATAAGGAACGTGCTGGAAGTAGTTTGCTCCGATTTCTTTTTCATCCAGAGATTTGTTTGGAAGTACATAATCCTGGAACGTTTTGATCTCGAGCTCTACACCTTTTTCTTTTAGAAGTGGTTTTGCTTCTTCAAGAATTTCAGCATGAGGTACGTTTGATGCCCCGACAATCAGCTTTTCGTCGCTGATGCCACCTTCTGTTTTATTGCCGCAAGCTGCTAGTGCTGCACCAACTACAGCAAGCAAAATAATAGAAAATACTTTTTTCATGTGATTTCCTCCTTGTTGTATGTGCTTATCTTTTATCTAAAGCTGTTGTGAATTGATCTCCTATCCATTGAATAACAAATACGATGACCAAGATCAGAACAGTTGAAACTAAAGTTACTTCTGCATTATCCCGCTGGTAGCCTTCCATATAAGCAAGGTTTCCAAGTCCTCCTGCTCCAACTACACCAGCCATTGCTGTGTAGCTTACAAGAGCAATCGCAGTAACGGTAATACCAGAAATAAGTGCTGGGGTGCTTTCGGGAATAAGTACTTTGAAAATAATTTGAGTGTTTGTTGCACCCATTGATTTCGCTGCTTCAATTACTCCTTTATTAATTTCTCTCAAAGCAATCTCAACCATACGCGCGTAAAATGGAGCTGCTCCGACAATCAAAGCTGGCAGTGCTGCTTCTGCTCCAAGCATTGTCCCTACAATAAAGCGCGTAAAAGGAATCAGCAAAATAATTAATATAATAAACGGAATAGAACGGAACACGTTAACAATAATGGCAATGATGCTATTTAAGAATTTGTTTTCCCACAGGTTGCCTGGAGCGGTTAAATATAAGGCAAGCCCCAAAGCGAGACCTAAAATGAATGTTACAAAAACGGAAATAGCCGACATATATAAAGTTTCTTTCGTTGCTTCTAAAACAACATCCCACTGAACGTTCGGGAACCAAGTACTAAGCATTATGAATCACCTCAACTTCTACCTGAACACTATTTAAAAATTCCATAGCGTTAGAAAGTGCCGCTTCAGAACCTTTTATTTGGATAAATAATGTACCGTATGGACCATTTTGAGTTTGAGTAATTTTACCTTGCAGGATATTAACATCCACTTCAAAGTTTCGGATCAGCTCTGTAATTAAAGGCTGCCCGGCACTGCCTCCTACAAAAGTAAGCTGAACAATTCTGCCTTCAGGAAACTCCTCTATAAATTGCTTTATGGTATCCACTGTTTCTTCTGGTTCTGTAACTTGTTTTACAAAATCCTTTGTAATGGATTCTTTAGGGTTTTTAAAGACGCTCAGTACATCGCCTTCTTCTACCACTTTTCCTTTTTCCATTACTGCAACTCGGTGACAGATTTTTCGTATGACGTGCATTTCATGTGTGATCAACACGATAGTTAGACCTAGCTTCTGGTTGATTTCTACTAGAAGATCTAAAATACTGTCGGTTGTTTTTGGATCAAGTGCTGAAGTGGCTTCATCACATAATAAAACTTTCGGTTCGTTGGCAAGTGCTCTCGCAATACCAACCCGCTGTTTTTGGCCCCCGCTCAGCTGTGAAGGATATGAACCGCCTCTGCCTTCTAGTCCGACAAGATCAATCAGCTCGTCAACACGCTGCTTGATTTTCTCTTTCGGATATCCAGCGATTTCTAACGGGAAAGCAATGTTCTCTCTAACGGTTCTCGACCATAAAAGGTTGAAGTGCTGGAATATCATACTTATTTCCTGTCTAGCTTCTCTAAGTTTTTTAGAAGATAGCTCAGACATATTTTTTCCGCCGATCGTAACCGTACCGCTTGTCGGTCTTTCCAGCATGTTAAGAATTCGGATAAGTGTACTTTTCCCTGCTCCGCTGTATCCAATAATGCCGTAAATTTCACCTTGTTTTATGTTTAAATCTACCGAATCAACAGCCTTCACTTCACCATCTTTGGTTTGAAAGACTTTACGGACTGAATGTAAATTAATCAATAGAACTAACCTCATTTCCATCTGTAATACTTTAAATTGCAATTAGAAGCTGTTGATTTCCGCTCCAGGATGCTCGCTTTCCGCGGGGCGTGCGGTGAGCTTCCTCTGCGCTTTGCGCCGTTAGGAGTCTTAATAAAACCTGTGTGCTCCTGCGTCTACAAGCAACTCCTAACGAAGTGAGTTTCCTCGTCGCATGCCTTGCGAGGAAGAATACTCAAGTAGCTGGCACGCTAATCCCGCTGGAGTCTCGCACCTTGCAATCCAATCAACAAACCATTCAAATAAAAAAATGCCCTCTGCTTCAATATGAGCAGAAAGGCATATAATATTCTATGCGCGTTCTCCTCATCTCCCAAGACAATTGAATGCCTTGCAGGAATTGGCACCTTTCTAGTCAGTATGGATTACATACAGCTAGCGGTTGCCGGGTTTCATAGGGCCAGTCCCTCCACCTCTCGTGATAAGTTAAAGCGTTGCGTTATTAAGTTAAAACGATGCATTTTTGAATCACTGAGATGAATAATATCACCGCTGTCGATTCGTGTCAAACATTTTTAACACTTTTAATCAAGACGCCTGCAGATATTTGTTCCCAATGAGAGCTTAAATAGAATATGGCTTCCCATTTCAGCCGCTGTCTTAACGTCCCGTGAAACTCGATCATCTCTTGGCGAAGGAGTGTTGTAAGCTTCATTTTCCCATCTAGCATCATAGATAGATACTTTGGATTTCCTCTGAAAACAACGATACGATTACGTTCTCCTTCTCTGTAATCAATCCTCAAGGTAGTTTCATCATTGAGACTAAATCTAGGTTTAACCGGAATGTTATACAATGGCAAGTATGGACTTTTTCCAATCTGTCTTTCAAAAAAGGTGACATCCAGCATATAAAATCCCCCCGAATTGGTTGTTATTTCACCTTTTCGAGAGGAACGGAGTGTTTACCTTTATAAAGCGTTCGACAGTCAGTAAAAATCGTTTTTGTAATTACGACAGTATTAACCATATTTAGTGCTAATGTTTGTTACGATGTTTGTCGCGATCTTGCTTATTGCGGTCCTGTTTATTGCGGTCCTGTTTATTGCGGTCCTGCTGATTTTTCTTGTGATGATTATTCGCGTTTCGGTTTTGATGTTCATTATTCTTTTGTTTATTGCTGTTAAACGCACGATTTTGATGCTTGTTATCGCTATTATTTAACTTTCTTTCTTTAGGCTTCACCAATTTTTCTTGTTTCTTGTTATGGTGATTATCTTGATTGTGATGCTTTTCTCTGTGCTTTTTAACTTCTTTTGGTTGGCTAACTGCTTTTTTAGGGACTGCTATTTTTATGTCATTCTTTCGTTCATGGGCTTCGGTGTTAATTTTCCTTGGGTGCGGTAAGCTTTGTATGTCATTAGAGGATAAAGTATTTACTTTTAGCTCTTGAAAGTTAACCTCTTTTATCTTCTCTTCTGTTAAAGTCTTGCCGTTTATGTTTGCAGTTTGAAATGCTTTATATTTTCCTGAAGACACTCCAAGCTGCTTTGCTTTTTCACGAGTGTCAGGATTAGACTCTGAAACAGTGATACGGACAGGGTATTTTACAACAGTCTTCTTCACGATTGAATTTACTGCTTCATCTAGAGCTGCTTCAGTCTTATCATTGCCTTCTTCACTGGAAATGGTTGTGATGAGCATAGAATGGTCTGATTCCATATAACCTTCTTCTTCATATGCCTTAATAAGCTGATCAGCAAAGTCTTCAAATGAAAATTGATTTTCAACGTTCAGATCATATTTATCTATGATTTTTTTTGCCTCGTCATTAAATGCATCAATTTGGATAACCTGCATTTCCTCATCTACGCCCACTTCTAAGCTTGGATTAATATCAAAGCTTACATAAGCCGCTGCCGCTGACTCGCTTCCAATCGGGATCAAACCTGATAGAAGAACAACAGCAAGTATCGCTGCTACAGATGGCACCACAAAAAGACTTCTTTTCCTTTCCGAAAAATAAGAAGCCTGATATTCTCTGCCCACTGATGGATTTTTGCCTGCTGGTACTCTTACCGTTACAAATGTTCCATCTTTCATAAGCAAAGTCGCTTTTCTGTTGTTAACCTCTATTACAATGCCGCTGCCGCTTTTCAATTGTATCCCTCCCGCAAGTTGCAGGATCAGTAGTAATTACAGGCAAGAGGAAGTAATCCCCCTTACCATGCAATCATATATACCTCACCTTAAGGCTGAATGTATGATTTCAGCGCTTGGAAATCGCCTAAATATATTAATGATACCGCTATTATATACTTTCGATTTCTCTCTATGGTTTTACGACTACAGGATACCATATTTAATAAATCTTTTATCGGCAATTGCTTTTTTTCCTTTAAAAATGCGGCAAGTTCTTCATTTTCTGCTAAAAGGCGAGCAATTTCTTTGGCATTTTCACGTGCATCAACGTGTTTTGGACAATGTTTGCTTAAAACTTTAAAGTTTAGTCCGAATGTTTTTAAAAGCTTTTGATACTCTTCTATTTCATAAACACGGTTTTCTACTTGAATCTGATCTTCAAAATGATCCATAGCTGCCTTTTGTTCAGCATAGCTTTCTTCTAAACGGCCTTCTTCATCTTCTTCATCCGGCTGGAGAAAAATCAATCTGTTTTGACGAACTTCTTTACGGATATAGTCAATGACACGGCGTCTGATTACCATATCTGCAAAGGATAAAAAGCGGCTGCCTTGTCCTTCTTGATATTGATCTATCGCTTCATTAAAGGCAAAAAGACCTACACTAAACTCATCCATTGTTCGATCTATATATTGACTGCACACTTTTGATGTAACTTTTTTAATGAATGGTTGGTAATCACCAATTAGTTCATTTCTTAATTTTTCATCGTTTCTTTCCTGGATCGTTAATACTTTATCTTCTATGCTTGTCATTTTGTTCTTTGCTATAGGAAATACTGCATTTAAATTTAAAGATGTCATGATTATCAATCACCCCTGCTAAAAAAATTACTTGTTTTATTCGATCTTCGTTTGTTTTTGTTTTCATAAAATCATTCTTATTTACCACTAATCGTTCGGGAGCAAACATGTAACAAGCTCTCCTATTCATTTATACCACGACTTTTGACATTTGTAGGATACAGTTCTATAACAATATTACAGCCCTCGTAACAATTGTGACTTTCTTGTTAAAAAACTGAATAGACGAAAATAACTGATAATTAACTCTCTAACTGAGAAACCCCTTATTCCGACAAGGTCTGACTAATTTTTGCATTTAAAAAAACACACTATCTAATGTTACAGATAAGTGTGCAGAAGACATTAATTTACCATATTTTTCTTAAGGAAAAACCCCCTAAAAAATCATTTTTCAAAAGAATTAGGAGGACTTTAATGAAATATGGGGCTTTTCCCACATTTTATTACAAATTATTTTTCCTTATTTAAGAAATCTATCATCGTTTGATAAATATTTCCTGCCGATTGAAGGGCATAGATCTTTTTCACTGCCATCCCTCTCGATAGCACCATTAGACAAGGGACACTCGTAATTCCATATTGATCTGCAAGTTCGGGCATCTCATTAATATTGCATACTCCAGTCTGCATATTGTTTCCTCTTTGAGCTCGAACTGTTTCTATTGCTACTTCCATCATTTTTTTTCCCATCTTACATGTACCACATAATGGTGTTTCCAAGTAGAGAAAGAAAGGCTTATGTATGGATTGTTCGATAACATGTTCCCAATTCGTTCTTGTGATTTCTTTCATATATTACTCCGTTATTTATCTGAAGGCAGATTAAGCAGCCTGTCATATTCATCAGAAGGCTGTTTTTTCCATCAGTTATTTATGATTTTTATTTTGATCTCTTGTATAAGAATATCACGAATTATTATATGATGGTTAACTGCTTTATTTTTATTGTCTTTTTCAAGAATGATTTCACCTTTTTAGCATCGCTGATCCAGTAAATAGAGGCTGTTTTCCAAAAGATTGTTGTTTCCTCGTCATTCAGTGAATCCTCTACATTGACAAGTTGATAGGAGTGTAAGATGCGAGACTCCTGCGGGAGTAACGGGACAGGTGAGACACAGCAGGTGCAAAACGACAAGGTAGCTCACCGCACGCCCCGCGGAAAGCGAGTATCTGAAACGGAAATCAACCTCTTTCAAGAGTAACAATGATTGCGAAAACAGCCTAAATAAACAAGAAAACCTCTTTTCCCTTCATCAGAAAGCACCGATGAAACGCAGGGGAAAAAGAGGATTTCTTACGACCCATTGAAACAAGCCTCCCATTCTTCTCATTTATCCAAATTTCTTTTTGGGAGCAGTTAACATGCAAAGGTATATTTAATTCATGTGAAGCTACCATTATTTCATCCTAAACAGTTTTTATGAATATTAAAGTGAGCACCTACTAATACTTTTGCCAAGTACATAAGAGGTGTCGTCGCAACTTCTCTGTACATCTTATTAATATATAAATGCTCTGCATTCGGGAGCTCCCGCTGAAGCTGTTTTCGTAGCTTATGACCTGCTTCATCAGCATCCACAAGGATATAAACATCTCTATCTTCGATTGCTAATGCAAGCTCTTCTAATTTATCCAAACCTAATGTGCCATTCGTACAAATAATTTCAACCGGTTCATTTAAGATTGCGGAAAGCTTTTCTTTATCGGATTTCCCTTCGACAATGATTACTTTATTCATGCTTCCATTCATTACTCATCTCTCCTATACATTGAAGAACTATTAAATGAATGCATCGCTTAAATATATATATTTGCTTTATATTATTAAAATCCTGCAAGAGATGTTCTTTATTACTATTCCCCTTTTTACTATATTACTACCCCAAATTTAAAGCAGTAAGCTAATCGGCCTAATTGCCTTCAATCGCGTTTTAATCTCTTCAATAAAGGTTATTCAAGGAATACATCCAGAAATTTAATACGTTCAAAAGGAGGAGATTACCAATGGCTTTGACTGAAAAAATGACGAGGGAAGAAGCAGGGCGACTTGGAGGAAAAAAGACTTCGAAATCTCATGGCAAGGAATTTTTCCAGCAGATCGGAAAAAAAGGGGGAACAACTACTGCGGAATCTCACCAAGCAACCTTTTACCAGGAGATCGGCAGAAAAGGCGGGAAATCAACGTCCCTTTCACATAACAAAGATTTTTATCAAAAAATCGGCCAAAAAGGCGGACAAGCCACCTCAAAAACCCATGACAAGAGCTTTTATCAAAACATCGGTGCTAAAGGCGGAAGTGTAAGCCGGTAAATGTCTACTAATGATATGAATATGTGGGCTTTTTGAATTAATTTGAAAATTGGTAATGATAATTTGACGACTTTCTTTAATAATTTGACGAATTATCCAATTAATTTCACCTAATGGCTAACTAATTTCACCAATCCATTTTCTATAAAAAAGAGGATGATTATCATATCATCCTCTTCGTCTGCTAGCACCAGCCTTTATCGCACTCGTCTACATATTTTGTTGGGTTAGGTATTTCAGCTGGTTTTTCACGTTTATAGATTTTGTCTGCATCGAATTCAAAACCCTCAGCCATTTCATACATATTCCCTTGATTCGTAAATCGAATCTGGCCGATCTCATCTTGGTCAAGGTACAGCGACATGGAGCCGCCTTTCATTTTGCCAAATACTCTTGAAGTCACATCTCGTCTATCTTCGTTCATAAAAAAATCCCTCCAAAAAAGAAATGAGCAATACGCCTATTCTTTCCTGAAGAGATTCTTTTCATTAATCTTCTTTAATTAATTCCTCATATTGTTCAGCTGTCATTAATTTTTCAAGCTCAGAGGAATCTGAAAGTTCTACTACTACCATCCATGCTTTCTCATATGGAGATTCGTTAACTAGTTCTGGGCTGTCATCAAGGTCTGTGTTTACTTCTACAACTTTTCCAGATACAGGAGCGTAAAGCTCAGAAACTGTTTTTACAGATTCTACACTGCCGAAAGGCTCGTCCGCTGTAAGCTCATCTCCAACTTCAGGAAGCTCAACAAACACGATATCTCCAAGCTCGTCTTGTGCAAATGCCGTAATACCGATACGAACTTTATTGCCGTCTTCTGTTTTAGTCCACTCGTGTTCTTCTGAATAGCGTAACTCTTTTGGAAATTCCATGTGTAATCCCTCCAGCTTTTCTTTGTTTTTATAGTAACTACAATAAATTTTTTTATCATAGTCAGCAACAATTTTACTTTTTCCAAGTGTTTTCGTACTGATCTTCTTTAAAGCCCACTGTTACGCTTTGCCCGTCTGTTGCGATTGGCCTTTTGATCAGCATGCCATCAGATGCTAATAGTTCAAGAAGTTCATCATCTGAAGCCGTTTTCATTTTCTCTTTCATACCTAATTCACGATACTTCATGCCGCTTGTATTAAAGAATTTTTTAATCTCCAACCCGCTCTTTTGAACTAAATCTATAAGTTCTTCCTTTGAAGGTGGGTTGTCCACGATATGTACAGGCTGAAAGGCTACTTCATTTTCTTTAAGCCATTTTTTTGCTTTTTGGCATGTTGAGCATTTTGGATATTCGTATACTGTCAGTAGCATTATATCACCCCTTTTCATAGTACCACAAACTAGTGTCACCAATAAAACAAGAAATTTTACACTTTTTAAATTGCTCTTTTTTTATAGTTAGCTGTTATTCGATCGTTTTTGTGCCATTGACAAAAACGTGCAATCAACCGTAACGGCTTTGCAGCAAACGTTAATTTTGTAAGCCTTTCAGAATGGAGCTGGAGGGCTTTTTTTGGTTGTTCTATAATGTCGGCGAGGGTATAAGAAGGGGGCAGAATTTGTCGAGGATTGTAGACTCGTGGATAAACAGGTGAAACTTTTCGATTGAGGGATAAAACTCGTGGATAAACTGGCCAGATTTCTGGATTGATGCCGCTTTTTTCTGGAATCGAACTCTCGGACAAATCTGAATACCCCGTTAGGTATCGTATTAAAACAGTTTCGGCACCCGAAACTGCACCTGTTTTGAACGTTTTACGATCGGTTCAACCTGACTTACTTAGATTTTTGTAGAATCACCTCATTTTCACCCTGAAAATTGAATATTCCTTTTAAAAATGGATGGGGGTGGAAAACTACGTCTAGAAGCAGCGTGCCAACCATCTGGGGATCCTTCTCGCAAGGCATGCGAGGTATTAACAAAATAAAAAAAGGCCCTCCTGCAAAGCAAGAGGGCAAAGTTTTTTTTGAAGGTTGGCGTAAATAAAATTTAATTAAACAACGTAGCGTTCTTCTTCAAGAAGCAATACAGCGATTTCCCGCTTCTTCTTGATAACATTCACAGGCGTATGGCGTGTCAGCTTCTTTAATGCAGAAAGCATCATGCGCAGCATATCCCCTTCTTCAACAGCAATAATGGATTCCTTCGCATGTGCTTCAATGCGGTTGAATGCTTCCTGGCAATACACTTCTGTGTATAGAAGCTTTTGTTTTGCCTTTTCTGCTCCAGACTTATTGATGGCTTTTTCCGTACGTAAAAGTACAGATTCCATGCTGTAGATCTCGCTGATAATATCAGCAAGATTAGCTAATACCTCTTGCTCTTGTTCAAGCTTTGGACCGAATTTTTGAACAGCAAGGCCAGCAGTCATCAAGAAAATTTTCTTAGCCATAGAAACTAAGTACTTTTCTTGATCCAGCGGTTCAGTACCGACTTCTACAGGCATAAGCATCATCAGTTCTTGCTGAAGAGCTGTTGCTTTTTGGATCAATGGCAGTTCATTTTTCATCGCTTTTTTAACGAGTGTCCCCGGAACAAGCAAGCGGTTGATCTCGTTCGTTCCTTCAAAAATACGGTTAATACGTGAATCACGATATGCTCCCTCGATCTCGTATTCTGACATGAAGCCGTATCCGCCATGGATTTGAACGCCTTCATCTACTACATAATCAAGTGTTTCAGAAGCAAATACTTTGTTTAAAGAACATTCAATCGCATATTCTGCAATCGCTTTTGCAAGCTCACGTCCGTCTTTTTGCTTTTCATCTGAAAGTGCGCCTAACCGGTTTTCGAACAGCCCTACTGTTCTGTAAACAGAGCTTTCAGATGCGAATGTCGAAATTGCCATGTTCGCAAGCTTTTCTTGAATCAAGCTGAAAGAACTGATTTTGCGTTTGAACTGCTGGCGTTCGTTTGCATATTTTACAGAAACCTCAAATGCTCGTTTCGCAGCTCCCACACATCCCAAAGCTAGCTTGTATCGGCCGATATTCAGAATGTTAAATGCGATCAAGTGCCCTTTGCCAGCTTCCCATAACAGATTTTCCTTTGGTACAGCTACATCTTCCAAAATCAATGTACGTGTAGATGAACTCTTGATACCCATCTTCTTTTCTTCCGGTCCAGTAGAGACACCTTGTAACCCTCTTTCAACGATAAAAGCTGAGAATTTTTCGCCGTCGATTTTTGCATATACAACGAAAACATCAGCAAATGCAGAGTTCGTAATCCACTGCTTTTCACCATTTAAAATATAATGAGTACCTTCAGCATTAAGCTTCGCTGTTGTTCTCGCCCCAAGTGCATCTGATCCTGAACCCGGCTCTGTTAAGGCGTAAGCTGCAATTTTTTCACCAGTTGCTAACTCTGGCAGATACTTTTTCTTCTGTTCTTCGTTTCCAAAAAGAACAATTGGAAGAGAGCCGATACCTACATGAGCTCCATAGCTGATTGAAAAACCGCGTCCGCGCGCAAATTTTTCAGTGATCAACGATGACGAAATCTTATCTAGACCAAGTCCGCCATATTCTTCTGGAACATCTGCGCCTAAAAGACCAAGCTCACCTGCTTTTGTAAGCAATTTGCGTGATACCTCAAAGTCATGGTCTTCCATCTTTTCAAGGTGCGGCACCACTTCTTTTGCTACAAAATCTTCAGTAGTCTTTGCGATCATTAAATGTTCTTCTGAAAAATCTTCCGGTGTGTAAATATCTGCTGCAGCGAGGTCTTCGATTAAAAAACTTCCGCCGATGATCTCTTTTTCCACTGTGTTTGACATAATTATTCTCCTCCTTTTTTATCCAACAAGTTCAAATACGCCTGCTGCACCCATTCCGCCGCCGATACACATTGTCACAATACCGAACTGCTCGTTTCGTCGCTTCATTTCGTGAAGCAATGTAAGCGTAAGTTTCGTTCCGGAGCATCCAAGCGGATGTCCAAGTGCAATGGCCCCGCCATTCACGTTTACTTTGCTTTCATCGAGGTTCAGTTCACGGATAACCTGAACTGCCTGCGAGGCGAAAGCCTCATTCAATTCAAATAATCCGATATCTGAAAGCTCCAGACCTGCCATTTTCAATGCTTTTGGAATAGCAGCAACAGGGCCGACTCCCATAATATCCGGCGCCACTCCTGCCACCGCAAAGGAACGGAATTTCAACAGAGGTGTTAATCCTTCGGCGATCGCTTTTTCTCTGTTCATTACTAACACAGAGGCTGCTCCGTCACTTGTCTGCGAAGAGTTTCCTGCTGTTACAGAACCTGTCGGAGTAAATGCCGGGCGCAGTTTGCCTAACACTTCTAAAGAAGTATCTGGACGAACACCCTCGTCGACAGAAACCGCGATTTCTTTTTCAACAAGCTTTGATTGCTCATCCAGCCAGCGCTTCATAACGGAAACCGGAACGATCTCATCATTAAACTTTCCTTCTTTAATAGCCGCTGCAGCTTTTTGGTGGCTTCTTACTGCAAATTCATCCTGATCCTGACGCGAAACGCCGAATCTTCTAGCCACTTCTTCAGCCGTGTGCCCCATTCCCATATAATATTGAGGAACCGTTTCTACCAAATAAGGATTTGGTTTTACGACGTGCCCCACAACGGGTACAAGACTCATAGATTCTGCTCCGCCTGCAATGATAGCGTCAGCAGCGCCAAGCATAATCTTTTCTGCACCATAAGCAATACTTTGCAGACCCGAAGAACAGAACCGGTTGATCGTAATAGCCGGTACCGTTTCAGGCAGACCAGCACGGGCTCCAATCAAACGAGCCATGTTCATTCCTTGTTCTGCTTCAGGAACAGCACATCCAATGATCAGATCATCGATCGGACCATCGTAATTTCCAGCACGCTGTAGTGTTTCTTTAATCGTTACTGCCGCTAATTCATCCGGTCTCATATGTGCAAAAGATCCTTTTTTTGCTTTCCCGACAGCTGTACGAGCACCTGCAACTATGACTGCATCTTTTAACATTCGTTTCTTCCCCCCTTAGTTTCTTAGCGGCTTGCCTTTTACAAGCATATGCTGCATTCTTGCCTGGCTCTTTGGTTCTCCTGCAAGGCTTAAAAATGCTTCTCTTTCAAGATCAAGTAAATATTGTTCATCCACATATGTTCCTTCAGGCACTCTTCCTCCTGCTAAAACAAATGCTAGTTTCTTAGCAATTTTTAAATCATGTTCAGAAATGTATTGGCTGAAATGCATCGTTTGTGCACCGAGTGCGAGCGTTGCATATCCAGCTTCCCCAACCACTGGTATCTTCTTTTTAACAGGCGCAGTGTAACCAAGGTCTGAAAGTGCAAGGACCTGACTTTTCGCATCATGTAAAATATGATCGCCATTTACTGAGATGTTGTCTTCGTTTCGTAAGAATCCTAGTTTTCTAGCTTCTTGTGCTGATGTTGAAACTTTCGCCATGGCGATCGTTTCAAATGCCTGATTCGCCACCTTTTGCAGATCGCCTTTCGCACCTTCCGGAAGCTGTTCTAATAGGCGGATATAGAGCTCTTTGTTTCCGCCTCCCCCAGGAATGAGTCCTACTCCAGTTTCTACGAGACCCATGTAAGTTTCAGATGACATCTGCAATCTTGCAGCCGGCAATGATACTTCAACTCCGCCGCCTAGTGTCATTCCGAAGTTTGCAGCTACAACAGGCTTTGAACTGTATCTCACTCTTGCCATCGCTTGCTGGAACTGACGGACCATCATATCGAGTTCAAAAAAGTTTTCATCTTGTGCTTCCATTAAAATGAGCATGAGATTTGCTCCAACACAGAAGTTCTTACCTTGGTTTCCGATGACAAGCCCTTTGTAGTTTTTCTCTACTTCGTCGATCGCCTGATGAAGCATCATAATGATCTCAGGTCCGATCGCATTATTCGGTGACGTAAATTCAAGGCCCGCTACATCATCACCTAAATCGATCAAGGTAGCTCCGCCATTTTTCGTGATCACATTGCCTTTTTCTTTAAGACGGCTTAAGTGAACCACTTTCTTATTTTCTTCTACAGGCAAATAGGTTCCATTGTGGTAGTACGACACTTCACCTTCAGCTTTTGAGTAGAATGATGTCTTCTCTGATTGAAGCAATTCTTCCACCCATTGTGGAATCGTCTCTCCTTCAGCCTTCATTCTTTCTACCGACTCTGGCAGACCGATTGCATCCCAAATCTCAAAAGGTCCGTGTTCCCAGCCAAATCCCCACCTCATCGCCTGGTCGATCGCTACAAGATCGTCCGCAATTTCATAGCATTTCTCTGCCGAATACAAAAGAACGGGTTTAATGATGTCCCATAGGAGCTTGCCTGCACGATCTTCACTATATAAAAGCGCTTTCACTTTCTGGTTTGTTGTTTTCATTTGTTTAGCAGCTTCAAGTGTTGCTGTTTTCATCTTTGAACGCGGCTTGTATTCGAGTGTTTTAGGGTCAAGCTCTAAAATTTCGCTGCCTGTTTTGCTTCTTTGCTTTAAATAGAAGCCCTGGCCATTTTTGCTTCCTGTCCACCCTTTATCAACCATTTCATTTAGAAAATCAGGAATTTCAAAAACTTCTTTTTCTTTCCCGTCTACTTGTTCGTACACGTTTCGAGCTACATGAAGGAATGTATCAAGACCAACGACATCCAGCGTTCTGAACGTTGCTGATTTTGGACGGCCGATAAGAGGTCCAGTTACAGAATCCACTTCACCGACAGTATAGCCTTGTTTCATCATTTCCTGCATCGTTACCATAAGTCCATATGTGCCAATGCGGTTCGCGATAAAGTTCGGTGTATCTTTTGCTTCAACTACACCTTTTCCGAGAACGTTCTCACCAAAATTTCTGATGAACTGTACGATTTCAGGTTTCGTATCTTCAGTAGGAATGATCTCCAAAAGTTTCAAGTATCTTGGAGGATTAAAAAAGTGAGTTCCTAAAAAGTGAGATTTAAAATCTTCGGATCGGCCTTCAGCCATCGCACGAATGGATATACCAGACGTATTAGAAGTTACAATGCTTCCGGGCTTGCGGTATTGATCAACCTTTTCAAAAAGCTTTTGCTTAACATCGAGACGTTCTACGACAACCTCAATGATCCAGTCTACTTCTTTCAGCTTCTCTAGATCGTCCGTTAAGTTTCCAATTGTAATTAAATCAAGGTTTTCTTTCACCGCCAGCGGGGCTGGTTTTTGTTTAAGTAATTTTCGTGTTGCTGTTAAGGTAAATTTGTTACGGAATGCCGGGTGATCTTCTGTGATCCCCTTTGTTTTTTCTTCTTCACTTAAAGAAGGCGGGACAATATCCAATAACAAGGTTGGGATTCCGACGTTCGCTAGATGAGCAGCAATGCCCGATCCCATTACACCAGACCCTAGTACGGCGGCTTTTCGGATTTGACGAGACAAAATAGACTTCCCCCTTTATTGAATGAATGCTCATTCATTTTTTATCCATAAAAAAATTAATTAGCCTATACTCAATATAAAATATATTCAGAATTTTAGCAATAGTTCAGAACTATTTCTTTAAAATTGTTTCTAAAGGATTGTTGCTTTTGGCTTTTGCGATTTTCATCATTTGCAAGTTGATTGGAGCGCAAGGTGCGAGACTCCTACGGGACGAGCGGTCAGGTGGAGACTCCTAATGGCGCAAAGCGGCAGGAGGCTCACCGCACGCCCCGTGGAAAGCGAGCAGCCTGGAGCGGAAATCAACTACTTTCAATGGCAATAATGTATGATAAAACAGCTTTTAATAAAAAAAGAACTCCCATGTAGAGAGTTCTTTTGCAGTCTATTGTTATTTTTGCTTAAAGTAATATACTAAATTACTTTCCGAATACACCTTTTAGTACAAACATAACGTTTGCTGGTCTTTCAGCAAGTCTTCTCATGAAGTAGCCATACCAGTCGTTTCCGTATGGTACGTAAATACGCATCTTGTACCCTTCTTGCATCAGCTGATCCTGGCGTTCTACACGAATGCCATAAAGCATCTGGAATTCGAATTGGTCGTAAGGAATGTTGTGCTTATCAACAAGTTCCTTTGTATATTGAATGATCTCATCATCATGAGTTGCGATTGCAGTATAATTGCCGTTTAACAGGTGTGTTTCAATCAATTTTTTAAAATTGTTATCCACGTCACTTTTTTCAGGATAAGCCACTTTAGGAGATTCTTTATAGGCACCTTTAACAAGACGCAAGTTAGGCTGATATTCATTAAGATTCTGTACATCTTCTAATGAACGGTACAGATATGCCTGAATTACAGTCGAGATATTATCATATTCTTTTTTCAGCTGTTTAAAGATCTGTAATGTTTTTTCACAGCGGGAATAATCTTCCATATCAATCGTGATAAAGACATTATGTTTTACAGCTGCATCCATGATTTTTTTCATGTTGCTGAGAACCAGTTCATCGCTGATGTCTAATCCCATCGAAGTCATCTTTAATGAAAGCTGTGAATCAAGCTTTTCTTTTGCAATCGCTTTGATCGCTTGAATACAGTGTTCTGTCATCTCAGCTGCTTCACGTTCGCTGTCTACAAATTCACCTAAATGATCGATCGTAACAGGCATACCTTTTTCATTTAGTTTTTTAATTGCTGAAATCGAGCTTTCAAGTGTTGCTCCTGCTACAAAACGCGCTGCACCAAAACGCAAACCATACTTTTTAGCCAAGCTCGTCATAGATTTGTTTTTAGCTAAAAATAAGAAAAAATTACGCATTGCTTGTTCCAATCTAATTGCCCCCTATTACACTTTCTTATATATTAAATTTGGTTAATTTCTTATTCGATGTAACCGCTTTAAATATATCATTCTTTTTGCAAAGTTTGTCGATTTTGCAAAATTTAAATTTTTTAAATGGGCAAAAGAAAAAACAGCCTAAATGGCTGCTGCTTTTCTCTTAATTATGATTTGTTCTACGATGCTCTTCGTTTAATTTCTTTATTTCGCTGATCAGGTCCTTCATCGCTTCCTTTGCATCAGGATAACTCTCGTTCCAGTGCTTGGCTAGCGGCGGCATACTTTTAGCAATACTAGAATACAAAACATATGCTTTTACCATTTCAACATGCTCAGGTTCTGTTTTGCCGATCAAGAGTTCAGTATATTTTTCAATCAGCCCGTCAAGCTGAGATTGCAATTTTTTATCCAAGACTAACTCCTCACTTTCTCTTTATAGGAATAGTGATGACATCACTGCTAAATAGAGTGAACATGCAGCTAAAATAGAACCGCCGAACACTGGCAGGAATTCTATTTTTCTCTTAATTCCAATGAAAACTCCTGTTAAAAGAATCATACAAGCAAACAGCCAGCCAAGGCTCATCAGCGATATTTCAATTCTCAACATTGGATTGTCCCCGGGATTCAATCCTGTTATGAAGGAGAATAATGGCGAAGGCTTCTCCATTTTCAGTGTTTCCGCTATATCATGCGGAGGAGTCTGCTGGCTCATCACAGCTGTTGCTGCAAATACAAAGAACAACAGGATTCCTTCAGCTCTGATCCATTTCTTTAAGGACAAAGAGCTGTCCCCATCTTTGAGCTTCTTTTTTAACCACACACCATTAATAAGACTATAAAAGATAACAACAAAAAGCAAAATATGCTTTATCAATAACGCTTGTCCATAATTCAGTAAATATCCGTTTACATATTCAGGTACGATGTATGACATCAGCCATATTCCAGCCCCGATTACGATGAAAAGACAAACAAGCGCGAAAGGTGTAAACCATTTATAAAAAGATAACCCTGGTATCTTATCTTTGCTAAAAAAACCAACTGCAAGAAGGGTACCTGACCATGCAGTAACGGCTAAGAAATGAAGAGAATGCGCAAAAATACCTAATGAATTTAAACTGGCTGCATGGCTGGCATAACCGATGGATAGTGCCATCCCTGTTAACAACACTAAAGAAAGCCCTGCAAAGAACCGCTCTTCACCTACGTCGTTAAACATGACCATAAAAAATAATAACACCGATATGCCGGTTAAAAACAGCCAGCCTTTTCCTATTTCAAAACTGAAAACGATATTTTGAAATGTAAGCCAATACCCGATACCCTCTCCTAAATGAAGAGTAAGCCTCATCAGTTCTCCGATGCCGAAAACAGGTACTAAGGCAATAAGGAAAAGCAGCCATCGTTTCTGTATATGAACTTCAGGTCTTTTTGTTTTAGGAACAGAATAAAGGATACATGTACCGATGAGAATGGAAAAACATAAATACAGCATTGCCTTAGCAACAATAAACATACTAATAAACTCCTTCACAACAAGTCTATATCTATTGTAGCAGGGATTGGAAGAAGACGAAAAAATAAGATTGACAATATGACGAATTCCAATAAAAAAGCTGATTCACCCAGCTTTAACAGCTTTTTTGTGAATCAGCTTTTATTTATCTATTTCCTCTTTGAACGACTTTCGATAGAAATTTTACACCGTCTTCATAACTAAACTTCTTTGCAGCACGTCTAAATTCTTTTAAGCCTTTGCGTGTTACATTAAAGTATGGATCGATCAATCCCTCTTCCTTCAGATGGTTAGCCGTTTCTAACGTAATCGAATGCTGTATCTCTCTCATCTTATGGTTGAACTGTTCTAGACTTGCATTCAAAACAAATTCTTTTCCTAAAAGCTGCACTACATCTTTAGCGGTAGCCGTTTGAACAGTATGTTCATCCTGATTATCTTCCAGGTGCTGTTCGTCCTCTTCGTATTCTTCTTCAATCATTTCTTCCGGTTCAAGCAACGAAGTAATACGTACGACCTCTTGTTTTGCCAGCATGATTTCTTTTTCTTTCTGTAAGAGATAATCAATATAATCTCGCTTATCATCTTCATGAAGATCTTCATCGATTAATCTGTTTGTGATTTCTTTTTGAACTTGTTTCATTCGTTTAACTTGTTCTTCTAAAGTTAATAATTGGCGTTCCATTTCTTCTCTGTCTGATTCATTTAGTGTAACTTCTGGTTCGATCATCTCTTCCGCTTCTTCTGTCACATTCTGTTTATTTTTTTTAGTAACAGGAAGTAAAAATTTTCCGGCTGCTGAAAAAGCCTGGAGCGCTTCATTTATTTTTACATAAAACATACTGCAGATCCCGATTGCAAAAATGGCTAGAATAAACGCCAGCATATCGGAAAAATGAAACGTAAATTTAGTTACAGCAATTTTAAACATTAAGACCATTGAAAAAAGACTGATTAAAATAATTTTAAACCAATGATTGCGAAGTTTAATTTTCTCATCTGTTGTTCTCAAAGTAATTGCCCCCTTTAAACTCGCTACTCTATAGCTCTATATAGGAATAACTTTATAACTATTCGTAAGAGATCTGTTTTTTTGTCCGCGTTTTTAAAAAAGACTGTTTTCTTATACTTTGATGCTTTTGAAAGAGGTTAATTTCCACTTCAAGACTCGCTTTCCGCAGGGTGTGCGTTGAGCCTGATCGAAGATATTAAAGATATGGAGTCATAGAAGCGTATTGCTCCTGCGTCTACAAGATAATTCTATCGAAGAGGACTTCCTCGTCGCATGCCTTACGAGAAGGTTACTCAGGTGGTTGGCACGCACCTTGCACTCAATCAACTTGTCAATGAAGAGAATGAAAAATGAACCAAAAGCAACAATCTATAAGAAAGCATCAAAAAATGAAAAACAGCAGACACAAACAGCTGCTGTCCAAATTCCATTATTCAATTACTCCCGATTCAACGATTTCAATTTCTGTTGATACGGTTATCTTCATATCAGGGTACTGTTTCTGAAATCTTTTAAAATCCCAATTCTTTTCCCGACGTCTTACCTGGTCCCCCAATCCTAGCGGGTCAACATTTAACATCTGAAACTTAGTGATTATTCTTTTGGCATCTTTATTAATTTGTTTTTTAAATGTCTTTTCAATAAGTTCGATATTCGGCTTTTCTTCTAAGTTTAACCAAGGGGGATATTCATGGATCTCACCTAAAATTTTCACCTTAATATCGAATTCAGGAACACCATTTACTTTTCTTACCTTATAAGATGTAGTTCCTTTTATATTGCGAATAACTGCATGCCCCTCTTGTTTTCCTTTTTTCAGTTCAACTTCATAGTGCCCAGTCTTTGATCCATCGACCATCACTTTAAATACAAAAGATTCAATGTGGTTAATTTTTCCTGCGTATTTATCATCCTTAAAAAGGGCGATTCCCTCAAGCTGCATTGCCTTTTTTTCTGTTCTAACGATAGGCAAAAACGGATCTATTCCTTCTCCGTAATAACTGTATAAAAAAACATGCAAATTTGTTTTCGGGAGATTTTCACTCTCAATATTTTGTTCGATCAAATTCATAAGATAAATGGAAGGAAGAGGTGCAGCCGTATATTTTGTTGTTAATAATTCGTTTGTACTGTTATCTACAACTGATAAATATAAACGATTACCTACGTTTGGGTCACGGTATAGTGAGTTAACGATGTCTAATATTCCTTTTTTTGCAAATTTTTTGTTAAAGAGCACGATTCTTAATTGTCCTGTAGACAGAGTTTTGGGTGATTTTGTGTTTAGCTTTGAACGAATAAAACGGCTAGTATGTGATACTGCTGAAAGTGATTCAACTCGAACCGTGCCATCAGGATCAAAGATAGGATAGGTTATCGTTCCCTTAATATTATGATTAGGAAGCTCATCAAAACCAACAGCATGAATGAGCTGTACTTCATCAATGATTTGTTTTGGTACACATCCGATTAATAAGGAAAGAATAGAAACTATGAAAATGCTCTTTATTTTCATCATTCATCGATGTCCTTCTTTTTTCTCATTTCTTTTATCTTGTTTTTAGACGGAAGCTGAGTGCCTAAGCTAATTGGCCTTTTTAACATCCTATTGTAAGGCAGCCTGATCACTGTGTCTGTCATGTCTAAAAGACGCGGAGGATAGAGCGGTGCCATATATGGTCTTCCGAGTGACTCCAGTCTTAACAGGTGAACCAGGATAAAACTCATCGCAAGAACGATACCAACCCCGCCCCAGATGGCTGCAAGAAAGATAAACGGGAAACGCAATATACGGATTGTGTTGGCCATCTTATAGATCGGTGTAGTAAATGAAGCAAGAGCTGATAACGATACAACGATTAGTAAGATGTTACTTGTCAATCCAGCCTCAACCGATGCCTGTCCGATAACAATACCTCCAACAATACCCAGTGTCTGGCCAACCTTAGTCGGCAAACGTGCTCCCGCTTCCCGCAGCAACTCAATGGTTAACTCGAGAAACAATACTTCTAATATGGGAGGAAACGGAATATTAACACGTGATGAAATTAAAGGAGCAAGCAGATCTTTAGGAATCATCTGATAATGGAACGTTAACACAGCTACGTAAATAGGCGTCGCGAAGGTAGAAAAAATAACAGAAATAAATCGGATGAACCGGAAGAGTGAACCAAGCACCCACGATAAATAATAATCTTCAGGTGATACAAAATACTCTGAAATTCCTGTCGGTCCAAGCAATGCTTGAGGTGAGCCTTCTGAAAGTATAGCTACCTGTCCATAATTCAGCATAGAAATAACCCGGTCAGGACGTTCTGTTGTAACGAGTTGTGGAAATACTGATTTTGAGTTATCGGAGATCATTTGTTCCAAATACGAACTGTCTGGAATCACTTCAGACTCAATATCTTTTATTCTTTGAATAACAGTATTAATATTTTCTTTTTCTGCTATTCCTTCTAAATAAGCAATTATTACACGGGTTTTTGAAAACTTGCCTATTATTATTTCTTTAAAGCGAAGCTCGGGTACCGGCAGTCTTCTTCTAATTAAATATAGGTTGCTGTCCAGATTTTCTATAAAGGCTTCTTTTGGTCCGATAACGGAAAATTCAATTTCAGAAACTGACACTGGACGGTTAGTAGAAAAATTCTCAGCTCGGATAACAGCACATTCTTCATCATATTCACCGAACTGTACGACAATAAATCCACGCAGGAGCTTATTTTGAATTTCTTTTATATCATTTGTGATTGTTACACTTTCAATCGGCAAAATATCTTTTAAGTCTTTGAGGTCTTTAAAATCCTTGCTGTGAATAAGGTAAGGGAGAAAATCACGATGCAGCAATTCACCGTCAATCATAGCTTTATAATAAGAGATGTACACATTGTGATGAACCGTTTTTTGAGGATAATGGATAAAATCTGCCGAGTCTTTCGCATTATCAATCAATTCTGTGATATTTGCATATGTATTATTAGATAAATCAATCGTATGACTCTGCTCTTTCGGCTTCTTTTTCAGCCATTTCATCATGATGTACACCACCTCTTTTCTCTTTCTTAATATGAGAAAAGGTTAGAGTAAATATACAAAAAGGCATTCCAGCAGCTAGCTTTGGAATGCCTTTTTAA
The DNA here is from genome assembly GCF_001642935.1 of Fictibacillus arsenicus. Classification (NCBI taxonomy): domain Bacteria; kingdom Bacillati; phylum Bacillota; class Bacilli; order Caryophanales; family Fictibacillaceae; genus Fictibacillus; species Fictibacillus arsenicus. Next base: position 3,093,554 of record NZ_CP016761.1, read on the forward strand.
ACACTTGTTTAAACAAGTGCTGTTTCTATATTATTGCTAATAAACGTCCCAATATCTTCACCGCTGCATATTTTCAAGAACGAGCCCTCTTGATTAAAATCGAAAAGGTGGATCGGCAAACCGTAGTCTCTTGCCAAAATAAGTGCGGATTGATCCATAACTTTTAAATTATTTTTTATCGCTTCATCATAATGAAGCGTAGCGTATTTCCTTGCTTCTTTAAATCGATTTGGGTCGCTGTCATACACCCCGTCAACACCTTGTTTTGCACAAAGAATGGCATCGCAATTCATTTCTAGAGCCCTTTGTACAGCAGGATAATCGGTTGTGACGTATGGCTGGCCATTACCGCCTGCAAAAATGAGGACATATCCTTTATCTAAATGATGAACAGCTCTCAGCCTAATATAAGGTTCCGCAACTGCACTTATTGGAACAGAACTCATCACTCTTACTTCCCGGTCCATCTTGCTCTTCAAGACCCCTCTTAACATTAAACTGTTTATAACTGTTCCTAATGTCCCGATCTGATCTGCTTCTACCCTTTCAATTCCCCAATATTCGGCTAAGTTTCCTCTGAATATGTTGCCTCCTCCAACGACTATTGCCACTTCAATCCCTTTTTCAATGACGGATAAAACTTCTTTTGCAATGTGATTTAAAGAAAGATGATCAAACCCTGTTCCTTGATTTCCAGCAAGGGCTCCGCCGCTTAGTTTAATTAAAACCCGTCTATAACGCATCTTCTTCTCCTCCTCTATATAAAAAAAGAACAAATGACAATGAATATGTCATCTGTTCTCCCTGGATAAAAGACGGCGGAATTTCAAGTTTTGCTGCACTATTTTTTGTACATTAACCATCAATTCCGCCTCCTCTTCTTATTCTTCTTCCATTATATACTTACCAGCTTGTGTAAGTGAAATGTAATTATCCTAACCATCATTCATTTTATATTAAACGTTTGACCATTTTTTTGAAATATAGACACGTTACCTATGCCCTTTTAGTAACAAGATACATATAATGCATGGACAAGAGTAGTCAAAATCATTATCAGGAGGAAATATTTTGAAAAACAATAACTGTCCAACAATGCTATCTTCAAGAGAGTTATGCAAATTATTGGGCCAAACAATCCGGGTTAATACTGGCGGCCCAGAATCAAGAGTAGGGAGATTAGTTTGTGTAGGCAAAGACTTCCTTGCCATTGAATCGTCCGACAAAGACGGTAAAGGTAAAGGTAAAGGAGGCGACGGCAAAGGCAAAGACGGTAAAGGAAGACATAGAGATAAAAATTTAATCTTTTATCAGCTTCGCCATGTAAAAGCCATTGTCCTTGAAGCAGACGAAATTTGCTGCTGGAACAATTCTAAGAAATGCACAAATGATACATTCTGCGATGTATTGAATCATTTCTTCAACCACAAAGTAAAAGTTAATCGTGGAGGACCAGAAACCGTAGAAGGTGTACTTGTAGGAGTAAACAACAGTACGATTAAAGTAATCCGAGGCGACGAAGTTATCTTTATCACAATTGAGCACATCAAGAGTTTCAGCCAAGTTGGCGGATGCCATGATGAAAGCAGCAGCCACAAGAAAGAGTCTTCTAGCAAGAAAGAATCTTCATCTAAAAAGTAAAGATCTGCTGTGGTGAAACGCCATGAAATTTAGCTGAGCTTTATTAACAAGGCTGTTACAGACTTTTATTTTTAAAGCCATGTCCTGTTTTATTATTAAAACAGGACTTTTTTAAAGATGAGAGATTTATACAAAACTTCCATTAAAGGAGGATTATTTTGAGCATTTTCAATAATTTTGTTGAAGAGACAGTGGACCTCTTCATAAGTGGTAACAAAATCATCACGGGAATGATGATTGATATCGGATCAGATGTAATCGTTATTTTTGACGGGGAAGATTTCGTCTATATACCTAAACTGCATATCCATCGAATTAATACCAACACAGAATACGAAACTGAAATTAAAAAACCTGAGTATTCCCCAATTGATTTAGTGGATGAAACGTATTCACTCAGGAAAGTTTTAACGAATGCAAAAGGTTTATTTTCAGAGGTGTTTATCACGAGCAATCAATCGATCCACGGATACATCACAAACATCATGAATGATTATTTCATCTTTTACTCTCCGGTATATAAAATGATGCTGATTCCAATGAACCATCTAAAATGGCTTATTCCCTATAAAGAAAGTGAACGGCCATATACCCTTTCAAATGAAGAACTGCCTTTAGTTCCCCTAAACACGGCTTTAGCCCGAACGTATACTGAGCAGTTAAAAAAATATGAAGGAAAACTGGTTATTTTCGACCTAGGGAAAGATCCGAACAAGATCGGCAAGTTAGTCAGAGTAGACCAAAATCAGCTTCAACTGACAACCGGAAGAAATAAATCTGTGTATCTTAATATTCAGCATATTAAAACCTTGCACCTTCCGTAAAAAAACAAAAAAACTTCGCAATGAAGTTTTTTTCATTCCATATCAGTAATACATATTTTTATGTGCAGCTACAGAAGGGCTTGATGTAAGCCAAGTGTTCCTTATGAAAAATGAGTTAACACTAACGAACTAAGAAGACCGATCGATGTTATTAAACCAACAGCTGCGCCTGCATCTTCGTGTGCTTCAGGAAGCATTGTAGAAGCTACCATCGCCATAATCGCTCCTCCTGCAAATGCACCAATTAATGAAAGAGATGCTACAGATGCTCCTTCTAATAATACGAAACCCAGTAGAGCGGCAATAGCAGATATAACGAATACCGATATCCACATACCTATTATTTTCTTTTTGGAAAAACCTTCTTTTAACAATCCAATCGAGCTGGACAAGCCTTCAGGAAAATTACTTAAAAAAATGGCTATCACGAGCAGCCAGCTTACTTTGCTTTGTTCAATCAAACTAGCACCGATCAAAACAGATTCCGGTATAGCATCTAATAGAGTTCCAAAGAAAATGGCCATGCCAACACCTTTAGCCTTTTTGACACCTGACTTTTTTCTTTCGTGGCCACCCTTTTTTGAAAGAATGCTATTTATAATCGTAAATATGGCAGAGCCAGAAATAAATCCAATGGCTGTAATCATTAAGTTGCTTTGTTCAACAGCTTCAATCAACAATTCAAATGAAACAGCTCCGATTAAAATACCCGTTCCAAAAGCCATTATCCAGGCTGTCCATTTTTTAGGAATATGAAGGGCAAGTCCTGTAAAGCATCCCAGCAATACAGCAGAACCTGCTACTCCTCCCCAAAAGGCGGCTTGCAGCATGCTTCATCCCCTCTCTTTTTTTATCACCTTTTCCTTAAAGCATTTTTTCTATACACAATAAAAAAGAATAGTGGATGCACAAAGGGCTCATCCACTATTCTCAGTTATTTCTTTAAAAGTCGTTGCGTTTAGGATCGTTGTTTTTATTAATGCCAAATTCATCACTTGGCGTATTTAAATGGTTAAATTGACGATCACGTGCAATCGTATGAGGTTTTTCTAAATCAACGTTCCCAGACTCTTTTTCAGTTTTAGAGCTGTCCGTACGGAAATCCTTTAAGCTTGTTTTGTCTTTCCACTCGGCCGGGTCTGGACTTTGAATCGTAGTCTGCTCCATTCTTCTGCTTAATTTATTCAGCGTGCGTCCTGCTGCTTCACGTCCGCCTAATCCGAAAGCAAGTCCAAACGCAATGGTGAATCCGCCTAAGATCAGGATGAACGCAGCGTTTACGATTGTCTTCGCAACACCAAGCTGGTCAAGAGCCATGAAGAACGCAAGCGTAATGATTGTATATTTCGCAATGTTGCCAAGCAGCTTGCCCTCTGTTTGTTGTTTTACCATGCTCATCACAACACGTTTCACAAGGTCACCTGCATAGAATCCGATACCAAGGACCAGTACTGCAGTTAACACCATTGGGATATAAGCAAGAACAACAGATAGGATACTTACTAAGCTTTCAAGGTTAACAAGCTGAAGTGCTTCAATTGTAAATAACAATACAACAAGAATCTGTGCAGCGTAACCAATAATTTGTGAAATGGTAAGCGTTTGATCGCTCTTATGAAGAGAGCCAAGACCCATCTTATGGAAGATGCCGTTAAAACCAACGCGTTCCAATAATGAAGTTACAGCATTCTTCACCCATTTACCAATCCATAGCCCTGCTGCGACAAGAATAATCGCTACGATGATATTTGGAATCATATCCATGATCTGGCCAAGCATTCCGATAGCAGGTCCGGAAATTCCGTTAATATCAAGCGTCTCAAGCGCTGAGATCACGACTGGAATCAAAATAAATACATAAACGATCGTACCAATGATTTGTGATAATGATGTTTTATCTAAAGCACGTTCAGCACCTAATTTTGATGCTAAGCGATCTGTACCGATGCTTTGTAAAAAGTTTACTAGGATCTCTTTTACAACCTTAGCTACAATCCAGCCGACAAACAGGATAATAGCTGCTCCTAAAAGTTTAGGTAAGAATGCAAAGAATCCGGAGAGCATTCCTTCTAGAGGTTCAGAAATGGCATCAATGCCTAGTGCAGCTAATACTGCAGGAAGGAATAGCAGAAGCGTCAGATAAAATACGGCTTTTGATGCAGAAAGTACGGCTTTGTTAGACTGCCCTGGTTCACGCGTCAGTTTCCAGCGATTAAGAAGTCTTTCAAATGCTGTATTCTGGCCTAGTTTTCTTACTAAGATGGATAATCCAGAAGCAATTAACCAAGCAACCGCTGCAATTAACGCTGCTTTTAATAGATTTGGAATAGCAGCTGCGATAACGCCCAGTGCATTTGAAATTGGCTCAGCTACATATGGAAGGCTAAGCATGTTCAAGAACATAACAATAGCGACAGCCATAAGAATCCAAAATACCACTTTGCTTATGATTTCTTCTGAGGAATATTTACTGGACCTCGTTTTCTCAACATGGTCACCCTCTGTATCAGGTTTCATCCATCTTGCTACTTTATTATCAAAATCTGTTTTATGAAGTGCTTTCTTCACTGCTTTTGAAACTAATGAGGCGATCAGCCAGCCAATTAATAAGACAAGAATAGCTAGAAGCAAATCTGGCAATCTACCTAAATAGGCCATCCAAGAATCAGTTACTCCGTTGTAATCGTACATTTTATTCCTCCTTTTATGCTTGATATAAATATCTCTTCATAAGCTGTACTTTCCCAATGAGATTGTCAGTTAAACTACATACATAAAAAAACGGTAGGAGGATATATTTTACAATTTTCAAAGAATCCTATATAATAGGGTTATTGCCGTCTAGTGCAAACGCTTTCAAAAGGAGAGGGATTAAATGTGGACTTTATACATAGACTCTAAGTAATTTTATATCCCTTTATGACCTGACGCCTCATAGTGAGCAAATAATTTTATATGCACACATGCCCGCAGGAATTTGTCTGTGGTTTTTTTGTGCCCATTTTTAAGGAGTGACACATATGATCGAAGTTAAAGATCTTGCCAAACATTATAAAATTGCAAAGCGTGACCCCGGACTTCGCGGGGCTGTTAAATCATTGTTTTATAGAAAATATGAAACGAAAGAAGCGGTTAAAGGAATCAGCCTAACTATTAATGCAGGTGAAATGGTTGGTTACATCGGTGCAAACGGAGCTGGTAAATCGACCACGATTAAAATGCTGACCGGTATCCTTACCCCTACCTCAGGTGAAGTAAAAGTAAACGGTATCGTTCCTTATGAAAATCGTAAACAAAATGCTTCGCACATCGGTGCTGTATTTGGCCAGCGCACTCAATTGTTCTGGGATATTCCTGTTAGAGAAAGCTATGAGCTGTTAAAGCATATTTACGAGATTCCTCAAAAACAATATGAAGAAACACTGGCTGAATTTGTTGATGTGCTCCATCTTGAACCATTGCTTGGTATCCCCGTCAGGCAGCTCTCTTTAGGACAAAAGATGAGATGTGAGCTTGCAGCGGCCTTTTTGCACCGTCCAAAAGTGGTCTATCTCGATGAGCCGACAATCGGACTGGATGTTGCAGTTAAAGTGAGGATCCGCAGCTTTATTAAGCAGATGAACGCCAGGTATGGGACGACTGTACTTCTAACGACTCATGACATGCAGGACATTGAAGAGATCTGTCAGCGAATCATTATCATTGATGATGGAAGAGTTATTTATGACGGGTCTATCCAAAATATTAAATCGCAATTTGGCGACAAGCGCGTTATTCATTTTGAATTAGAAAACTCGGATGATTTTGCTTTGCCTCAAGAACTTGCACATGTTGCACAGTTGATGCCTCGTGAAGAAGAGGAGCTGCACAAAATTTCGATCACTTTTAGCAGCAGGGACATATCCGGAGCAGAATTGATCAGTATCATAATGAATCACTATACCGTTGCCGACCTTACGATTGCTGATCCAAAAATCGAAACTATCGTTGAAGAAATATACGGCAAAGGGATGAAAAAGGAGGTGCATCATGAGGAAGTACATTGAGTTTGCCCGTGTACAGATGCAAGTTCATGCGGCCTATTCTGCATGGTTTTGGGCAAATACGTTTTCAGTTCTGTTGAGAATGTTTGTTATCTATTTCTTCTGGCGGGCGGTATACAGCAATCGTTCAGAAATTGAAAGTTTGTCTTTTGATGGAATGATTACCTATATCATTATCGCGATGTTTCTGCAAATGTTCGTTTCTGGTGTTGGCCGGGAACTTGCTCATACAATCAAGGATGGTAATGTTGCCATTGAACTTATGCGCCCTTATCACTTGATCACTCGCCTTATTGCTATGGATATAGGCGATAAAGTAATCTACTTTATCCGTGGTGCGCTGCCTTTAGGAATACTTGCATTTGTTTTTATGGATGTAACTTTGCCTGCAACCTGGCAATCTGGAATCTTATTTCTCCTTAGTGCACTAATGGGAATATGGATTGGAACATTCTTTGATTTATTAATCGCCATCCTTGCCTTTTGGACTATTAATCTATGGGGACTGGAAGTAATGAAAGAAGCGGTTGTTTCTTTTTTCTCTGGTGCACTCGTTCCGCTTATTTTGTTTCCAGAATGGTTTCAGACTGTAAGCCTCTTCTTGCCGTTTCAGGCCATGGTGTATGTGCCCGTAGCGATCTACACGGGAATTTTGACTGGAACAGAAGCTTGGCTTGCAGTGGGTTCCCAGATTATATGGGCTGTTTTACTGTTTGGATTACTTAGAGTTTTATGGTCGGTGGCGATGAAGAAAGTAACGATTTTCGGAGGATAGGAGGGGACATTCTTGATACGGTACATGAAATTATATTACTTGTTTTGTAAACAGAATCTGAAAGTTATGATGGAATATCGAATGGATTTTCTGCTCGGCGTATTGTCTGTTATGCTTCAGCAATTTGCCGGTATATTCTTTGTGAAAATCGTTTTTGACCACATTCATGAACTGAACGGCTGGACGTTTTATGAAATTTTATTCATTTACGGTATTGCAGCTACCGGCAGATCGATTCACCATATTTTCTTTGATAACCTATGGACACTTGGCTGGCAATACATTCGCCCAGGAAAGTTTGACCGCCTTCTGATCCGGCCGATCAATCCGCTGTTTCATTTTATCGCAGACCGCCTTCAGCAAGACGGGTTTGGCCAGCTGTTTATTGGAATTATTGTACTCGGAACGGCGATGCCGCACTTAGATATTTCATGGGGTTTCATGGAATATTTCATTCTTGTCATTATGATTATTGCATCTGGTTTTATTTTCGTAGCGGTGAATCTCTTTTTTGCGACACTGTCTTTTTGGATGGTTGATAGCCTTCCAATCGTTTGGACGATCTTTAATTTAAGCGATTTTGCACGATATCCGCTGACGATCTATCATAAAGGAATCCAACACTTATTAACTTGGATCATTCCTTATGGATTTACAGCTTTTTATCCTGCCGCATACTTTATAAAAGGTTCAGGATTTGAAAACCTCGCATTGCTCACACCTGTTATTGCAATCGTATCGTGCGCTTTAGCATACTGGTTTTGGAATCGAGGGCTTAAAGCCTTTACGAGTACAGGAAGTTAAGAAAAAAGCCGGCTTCTATCCGTCTCTTTAAGCGGATAATGAAGTCAGCTTCTTTTTTCGGCCTCTTTTCTAAAAGATTGTTGCTTCCGATTCTTTTTTGAAAACACTTCATTGGCAAGTTGATTGAAGCGGAAGGTGCGAGACTCCTATGGGACGAGCGGTCAGGTGGAGACTCCTAATGGCGCAAAGCGGCAGGAGGCTCACCGCACGCCCCATGGAAAGCGAGCGCCTGGAGCGGAAATCAACCACTTTCAACAGCAACAAAATTTACGAAAACAGCCTTTATTTTTTAATTACTCCGCACAAAACGCGGTCCCCCGAATTTCCAGCAGGATCTGTTTTGTAATCATCTGCGTCTGCGTGGATGACGAGCGCCGTCCCGCCGTTAGAAAACAGCGAATTTGATTTTCCTTCAGCAAGTGAAACCATTGTTGAAAGAACTTCCTCGTGGACGACACCGCTTTCGTCAGCTGTAATATTATGAATATCTCCAACATGTGGTCCTTTTGGATTTAAAAATCCATGCTTTTTATCTGTCGGGTTAAAATGGGCTCCTGCTGACTTGAAATCTGGCGGTGTGCATATTGCTTTTTCATGAAAGTGAATCCCATGTTCACCTGGTTTTAAACCAGTGGCATTTACTTCTACATTGACCCCTTCCGCTGTCTGGGTCAGCGTTGCTTCTCCCGCTTTTTTCCCTTTTGTGTCTACTAGATTCACAATGTACGATCCGCCTTTTACTTTACTGGATGCTGCTTGTGATTCTTCCATCTCATGATCTTTATGCTCGTCTTCTTTTTTGTTTCCGCATGATGCTAGTATGGCTACTAGTACCATTAGTAACATGATTTTTAGTATTTTTTTCAAAAGCATTTCCCTCCTGATGATTAGCGATATTCTATTCTCCGCCCAATCATCCGAACTTTAAACATCAATTTAAAGAAAATGGGTTTCGAGTACTGTTTCAACAACTTCCCCATTTTTTAGTTGTATATAATAGGCTTTAGCATTTTCTCGGGAACTTACAGTCTTGTTCAGTTTTCCGTTAATAAAATGCAGTGCGGCTCCATCATCTGCTGCGTATCCAGCTTTTAATCCTTCTTTTATCAGGCGGTGATAAGCCGGCCTTCTTTCTTCTTCTCCATCATAATGAGGACAATGACTTCCTTTGAGAAACCCTAAACATGAAAGCCCGCGAAGCGGTCCAAAGGAATCTGTAACCCCTTCTTCAAACCAGCAAAGAGATCCTGCACTTAAACCTGCTAAGATCTTTCCTTCTTCGTATGCCTTTTTGAGCAGCTGATCCAGTCCCCACTCTCTCCAAAGCGCGAGTAAATTCTTCGTGTTCCCTCCTCCCACGTAAAAAATATCCTGCTTCTTAACAAATTCTTCTAAGTTTTTGGGAGGAGAAAATAAAGAAAGATGCTCTGGCACACAGTTCTCCGTTTCAAATGCTTTATAGAAGCGTTCGATATAACTGTCCGAATCTCCGCTTGCTGTCGGAACGAAACAAATATGAGGGTTTTCAGCTTTTGATTGCGCAAGTATATAGTGATCGAGCATTTTGTTCTCAGGTTCCATCGAAAATCCGCCGCCACCCATTGCGATGATTTGTTTCATTTTGGTCTTCACTCCTTTTTTAGTCCATTTCGCTTATACTTGTCATTCTCCTGTTCAAGTCTGGAAAATTTTCTTTCTGAAAAAAACAGATTTAGAATGCATATTTATTTATCCAGAAAAATGACACATGAATACAGCTCATAAAAAACACCAGCCGCTTCCAACGGCTGGTGCTCGCTCTTAAACATCTCTTCTTAAAGCTTTTAGTACATCTACTGTTGTTGCTTTTGCAGCTGGTCTCCATCCTGAAAGCAAGGTAACACCCATACAGATCGTGACCGCTATTGCTGTCAGACTCCAAGGTATATAAGAAAGCATGAACCCTTCCGGCGGTGTTTCATTGATGAACTGCTCAATAATAATAGGAAGAGCAAAATTCACGCCATAACTGGTTATATAGGCTAAAAGGGTACCTAATCCCACACCCCATAAACCGATATAGGCGCTTTCTAAAAGGAAGATTCGTTTAACTGTTTTCGGAGTAGCACCGATCGCTTTCATGATTCCGATGTCCTGTGATCTTTCCGTAACAGCCATCGTCATCGTGTTAAAAATACCGATAGAAGCGATTAGAACGGCAATTGCACCGATAAAAATTAACCCTGCTTTAAATAAAGTGAAATAAACGTTCATCTGTTTTAACTCTTTAATAATCGAATACGTCATGTAATCCAGCTTCTCGATTCGATCCGTTACTTCTTTCACATCATCCGCTGATATAGTGAATGCTTTTACTTCACCATAGTTTTTTAATTCATCAGCTGATGCGATTTTTGGATCTTGTTTTCCTAAAATTGAAATAACCTCATTATATAAATCTTCTGTAATAAACACGGAATTATCATGCGCCCATTCTCGTGTCGGCTTTTTACCGATTCCCACGATTTTCACATCAACTGTTTGGACAGGTCCTTCTATTTTTATATCAGGATTGTCTGTCTTTAAATGATACGTTAGTGTCTCGTTCAACAACTTGCCTTTATAGGAAAGCTCCTTCATCTTTTTTTGAGCTTCTTCTTCACTCAAACCTTCCAAATAGTTTTCCGGCTGGTCCTGTCTTAATTCCTCTGCAAAATGGTAGCCAACAACGATTTCATTTTTATTCTTAGGCATGCGGCCTTTATCAAGTTCGAATCCCGCTTTTTCTTCAGAAGGCATATAAGCACTCATCACATTAGCAAATGTATTATATTCACCAATAGATAACTGATTTGCCGGCGTATATTTTTTTCGCGTTACCGCTTTTACTCCTTCAATCTGTTCGAGCTTCTTCACATCGTTTTCTGTCATCATGCCGCTTTCTTTTTGAACTTGAATTTCGTTCACCATGCGAAAGCTCATCACATCGTCAACAGCTGTTTTATGAATCGCAAATCCGATGGATGCCAGCATGATTAAGAAAGCACATCCGATTGTTGATGCTAGGATCGTCATCCAGACTCGTGTTCTGTTTTTCTTCATATTACTTCTTACAAACCGATGCTTATCTTTGAACTTCATGAAGCATTCTCCCCTCTCTTAAGTATCCATCAATGATTTCAACTTTACGATGAGCGATGGAAGCTACCTCATGGTCATGTGTAATCATTAAGAATGTAATTCCGTATTTTTCGTTAAGTTCTTTTATAAAAGATAATAGTTGTTTCTCATTTTCCGAATCTAAGCTTCCTGTTGGTTCATCCGCCAAGATAAGCGGCGGATTCAAGATTAATGCTCTCGCAATACTTACTCGCTGCTGCTGCCCGCCTGACAGCTCTCCTGGGTAATGATTTTGGAAAGATTCAAGACCTACACGTTTTAACATTTCTTCCGTTCTCTTTTTTCTTTCGTGCTCGCCGACTCCTTTTAAAACAAGCGGGAGCTCCACATTTTCAAACGCTGACATGGACGGTATCAGCTGAAAGCTCTGAAAGATAAAACCAAGATGGTTCAAGCGGAACTCCGCCCATTTTGATTCAGAAAATCTGCTTACATTTGTTCCATTAATCGTGATGTTTCCTACTTCTGGCTGGATAAAACCAGAGATCAAGTTTAATAATGTTGATTTACCAGAGCCGCTTCTTCCAACAACAGCAACGATTTCGCCTTCTGCAACTTGAAGATTAACATCATGAAGCACAGGGACGATATTTTCTTTCCCTTTCTTTCCAATCTTAAATGCATAAGATAAATTGCTTACAGAAATCATTTTCCCACCCCTTATGTATTAAGTGTACTATTTAGTGTAATACACATATACCATGCACACCCACTAACTGTCAATACATTCCAAAATATTTTTTAAAAGGCTCTTTTTAAAGGATTGTTGCTTCTCGGTGAATTTTTATGATTAAATCCATTGACAGTTGATTGGAGTGTAAGGTGCGAGACTCCTCGAAAATGAAAAATCACATTTTCTTCGTGCGATGTAACGCTGTCGTAGCCTTCCTTGTCCTGCGGGATCGCGGGGCAGGTGATACTCCTAACGGCGCAAAGCGCAGAGGAGGCTCACCGCACGCCCCCCGGAAAGCGAGCAACCTGAAACGGAAAACAACTACTTTCATAAACATCCTGTAACTGAAATCAACATCTCTCATTTCGAACCACCTTTTTAAAAAAAGGATTTAAAGGGAAAGAGTAGTATAGTAAACAAAGGCATACATCAAGGAGGGACATACATGTTAAAGTGGCAGTCTAAAGAGGGTTATACGAAACTATTAAAAGACCTTGTATCTATACCGAGCATCACAAACCATGACGGAGAAATGTTTATGGCTGAGCATCTCTACCATACTCTTTCTTCTCTTGAATATTTCACGAAGAATTCGGATCATCTTCGTCATCACCCAACTCCTGATGGTCGGAAACTGGTTACAGCTTTCGTTCAGAATGATCCTTCTGTAAAGGAAACTATCATTCTCTTAAGTCATTTTGACGTTGTTGCGGTTGAGGACTTTGGTGAGTGGAAACACCTGGCTTTTCGTCCTGATGAATTGACTGAAAAGATAATAGAAAACAAAGAGCTTCTCCATCCTTTTGTGCAGGATGATCTAAACTCTGGCGAGTGGCTTTTTGGTCGAGGAACAATGGACATGAAAGCAGGAGTTGCCCTTCATATTTCGATGATAGAAAAAGCGGCAACTGGTCATTTTAAAGGCAATGTTCTGATGATTTCTGTTCCGGATGAAGAAGTTCATTCAGAGGGCATGCTGGCAGGAGTCAGTGTTTTACGCCAGCTTCAAGAGGAATATGATATTAAATATATCGCGTGTTTAAATGGAGAGCCGAGTTTCACAAAATTCCCCGGGGATACCTCTCCTTATATGTATACGGGATCTACTGGAAAGATTCTGCCCGGCTTTCTTTGCTATGGAAAAGAAACGCATGTCGGAGAACCTCTTGCCGGCATGAACGGAAATGCGATGGCAGCAGAGATTACGAGAGAACTAGAATGGAACGTTGATTATGTTGAAACCTTCCGTGATGAAGCAACTCCAGTACCTGCTAATCTCATTCAAAAAGATTTAAAGGATCACTATTCTGTGCAAATTCCGCACGCAGCAGTAACGCTTTTTAATTTAATGCTGTTTAACAGACCACTTTCTGAGATTACGAATATGCTCATTAATAGTGCACAAAAGGCAGCCGCATCATTCGAAAACAGACTATATAAAAAAAGTCAGCAAGTCTCAAAGATTATTCCTTTTACCCCTATAAAAGAAAAAATCAAAGTGATCACATTTAATGAACTTTATGAACATGCGGTAGAAAAATACGGTCAGGAAGAACTCGACCGAAGAGAAAACATGCTTCAGACCAACAATCCGAATGCAGACGAAAGAGAATTAACGATTCAATATGTGTTCGAACTTGCCAGCCTCTGCAGAGACTTAGCGCCAATGACGGTACTATTTTATACTCCGCCTTTTTATCCGGCTGTATGTTCAAGCGACCATCCATTAATTAAACACACTACCGAAAAAGTGGTTCAGCATGCTCGAGAAAAGTTCAACAGCAAGCTCGTGAACGTGCATTATTTCAGCGGTTTATCTGATTTAAGTTACATCGGTTTTAAAGGGGATGCTCATGACCTGTCTTCGTTCACAAGCAATTTCCCTCTATTGGGATCAAGGTACAACATTCCTTTTGATGACATGAAAGAGATCGACATACCGGTAATCAATATCGGCCCTCTCGGCAAGGATGCTCATCAATGGACCGAACGGCTTGAGATTAATAAAGTGATGGATGAAACTCACCCTCTAATTGTTTATGCAATGGAAACATTGTTTGAAAACAGCAGAAAAAAATAAAGAAGCCTTGGCTGAAGCCGAGTGAAAGCGAAAAACCAGATCTGCAATCAACAGATCTGGCTTTATTTTTCGGAAAAATAGATTTCCTTGATTTTATGTGCAATCTTTTCTATATTGTTTGCCACCTGCTGCACGCCATACCCCATGTAAAGAGGTGATGTAACAAACCGAGGCATAATCTTGCAGTACGTCGTTCCGTGATTTTTATAGAAAAATAAATTGTAACTTGTACAGTTCCTATGAAAATGATTCAGCAAGAAATGCGTGCCTGCTTGTATGCAATCTGCGAATAACGAAAGCTCGGCATCTTTTTCCCAGATAACATTCAGTTCATAAAAGCCTACACGAGGCTTATTTGAAACGGTAAATCTGACGCCTTCCTTTTCAAAGACAGGTATTCCTTCAAACTGACTTTCTGAAAAGTCATGCTGACAATCAACCTCGTTCAATCCGATTATCTGCATATGCGGATGCCTGATTGTCCCCCCGGATAATGGTCCATGATTTTTAAAGAACATGACAGAACGGTATTTTCCGCTTTGAATCATTCGCTCCCAATGTTCGATTCCGAAATGAAGAACTTTATAGAGGTGTTCCTTTGTATACTCAGATAATTCCCCTTCACATTCTTCCGTTTCAATCAGGACGGTTTGGAAGGCTTGATCGAGCACGGTATATTTATTTTTTACTAAAATAATTGAACCGCTCTTATCGAGGACTTCTTCCAGCTCATCGATGCGACAAAAAGGACAAGGAGTTTCTCTGTTCTTAATGCTGTTAGGTTTTTGTGCTCCTATATCAGTAAAGAAAGTAATATGTGTATTTTTCATGCTTTTCACCGCTTTTGTTTGTTTCCTTTGTATCTTCTATTTTTATTGGATATTTCCTTTTTCCATGTACGGTTTATCAGAAATTCTCTCCCACTTCAGTATACCTTCATTTTTATCAATTGAACCGAGCCAGTCAAATCTGAATTCAATCTGAAGTCTTTCAGCAAGCATGTCATCATCAGTTTCCCCAGCTGTATACACTTTTACATTAACATAATTCCAAAGCTCACCCAAGTAATCCTGTGTTTCGTATGGTTCATTCAATGTTAAATGGGATACTTCTTTTAAGTAGGATTTCGTTAAGTTGATTTGTTCTTCTCGCGACAAATTGTCAGGAAATATAATGTGTACCGATAATGTATCACCTTTTTGGTAAGCATCTACACCTGTTACATCATGATGGTTTCTCATATCGTGCCTTGCTTTTGTCAAGATCGCCTGATTGGCATAGGGAATCTTCACCATCTGTTCAGCTTCCTTTTGTTCCACTTTTGTTGGTGTGCTCTGGGCGAACTGAATAAATATAAAGATGAAGGCTACTCCGAGTGCCAAACTCAGACTTTGGTGAAACCAATGATATAACCAGTTTTTTGGAGCAGGAGGTCTGTTTAGATCACGGGTCTTCTGCAAAACCTTCTGTCTATGTTCTTCTTTAAAAGTAATATTTTTCATTCGGCCGTTGTTTAATATTTCAGGCAGCTGCTTTAGAGGATCTTCCATGATTTCATCTCCCCTTCTCCAATTTTCGCCGCAGCATTTCTCGTCCGCGCTGAAGCAATGTTCGGATCGTCGGCTCTTTTTTATGTAAAATCTGGCTTATTTCACTAACGGATAGTTCCTTATAATAGAAGAGAAGTATAACTTCCCGATATTTGAGAGGAAGTTTTAATACTTCATCTGCTAAAGCTTCGTGTTCACTTTTTTGTACAATCGTAAGTTCTGGCGTTAAAGCAGAGGACTGTTTGGATTTTCCTAAGCGGTCAATAACATGAATGTACTTTTTCCAGCCGCTTCTTAAGTAGTCTTTACAGATGTTAACGGTAATTGCGTAAACCCACGTTTTAACAGATGATTCACTGCGGAAATTATCTTTATGGACAAAGCATTTCACAAACACTTCTTGAGCTAAATCTTCTGCTAGTTTTCTGTCTTTAACATACGTATAAGCAAGTCTGATCACTTTGTCTTCATACAGTTCCATGATCTGTATCAGCCATTCTTCTTGACTTAGCCCTTGTGAAAAAAGCTCTTGTTCCCCGCTCCTGTGTATCATTTTCAAGTCCTCTCCTCCTTTCCACCCTTACATAATACTTAGACGATTGTACGTATCGATTTTATTCATTATTTATTATCTTTTCAAAAGATTGTTGCTCATGGTTTATTATTTCATCCGCTTTGTTGACAAGTTGATTGGAGCGCAAGGTGCGAGACTCCTACGGGATCAGCGGGACAGGTGAGACCCCGCCAGCGCGAAGCGGTAGGGAGGCTCACCGCACGCCCCGTGGAAAGCGAGCATCCTGGAGCGGAAATCAACTGCTTCTAGCATCAGAGTTTACTAAAACAAACTTTCAAAAAGATGCAGTAATAGGGAATGCGATTGGCTGATCATAAATCGGCAGCTTACCTTTAACCATCAGAGTTCCTTCCTTCTTTTTGGTTTGAAGGTTCTTTGTTTGTATCAATTTGTCAGGCGTAAAATGGATTTCTACACTCTTGAAAACCTCGGGAATGGCGCCGCAAATGTCAGCAATACCTGCAGAACTTTTTGCGATTACGTCGTAAAGCTTCAATATTTGATCCTTTATCTCGTAAACTAGCAGCAAATCCAAAGATTCACTATAAAACAGTTTCTCAGAAAAAAATGGGTTGTATAAATTCAGGTAAAACGATTGTTCATAGTCTAAAGGTGTAAAAACATTGGAGTTGGGATGCTGGCGGGCAAAACAAGACTGTATGATTTCAGCATCTCTTCTTTTTAAAAAATCTAATTTCTTAAGTGAGCTGTTTCTTATACTTGTATTTTGAAACGCTTCAGTAACAAATATATGTTCCTCGACTTTTTCAAATCCATACTTTTCATAAAGAGCTGGGGTTTCTGTCTGCAAAAATATAAAAGAGTTATGGTTAGTAAGATCTTCTAATACTAGATTCATCAATTTCTTCATATACCCTTTTCCTCTTTCAGAAGGCAAGGTCATAACAGATTGTATTCCTGCTGCTGAAACAGCCTCTCCACCGATCATCCAGCTCATCGGAATAACTGAAACATTTGCTATTGCACGATTTTCCTTAAAAAGTGTATAGGGACAATAACGCGGGTTCCAAAAACCCCTGTCATAATAGTCTTGCAGCATATGAGCAGGTATTCCAAATACCTGTTCAAACAGCGGATAAATAGATTCACGGTGAAACTTATTTATGGGCTGACTTTTTTGTAATGTAACTTCCATAGTTATACCTACTTTTTCAATTAATCTATCAATCTAAATATACCATTTAAATCCCATTAAAATACAAATCATTACACAGACGAGTCGAATTATGTTTCATTGTGTAACATTTTGAAATATAAATGTAATATTATTTCGCGATAATTGACCCCCGAACAATGTTATAATCACTTTTGTAAAGAAATTGGCAACATTTGCACTTACAAGGAGGAGTACCCATTTTGAAACGCAAGCTTGTTATGGCTACATTGTCTCTCAGTCTAGCTTTTAGTACATATACCGTATCGGCAGAAACCCTGTCTTCTATAAAGGAAAAGAAAGAACAAAACCGTTCTGAACAACACAAAAAAGAAAACGAATTACATGATAATCATGCAGAGCAAGATGAAATCGTCACTCAAATAGAAGATTTAAAGAGTTCTATAGATAAAACAATTAAAGAGATTAGTAATAAAAAAGATTCAATCAAAGAAACAAAAGCTTCTATTGAAAAGCTAAAGAAAGAAATTGACGTTCTTGAGAAAAGAATTAAAGAACGCGATGAGCTTTTAAAAGAACGTGTAAGCTCCATGTATGAAAGCGGCGGCGCTGTAAATTACCTGGATGTTATTTTAGGGGCAAAAGATTTTGGTGATTTTCTTGACCGTGTCTTCGCACTGAATGTAATTGCTGAACAAGATAAAGCAATCCTCGAAGAACATAAACAAGATAAAGCAGCAGTGGAAGAGAAAAAAGGAAAAGTTGAAAGTGAACTTTCCTCTCTTAATAGCGAATTAAATGAATTAGAAAACTTAAATCAAAAACTGTCTGACCAGAAAAAACAACAAAACAAACTGCTTGCCCAGCTGCGAGTTGAGGAAAATCATATTCATGAGGATATGATGGAGCTTAAAGAAAAGAATGAACTTCTTTCAGCTCAAGAAGCGGCTATCAAAGCAGAAATTGCACGTGCGAAAAAAGAAGAAGAAGAGCGCAAAAAGAGAGAAGCAGCAGCTAGAGCAGCGGCAGAAGCAGCGGCAGCTAAAGCAAAAGCGGAAGCAGCAGCAAGAGCGAAAAACTCTTCAAACTCTAGTTCAAGACCAGTGTCACCACCGCCTGCACCAACACCAAATCCTGCTCCTGTATACCGTGACTTCATTTTCCCAACACAAGGGATAATCACGTCTAACTTCGGTTACAGAAGCTCTGGTATGCATTATGGAATGGATATTGCAAAACGCGGAAGCACTGTACCGATTGTAGCAGCAGCATCGGGAACTGTATCAAAAGCTTATTATTCCAGCAGTTACGGAAATGTAGTTTATATTAATCATTATATTAATGGTCAATTATATACAACGATTTACGCGCATATGAGATCAACTCCAGCTGTAAGATCAGGACAATCTGTTTCTCAAGGTACGTTCCTAGGCTATCAAGGAAACACAGGGGCTTCACGCGGTCAACATCTGCACTTTGAGCTCCATAAAGGACCTTGGAATGGTTCAAAATCAAACGCTGTTGACCCAAGACCATATATTCAATAAAAGAACATAAAAAGACGCAGAGATCTTTGACTCTCTGCGTCTTTTTCATATGACTCCCCCAAGTAGACGGCGGACCGGATGGCGTGTGTATTCTGACATGAGCCGGTAATTCGGCCGGATAATTTCAGCTGTGAGGAATGCCGGTATTGTTGCACCAGGCATTCTTTTTTTGTTAAGTACATCAATAATCTCACCGATTGTACCAGTTCCGATTCCATGTCCGAACACTTGGCCGTTCCCAAGGTCAATCACGTTTTCACCTTGCCATTGCGGCGTATTTGGATGATGTTCAGGGTTCTTAATGTACCTTACATCACCTGGCATTGAAGCTCCGGATGGCACGGCAATAATCTGCAGATCTGCATCATGTTCTGTACTATACAGAAGCAATCCATTAAACAATTGATTAAACATTTTCCTGCCAATTGTCTCAAGTACTGCCTTATATAGCATAATCATGATAGCAGTTGTACATTCGAAGCCATACCTTTTTCCATTAATGAAAATATCCGTTATGGCATCAGACGGATTGACATCCTGCCGAAGTAAAAATCCGCCATAGGCTGTACGCCTCCAATATTGAGGATTACAGCGCGCATTAACAAAAGTGGAAAACCCTGCACCGCTGTCACGCATGGCATAAGCGGCAGCAACGATATTCGAACGCATAATCACTTCAAACAGGAATTGGTGAGGACTTCTGTAATAAAACGATTCTCCAGAATTTTTAAGCTTTTGGCCAATCTGTTTCTGGGTAGCAGTAAGCTGGTTAAAACCAGAGATTTGAGCAGTATCTACTGAATAGCCATTAACAAATATCAATTCTCTCCCCCCTGTCTGCACAGGATATTACATACTATGGCAAGGGAAGAAAGTTGGTGTTTTTTATGCCCCTCTATTTTGAAGAAATTGAAATTTTCCACTTGCCTCAACTGCATCTTCTTGTCGCTTAGTCCTCTTCGCCTGTTTAAAACCTTTAACCTTCCTTGTTTCCAGATGCCTTTGAAAGCCTTCTGCCATAAGCTGAAACGCATAGATGGCGATCCCAAACATGATGATTGGACCTAAAGCGATCGCAGGATTACCTTGTATATAGGTGTAATAGTTCCCAACCAGACCTGACCATTCGTTGGATAATGATTTAGGCGGATCTCTCCAAAACGGATTGAAATCAATATCTGTTCCTCCAAAGAAGAGTTTAAAATAACCTAGGTGTGTGAAGATGATCAGTACTTGAACACATTGCTGGCACCATACGATAATAAGCTTTGGCAATAAGTGAGGCATAACGTGTTTTTTAAAGATTCTCATCCTGCTTGCGCCTAAGACGTTCGCTCCCTCAATAAAATCTTCTTTTAAAGTGGAAGCCATCATGTTTCCGATCATAGAACCAAGCAACGGCACGACTAACAGCGTTAAAATAATGATTTCAAGTCCAATTCGCTCAGCAAAAGAATAAATAAAATACTCTTCCATCTCCGGTATTTTTATCTGTTCTTTTAGAATCGGGCTTAAGATAAAAATGGCTATGATTGTGAGTGGAATAAAATAAAACGAACTCAGCAGCTGATCCAAGCCTTTTCTAATTTTTTCAGGCATATAAAAAGCTAGCGGTATTGCTACTGCAAAACTAAAAATAACCCTAAGGATTCCAATGACGATTACACTAATTAAAGTAAATTTAGCTCCTTGCAATACCTTACCTGCCGTATCATAGCCAAGAGGATCCGTACCTAAAGGAAACATGAATGAAGGTTCGAACGGAGCTGCTTCAATAGGCGTCATGTTTTCGTCATATAGAACCTGAACCTGCCTTACATGGCTATCAAAAAATACCGAAAATATAATACTTGAAGCAATCAATCCAAAAATGATAAAAAATCCAGTCCAGAATTTAAAGTTTTTTATCAATATAATCACCTCTTTTATAGAGGAATTCAAATTTCCAATTTATACGGGATGGCTCCGAAAAATCATTTTGTTTAATCTTGCTTCTTTTCATTCCCTTAACATTTCTTGTATCGAGATGCTTCTGAAATCCTTCTGCTATCAATTGAAAGGCATAAATGCATATCCCAAACATGATTATAGGTCCTAGTGCGATGGCTGGGTTCGCATGGATCAGATTATAATAATCACCAATTAACCCAGACCATTCGTTTGTTGTTGATAATGGAGGATCAGCTACATAAGGGTTGTAATCAACATCAGTTCCTCCAAAAAACAGTTTAAAATAACCAAGATGAATAAAAATAACTAACACTTGAACACATTGCTGACAGAATACGATTACCAGTTTCGGCATTACATGCGGCATAACATGTTTAGAAAATACTCTCCATTTACTTGCTCCGAGCACTTTAGCCCCTTCGATAAAATCTTCATTTAAGGAAGAAACAATCATATTTGCAATTAATGATCCGAGCAGCGGGACAACAAGCAATGTCAACACAAGGATCTCGATCCCGATCCTTGCTTTATAAGGATAAATAAAATATTCTTCCCAGCCTGGCATCCTTAATTGCTCCCAAAGAACAGGAGTAAGGATGAAAACAGCTACGATTGTTAACGGTACAAAATAAAACGAGCTCAACAGCTGTTTTAAACTTTTTCTTAAACGATCTGGTGTATACATTGCCAGCGGGATGGCAAATAAGAAGGCAACAAATATCCGCAGCACACCGATTGCAATCACACTGATCAGAGTAAACTTTGCTCCCTGCAGCACTTTCATCGCTGTATCATAGCCTAGAGCATCTGTGCCCATTGGAAAGATAAGTGAAGGATTAAATGGTGCAGCACCAATCATATTCATTTCGCCGTCATAAAGAATCTGCACTTGCCGGATCGTACTGTCGAAGAAGAAAGCGAAAATAAGACTTGATCCTATTAGGCCTGCGATAATAGAAAATCCGAACCAAAATTTATAACTTTTAATTATAAAGCTTCACTCCTTTTCGAATATCTCATAATGGTCCACTCAAAAAGTGCGAAGATAAGGAAAAAGGGAATGACTAAGAGTATCAAACAGGCAGCAAGCATTTCCGGTCTAAAATCATGATACATATAGTGGGTTATGCCATGAATATTGAAGATGATTTCTACCAGCAGCAGATTTGAAATCATAAACCAGAGCACTGATTTAGAAAAATGGAATATTCCCTCGCTCGTGTTTCTCGTTACATGGAAAACGAGGACATACAGCCTTTTCATCCCTTTCGCTAAACTCGTTTCAACATACTGTTTTCCCATTTCCTCTTCGGTCATCAGAATCATCATTTTATAAAAGTATACAAACGGCAATAACATGAGACAGGTTATAGGGACGATATAAATTCTGTCTTCTGCACCTAATGAAGCTACATTTGATACTAAAACTCCAGTCTTTTTATAGATCAGAACGATGCCCATTTGTACAAGTGCAAAAACAAGCAGATCAGGCAAGGATTCTAAAAAGGTAAGGATATTTTTTATAATTTTTCTTATGAAGTTTGGCAGCATTAAAGTGCCCCATGTTAGAACTTGAGCGAAGCATAATGCAATGAATAGTGCACCAAAAAGAATGGTAAGTGAATAAAAGTAAGGTTCCCAGATATCTTCTAAAAATGGACGTTTAATGCCTTGATTTAAATAGGTCATTTCATTTAAGTACAGCATTTCTATGAATACAGCCTTAACTTTTCCAAAATAGGCTGATACGTTTTTATTCATGATTAGTTCAGGTAATCCGCTTATCAATATAATGGATAAAAACGTTAATAAAAGCTGTAATAGCAGTTTTTTTGCTATTTTCATTACACTCCTCCTCCCTGTTTCTTTTATAGACGATTAGCTATCCTAAAATCATTCATCTCTTTTTCCAATAGAAGGATAAAAACGAAAAAACAATCCATATTAAGGATTAGAAAATATGGAATCGAGGATTCAATAATGTGGAAGAAAACTGTTATAGGGATATTACTTACCAGCAGTCTATTTTTATACCCTGAACCCTACCTCGCAAAAGAACCGTTAACTTATTTTCCGATCGTAAAAAAAGGTGAGATTTTGCAATGGAAAAAAGTAAGCGAACTAATTCCAAAAGGTTCAACTTTTAAAGTAATTGACCTGGAAACTGGTTTTTACTTTCGAGTACAGCGAAGAGCCGGAAATCAGCATGCAGACGTTCAGCCTTTAACACATGATGACACTGCCGTTTTAAAGCATCTGTATAACGGAAAATGGAGCTGGAACCGCAGGGCTGTATTAATTCCTGTGAAAGGGAGAATGATTGCGGGAAGCATGCATGGTATGCCTCATGGAGCCGGCGCTTTAGAAAACGGCTTTCCTGGGCATTTCTGCATTCATTTTTCAGGAAGTTCAACTCATCGTTCCAGGAATATTGATCCCTCACATCAACTGATGATCTTAAAAGCTGGTGACCAGCTAAACCGATATGCCTCAGGAGCGAGTGCAAAACAAGCAGTGTCTATGTTCCTCGTAGGCATGAAACAGCAGGACTATAAAATCGCAAAGCCTATTTTGAGTTCAGCTTTGTTAAACGACTCTCAAATTAAGGGTCTATTTAAAGGGATAACAAGCATGCAATATGAAATAAAGAAAAAGAGTACAAGATACCCTCCTATCGTGCGTACTGAGATTTCTGCAAAAGTAAAACAGTATGACGAGAACGGAAAGCAAAATAAGGTCTATAAATTCTCTTTAGAGCGCAAGTCCATGACAGATGGATGGAAAATAATCAAGATTAAATACTGAGATGGGGCTGTCCCGAAAGTAAGGATAACTTACTTTTAGCAGTCCCAATTTTATTTTTACAAACTAAAAAAAGCGTAATATCTTTGAGTTTCAGCTATCTAATCGAGGATTCTCGAGAGCCTACCATCTAAAGGACGTTATCTAACTTTAAAATACGAATGATTTTAAAATTTTATTATTAAATGTTCGGTTTTTAGTTGAAATGCAGCCGAATAATTGTTATATTTACCAAGGGACAAAACAATTCAAAGAATTCATATACTTTTTCAAGGGGGATATTATGAATACCCATTATGATGTAATCGTTGTTGGAGCAGGTCCAGCAGGGATATTTACGAGTTATGAACTAACAAGACAACTGCCAGAGGCAAAGATTTTATTGATTGATAAAGGACACGATATTTATGCCAGATCATGCCCTATTTTAGAGAAGAAAATTAAAAAATGTCCGCCTGCAGCTGGAAGAAAAGAGTTTGCTGGATGTCTGCCTGCTTGCTCCATAACAAATGGTTTCGGCGGTGCCGGTGCTTATTCAGATGGGAAGTTCAACATCACCTCCGAATTCGGCGGATGGATGACAGATTATCTTTCAGAAGATAAAGTTGTGGAACTTATTAAATATGTTGATGAAATTAATCTTGAGCATGGTGCAACGGATTCCATTACAGATCCTCTTACACCAGAAGTAAAAGATATTGAAAAACGCGGCTATGCTGCAGGCTTGAAGCTGTTGCGTGCACAAGTCCGCCATCTAGGAACTGAACAAAACTTAGAGATTTTAAAAAGTATATATGAGTATTTAAAAACGAGAATTGATATGAAATACAAAGCAGAAGTTGAAGATATCCTTACTGAGCGAACTGAAATGGGATATATCTCAAAAGGAATTCTTTTAAAGGACGGTACTTCCCTATCTGCTGAAAAAACAGTAATTGTACCAGGACGTGACGGATCTTCATGGCTGACAAAGATTTTAAAGAAGCGCCGTATTAAGATGACCGCAAACCAAGTAGATATTGGTGTCCGTGTAGAAACATCAAACCTTGTGATGGAAGAGATTAATGAGCACCTATATGAAGGAAAGTTCGTTTTCAATACTTCTGTAGGAACAAAAGTGCGAACATTTTGCTCCAACCCTTCTGGTCATGTCGTGGTTGAAAACCATTCAGGAATCATGCTGGCGAACGGCCATGCATATAAAGACCCTAAGCTTGGAAGCGAGAATACAAACTTTGCTTTGCTTGTATCACATCAGTTTGCTGAGCCTTTTGACCAGCCGACAGAATATGCTCATGAGGTATCAAAATTAGCCAACCAGCTTTCAATGGGCGGTCTTGTTGTGCAAAAGTATGGGGATATTCTAAAAGGCCGCCGTTCAACTGAGAAACGGATCAAAGAAGGATTTCTGCGCCCTACTTTAAAAGAAGCAGTGCCGGGAGACCTTGGTCTTGTACTTCCTTACAACACAATGATAAGCCTTATTGAGATGACCGAAGCTCTAGACAAAGTAACACCGGGAATCGCATCGGAACATACGCTTTTTTATGGCGTAGAAGCCAAATTCTATTCAGCCCGTCCTAAGCTTGATGATAAGTTTGAATCTGAGATCGGCGGATTATATGTCGGCGGAGACGGAGCAGGAATCACTCGCGGTCTTGCACAAGCAAGTGCATGCGGTGTATGGATCGCTCAAAATGTTGCTGCCAAGTTAAAAGAAAAATTGCCGGCTATGGTGTAAACAAAAAAACGATGCAAGAAGGATTCGCTCCTTCTGCATCGTTTTTATTTAAGTTGAAAATATGATAATTCTTCCTCTGATCAAAGCAATAATAAAACCAACAACAGCTCCTATAATTGCTGGTATCAGCCATCCGATTCCATCGGCATACAAAGGAATATGGGAGTAAATTTGATCGATCGTCCCTAAGTTCATGCCAAACGCTTTTAAGCCATCAGCAATGGAAACGAATGCCGTTGCAATGATTGAACCAAGATACACTTCCTGGCGCCCTGAGAATGTGTCATGGAAGAACGATAGGATAATAAGCACAATAGCTACAGGATAGATTGCTGTTAGGACTGGAACAGATATGGTGATCAACTGGCTAAGACCAACATTCGCTACTCCTGCACTAAAGATGCTTAATACAAGAATTACAAGTTTATAAGGGAGCTCCGGAAACATTTTATGAGCAAATTCGCCCGTAGCTGTTACAAGTCCAACAGATGTTGTTAAACAAGCAAGTGCCACTGCTAACCCTAGTAAGAGGTTCCCCGGCTCTCCAAAAAGCTGAAAAACTACATTCGTTAAGATCTGTCCGCCATTCTCCGATTTACCAAGAGTCTGGCTTGTTGCGCCAAGATATGCAAGGATACCATAAACGCCTGCTAAACATACAGCGGCAATGACACCAGCTTTTATAACCATCTTCGTTACATTTTCTTTTTTCATGCCTGGTTTTTTTACGGCAGAGATTACTACGATTCCAAATGCTAGAGCACCAAGCGTATCCATCGTTAAATATCCATCCATGAATCCTTTAACTAGTGGGCTGCTCTTGTATTCTGGTGCTGCCTGTCCAAGTTTTCCTACAGGTGTAATTAGCGCTTTTACAAGTACGGAACCAATAATGAATAGCAATAAGGGCGTTAAAATATTCCCGATCCGATCCACTAACTTAGAAGGATTTAACGCAAGCCAATACGTAATTGCAAAAAATACAACTGTAAAAAGAAACATCGGCAATCCTGTATTCATTCCTTCTGGAAGGAAAGGCATTGCAGACATTTCAAATGCTACTGTACCGGTTCTTGGAATACCAAAGAACGGACCAATCGCTAAATATAATATTATTGCAAAAACTGTTCCAAATAAGGGGTTAACGCGCTCAGTAAGTGTTTGCAGTCCCCCGCCTGCTCGTGCTAGTGCTATAACACCTAAAAGAGGCAGTCCAACTCCCGTTATGAAAAAGCCAGCCATTGACTGCCAGACCATTTCTCCTGCTGCCTGCCCCAGTGCTGGCGGAAAAATCAAATTCCCTGCTCCAAAAAATAACGCAAACAACATTAATCCCACTGAGAGTGTTCGTTTCTCCATGTTGTGTGTTCCTCCTCTGTGACCATTCAAAAATATCTATTTTTATCGAAAAATGTCGAAATAATTTAAATTCCATATGTATTTGTAACACGATTAGCGATTGGAGTCAATATTCAGATATAATGAATTTTCTAACAAATTATAACAAGAGTTAAGGACTGAGAAATTTCTCAGTCCTTTTTCTTCATTTTTAACGGTCAGTCGGGAAAATACGGCGAATTGTCTCATTGAATTCTTTAACGAATCCTGAAACTGGATTACCTTGGTTGATTTCATCCGCATAGCCATTCATTCTGTCAATAAAGTCAGGGTTTGTGGAAACAAAAACATCATTGATGTCTGGGTCTGTGTTACGGACTGCATCCCCGATTTTTTCTTCTGTCTCTTTTGTAAGCTTCATGCTTTCGCCGCCTTCAAGCTTAGCAGCTACATAAGCATTATCATCAGTTACGATAACAGTAGCATCCTCAACTTCTTTTAAATCCGTTACTTTATCTGCAGCTTTGTCTGCAACATCCATACGAGCATTCTCGTCGTATTGGTTGTCCGTACCCATGTTCATATCCATGTCCATGTCTCGGTCTGCACGATTATCGTAGTTCACTTCTGTCATGTTATCGCGTGCTTCTTCACCCATGTCTTTATCGTTATTATTCATCCCGCAAGCTCCAAGGAAAGAAGACAGCATAACTGCCATAGAAGTAACTAAAATTGTCTTTTTCATTCAGATGACACTCCTTTGTTAATATTTTTTGACTGTCATCTTATAAAATTTGTAGGTATGAGGGAAAATATACATGGCCACAAGTTTTAATAAAAAAACGCCCCTATTAAGGGAGCGCATTTTATTTAAACCATTCATTTGAGTATGTGCTTTTATTTTTCGGCTTGAAGATCAGCCAAGCAATTAAACATAGTGCAAGCAGAGAGAATGCGTAAATACCGATTTTATGAATAACATCCATCACAATGTACCAGCGTCCTGCAAGCTGATAACCGATTAAAATGAAGAATGAACACCAAAAAACAGCACCAAAGTATGCGTAGATAGCAAACTGTCTAAATTTTAAAGAATACATGCCGGCAAAATAGGCAGTAAGATGCCTTACGCCAGGGACAAAATACCCAAAGAACAAAGCTGTTTTTCCGTATTTCGAAAAGAAACGCTGTGTTTTATTTATTTTTTCATCGGAGATCCCAATTTTAGGACCTAATTTATACAATAATGGCTTTCCGCATACCGTTCCAAAATAATAGCTTCCCGTAATTCCTGTTAGCGCTCCCAAAAATGCACTTAATACAGCGGGTACCATAGGCAAGTCGCCAGCAAATATAAAATAACCGACCGTAGCTAAAAGAATCTCATCCGGGATCGGTAATCCAATAATGCCAAGAGCTAATAATAGAAAAATACCGAAATAGCTATATTGATAAATAATATTTATTAAGTCAAATTCCATGACGTCACCAACTTCTTTTTTTACACCTTCTACCATTGTAACGATAATATGGGGTATTTGGAAAGAGGAAAACAAAAATTGTTAAGAAAATGTGTCTATCTTAACATATGCAAATTTGGACGAGATGGACACTATTCTAAAATTAACGACATATCTCGCCACGCATAACATTCCTCATATAGTTGCTGGTTCCCAATTGTAATCAACTCTTCATCTATCTTTTTCCCGCCAAGTGAAATATATGCTTTTTTTGCAGAATTATCTTTTAAAACCCACACGATCATACTTTTTTTCCCTTGTTTTACAAGCTGATGACTGAATTTTTTTATCAATTTAGTTCCATAACCTTTTCGCTGAACTTCTTTTTGCAGATAGAAAGCATAAATTTCACTATCATAAGGATGATCAGAACGAATACGGCCTCCTGATATAAAACCGCAAATTCCTTTTTGACCATCCTCCAAAACAAAAACAGTATGAGACGGACCTTGTGAAAGCCATTCCTTCCATCTAAGATTCCTTACGTCGATTGACATTTCTGACAGATAATTAGAATCTACTAATCCCTTATAGGATGCCTGCCAGCTTCGCACCTGAACTTTTGCTATTTGTGAGGCATCTTTTACTTCAGCATGACGAATTTTCATTTCTAAACCCACCACTCGTCTTGAGGAATCAATGTAACTGGCAACTTAAATTGTTCCTCAAACCATGGTTTCAGTTGTGTGGCATGAACTAAATATTCTGATGCGGCATGTGAAACACCGATTAGACTCATAGTCGTTGTTTTACAGTATTTTTTCATTTCATCAAATTTTTTCTTGCCGTAAACATTATCAATATGGCAATGTATTTCACCCGTTATGTACGCCTGGGCTCCGAGTTTTTCTGCTTCTTGCATCGCATAAACTTTGTCTCCGCAGCCTGCAGCAATTGCAACTTTCGTTATAGAAGAATGAGATTGTCCCTCTACATCTGCGTATGGGATTTGGAAGATGCTTTTTGATTTTTCAATGAGATCCTCAGTATTTGCAGCTGGGATTTCACAAATTACTCCGCAAGCTCCTTTTTCATCTTTAAAAAACTCAGCCACAACTTTGGCACCATATGCTTCTGCCATCGCGTCACTTGTACTGATCGTTCTCGAGTAATCTAGGGGAACGTGAAGAGTAAACACAGATAATCGTTTTTCTTTTATTTGTGAGATAAGGTCCGGATTGATCGGAATAAAACCCTTCCCCCAAGCGCCTCTTGGATCGCCGCATTCCATCACGAGCGGATGATGCATAAATAGAAGGTCTCCCGGGTTGCTGTGCTCAATAAAATGCGCAAGTACTTCTTCTGTTGGGAATACAGCTAAGAATATGCGTCCGACTTCCTCTTCACCTTTTAACATAAGTCCATTAAACAATTGATTGAACTGCGCTTCGAATACTTCACGCCAATTGAATTTAATAGGATCATAGACCATTGGAATAAAACGGCTGAACGCCGGGTCTGCACCTATTTCTCTGTATCGGAAAAGTTCATCTATTGCTTCATCTATTTTTTGTAATTGTGCCATTTAACCTTCTCCCCTCTTTCCTATAAAATAAATAATCTCTGGATCACCTTCATCCAGATTGTCTATAAAACCGCTTTTAGTAAAGCCGTTAGCTTCAAATACCTTATGCATAGCATCATTTGATTGATTAGTAGATGAGAAAAGCTTTTCTGTCGATGAAATATCAGCCATATGTGACAGCAGTGAACTCGCGATTCCCCTTCTTTGGAAAGAAGGCTTAATCATGATCAATGAAATAAAACAGCATTCGAAAAAGGATGTATGGTAGATTAGAAAACCAGCCAGCTCTGATTCTTCGAAGACTAACAAACATCTACTCTGGCCGATGGCTTCTTCTATTTCTACTTTTCTTCGGTCTGTTCCTATCATTTCTTTATCTAATAAAACGATATTTTCTAAATCTGTGTTTTTCGCCTTAACTATTTTCATTGTTTTCCCTCTTTCATTTTTTGTTCTTTTCCTCACATTTGCTACAATATGAAAAAAGAACAGGAGTTGAGAAAATGCCTATCGCAGATATTACAATCATTCCAATCGGTACTGAAACCCCAAGTGTAAGTTCCTATGTAGCAGAAATACAAAAGGTACTTCAACGAAATGAAGGTAAAGTAAAATATCAGCTCACACCGATGAGCACATTGATCGAAGGTGAGCTTTCCGATCTTTTTGACGTGATCCAGCAGCTTCACGAAGTTCCATTTGCAAATGGCATTCAGCGGGTTGCTACAAATATTCGCATCGATGACCGCCGCGATAAAAAATCAACGATGGAAGGTAAATTGCAAGCGGTTAAGGATCAGCTGAACCGCTCGTAAATCTTAGGAACCGCTCGTTCAGCAATCATAAACTCCGCTGAACGAGCATAAATCCCCGCTATCGAGCATAAATCTTCATATTTAGAAAAAAGCTTACTCGCGACGGGCATTTCCAGCCCGCTAGAGTAAGCTTTTCTTCTATTTATTCTCCTTTAGAAGATGTTACTTCTGCTTTTTCTTTCGTTCCTGCAGCGTTTGGTTCTTTTTTAGCAAATTCGATGCGAAGGTCGTCAATACTTTGACGAACGTTTCCTTTACCTGAGAAGTTTTCCAGCATTTCTTTTACATCGATCCCAGAGGAAGCTTTCAAGGATTCTTGCAATGTGGACATCAAGTTTGTTGCATATCCCGTAATGCGGTTGGCTCCGCCGTTTTCACCGCCGCCTGTATCTACGACAGTGATCTTATCGATATTAGATAGTGGTGCTGCAACCTGTTTCGCATATTCCGGAAGCATCTTGATCATCATATCCATCATTGCCGCCTGGCCGTATAGCTCGAACGCTTCTGCGATCTTTTGCTTCGCTTCCGCTTCTGCAAGACCCTTTAGACGGATAACTTCAGCTTCAGATTCCCCTTTAGCACGTTCTGCTTCTGCTCTTGAAAGACCGTCGAGTCGAACTTTTTCCGCTTCTGCTTTTGCCATTGCTTCTACACGGTACTTATGCGCATCAGCTTCTGCAACCTGCTTGCGTTTATCCGCTTCCGCCGATTGCTCAACTGCATATCTGTCTGCATCGGCTTTCTTCTTCACTTCTGAATCATATTGTTTTTCACGACGCAGAATTTCTTTTTCTTCAAGCTCGATCTGCTTTTGACGCTCGATGATCTTAATCTGCATCTGCTCTTCTGTAACTTGTTGTTTAGCGATTGCTTCTTCTAAATGATACGCCTGGTCAGCACGTGCTTTTGCAACATCTTGTTCGCGACGGTATTCGGCTACCTTCAACTGATTCATCTTTTCAGCTTCCGCTACTTCTGTCGCGCGTCCTAACTCGGATTGTTTAGCTTCTTTATCTGCTTCTGCGCGTTTGATGCGCGTTTCTTTTTCAGCCTCTGCCATTGCCATATCAGCATCACGCTTGATTTGTGCAATACGCGGCTTACCGAGTGCATCAAGATAACCGTTTTTGTCACGCAGGTCCTTAATAGTAAATGAAACGATGATTAATCCCATTTTTGCTAGATCCTGTGAAGCAACACGCTGAACTTCTTGAGAAAACTTCTCACGGTTTTTATAGATTTCTTCAACAGTCATGGAACCTAGAATCGAACGCAAATGTCCTTCTAACACTTCACGTGCTTCGTTTTCTCGATCTTCTTTTAACTTTCCTAAAAACTGTTCCGCAGCTGTTGCGATTTCACCGATTGAGCTTCCGACTTTGATGATTGCCGTTCCGTCAGCCATAACGGGAACACCTTGTTCTGTATACACTTCTGGCGTTTGAACATCCAGTTTGCTCGTTAATAAACTAAGAGGTTTTGCTTGCTGGAACACCGGCAGAACGAACGTACCGCCTCCGCGTACAATTTTGATTCTGTTGCCTGACTCATCGATATTCACGTTTTTGCTTCCCAAGAAGCTTCCTGTTACGATCAATGCTTCATCAGGACTTGCTGTACGGTACTTTGTAATAAAAACACTAATAAGAGCAGCTACTAGAAATACGGCAATCCCAATTACAATAAATAATGGCGAAAAACTCATGAAATCCCCTCCAGATTAATGAAAATATGTTTGTTCTACTTGCTCATAACGCATAACCGATACGACACCTTTTTGAATATCGATAATTAAAATCTTCTCACCTTGCTGAATCGGTTTGTTATCCATGCTTACAGCGGTCTTTGAGATTCTTCCGCTTATTCCTTCTATTAATATCTCTCCAAAACCATCAGCCGGAACAGATGTAATGACTGTACCTACTCTTCCTTTTAAATCCTCATCCCGATAAGCCAATGATTCTTCTGCCGATCGAATAGGTGTTAAAACAAATACATTTAAAAGGGTTACGAGTAAAATGGAAAGCAGACAGCTGAACACAAGGATGAACCAGCTATTGATTCCGGTCATAACCTCCAGCAGGTAACCAGAAGCGCTGCCGATTGTAAAGAAAGAAAGAATAAGTGCAGGATGCAAGAATTCCATTGCTGCATCAAGCATGTCACCAAAAAGAATATAAACGAACGTGATACATCCAAAAACGATGAAACTTCCTAAGTATATAGTTGATAACGGATACCCGAACAGTTCCATGGCCATCTCTCCCTATCCCTTTATTGAACGATTATTTTTAAATAACAAGCCCCCCATGTCGAATTTCTTTAACCATATCAAAAAGAACAAGAAAAAAATGTAAGATTTTGTCGACAGTAATATAAATTCCAATATTGGTTTTATATGTAAATTTACGGATAACTAAATAAAAAGTTTCAGTTTGTTAAGAATTTTTTGTATACTTTTGTTAATGAGAGGATGGGATATATGTATACAGAAGATTTGTGGATACATTTGAAAAAACATGAGAACAAAGAGGATGCTATTCCTATGAAAAAATACATGAGGGATCAGTTTGAATTCTTTGGCATGCGTTCACCAGTTCTGAAAGAAAGCTTTAAAGCTTTTATTAAAGAAAAAGGACTTCCTCATCCTGAAGAACTGTCTTCATTTTTAAATGAAGCGTGGGCTAAACCTGAACGTGAAATGCAATATGCGGGGCTAACGATTGCTGACAAGCTAAAAAAGCATATGACGAAGAGCGACATTGAATGGATTGAATATATCATTGTAAATAAAAGCTGGTGGGATACCATCGATCACATAGCTAAAAACATTGCGGGTTATTATTTTAAAAAGTTTCCTGAAGAAATCGTTCCTGTAACAGAGCGATGGATCGCAACGAAAAATATTTGGCTGATGAGGTCAGCTATCCTGTTTCAATTGGGGTATAAGGAAAAGACTGATAAAGAGCTTATGGCACATATTATTAAAGAGACGAAATATGAACAAGACTTCTTTATTCGTAAAGGCATCGGCTGGGCATTGCGTGAATACGCAAAAGTTAACGAGGACTGGGTGTGGGAGTTCGTACATTCGGAGGAATTAAGTCCGCTTTCTTATAAAGAAGCCATCAAAAATATAAACAAAACAAAGCAGCCGTCCTGATTAACGGCTGCTTTTTCATGTTCATGATGGAATTCCTAATTTAGAAACAACATATCTTATCGCATTACGGAATGACACAAAGGATTTTTGATCTGTATCAATACCAAGAGCAACCATGTTCTTAACCATGTCTTGCTTAAATCCGCAATAAAGGACTTCAGCTCCCATTAATTCAACCGTAGTTGTCAGCTTCTGAATTTCCTGGCCTAAGTCAGGATCTTCTACCGTCGTAATTCCTGAAAAATCTATGATGACATATTCGGCATGATAATTTAAACATTCGTTTAATAATTTGCTCGTCAGGTTTTCCATTCTTTCAAATGTCATCTCACCGATAAGCGGTACGAGGAGTGTATTTTCCGCTATTGTCGGCAATATTGGAGTAGATAATTCATTGATTAGCGCTTTTGTTTTTTCCTTATCTTTTTCAAGCTCGGTAATATCCCTCCAAGTCAGGATAAACCCGAGTTTTTCTTGTTTGACAATCAGTTCCTTTACAACCAGTCTTGCAACAAATTTATTAAATAAGACAAGCTGCATGTCGATTGGAAAATCACCTTTTTGAAGCATTTCTTCTTTATAAGAAGGATTTTTATGAAAACGGGCAATCGGAGTGCCGATAAGATCTTCCGCTTTATCTAATCTAAAATAAGATTTCATGGATTCAATAAGTTCTTTTCCAGATTCATTCATCCAAGAAATCTTATAGTCTAAATCTATAATAAAAATATTCTCTTCTAAACAATTAAGTGTATCCGTAATGGTATCCTCTAAATGGTAAACCATAAAAACTATCCCCTTCTCTCATTTCCTGTATCTATCATATCCGAGTTCGACAAATTCTTCTATAGAATCCCTCTATATTCTCAGGTTTTCCAGCACATTCTACAAATCATGTAAGCGCTGTCTTAATCTTTACAAAAATATCTGTTGTAACCTGCCTCAACACCATGTAAAATGTCCCTATCAAACATACAAGTGTATTTCTCAGAAAAACATAAGGGGTGGATGAAATGGTAAATCATGTTTCTGTAGGACTTTTAGGATTAGGTACAGTTGGTAGCGGTGTCGTTAGAATGATTGAAGGTAATCGTGAAGGGCTTCAGCATCGTGTTGGCTGTCCGGTTTATATTGAAAAAATCTTAGTTCAAAACATCGAAAAAGAGCGACTAGTAGCAATAAAAAAAGACTGGCTGACACAGCAGCCAGAGGAAGTACTAGAAAACCCCGATATTCATGTAGTCATAGAAGTAATGGGAGGCATCGAGCTTGCCCGCGAATATATCACGCTTGCACTGCAAAACAAAAAACACGTGATCACAGCAAATAAAGATCTCATGGCACTTCATGGAGCTGAACTACTGCAAGTTGCTCAGCAAAACGGATGCGACCTTTTCTATGAAGCAAGTGTTGCAGGGGGAATCCCTATTATCCGATCACTCGTCGACGGACTTGCATCTGACCGTATTACAAAAATGATGGGGATCGTGAACGGTACAACGAATTATATTCTCACAAAAATGGATAAACA
Organism: Fictibacillus arsenicus; assembly: GCF_001642935.1. Lineage (NCBI taxonomy): Bacteria > Bacillati > Bacillota > Bacilli > Caryophanales > Fictibacillaceae > Fictibacillus > Fictibacillus arsenicus. The sequence goes on from NZ_CP016761.1 coordinate 3,128,747, forward strand.
GCAGCGGAATTATGAAGAAGTTCTAAAAGAAGCACAATCACTCGGTTATGCAGAAGCCGATCCTACTTCAGATGTTGAAGGGATTGATGCGGCGAGAAAAATGGCTATTCTTTCAACGCTCGGGTTTTCAATGCATATCCATCTTGATGATGTAAACGTAACTGGTATTTCGAGAGTGACACAAGAGGATCTCGAATATGCGAGACAATTTGGCTATACGCTTAAACTCATTGGCAACGCAAAGAAAGATAACGGAAAAGTGGAGATTAGTGTAGAACCTACGCTGCTGCCGGATTCTCATCCTTTAGCAAGTGTGCAGAATGAGTATAATGCCGTTTATGTGTATGGAGAATCTGTCGGGGAAACTATGTTTTTTGGACCTGGTGCCGGCCAGCTTCCAACAGCAACATCCGTCGTTTCAGATCTAGTTGCTGTAGTCAAAAATATGCGTTTAGGTGTAAACGGAAAAAGCGCTGTTGCCCCGCAATTTGATAAACAATTAAAGCAGCCTGAAGAAATCGATGGAAAATTCTTTTATAGACTGCATATTAAAGATGAAGCAGGCGCATTCTCGGCAATCACTTCCCTCTTCGCACTTCATGAGATCTCTTTGGAAAAGTTAATCCAAAGTCCTGTTGATGAAAAAGGTGTTGCGGAAGTAGTAATCGTCACTCATGGCACGAACAAGCAGCAAGACAACCGGGTGTACAATTTGCTGCGTGATTCAGATGTTGTTCAGGAAATTAAAAGTCACTACAGAGTGGAGGGAGCTTAACATGCATTGGAATGGATTGCTTCATCAATATAAAGAGTACTTGCCTGTAAATGACGACACCCCCTTGCTTTCTTTAAATGAAGGTCATACACCTCTTATTCCGTTAGATCATCTCTCAAAGGAATGGGGCATCAATTTGTACGCGAAATATGAAGGCGCCAATCCAACAGGTTCCTTTAAAGACCGGGGTATGGTGCTTGCTGTTGCCAAAGCGAAAGAAGCTGGCAGCAAAGCGATTATCTGCGCATCTACAGGCAACACTTCAGCAGCTGCTGCAGCATACGGAGCCCGTGCAGGTTTGCGTTGTATCGTCGTGATTCCAGACGGAAAAATCGCCCAAGGGAAGCTCGCACAAGCCAAAATGTACGGAGCTGAAATTTTTGCCATCCAAGGTAATTTTGATGAAGCGCTTGAAATGGTTAAACAAATGAGCGAAGAAGAAGGCTATACACTTGTTAATTCTGTAAATCCATTCAGATTAGAAGGTCAAAAAACAGCAGCCTTTGAACTTGTTGATTCTCTCGAAAAAGCGCCAGACATTCTCGCGATCCCTGTCGGAAACGCAGGCAATATAAGTGCATATTGGAAAGGGTTTAAAGAATACGATTCGGTAAAGGCGTCAGGTCTGCCAAGAATACATGGCTTTCAAGCTGCAGGGGCCGCGCCCATTGTAAATGGCAGCGCCGTAAAGAATCCAGATACGATTGCAACAGCTATCCGAATCGGCAACCCTGCAAGCTGGCAGCTGGCGACTGCAGCTCTAGATGAGTCAGGCGGTATAATCGACAGTGTAACAGATGAAGAAATTTTAGAAGCTTATCAGATGCTCGCTTCAAAAGAAGGTGTATTTGCAGAACCAGCTTCCTGCAGTACAATCGCAGGATTATATAAACAGCATAAGCAAGGACTCTTGCCAAAAGGAGCTTCTATTGTTGCCGTTTTAACTGGCAATGGATTGAAAGATCCTGATATTGCATTAAAAACTGTTGCGCAAGAACCTGTTGTAATTCCCAATGATCTTAATCAATTACGTCAGCAGCTGAAAGGATGTGTTGTTTAAATGAAGCTTGATGCTTTTTCCATTCATGTACCCGCCAGCACTGCCAACCTTGGTCCAGGCTTTGACTCTGTCGGGCTCGCACTTAATCGTTATTTATCTGTTCATGTTCAGCAAGCATCAGAATGGAAAACGGTTTTTTATGGCGAAGAACTGCAATCTTTAAATGGTGAAGAAAAGAATTTAATCATCCAAGCTGCTCAGTTTACAGCTAAACATTTTCATAAAGACCTGCCTCCATGCAAACTGGAGGTTGAGAGCGGATTTCCGCTTTCAAAGGGCATGGGAAGTTCTGCATCCGCAATCGTTGCTGGAATTGAGCTGGCTAATACCCTTTTAAATCTGCAGCTATCAAAAAAAGAAAAAGCACTGTTAGCGAGCTCTATAGAGAAACATCCTGATAACGTGATACCCGCTATTTATGGCGGGCTGACAATCAGCTTTTATAATGGAAAAAGTGTCGAAACGGTCCATGTTCCTGACGTTGCTGTTGAAATGATTGTCGCGATACCTGATGACGTTCTGCATACGAAAGATTCACGAAAGTCATTGCCGAATCTTCTTCCTTTTAATAAAGCGGTTGAAGCAAGCGCAATCAGCAATGTTCTCGTTGCTGCTTTAATTAAGAATGACTGGAAAAAAGCTGCAGATATGATGAATCGCGATCTGTTCCATGAACCATTCCGGACGAAAAACATTCCTTTTTATTGTGAACTAAAAGAAAAAGCAGTATCACTTGGAGCATATGGTGCAGCGATCAGCGGGTCTGGTCCTGCGATCGTGTTTTTTACACCTCATCAAAAAGCAGCTTCTATAACAGAACAGCTTTCATATATGTATCCTGATTATCTTTTCGAAACGGTTTTCCCTGACAGAAAAGGTGCAGTGGTAAATAAGTCTTTATCGGCAGCTGCCTTATAGGACTTACGTTACTTTTCCTTCTAATCGCGTTTTGTTTCACAACAGCGTGGTAAAGGACTATATCAAATCCTTTAGGAGGGATAAAAGTGACAGAAGAAAAGAATGAAACGTTGAAAGAAAATTTCAAAGAACAGGAAAAAAAGAAACAAGAAAAAGAACAAGCGAAGTATGATCATACGAAACGAATTCCGAATGAACAGAACAGGATGATTGATACTCAGAAAAGATAAGGGGATTCATAAATTGATGTTGTGTCACATATATATAACAATTTGTGGATTGATGGGAAAAACTCGTTGATTTAAGACAGATATTTTTGGATTCAGCACCAAAATTTGTGGAATCAAAGCTAAAACTTTTGGATTCCCTATCTAAAATTACCTGAACATAACAAAGAGGCCGACTAAAATCCATTAGTCGGCCTCTTTATAGTTTATTATTTTTTTGCAATCTGGAATTCATCACGTAATAGGGTCCAGTTTTCAGGGAATGGTTCCCCAAGCACCCAATACGCTAGTCCTCTAAGCTTATATTGTTTTACAAGCTTATTTTTCGCCTCGGCACTTTGCTCATTTTCAAACCAGACAACATGTTCTTTTCCTTTATCGTCTTTATAGTTAAAAAACGGAGCTTGTGCTTCGTTATCATATTTTACAGAAGCCCCTTCTTTTAAAGCTAAGTCATGAGCTTCAGCAGGAGCAATGCGCTTCGCAAATTTATTTCCTTTTTTATATGGAAGTGTCCAGTCATAGCCATAAAGCGGTGCGCCCATAATGATTTTTTCAGGCGGTATAACAGACACCGCATAATCAACAACTTTCTTTACTTGCGGAACAGGTGCTACAGCCATTGGAGGTCCGCCAGACCAGCCCCACTCGTAAGTCATGAGGACAACAAAATCAGCCAGTTCTCCATGGCGCTTGTAATCATGTGCACCATGCCAAGGTCCTTTTTGTTCATCACTTGTTTTTGGAGCAAGTGCTGTAGAAACCTTGAATCCCTCTTTTTGTACTTGAGGAATAATCGTTTCTAAAAATCCGTTATATAGCTCACGGTCTTTTTCTTTAATATGTTCAAAATCGATATTCAGCGCTTTATAGCCTTTTTGTTTCATCGTGCTGATCACACTGCCAATAAGTGTTTTAGAAGCTTGTTTATTAGTAAAAATGTTATGTGCGATCTCTGGAGAAAAGTTGCCTTCTGCGAAGTTCGTTAAGACCATCATAGGCATCGCACGTGTCTTTTTGATTTCTTTAAGTGCAGCCCAGTCTTTGATCGGCTTTAAGGTACCATTTTTATTGACTTGGTAACTGAAGAAAGCGATATAAGTAAGGTAGTTTTCTGCTTCTTTAACATCTTTAACCGATTGCTTCGCTTCAAGCGGCTCTAAAAAACCAAGTGTTTCAATCTTTGTTTTTCCGTGTTTGATCTCAGCTTTAGATGTATCCTGCTGTGTCTTTTTTGGTGAATTAATTTGTTCAAGCCGAGGACTTTCTCTTGTTTCATTGCTCATATTCTTCGGTGCGGCTTCACTCTCTTTCATTTCATTAGAGCCGCCGCCGCAGCCGGCAAGTACAATCGTGAACGCCGCGAAGAGCGCGACTAACTTTTTCATACATAAACCTCCTCTGTTTTCGTTATTTTTCCATGAGGAGGTCAGTTATATTCTTAATTTTTTTAAAAGAAAGGCTGCTTTCGGAAACTTTGTAGTATTTGAAAGTGGTTGAATTCCGCTCCAGGATGCTCGCTTTCCGCGGGGCGTGCGGTGATCCTCCTCTGCGCTTTGCGCCGATAGGAGTCTCACCTGTCACCCTGATCCTGCTAGAGTCTCGCACCTTGCGCTCCAGTCAACTTCAACGAAGTCAAACTTTCAAAAAAGGGTCAAAGAATTAGATGGTTCAAAGCTGATAAATTTATTTCCAGATAAAGCGGGTACTATAGTACTGGAATTCAATTGCAGGCAAAAATCTACATCCTTCGCAAAACCACGTTCTGCTAATTCTCTGCCGCTGCCGCATTTTCTTATTAAATTAGATAGCTCATGCTTTGATCCTTGATATGCTTGTTTGCAAACGAAAACTTCAGGAGATAAAGAGCCATTGAGTGATGAGATAATGGCTCCTGCTCCTAAATAATCTTCAATCGCCGGTCTTAGTTCATTTTCATCGGCAGAAGCTTTTTCCCAGCGTTCGCCGCAAGCAATAATCGTAATTGGTTTTCCAATCTTTTTTTTCATTTCTAAAGCTGCTTCTGCAACAGCTTGTGCGTTTCGTAAAGAACCCAACAGGAGCGCAGGGACTTTTTTGGCAACTTCCACACACGCAGCACCGTTTAGAGAACAAAGCACATACGATTTTCCGCAATCATCTGCTGTGAAAGAGTTCGGTGAGAGTGAATGTTTACCCGTTTCAATCGCCTCTGCTCTTCCGACAACAAGCTCAGCACCGAGCTGATCTGCATACTTTTTTGCCTTCTCATTAATAGGTGGAGGAAAAGGATAAATGACGGCTTCATTTTCCAGAGCGGCTATTACAGTTGAAGAAAAACTTAATACATCAACAATGATTAAAATTTCCTCTCTTTTTGCCGCTTCCCTCGCTCCTCTTATTCCCCACTCCAATTTAATCTCATAAGGCGATTGATCAAAAAATGTATTCATTTTATAACCTCCTTAATTTCTTGCTAAATAAAGCTTAACGAAAAAATCAAAAAAGAAATAGACTGTTTTTCTAAAATTTGGTATCCTGTTGATTGAGGTCTGCCTATCAAAAATTGTCCGTAAAAAAAGACTCCAGTCATTGGAGTCTTTTTATCTTTATATCGCCCAGTTTCCGTTTTTAAATAGCGGAATGCGTTTGCCATCTTCATATTCTGCTTCAATTTCAAGGTCAGCAGAACCGATCATGAAATCAGTATGGCCGCGGCTGTGATTAATTTCTTTCTCTTCCATCTGTTCAGGTGTAAGGTTCCCTGCATCTTTAACAGACATTGTGATCGAAGTACCAATTGCCAAGTGACAAGAAGCATTCTCATCATACAGTGTATTGTTAAAAATGATGCCTGAGTTCGAGATAGGCGAGTCATAAGGTACAAGAGCTACTTCTCCCAGATACCCCATGCCGTCATCGATGCTAAGCAGCTGTTTCAGTGTATCGTATCCCTCTTCTGCAGTAAATTCGACCACTTTCCCATCTTTAAACGTTAGACTGAAGTTATCGATGAGGTTCCCCATAGCCGACAAAGGCTTAGAACTTGATACTTTTCCATTTACACCATATTTTCTAGGCGTAGTGAACACCTCTTCTGTTGGCAGGTTAGGAATGTAGTAAGTACCGAATGTAGAATTGTGTCCTCCTCCAATCCACGTATGGTCAGGATGCAAATCAATGCTTAAATCTGTGCCTTCTGATTTATAATGCAGTGTTTTAAATCTCTGCTCATTTAAGTAATCTACTTTTTCTGAAAGTGTTTTAACATGCTCTTCCCATGCCGCAACTGGATCCGCCTGGTCTACACGAACGGTTTTAAAAATCGCCTCCCATAATGCTTCAACTGCTTCTTCTTCATTTTTTTCAGGGAATACAGATTTTGCCCAGCCTGCTGTCGGTGCACCAGCAATCGCCCAGTGCATATCACCTCTAAGCTGGCCAGCTGAAAAGGCTTGCAGCTTTTCCCCTCTATTCTTTTGAACGAACATCATACGCTCTGAAGGAACACCTTTATATGCGTTCGGGTCATTTCCAGTTACCATCAAGAAACAATCGTGATTTTCTACAAGACTGTTATATTTTTCGATTTCCCAAGATTGAAGGTCATCTTTCAGTACTTCTTCCTTCGCGCTCGTATAATGAATACGGTTGGTTTGGGTATCAACCCAGTCCACCATCACTCTATTACAACCGTTCTCATAGGCATGTTTTGTTACTTTACGAGTAAATTCTGCAGCTTCGATTGGAGAACTAATTAATAACTTTTGCCCCTCTTGCATGCTTAATCCAACTTTCACAACAAGTTCAGCATATTGATCTAATTTTTCTTCAAATGTCTTCATTAAATTTCCCCCTCCAGTTAGTTCAAATAAAAACGACTGATAAGTTTATAATATACATTATAAAGTAAAAAGAAAATTTAGACTAATTAAAACTAAAAAAAGAAACACTTTTTTAATCGCGGCTCCTGCTTATACATCTCTATGATTTTTTGTTTAATACAAAACCTATATGTGAGAGCGCACTCTCTAAGTTACTAGTAACTGATTTTGGGTGAATAGAAATTGACAATGTCTTTGACCGACCTTTCATGAATGCGCTCTATTTCTGTATGTACTAAAACTCCACCCTACTATTTTCACTACTTTATTAAAATAAAACACAATAGTAATCTAATTTTTAAATAATTTTAGTTTATCTTACGTAATCCAAAAGCCCTATCAAAAAATAGCGTTAAATTCGGTTATTATATATTTTTTCTTAAATTTCGACTACTTCAAAATAGTCCCTTTAATAGTAAAATATCCTCATTTCAAAGGAAAAACAAGGGATATATCACCTATTCTAGATTTCGACATGACGTGGTAACATTTTGAATATGCGGAATTATTCGACAATAGTCATTGTTGATTTCAGGCCGTGAAACTACTTCTAGGGGGGATTTTAGTGAAAAAGGGAAAATGGGTTTCAGCAGCCCTTGCAGCGATGTTAAGCTGCAGCACTTTTGCAAGCGTAAGCGCCGCACCTGTCAATGTTCTGTCAGATGTCAAGGCATCGTCAGTCGAGGAAAAAAGCCATAAACATACGGGTGGTCCATTCGATTTAGCAGTGGCCAACGATGAAAGATTAATAGAAATGCTCAAGAAGAACGGACAGATTTCAAAGAATGCAAGTGAAGCCGAAGCACAAGCAAAGCTTCAGCAGTTTTTGAAGAACAAACAAGAGCATGCTGAATCTCTTCCAAAAGGAGAGCTTGAAGATGAGCATGCTAAAACTGATGAAAAAGGACACAAGAAGCATAAAAAAGATGGACTAAAGCATGGCAAGAAAGGTAAAGGCAAAGACATCAAGCCGGTTGAAGAAGAAAAATGGAATGGCGGCCAACGTGTTGATAACGTTCTTGTACTTCTAGTAGAGTATCCTGACTTTAAGGCAAACGATATCGCACCTGAAGAGACAGATATGCATTATGATGAATACTTAAAAGAACACTATGAAGATATGATTTTTGGTGAAGATGGCTATGAAGGTCCAAATGGCGAAGATCTAGTTTCAGTAAAAGAGTATTATGAACAGCAATCCGGCGGCAGCTATTCGATCACAGGTAAAGTTGGCGGCTGGTACCAGGCACAACATCCTGCAGCGTACTATGGTGGAAACGTGCCTGACCCAGACGGCAGTGACGCTAAGCCGCGGGATCTGGTTAAAGAAGCATTAACTGCTGCAGCTAATGATCCAAACATTGATTTAAGTGAGTTCGACCAAGAAGACCGCTATGACTTGGACGGAGATGGAGATCTTCGTGAACCAGATGGATTAGTGGATCACTTAATGATCGTTCACTCTAGTGTTGGTGAAGAAGCTGGCGGCGGTTCTCTAGGTGGAGATGCTGTATGGAGCCATCGATGGAATTTAGGAGGTATCTTCTCTATTCCAGAATCTCCATCTCCGGAAGTTGACTACTGGGGAGCAGATACAATGTATGCTTACGACTATACAATCGAACCCGCTGACGGAGCAGCTGGCGTATTCGCACATGAATATGGCCATGACTTAGGGCTGCCTGATGAATATGACACACAATATTCTGGATCTGGTGAGCCTGTAGCATATTGGTCGATCATGTCTAGCGGAAGCTGGGCTGGGGATATTCCTGGAACTGAGCCTACTGGATTCAGTGCATGGTCGAAAGAATTTTTACAATCTAGTATGACTGAGTCAAACTGGTTAACAGGTGAAACGTATCATCTTGATGAATTAAATCCTAAAGGTACTGAAATTCTTTTAGATCAAGCCAATACAAAAGGAACGAATAACGACGCTGTTCGTGTAGACCTTCCTCAAAAGGAAACGGTCGTTAATACTCCTTTCAGCGGTGATTATGAGTACCATAGCGGAAAAGGCAACAACCTGAATAACTCAATGGTAACTTCTCTAGATTTAACAAATGCAACATCTGCAGAGCTTACTTTTAAAACTTGGTATCAAATTGAACAAGATTGGGATTATGCATCCGTTCAAGTACAAGAAGAAGGCACTGACACTTGGGTTTCAATTCCTGGTAATTTAACAACAGAAACTGATCCGCATGACCAGAATCCCGGACATGGTATTACAGGTAACTCTGATGGATGGGTTGACGGAACATTTGATCTTTCATCTTATAAAGGTAAAAAGATTAATGTGAAACTGAACTACTGGACAGATGTTGCTGCTGTTGAACCTGGTTTTTATGTAGATGACGTAGCAGTTAATGTTGATGGCACTCAAACACTGTTTGATGATGCTGAAGGTGAGCCTGTGTTTACTTTAGAAGGTTTTAAGAAAGACCAAGGTAAATTCTACTCTGATCACTACTATCTATTAGAGTGGAGAAATCATGAAGGCGTTGACGAAGGTTTAGCACATATCCGCCGTGGCGACAGCTTGATGAAATACGATGGCGGATTGGTAGTTTGGTATGTTGATGACAGCTACAGCGATAACTGGACAGGCTTCCACCCTGGTGAAGGATTCTTAGGAGTCGTTGATGCAAACCAGGAAACACTAAAATGGAGTGACAACTCTGTAGCATCCGCTCGTTACCTCGTACATGATGCAGCGTTCAGCAAGAAAAAGAGCGGAAAAATGTTCCTTGATTATCGTGAACTGCTTGGATTAACGATGACAGATAAGAACGTTAGTCCAAACCCTAAGTTTAACGATAAACAAGATTACAGCAACCCTGGCAATCCACATGCTGGCCGTAATGTACCGACTTACGGACTTCAATTTGAAGTAGTTGGTTCCAGCAAGGACGATACAGTAGGAAAAATTAAGATCTCTCGCAGATAAATAAAACATCAAAACCCAATTGCCCTTATGCAATTGGGTTTTGTGTCATAATAAATGATAAACACGAGTATAGGGGTGATCCAATGAAACAATGGTTGACACTACTAATAACTTTTTTATTAACAGTTTCAATTACAGCTTGTTCGAACACAGAAGACTCTAAAAGTGAGCAACCCGTTGACAAAGAACCAACAAACGAGGCGGTTAATATGATAGCTAACGATGAAAAGATTATAGAGATGTTAAAGAAAAAAGGAGAAATACCAGAAGATGCTTCACAAGAGGAGATTACAAAAGCTCTCCAAAAATACTTAAAAAACAAAGCACCTGGACCTGGCACTTTAAAAGACGAAAAGGAAAAGCAGAATTATATTAATAAGCTGAAAGAAGAAATTCAAAAGAACAATAAGGAATAAAAGGACAAATCCAAACTGGATTTGTCCTTTGCAAACTTTGTTGCTATTTCTAAAAGATTGTTTTTGGATGGTTTTTGTAGAGTTCATCGTTGACAAGTTGATTGGAGCGCAAGGTGCGAGACTCCTGCGGGATCAGCGGGACAGGTGAGACTCCTAACGGCGCATAGCGCAGAGGAGGCTCACCGCACGCCCCGCGGAAAGCGAGCATCCTGGAGCGGAGATCAACGACTTCCAAAAGAACCTTATTTATCTTCCCAACGATACAATGTGATTTCATCATACACAGGATCAAAGAGTTCATTTGATCTGAGTGTTTTAACTTCTTCAAGATGATCTGAAACATCTATCCCTTGTTCCTTAAACCCTTCAATCAGATGATTCGTCACATATATCTTCTTATTTTTATTGTACTTCTTGTCCTGTAAAAACAAATCATACGTATAAAACCTCTTGTGTTCAAAAGGAACATCCAAGTACTGAAAGACACGAGTTTCTTCCCAAGTGTATATAACAGACTCTTCATCTTTTTGAGCGAGATAGTTTGCAGACTGGTAGACAGCCGGATTTTTTCCGTCTGTTCTTTTAGGATCGGGATACCGATGACTAGCTGCATAACAGTAAGACCCATACACGCCCACTTTAAAAGTGTGTGTTTCCCTGCAATTGAAACGAGCCATATGAACAGAAGCATAAGTGTTATTGGGAATGAATGTCTTGGTTTCTCTACATTTTGTGCAAACAGATTCCATAAAAAATAAATCAATAGAAGTGTCAGCATCAGATAGTGTTTTTTTAGGAAGACCCCTGCCTCTTTTGTTTTATTTTTCAGCAAAGCAATAATAGAAATCCCCACAAAACCTATAAGAAGAATTGTTGACTTCGCAAACATTCCTACGTAAATGATATTATTAATGACAAGCTCGTAAAGCCTCGTAAAAAAAGGCTCATGGGTGTCAACTACTGTTCCTCCCCATGATGTAAAATGACCAGAAACGAAAGACAGGAAAATGCGGCTGCATGGCTAATAAATCATAGCGGTCCAGCGCTAATACAAAATCCACAATGGAAGATTTGAGAAATAAAAATAGAGACCACCCTAGTGTAGCGGTCTCTACTTCGTTTCCTATTGATGCTGGAGTGAGTATAGATAAAAAACATAATCAATTGAGGCTCCTTTGTGTCCCAGCTGGTTTAACATAGCTGAGATATGCCCGCGATGATAGGTTCCGTGATTAACAACATGCTGGATAAGATCAGCATAATTAGATTGAAGTGTCCCAAAATGAGGATGATTAATAGTTGTTTGTGAGGTTATATCCTTTTGACTCGAAATAAAAGAGTCGTATTTTCTGCTCAATTCTTTAAATTTTAATCCCATTTCATCCAAACTTGCAGTATTTAACTCCTCAGTTAATTGTCCAAGTGTCGCTACTATATCATGAAAGTCTTCCCCTTTCATGGCCTTTAGCCAAACATAATCGACTTGATACATATGTATAAGCACTGCTGAAACCGATGGAAATACACTATGAGTTTCCTTACGATAGATTTCGGATGGAAGAGTTTTTAAATGTTCGAACACCTTATCATTTGCCCATACATTAAACTTTTGCAGCTGTACCGTTTTATCCATCACCCTGACCTCCCTATTTTTTCACACAATAAATTAACTACTAAATAAGTTCTATAACTATTAATCAATCTCCTTTCATAAAAAGAGATTTGTCGAACAAATGTTCTTGTTTTTAACTTGGGCTTATAGTAAGATGAACTTGTAGTTTGACTAACAAAAGAGGAGTGTTTCTCGTGAAAAATCAAGCTGTTCCTTATTTATCATTTAACGGCAATGCAAAAGACGCTTTAAATTTTTACAAAGACGTTTTTAACGGTGAAATCACAGAAATTCAAACATTTGGAGAAGCTGACTTCCCTACTCCTCCAGAGGCTGATAACCGTGTTATGCATGCAAAATTTAAAAAAGGTAATCTTTTTTTGATGGCCTCTGACAGCTTTCCTGGCCATGAAATTACAGAGGGTAATAACATCTCACTCGTTCTTGAGACTGAAAGTGAAGAAGAAATTCAAAATCTTTATGAAAAACTAAGTCAAAACGGGACTATATTAATGGAGCTACAAGATACATTTTGGGGTGCAAAGTACGGCAAAGTGAAAGACCGCTTTGGGATTTCTTGGGATCTGAATTATCAAAAAGCATAAGAAAACACAAAAAAAGCGTACACCATAGAAATTTACGGAGTACGCTTTTCTTTTACTTTTCCTTTAGAGCACTTGAAAGTAATTCGAACGACCGAAGCCGTGCTTGATGATCGTAAATCTGGCTGTTAATAATAATTTCGTCTGCCTCTGTTTCATCAAGAAACGATTGTAATTTCTCTTTTACTGTCTCAATATTCCCAACAAATGTTGTACGCAACTGCTTGTCTATTGTTGCTTTTTCAAATGGACTCCAAAGACCTTCCATACTTTCGACAGGCGGCTTAAGTGGCGTTGGAGTACCTCGAATTAAATTTAAAAACTGCTGCTGAAGTGAAGTAGCAAGCAACTCAGCCTCTTCATCCGTATCCGCAGCTACTACATTTGCTCCAACCATCGCATATGGTTCGTCGAGTACTTCTGATGGGGTGAAAGTATTTCTGTATAACTCTAATGCAGGCAATGTATTTTCCGGTGAAAAATGACTAGCAAATGCAAAAGGTAGTCCTAGCCGTCCAGCAAGTCTTGCACTGAAACCACTAGAACCCAGAAGCCAGATTGGAATCTTAAGCCCTTCTCCTGGTATTGCTCTTACCTTCATGCTGCCTTCTGCCAATTCCGGATTCAAATAAGTACGTAATTCATCAAGCTGCATCGGAAATTCGTCCCCGCTCATACTAAGTTCACGGCGCAAAGCATGTGCTGTCAGTTGATCCGTACCCGGAGCACGGCCAAGTCCAAGATCGATTCGATCAGGATACATGGACTCTAGAGTGCCAAACTGTTCAGCTATGACGAGAGGTGCATGATTGGGCAGCATAATTCCTCCAGATCCTACACGAATCTTTGAGGTTCCCCCAGCCACATAACCTATTACGACCGATGTAGCAGAACTCGCAATTCCTGGCATATTGTGATGTTCAGCGAGCCAATAGCGATTGTACCCCCACTTTTCAGCATGCTGAGCAAGATCTAGCGTATTCTTAAAAGAATCAGATGCCGTTCCGCCTTCGACTAACGGAGCCAAGTCTAAAACTGAAAACGGAATATCACTGATACTCTTTTTACGATTGGACATATGTGAGTCCTCCTTATATGTGAAGCAAAAAAATTAGCTACTATATTTTAATAATCACTAATAGTATAACAAGATACGTTGGTGATTAAAAAAATAATGCTTTTTTTATCTACTTTCCTATTATTTCTTCTGCCAGCAGCTCATATGAACGTATTCTGTCCTCATATCTATGTGTAATGGTAATGATCATCATCTCATCAGTATTATAAAGTTTTTGCAGTTTTAAAAGTTCTTGTTTTACTTGATTAGGGGTGCCAATTATCATCTTGTCCCTTGATTCATTTATTATCTCCGACCATTTTTCCGTTGAATAGTAACTTTTAGCCTCTTCTATGCAAGGTACTCCCTTGCCCCCTTTACCTTTTTTATTTTGTATTCTCCATAAAAGTACAGGCAGAGCTAATTCCTCAGCTTCTTCAGTTGTTTCTGCACAAATAACAGACACGGCAATAATCGTTTTAGGTATTTTTTGAACCCTTCCTGGTTTGAAGTGTTCCCGATACGTTTTTAAAATTTGTTCGCCTGGCTTCTCACTCATAAAATGACCAAAGGCGTACGCCAAACCGTTTTCAGCAGCTGAAATAGCACTCTTATCACTTGTACCAAGGATCCAAGGTTCAGGCGATACATTCGGAACAGGAGATGCTGAGATCTTAGAAAACATGTGATCGGATGGATAGTCATCATAAAGAAAATGGAGAAGTTCTTTAATAGCTTTGGGCATTTTCCGCACTTGTTCTAAAAAGTTAATAGACAAAGCCATCGATGCTTCAGCAGATCCACCTGGCGCGCGTCCGATTCCAAGATCGATACGGCCTGGAAAAAGAGTAGCCAGCATGTTATACGTTTCGGCAACTCGGTATGGCCGATAATGAGGCAGTAAAACGGCACCAGCACCGATACGAATTGATTTTGTGTTTGCACCGATAACCCCGAGCATCACTTCAGGAGCTGAACAGGTTAGTCCAGAGAAGTTATGGTGTTCAGCGATCCAATATCTTTCATAGCCGAGTCTTTCTCCCGCTTTAGCCAGTTCCATTGAAGCATTTAATGCTTGATGAGGAGTATGACCGTAAGAAATTGGTGACTGATCTAAAATCGATAACTTCATAAATAAATACTCCTCCTCGTTTTGTTAACTAGTATTTTACTCCAAAAATCATATTTTTACCGTTGACAACGCTTACATTCTCTAGTTTAATGTTACCTAAGTTAATTTTTAGATTATGCAGGAATCTGGAGACACGCATAAATCCCATATGAGGGAATTTTGGGGTGTCTTTTTTTATTAAAAATAGAAATGAGGGATGTGTAATGTCAAAGTGGTTAAGTATGATTTTTACCGTAATTCTCGTTTCAGTTATGACGATCAGTGGCAGCCAAACAACAGCTATCGCAAATGATTCATCTGCCGGTGGATTCCTGACAGAAGAAGGACTCCCTCCTCCAGGTGCCAATGACGCTTCCTGCAAGCCAAGTGCAGAGCACCCTGAACCTGTCGTCCTCGTACCCGGAACTTTTGAAACGATGGAAAGAAACTTTGTTAATTTAGCACCTCTGTTAAAAGAAAAAGGATATTGTGTTTATTCCTTAAATTACGGGTATACCGGTGCTGTACCTGCATCTGGTCCTATTGAGGATTCAGCTGCCGAACTTAAGACTTTTATAGATAACGTTTTGAACTTAACAGGAGCTCAAAAAGTTTCAATCGTCGGACATAGCCAAGGCGGAATGATGCCGCGTTATTATATGAAGAACCTAGGTGGAGCTAAAAAAGTAGAGGATTTGATTGGACTTGTTCCATCAAATCATGGAACGGAAGGTGTTGCCGGGCTAACAAAGCTCACATCAACAGGAGCAGATCTTGCCTCATGCACAGCGTGCCAGCAGCAAGCAGCAGGTTCGGATTTTCTTCTGGAGCTTAATGAAGGTGACGAAACACCAGGCGATGTATCATACACGGTGGTTACAACACGTAATGATGAGATTGTTGTTCCTTTCACCTCAGCCTTTTTAAAAGGAGAGACAGGGAACGTAACGAATATAACGATCCAAGATTATTATCCGTACGATCAAATTGAGCATCAGAACATTGCTCAAGATCCACTTGCTTTTAATTTTGTTTTCGATGCACTCGAACATGAAGGACCTGCAGATCCCCAAAGGGCTGTCGGCATATTTAAGTAACATATAAGGGACCTCCAGTAACGGAAGTCCCTTTTTTTCTTTATTGAACTGTACTTTCCGTATGAGCATGAACAAATTGATCTGCTGTTAAAGTACTTGCTTGATAATTCATCAACAATTCAGCATCTGATGTCTGAAGTGCGCGGCATAGCTTTTGTAATTCGTCCCACTCCCCATGCTCAATACACTTTACTGCAGAAAGAGCCAAATTATACGTTTCATTTTTACCAACTAAAGCATCAGCCAGCTCATTTGTTATCGGCAGATCTTCAATGATATCTTTCATATTTTTGTTAAGGATCGTGTCTATCAGCGAAAACATGCCAAACATGTAAAGCTGATTTTTGTTTAATTCAAAAATACTTGCTGTGCGCTCAAAGAAAGAAGCTCTCGTTAAGCTCATTTTCAATAATTCGGTTTGATTGTCTGCTTTTTTCATGCTGGACATCATAAGTATCATAATCAATTTTTTTATCTCAAAAAGTCCTAGAAGCACAACAGCCTGCTTAATAGAGGTTACTTTGCTTTTAAAGAAAAACGTTCCCGAATTCATTACTTTTAACAGCTTGTAAGACAAGGATAAATCTTGCTGAATGATGCTGCTGATCTCATCAATATTCGGGTCGGAAGAACTCAACTTATCTAACAGCTGCAAATAATTTGTAGGGATCGGATCAATATCTTTTCCTTGCAGAATGATCGGTTTACTGAAGAAATATCCTTGAAAGTACTCAAATCCCATAGCTTTGGCTTCTTCATATTCTTCTCTGCTTTCAATCTTCTCGGCAAGAAATGTCACTTTATTTTTATATGTCTCAACCATATCTTTAATATCTCCTCGGCTCATTGCTAAATAATCAATCTTAATAATATCAATGTACGGAAGAAGCGGTGAAAGATTCCTTTTAAAGGCTACATCATCTAGCGCAATAATATATCCTTTGCTTTTCAATTCTTTGCAAACATTTAAAATTTCTTGAGTCAGATTTACAGTTTCTAATATTTCCACAACAATATACTCCGGCGAAATATATGTAGGAACCCGATTTAATAAAAGGTTTTCTGTAAAATTGATAAAACACTTTTTGCGATCCCCGACTTCCTTTATTCCAATTCCAGCAAAGCTGTTAACCATAACATCGACTGTGGCACTGTCATGATCCAATCCTTCATACCTGTTCGCTGTACTATTTCGATATAAAAGTTCGTAAGCAACAACATTCTCATCTCTATCTAAAATAGGCTGTCTGCCAATAAAAATATCCATTTCTCAATCACCAATTCACTATTTATTGTACTAAAGTTAAGTTATTTATAATTTCCTTAATATAGACATCAAACCATAAAATGTAAATAAAGACAATAAACATTAATCTGTTAAAAATAACCATTTCGTCATTACAATTTACATTTGATGTAAGAATTTATGGTAACTTCGACTCAAAAAAGTACTAAAACGTTTCATTGCATCCGTCTTTGGGAACAAAACCTACGTAGTAATCATCTCACAAAGGAGGAAGTCAATGGATAAGCATAATAAAGTAGTAGGCGTTTTCCGAACAGAAGATGATGCAATTGACGCAATCAAGGAATTAAGAGCACAAGGTTATAACGAAAATGACATCTCAGTAATTGCAAAGGATAAAAAGGAAGTTAAACAGATTCATGAAGAAACAGGCACGAAAGCTCCCCAGGGGGCTGCCACCGGAATGGCTACAGGCGGAGTACTGGGTGGTCTGGGCGGATTGCTTCTTGGAGCAGGCGCACTTGCTATTCCTGGAATCGGACCGATTGTAGCTGCTGGACCAATTGCAGCTGCTCTTGGTGGTGCTGCTGTCGGTGCAGGAGCAGGAGGAATCGTAGGTGCTCTAGTGGGCTTAGGTATTCCTGAGAAAGAAGCGAAAGAGTATGAGGAAGCCGTCGAGGGCGGTGATATTCTCGTACTTGTTGATGCCAGTGAAGTAGATCGTCACAGACAAGTAAACGATACATTCCGCACGTACCGTTCTACGAATGCTCATCGTTATGAAGATTCTTATTCCAATAAATATTAGAATGGAGGATGATTAAAGATGAAAAACGATACTATGGAAGGCAAGTGGAAACAACTCAAAGGCGAAGCTAAGAAACAGTGGGGAAATTTAACCGATGATGATTACGATCAAGCGCAAGGAGATCGTGAAAAAATGATCGGAAAGATTCAGGAACGTCACGGAAAAACAAGAGAAGATGCTGAACGCGAGTACGATGACTGGCACCGCAGATTCGGACAGTATTAAAAATAGTTGAACCCCGTCAGATTTTTTATCTGGCGGGATTTTTATAGTTAATAATCAAGCAAAGATTGCAGCTTGTCTTTGTCTAGAACTTTAACAAGCTCTACAACTAGTTTCGCGCAGTTTTCCAAATCACACTTACTAATCATCGATGTGTGACTGTGTATGTAACGCGCCGCAACACCTATAACAATACTTGGAATCCCCTTTTTAAAGAGATGAAATTTACCCGCATCTGTTCCTCCCCCAAGCATAACATCTACTTGATACGGAATATTGTTTTTTTCAGCAACCTCAATAATCAGGTCACGGAATGCTGTGTGCGGAATCATAGATGAATCCAAAAATGTAATCAGAGGACCTTCCCCTAGTTTTGCTTTGTTGGCATTACCACCTGGACCGTCCTCTGCTACACCTACATCAAGTGCTATAGCTACGTCCGGATCCATAATATAAGGTGCCGTTAATGCTCCTCGCAAACCAACCTCTTCCTGAACGGTTGCTCCGCTATAAACTGTGTTGGGGTGGTCTATTCCATGAAGCTGTTTAAGAACTTGGATGGCGGTATAACATCCTGCTCTATTATCGAGTGCTTTTGCGAGAATTGTATCATTGTTGGGCATTAATTCAAATGGACAGATTGGAAGGATTGGATCCCCCACTTTGATCCCCCATTGTTTCACTTGATCTTTGTCATTTGCTCCAATATCAATAAACATTTCTTTCATCGGGTATACTTTATTCCGTTCTTCTGGCTGCAGAACGTGAGGCGCTTTGGAACCTACAACGCCTGTAAACGTTTTGTTCTTAGTGACCACCTGAACACGTTGCGCCAAAAGCACCTGAGACCACCATCCGCCAAGTGGAACAAAACGCAGATATCCATCTTTTGTTATTTCACTGACCATGAATCCTACTTCATCCATATGTCCTGCCAACAAAATTTTCGGTCCCTCTTCTGCACCTTTTTTTTCTCCAAAAATACTGCCAAGATGATCTGTCAGCAAATTAGACCCAGTTTGGTTGATTTCCCTTTTCATGATGGCACGAATTGCTTTTTCAAATCCAGGGGCACCGTTTGTTTCAGTTAATTCCACTAATAAATCCATTAATTTTCACCATCCTATTTATATAGGATGGTAAAAATGGTTCGGAAATATTACATAAAATGTCTACCTTAATATAAACTCTTAATTAATTTTAACTATCCATTTACACATAAAGAAAGTACTCATCCTCTCAGATAAGTACGATCAAAAAAGTTATGGGTAATCAAACTTCAAAAAAAATTAATCTTATTAGAGTGTAAACCATCCTCCAGGTTCTAAATCTTCACAATTTCTGTTTTTTTTGCTTTTTTTCTTTTTCTTACAAAAATCTTTCTCGCACCATGAACTAGAAGATGAAGATTCTTGTTTACACCAAAAAAAGTGTGAGCTAGAAGAGGACTCTTTCTTACAGCATTTAGAAGATGATTCTTTTTTGCAATCATGTTTCTTTCTATCATCATCTTTCTTTTTGCAATCATCTTTCTTTTTCCCGCAAGGATTTTCTTTTTTACAGCATAAAATTCTGCAATTGCTGCTTTCGTCGTCACCAGGTTCACCAGCTTGAGTAATAAAGTTAATAGATCCAATTGGGATGGTTACAATATTTAAATCATCTTCTTCAACAATTTGAATGGATCGTCGGTTAACAGCTGTAAGAACGCCCTGAATTGTTTCTTCTCCTCCATCGTTAACTTCTACCTGGCAATTGATCAATTTTCTTAAAATACCTCGGAAAGTATCATTGCATACTTTTTTCCGATCTTTTTGGCAGCAGTTCTTATCAGAAACTACTGCAATGTTTCTAAGATTGCATAGCGGTATATAGAACACTTTATTATCGTCATCTTTGATCGCAATGAAATCTCGTCCAACGCATACAAGCTTACCCTCTATTTCTATGTCTTCAAACCCTTCGTTGGCTATGACACGCTTACATAAAAATTGTGCTACCTCTCGAGCCGAGAGTGTGTTGTTCCTACAATTCAAAAAACTTCCTCCTGAAAATAATATTTCTTGTCCATGTATAATATGTAAGAAATCATAAAAAGGTATAGGTAACTTGTCTATATTTCTTGATTTTCAAGAGAGTTTTTTAGAATTTATGTGGAAATCAATTAAATAAAGTGGTGGAGATGGGTTATGGCATACTTGTTGATTGCTGACTTATTTGTCTTCAATTTTTTATGAGTCTTCATCTTAATTTATAGGCTTTTCGACAAAACCACACTCTCCTATCCGCTGTTGAAAATAAAAACAAGACGAACATAATCGTATACGAGGTGGCTTCAAACTTTCGTTCCTGCTAAGATCGATTTTTCACTTGTCACAGAGTTAATCATTTCTCTGCTAACAAGTTGCACTCTTTAAAAAGAATAAAAAAAGCATAAAACTTCCAAACGGAAGGTTTATGCTTTATGTCACATTAAATAATGCTGATTTGTTTCCACCTATGTATTGGTGGAGACGGTGGGAGTCGAACCCACGTCCAAAGATATTGGCACTTAAGCTTCTACGAGTGTAGTCGGTTTATTCGCGTTTCGCGAATCCATCTGCCAGCCGACAGGCGTCCAGATCGCTAGCCTGATTATTCTCTTCCATCGTCCTCAGGCGGAGGACAACCGGCGTAGCCCACTAAGAGTGAGTCCCTTACCCTACCACATGGGCGATGGAGGGAGGAACAGCTAAAGTGCTATTACGCAGCTAAAGCTAAGTTGTTGTTTGTTTTGCCAGTTATTGGCTTTGGCGTTTTAACGAGGCCGACCCCCTCGACTCGCAACTTAAGCTCAAACTACCCCTGTCGAATCCGTAACGTCCCCATTATAAAATGGTGTGCAGAAACTTAATTCTGCCGCTACCGGAGAGAGATAAAAGCTTATTTGCTCTTATTCACTTGTGTACTCAGTATAACATTTTTGGTGCACCGCCTCAATTGTAAGTTCCTGTAAGAACAGCCAATTTAGACTTTTTGTCGATCACGGAATGCGCGTTCGATTTCACGCTTTGCATCTTTCTTCTTCAGATCATCACGCTTGTCATAATGCTTTTTACCTTTAGCCAAACCAATTAAAAGCTTAGCAAAGCCATTTTTAAGATACATTTTCAAAGGAACAATGGAATACCCTTGTTCTTTTGTTGCACCTAAAAGCTTGTTTATTTCCTTGCGATGCAAAAGCAGCTTTCTAGTACGAAGCGGATCGTGGTTGTAACGATTTCCTTGTTCGTACGTGCTGATATGCATGTTGTGCAGAAACAACTCGCCGTTTTGCACGCGGGCAAATGAATCTTTAAGGTTTGCCCGTCCTGCGCGTATGGATTTTATCTCCGTGCCCTGAAGGACAATTCCAGCTTCAAATGTTTCTTCGACGTGGTAATCGTGCCGCGCTTTTTTATTTTGTGCGACTACTTTCCCTTCTCCTTTTGGCATGTAAACTCAATCCTCCCCACAGCAAGTGAACTTTAATTATAGCAATTTGGTCAAATAACGTCAAGGTTCACCATGATAGATGAACCTTGATCATCAACCTATTATTTCTTCTTTTTCTTGCCTTTCTTTTTAGCCACAGGCTTATAAAACGGCTTTTTCTTGCCCTTTTTAGAATCCTGAGGGCCGCTGGAACGATCAGACTCACTATTACGGCTCTTGCTGCGTCTTCCTCGTCCTCGTTTTGGTGTGTCACCGATATCAATGACTTGCTGGCGGTCTTTATGACGCTTGCGTGGTGTTCCTTTCATACCGACGATTTCAAAATCAATCGCGCGCTCATCAACGTTTACGTTCACAACCCGGATTGAAATCTCGTCACCGATTCGGAACACGTTACCTGTGCGCTCTCCGATCATGGCCATAAACTTCTCATCAAAACGATAATAATCGTCTGTTAAGTAGCTGACATGCACAAGTCCTTCGATTGTGTTCGGCAGCTCGACAAAAAGGCCGAAGTTTGTAACAGAACTGATCACGCCATCAAACTCTTCCCCAACTTTATCAAGCATGAACTGTGCTTTCTTCAGTTCGTCCGTTTCACGTTCAGCATCAACAGCACGTCGTTCCATTCCTGAAGAGTGCTTTGCGATACCCGGCAGCTCTGCTTTCCAGTGGCTTACCGTTTTTGGACCTGTATCTTTTTCAAACAGATACGTACGGATCAATCTGTGAACGATTAAATCAGGATAACGCCGGATAGGCGAAGTGAAATGAGTATAGAATTCAGTAGCTAAGCCATAGTGGCCCAGTGACATATGATCGTATTTCGCCTGTTTCATGGAACGAAGCATGATCTTGCTGATAACCATCTCTTCTGGCTCGCCTCTAACTGTTTCCAGAAGCTGCTGAAGACTGCGCGGATGAATATCGCTCGCAGAACCTTTTAATGCGTAACCGAACATCCCGATAAATTCCAAGAATCGTTCAAGCTTGCCTTCGTCTGGATCTTCGTGGATACGATACATGAACGGAAGCTCCAGCTCGTGGAAATGCTGAGCAACGGTTTCGTTGGCACAAAGCATAAATTCCTCGATCAGCTTTTCAGCAACTGAACGTTCACGCAGAACGACATCCTGCGGATCGCTATTTTCATCTACTAGAACTTTTGCTTCTGAAAAATCAAAGTCAATCGCACCGCGGGCAAAACGTTTTTTACGTAAAACTTCTGCCAGCTCGCCCATCAGCTTAAAGAATGGAATTAAAGGCTCATAGCGCTTAGAAACTTCTTCATCTTCATCCTGCAAAATTTTACGGACGTCTGAATAAGTCATTCGTTCTGTTGTTTTAATGACACTCGGGAAGATATCGTGTTTAATTACTTCACCGTCATGATTGATTTCCATCTCACAAGAGATCGTCAAACGGTCAACTTTCGGGTTCAATGAACATATTCCATTTGATAGACGATGTGGAATCATCGGGATAACCCGGTCTACTAAGTACACACTCGTACCTCGTTCACGTGCTTCTTTATCGATTGCTGACTCTTCCGTTACATAGTGAGTAACATCAGCAATATGAACGCCAAGCTTATAATGACCGTTCGGCAATTTTATAACATGAACTGCGTCATCCAAGTCCTTTGCGTCAGCTCCATCAATCGTCACGATCGTTTCATTTCGAAGATCGCGGCGTCCTTCAATATCTTTCGGATCGATTTCGTCTGGCGTATTGTGCGCTTGTTCTAATGCTTCTTCAGGGAATTCCCTTGGCAGTCCGTGCTTAAAAATAACAGAGATAATGTCCACACCCGGATCATTTTTATGCCCGATAATATGGATGATCTCACCTTCAGCACTGTTTCGGCCTTCTGGGTATTTCGTTATTTTCACAACGACTTTATGTCCTTCTACAGCACCGTTCACGCCTTCTGCTGGAATGAAGATGTCATTCGGGATTCGTTTGTCGTCAGCCACCACAAAACCGAACCTGCGGCTTTCTTGGAATGTACCGACTACTTCAGTTACGCCGCGCTCTAAAATGCGGATAATCGTTCCTTCTGGACGTGAACCTGAAGAGGTGTTGTTTAAACGGACTAGAACGGTATCACCGCTCATCGCACCATTCATATCTGATTGAGAGATATACACATCTTTTTGTTCGCTGTCTTCAGGGATTAAAAACGCAAAACCTTTTGCATGCCCTTGTACGCGCCCTTTGATCAGGCTCATTTTTTCTGGAAGACCGTAACGGTTCGTTCGTGTTCTGACTACCGAACCTTCATCTTCCAGTTGGTTAAGTGTTAAAACCAGTTCTTTGAAAGCTTCAGCATCCGGCAGTTGAAGAGCTTCTTCAATCTCGGTTACTGTCATCGGCTTTTCCGATTCTTTCATGAGCTGGAGTATTTGCAGTTTATCCAAAAACTGACCTCCTTTTTAAGGAAAAGGCTCTATTCAGACCAGTCCAGGTCTTCTAAGAATGCATAAACGTCTTCATGCAATTGTTCTTTTTCCTTGTCTAATGTAATGACGTGTGTTGAATTTTCGTACCATTTTAAATCTTTTTTTTCACTTTCAACTTCGTTATAAATAATATTTGCAGAATCTGTGTTAATCATTTCATCATGTCTAGCCTGCACCACAAACGTAGGTGCGTATACAAGGTCTACCGAATTTCTTACGCTTTTAAGGAGCTCTTGGAGCGCTTTTAGCGTATTCATCGGTGTTTTCTTAAACTCTTCCATTTCTTGTTCAATTTGTTCAGGAGATTTTTGTTCACGCTTTTTATATTCTTCGGCGTACTCACAAACCCCTTTATACATTACTTCCTCGCTTTTGATGTACATAGGTGCGCACATTGGGACAACGGCTTTCACAGGCTGTTCAGTTGCGAGTTTTAATGAAAATACGCCTCCAAGGGAAAGTCCGACAACCGCAATTTCGTCATACCCTTTTTCTTTTAAGTGGTTGTATCCGCCGATTACATCTTCCCACCAGTCATCTGGCCCTGTATGAACGAGTTCTTCAGGTGGAACCGCGTGTCCTTTATATTGTGGTGCGTGGCACGTGTAGCCTTTCTTTTGAAGGAATCTCCCCATCATTCTTACGTCCGCTGAACTGCCGGTAAATCCGTGCAGCATTAGGACTGCCCGCTTTCCTCCCTCAAAGAAAAACGGTTTTGGTGCTGTGATTTTCATGATGTTTCTCTCCTATTCACTCATTAAAAATTGATAAACCTCATCGATCAGCTGATCTTTTTCAACATCATGGCAGATCATGTGCTTCGACTCTTTAAAGTAACAAATTCGTTTATTGGATGCTGCAATCGTCCCATATAAAAACTCCGCACTTTTTCTTGGTACAAGTCCGTCACACTCTCCTTGTACAATCAGCGTAGGCGCTGAGATCTGTGCTAATTCTGGTTTAAGCAGCTTTACTAGCTTTCGAAATTCCCTTGTTGCACTTAAAGGGGTATCAAGCAGTTTTTTTCTGTACCTTTTATAAAGCTCATGGTCTTTTAACTGCCTGTTGAAACCTGAGATCATCATATTCGCTATATCTTTAATCATCTGTCCGGGGTTTACGTAATAAGCACTTGCATTCAACAAGATCAATTTATCGCAGCCATATTTGGATGCCAGATAACCAGCGATCATTCCACCCATTGAAAACCCGACAATGTAGATTTTATCCGCTTTTTTCCGAAGTTCAAGATATGCGTTTTCCGCTTCTTGCAGCCATTCTTTGTGTGTTCTTCCTCTTAATGAAAGCTCAGTCCCATGCCCTGGGTAAGTCGGAACAGAAAGTATCCAATCGGTATTTTTCTGCAGATACTCTGTGATGGGCTCGATTTCATAGGGTCCTCCTGTAAAGCCATGCAAACAAAGACAACCGATCATGCTACCACCTTTTTGATTTTAGATTACCCTTTTATGTACGTATCAAATCATATCACAACCAATATAAGAAATGGTGAGCAACGGTTTTTGCGCATTAAAAAAACAACAAGCGATGTTTCGCCTGCTGCTCTTAAGTACTGATTAATTTGTAGGTAAGAAATACGCTACTGAAATTGTCAAAACGAAGAATAATACTGCAAGAATCACTGTAAGTTTACTAAGCAATGCATCAATACCGCGTGCTTTTTGCTTACCAAAAAGCTGCTCAGCTCCACCTGTAATTGCTCCTGATAATCCGGCCGAACGACCTGACTGAAGAACAACGACAACAATTAAAGATAATGATACTAAAATAAGAAGGATTTTTGCTGCTGTTAGCATGAATGTTACACCTCCACCGTTCCACGTTACATTACTATAAATGTATCATAGTGGAAGGGACGAGGCAAAGTTTTTTTCGAACCTTCTTTAATTTGTTCCAAAATAGTTGATATCAAATTCCTTATGAAAGATATAAAGCCGGACAGCTTTTATTACGTTAAGCCTTTTATTCAGGAGACCTATGATTTGAACGGTAACTCCAGGCTGAACTGCTTCATCTGGCGCAATATCAAGTGTCTTATCTCCGTCAAGGAGCTCTGTTTTGGAGTCTAGCTGTACTCTCATCATCGTTTTTTTATGATGAATCGTAAACATACTCCCTTTTGCTTCTTTCACTTTTCCAACAAAGCTGATTGGATTCAATTTTTCTTGTTTGATTTCTGCACCATCCGAAGATTCTTGTTTAAGTGGCTGCATCATAAACATCCCCTCTTCGCATTATGGGGACATCCCCCATATTCATTTTACTGATCTTTTGATTGTTTTATGTCTGTTTCTGATGGTGTGTCCTTCTGTGAGGAATAGTAGTTGTCGTTGAATATGGATTTTTTTATAACAACATCTTCATAGCTTTCTGATTTCAAACGGGCTTTTTCACCATTCGTAATCTGCAGGTCATACGTTCTTAACATCAAAATAGTAAATAATAGAATGATAAATCCAAAATATAGTTGAAAACGAAATGCCCTGTCTCTCCGATGCTGTATAGTTTCCTCTACCCTCATTTTTACTTCACCACACCTATTTGGAAAAAACATCGATATTTAAGGAGTTTTTTCCTTTTACTTAATTTACTCTCTTTTCATCAACTCTAAAATGGCTTTTACATGATTCTTCTCTCATACGAACATGATAAGTTTCAGAAAATTAAACAGATGTTTAAAGATGGGATAAAACAAATAAAAAACCTGCACGACATAGTCTTTTGCAGGTTTCTAAGTAGAGAGCTTATTTAATTTGCAACATGTATCCATATCGCGGAACTGTAACGATGGAGTCGCCATATGGTCCAAGCTTCTTTCGCAAACGATAGACAAGAGCGTTGATCTCATCATTCCCTACATCAGGAAGCGTATTTGATCCTGCTACCATTCTTTCAGGCCATATCTGGATCTTAATTTCATCGCTGCTGACCGCCTGGTTCTTTTTTCTGTAGAGAAAAACCAGCAGGTCAGTATGTTTGCCTGATAAAAATAACGGTTCTCCATCTATCGAGATTTGTCGACGTTCAGGAATGATGTGCAGACCGTTGGTGATTTTCTTTTCAGCAGGCTCGATCGGTGAGGTGAATTCCATCGTTAAATCTGTTTCTGCCATTTCGGTATCTAAATAGGTTAACAGGACAACACCTTTTGCCAGACTGATCACATCACCTGATTGCAGCTTTTTTGGAACTTCTGGTTCTAGCTTTACGTTATTCAGTTCTGTGCCATGTTTTGAATCCAAGTCACGAATAAAAGGCTGATCGTCTTGTAAAAAGATTTCAGCGTGATTGCGTGATACATATGGACTGAGCAGTGAAATATCTGTTTCGTTCGTATGTGATGATCTCCCAAAGGTTAAGACTTCCCCTTCGGACTTGAGCGGAATTAAGCTCCCCGTATCGTAAGGATCTCCCGCTTCTATTCGTATGTATAGGCTTTGTTTCATATTAATTCCCCCGAACAAAAACAATAACTTGTTACTAGCATTTTAAATGATATTTGCTCAAATTAGAAGAAATAAGAGTATTTAAATTTAACGGCCACCTCTTATTCATAGTGGCTCTACTTTGATTTATAGATGAAAAATAATTATGAAGTTTCCAAAAAATTTTAAATTTTGCCGTATAGGACAACCCTGCTTTTACAAATCTTAAAGGTAACAAGATTGGAGGGATCAAAAATGACTGTTTTTGAAACGATGTCACTGATGATCAGTTTCTCAATGCTCATTGTCACCATCCTTCACTCTAACGGCCGCTCTCGATAACTACCATTAAAACTTTATTAGAAGAATTCAGTAAAACTGCCCCCGAGCATGTGCTTATAAACCAAGGCTTGGGGGCTGTCCTTCTGAGAAGGACAAAATTGCGTTTTGTATTTGTTTGGGGTCAGACCCCCAGTGGGTGAAAATGCGGTCCGCAAATTTGTATAAGGGTGTCATGTGCTTTGGAAGAATAACTTATAACTACACATGTTGCGGGACCTGCAGACTTTGTTAATGGTAAATCCGAAGTAAAAGCTATCTGCTGATCAGTGAGCAGATTGAGTTCATATAGGATTCCTTTTGAACCAACAGGGATGATTTCGTATACTTCTTCCTGATCTAAAAGTTCTTGAAATAAACGTAAAGGAAGAACCTTATTTTCTTTGCTCATAACTTCTTCACCTACTAGAGGTTCCCCTACCACGGCGAATTTGGCTCTTTCACTAGTTTTGCCAATACGTAGATTTTGATGTGAAACAGTTCCCGCTACTGTAAAGGAGGATGCTGATTGAAGAAGGGAAAAGTTAGACTCGGAACTCCCCGTTACTTCCAAACCATCCAAATCAAGGTCGGCAATCAACTGATTTGCTCCTTTTACTAGTGAACCCCACGCCTCGTCTCCATTGAAAGAGTGGATGATTAATGCCATTGGTTGTGCCCCGACACCTAGCAGTTCCATCATCGCTACTCTAAATCCATAATATGAGACAATTTCGTATTGTACGTTCACGTGATCAAGTTCCTTTAATCCGATACCTCCTGAATTGTCAGATGAAAATACAAGGTTGGACTCTTTTTGATAGGGGATGATCAGTACGTCTCTTTTTTTCATCTACGATCATACTCTCCGTTTTTCCCAAAATGTTTTTAACCGGGGAATGATAAGAGTGGAAGTAATTACATTCAGTATAGAAGCTAGCAGAAGTCCAGGTATAATGGCTAGTATAATTCCCTTCCCGATAATCGGCACCAGCATGAGTGGTGCCGCAATTCCGTTACCAGCGACAAACAATATAGGTGCAAGATTGCGGTTATTTCTTTGATAAAGGTATCCAAAAAGGAAGGTTAATCCGGCCATCTGAACAGCAATAAGTACATGCAAAGGACCCATCGGAAAACCTGCAAGTCCTGATGACATCAAATGTCCTGCTCCTGCAACAACCATTCCCCAACTTGGCGACCAAAGTGCAGCTGATACTAAGGCAGGCATGGAATCAAAAGCAAGACTGCCGATACCAGCCGGGATTTTAATAAATGACCCCGCAATTGCGAGTGATAAGAAAATAACGAAGGGAACAGCACGATTACTTTTCATCCTGCTCATTCCCTTTCCCTTTTCTGCCTCTGAATACGATTGCACTTCTTTCATACTCTACATCTTTGATTTGCAGTCTGTAATTAACTACACGGGCAACAGCAAAAAAGTAATCAGACAACCTGTTGATGTAACGAAGAACAACAGGATGAATCGTATCTGTCTGCTTTAATTCTACGATCTCTCGTTCTGCCCTGCGCGTTATCGTACGGCAAATATGAAAATAAGCAGCGGGCTCAGAACCTCCTGGTAATATAAACCGCTCTAATTCTGGTGCTTCTTGAACATATTGGTCCATGCGCTCCTCAAGAAAAAGAACACTTTCATCCTTTGTTTTAAAAGGATAATCTTGTTTAACAGCAGATAGGTCACCTCCACAGTCAAATAGTTCATGTTGAATTTTCGCCAATTGAGATGCAATGTCACAGAACATGGGATCGTATAGTTTAGTGATCGTAAGTCCAACAAAACTATTCAATTCATCAAGTGATCCATAAGCTTTTACGCGAATATGACTTTTATCTAAACGTCCCCCAATAACACTCGTTTTTCCTTCATCTCCCGTTTTCGTATATAGTTTCATGCCCATCACCCTTCCCTTTTAAAAGCTGAGGAATCCCGTACCAGATTAAGTCTACTCTGAGAGCCTTCTTTACGATGTCTTGAAAAAACCACCCATTGAAATCACGCCACATCCGATTTTCTTGTTCCATCGGCACGATTCCTTTTCCGATGTCTGTTCCAATTAATATAAGTTGATGATCTTTGTTTGCATCCCAAATCAGCCAAGATTCCAAAACCTGTGATAATGTTTCTCTTGCCGCTGACTCCCCTTTTTCGAGTACGGTAGATCGAACCATTTGTTCAATACCTTCAAGAACAACTATGTTGCCACGATTAAAATCATCAGAGGCAGGAATCCCATCTTTCAATACAAACCAGCCATTATCTTCCCGAGAGAGATTATAAGTTCCGGTTACCCATTTTGCTTTGCCATGAAAGGCTCCGCCTGTAACGAAATGCACCGTTTATCCCTCCTTAATTCTTCTAAGTCCCAAAAAAATGTATAACCTTTTCCATGCTCTGTCTTCCACGGCCACTTTTGGTTATTAGGTGCTAACTTGGATAAGTAATATCGGATCGGACCACCGTGAGTAATAAGAACGATATGACTTACTTGTTCTTTTTCAAAATAGGCAGCAAGCTCCGATTTCCATCCAAGCTCTAATCTTTTTTCGAATTCGTAAAGCGATTCTCCCTTTGGCGGTTGGTACACGGAAGGATCATCTATCCATTTCTGGTATTGACGTTGATATTTTAACTCCTCATATGTCTTCCCTTCCCATTCTCCAAAATGAAGTTCGCAAAAAGTTCCTGATGTTATGATTGGATGATCTGGGTAGAGAATACGGGCAGTTTCCAAACAACGCTTTCTGTCACTAGAGATCACTGCATCT
This sequence comes from Fictibacillus arsenicus, assembly GCF_001642935.1. NCBI lineage: Bacteria > Bacillati > Bacillota > Bacilli > Caryophanales > Fictibacillaceae > Fictibacillus > Fictibacillus arsenicus. The sequence continues at coordinate 3,159,207 of NZ_CP016761.1, forward strand.
GCTTTCGGAAAAACAAACGCCGCTTTTAAAAGATTCATTTCATGGATTCCTTCTTCACAAAGGGAAGGATTAAGTGTCCCGATGTATTGTTTTTGTTGATTTGCAGCTGTTAAACCGTGACGAAGCAAAGTAACAGCCACCCTGCGAACCAAAGCCATGTTTCTGTTCCCTCCACACAGGCACCGAGCATGTCACCCGTAATTCCTCCAAAATTTTTTATAAAAAAACGGCAGCTTATTAAAGCAAACATGATCCCCCCGACGATTAACCCTGCAACAAGCAGTAATGCACCAGCAAAATAGGAGACGATAAGGGCCAAAATGAGGTACCCGATTAATATGGCCGTCAATTGTGGAGCAACAGCCTCTTTCATTGCGAATGCCATCCCATTCTTCTTTACTAATGGGGCCTTTATAAGAACATACACCATTCCGGTACGCGCGAGGAATGGAATAAATAAAAATAAAACCCATACAAATTCATCGCTTCCATTTATGATTTCGTACATGAATGCAAAACGCCAGCCAAGAAGGAATAAAACAGACAATACCCCAAACGCTCCTACACGTGAGTCTTTCATAATTTCTAATTTCTTCTCATTTGTACCTCGGGAAAAGTAAGCATCACTTAAATCCATCCACCCGTCCAAATGCAGGCCGCCAGTAATAATGATAGAAAAGGAGAATAAGTAAACTGTAAGAATAAGTGGTGAAATATTCATTACTTGCTCAAGCATAGAAACTTGAATAGAAGCGAGTATTCCTATTACAAAACCTACGATAGGATAATTCATGATGCTCCATCTTGCGGTCTGAAGGTTCCATACAAAAGATTGGTGAATAGGCAAAATCGTCAAAAATTGAAAGGCGAGCCCAAGCCCATGAAGCGAGGAAAACTTAACGGTTCGCTGTTCGGTCTGCATGTGTGATGCTCCTCTTCATAAAAATAGGTGTTCCATTTTCGACCAAACAAGCTATCTCCGCTTTTTCAACGATAGCTTGATGCAATTTTCCGAGAAGCTCGACATAGTAATACGTTCCATCCTCATTTACAGGTAACGGATCAAAAAATACTTCATTCGAAACAATCACTAACGTTACATCCGCTTCCATTAGCTCATTTATGCCTTTTAAGATATTGTCGTATATATTTTTTCTGAATGAACGAAAAATCCAATTGTTAGCATTCATATCCCATCCCTCAAATAGTTCATTGTTCAAGAGGTTTGTCAGACAGTCTAGTAAAACCACATCTCCGAATTGAAATTCCCCTGCCAGCTCATGGAGATTTCTAGGCTGTTCAATTGTAGTCCAATTCAATGAATCTCTTTCTCTATCATCCCGGTGCTTTTGGACTCTCCTTCTCATTTCTTGATCAATATGAGCACTCGTTGCTACATAATAAGCTTTGTGATCCTCTAAGACATAGCGAGAAACAACCTGTTCGGCAAAGGTGCTTTTTCCACTCCTAACCCCTCCAGTTACAAAAATCAGCAATGCTACTACCGCCTTTCTAAGAACATCTGATAATCCATAGTTTCTTTTGAACGTGTATCTCCTTTTTGTTTGGCTGTATCTATTGCTTTGGTCACCAGGGTAAAAAGTGTTTGGGCAAAATTCGTATTCCTTGCAGCAGAAAGAATTTTTTCACCTGTTTGGGTAGAAGCGATACAAATATTTGAACGCAAGTCAGATTTTAAAAGTGTTGGAGTATGGATGGCTTCATTAATAGCAAGCATAATTTGCAAATAGGAAGCCTCTGTAAGAGTTGCCTGTAGAAACACCGCTATCGTGAAGGGCTCATTCGTTGTTCCCATACTTGCTACTACATAAATTTCTCCGAATGATTCAGAGCTGGAGCTAATAGCCGTATGATTTACGTTTTCAATCTTAAATCTTAAAGTCTGATCTTGTAGAGCGAACTTTTGAACATGTTCCTCTTCAAATATAAACGTATCTGCCCATTTAAAACTATCTGTTGAAGAAAGCGTTTTAAATGGATAGCTAGATGAAACCACTAGCCTATCATTTTGTTGAGAAATCTGTAAATCATTAAAACTATTAACCTTCTCTGATTCAAGAGGATTAAGGGAAATCAAAGGCTTCGGAAACTCTGGATGTTCATGCCTCAAAAGATTGGCTTCATACACGTCCTGTAAAGTAACTGAATCCATTACCTTACCCGGTATACCTTCTGCTCGAATCGTTCCTTTATTAAGCATGTAGATGTTATCACAGTACAGACTTGCAAGATTTAAATCATGGAGTATGGCAACCACTGTTAGTTCTCTGGATCGATTCCACATTTTCAGCAGATCCATAAGCTTTATCTGGTTAGACAAATCCAAATGATTCGTTGGTTCGTCGAGCAACAATATCTCCGGATCCTGGGCTAAGGCTTTTGCCAAGAACACCCGTTGACGCTCGCCGCCACTTAACTCTTGTAAACGAAAAGAAGCAAACTGTTTAACATCTGTAAGTTCCATGGCTTTGTCGATCATCTCTTCGTCATGTTTGTCTGACTGCTTTAACCAGCCTTTGTAGTATGGATACCTGCCTAAACCGACAACTTCACGAACAGTAAAATCAAAAGAATTATCTCCATTCTGAGGCAAAACGGCAATCGTTCTTGCCAATTCTTTTGAAGAGTAAGAACTGATGTTTCGATGATTGATATATACCGTTCCTTTTAAAGGTTTCATTACACCGCTCAGCATCTTCATAAGGGTTGTTTTGCCGCTTCCGTTTGGACCGATGATTCCTGTCAATTGCCCTCTTTCAACTGAGAGCGAAATCTCTTTAAGTACCGTCTTACCGTCATATCCTCCAGATACTTGATCAACGTGAATCATGAACCCACCCTCTTTTTTCGATAAGAAATAAAAATTATAGCAAACACAGGACTGCCTATAATGGCTGTCAAAACACCGATCGGCAGTTCTGTCGGCGAAATAATCGTTCGTGCGATAACATCAATCAATACGAGGAAGATACCTCCAAGCACCATAGATAATGGCAATAAATGACGATGGTCAGTGCCCCAAAGTTTTCTGGCTATGTGTGGGATAACGAGCCCTACAAATCCAATCGTTCCAGAAACCGCTACCGCGGATCCAGTCAGTATCGAAGCAGCCAGTAAAATCCATTTCGTGTGCCCCTTTACATTAACACCAGTAGATCTAGCATCTTCCCTGCTGAAGGACATCGCATTTAATTCCCTGCTGTTAAACATTAGTATAATAAAGCCAATTATCAGGAATGGGGTGACGAGTTGAACGTACGGCCAGCCCCTCATCGAGACACTTCCTAATAGCCAGCCGATGATCTGCCGAAGCTCTTCACCCGTCAGCGCGATTAATAAGGAAACTAGCGCACCAAGGAATGAACTCGATAAAATGCCGGCAAGGATGATCGTTTCAATCGACATTTCCCGTTGGACAATTCGGGCAAGGCCCAGCACTCCAATTAATGCAACGAAGCCGCCAAGCACACTGACCACTGGTAGTGTGAAATCTTGCAGAAAAGGCAGCTGGAAGCTGAAAAACAAAACACAGACTGCCCCAAGTGCTGAACCAGACGAAACCCCGAGTGTGTATGGGTCAGCGAGCGGATTTTTTAAGAGTCCCTGAAATGCAGTTCCTGCCAAAGCCAGGGAACAGCCGACCATTGTAGCTAATAGTACTCTTGGAAATCGAATTTGCATGACTATATTTATTGTTGAAGCTTCAATGCCAGCAGGCAGCTTCGTATGAAAAATTTCTGAACAAACAATTTGAAAAACATGAGCCAGGGGAATTGGCACACTTCCTGCCGATACCCCAAGTCCGATGGTAAAGAATAAAATAATGATGACACCTAGGTAAGACCAGAATAATTTATTCGGTGAATACATCTGGATAGATAGCTTCGGCAAGCTCCTTCACCCCTTCGATCAAGCGAGGACCAGGTCTTGTTACTTTATCAGAATGAACATCAAACACTTGCTCATTTTTTACCGCAGAAACATCTTTCCATGCACTTCTTTTCATCACTTGTTCTTTTGCGTTTTCAACATAATAACCGTATGTTGTAATCACTACCTCTGGATTGTAGTTTATCGCTTCTTCTTCTGTTACTTTTACCCAGCCTTGCTGATCACCAGCTGCATTGGTTGCGTGAATAGCATTTAACATCTCATCAATAAACGTTCCTTTTCCAGTCGTAAAGATCTCAGGCTCTGGAGAAACCTCTACCCATACTTTTTTCTTTTCTTTTACATGTTTAGCTCGATCTTTAATCTCTTTTAAATCAGCTTTCATGGACTGAATGATCTTTTGTCCTTCTTTTTCCGTACCTGTAGCTTTTGCGATCATCTCGATGGTTGCATAAGTGTCTTCAAAATTAGTTGCATCTTTTACGACAAGAACGGTAATTCCTGCATCTTTAAGCTGTGTTAACCCTGGCTTTGCACTTTCACCACCTGAAGCATGTGCAAGGACAATGTCTGGCTTTAAACCTATAATCTTCTCAACATTAAACTCCATATCCCCGATTTTTTCTTTCTTCAGGGCTGCTTCAGGGTAATTATCAAAATCAGAAACCCCTACGATTTCGTTTTCTAACCCAAGAGCAAAAGCAATCTCCGTATTACTTGGAACCAAGGATACGATACGGTCCGGCTTTTTTTCTATTGTTATTTTTTCTCCTGTATCGTCTGTTATCGAAACAGGAAACTCAGTATGTACATTTGAGTTTTCAGAAGCTTTTTCTGAAGTTGATGTTTTTTCAGCAGAACACCCTGCTATTACACCAATGACGAGCATCAGCGTAAACCATATTGTAAGCAATCTTTTCATCTTTCATCTCTCCCCTAGTCTCTCGTATAATTAACCAGCTAAACAAATCGATCGGTACTGCTTCTAAATACTGTTTGAAAGGGGGATTTTTGAAAATAAAAAAAGCCCTCCCTTCGGAGAGCAAAATACAATAAAGTAAACAAAATACGTTAACGTCTACCTATTGCTTTCCCTTTTCCTCGAAGGTACGCACAATCGATTAAGGCAGGTTTCCTGACTCACGGATCAAACAAGCGTAGTTCCCCTTCCCATTCTTATATCGAACAGTGGGCGAATGAACAGCTCTACCGATTACAGTGGCGGGACCGTGTTGGATTTACACCAACTTCCCTTTTAACGTTTTATGCCAAACATAAAACGACCTTAATTCTTATTCAGCTAGTTCTAATTATACAAATATCCATGTAAAAGAAAAGCATATTACAAAAAGTTCGTTGTAGTTGGAGGACTGACCTTTTTAAATCCACATAAAAACACCTCCGAGTTTCTGAGGAACTCGGAGGTGTTTTTTCCACAAAGACAAAATGGCGTTTTGTCTTTGTATGGGGTCAGACCCCTACTTTTGTACTACTTACTTCTTTAGGTTGTAGAATGCGTTCATTCCTGGGTAAACTGCAAGGTTGCCTAGCTCGTCTTCGATGCGAAGAAGCTGGTTGTACTTCGCAACACGGTCTGTACGTGAAGGAGCACCAGTCTTGATTTGTCCAGCGTTTGTCGCAACTGCGATGTCAGCGATTGTGCTGTCTTCAGACTCACCTGAACGGTGAGAGATTACAGCTGTGTAGCCTGCACGCTTAGCCATTTCGATCGCGTCAAATGTTTCAGTCAGCGTACCAATTTGGTTAACTTTGATAAGGATTGAGTTACCGATTCCTTTTTCGATACCTTCAGAAAGCTTTGTTGTGTTTGTAACGAACAAGTCGTCTCCCACTAGCTGAACGCGGTCACCGATGCGCTCTGTTAATAGCTTAAAGCCCTCCCAGTCGTTTTCATCGAGTCCGTCTTCGATTGAAACGATCGGATACTTGTTAACAAGCTCTTCGTAGAATGCAACCATCTCTTCAGATGATTTAACAACACCTTCACCAGAAAGGTGGTATTTGCCGTCTTCTTTCTTGAACAATTCAGAAGCAGCAACGTCCATAGCAAGGCGTACTTCTTCACCTGGCTTGTAGCCAGCTTTTTCGATTGCTTCCATGATTGTTTGAAGAGCTTCTTCGTTTGAACTAAGGTTAGGAGCGAATCCGCCTTCATCACCTACAGCTGTGTTTAAGCCTTTTTCTTTAAGAACGGCTTTTAAGCTGTGGAAGATTTCAGTTCCCATGCGAAGTGCTTCAGGGAAGCTTTCAGCACCAACAGGCATTACCATAAATTCTTGAATATCAACGTTATTGTCAGCGTGCTCTCCACCGTTAAGGATGTTCATCATAGGTACTGGAAGAGTCTTAGAGTTGAATCCTCCAAGGTACATGTAAAGAGGTACGTTTAAGAAATCAGCAGCAGCGTGGGCAACAGCCATGGAAACACCAAGGATTGCGTTGGCACCCAACTTGCCTTTGTTTTCAGTACCATCAAGCTCGATCAACGTTTGGTCGATTCCAACTTGGTCTAATACATCAAAGCCGATTAGCTCAGGAGCGATGTTTTCGTTTACGTTGTTTACTGCGTTCATAACACCTTTTCCAAGGTAACGCTCTTTATCGCCATCACGAAGCTCAACTGCTTCATATTCACCAGTAGAAGCACCAGATGGAACGATTGCGCGTCCGAAAGCGCCTGATTCAGTGTAAACTTCTACTTCAACTGTTGGATTACCACGAGAGTCAAGGACTTCGCGAGCATAAATTTCAATAATCGTTGACATAAAATTCTCTCCTTTTAATAAAAAAGTTTAATGTAAAGGCTCATTACAAAAAGATTCTTGCTTTTAAACATGAGTATGCTTCTAAGACAAGTTGATTGGAGCGGAAATCAACTACTTCTACAATTCGTACAAGGGCCTTTTGCAGCGTTATGCACCTAAGCTCCCCTATTTAATTAACGTTTTACCTGTCATTTCTTTCGGCTGATTGCCTCCTAAAAGAGCTAGAACCGTTGGTGCAAGGTCGGCCAAGATTCCGTCCTGGCGAAGGTCTACTCCCTCTTGGGTAACAATTACCGGTACAGGATTTGTGGTGTGAGCTGTCATCGGGTTGCCTTCCATCGTAATAACCTCATCGGCGTTACCATGGTCAGCTGTAATGATTGCTGCTCCACCTTTTGCAATAATCGCATCTACTACTTTTCCTAAACATTCATCAACTGTTTCAACCGCTTTAATCGTAGGTTCAAGCATTCCAGAGTGACCTACCATATCAGGGTTGGCAAAGTTTAAGATGATTGCGTCATGCTTATCCGCTTCGATCTCTACTAAAAGCGCATCCGTAACTTCATAAGCACTCATTTCAGGCTTTAAGTCATACGTCGCTACTTTTGGCGAGTCGATCAAGATGCGCGTTTCACCAGGAAACTCAGCTTCACGTCCTCCACTGAAGAAGAACGTTACATGCGGATATTTTTCAGTTTCGGCAATACGAAGCTGTTTGAAGTTTTGCTGTGATAAAACCTCTCCGAGCGTATTGTCCAAGTTGGTCGGCTTAAATGCCACGTCACCATCTACTGTTTCACTAAAATGTGTTAAACATACAAAGTGCAGGTTCTTTGGAAACTCTGCTCCGCGGTCGAATCCACGGAAATCTTCATTCGTAAACACTTGTGAGATTTGAATGGCACGGTCAGGACGGAAGTTACAGAAAATGACTGCGTCTCCATCTTGAATGGTCGCTACTGGCTCGCCATTTTCTTTTTTTAGAACAGACGGCAAGACGAACTCGTCATGAACGCCGTTGCTGTAAGAGTCTTCTACTACCTCGAACGGATCTCTGTAATCAGGACCTTCACCATAAACCATCGCACGGTACGATTTTTCTACACGATCCCATCGCTTGTCGCGGTCCATGGAATAATAGCGGCCTGATAATGTTGCAATTTCACCAACACCAAGTTCATTCATCTTATCGACTGTTGTTTGAATGTAGCCTTTTGCAGATTGAGGGGGTACATCACGCCCGTCCAAGAATCCGTGCAGATATACCTTTTCTACATTCTGCTTTTTAGCAAGATCAAGCAGTGATAAGATGTGTTCGATGTGGCTGTGGATTCCACCATCAGAAAGCAATCCGAAGATATGAAGAGCTTTGCCAGTTTGCTTCACATGGTTCATGGCTTCGATAAATGTTTGATTTTCGTAAAAATCGCCTTCTTTAATCGATAAATTCACGCGAGTCAAACTTTGATACACGATACGTCCTGCACCGATGTTTAAGTGACCCACTTCCGAATTTCCCATTTGACCATCAGGAAGACCAACAGCTTCCCCACTAGCAGTTAGTTGTGCATGCGGATACGTTTCCCAGTAGCGGTCAAAGTTGGGCTTTTTCGCTTGTGCAACAGCATTACCTTTGTCTTCATTACGGCAAGCAAAGCCGTCTAAGATGATTAAAGCTACCGGTTTTTTACTCATCGGCTAACACCCTCCAAAAGCTGAAGGTAAGATTTTGGCTCAAGGCTGGCACCGCCAACTAATGCACCATCGATGTCTGACATGCTCATTAACTCTTTGATGTTGTCAGGCTTTACACTGCCGCCGTATTGAATACGTACAGCATCTGCGACATCTTGTGAGAATTGTTCTGCAACAACACTGCGGATGTAAGCACAAACTTCATTTGCATCTTCAGAAGATGCTGTCTTCCCTGTTCCGATTGCCCAAACAGGCTCATAAGCGATAACCGTTTGTTTCATCTGCTCATCTGAAAGACCTTGAAGTCCTTTTTCCGTTTGTTCTTTAACGACATCTTTTGTTTTGTCAGCTTCACGCTGATCTAATGTTTCGCCCACACAAACGATCGGAGTTAATCCGTGTTTGAATGCAGCTTGTGTTTTTTGGTTTACTAATTCATCTGTTTCACCAAAAAGTTCACGGCGTTCAGAATGTCCAAGAATAACATATTGAACGTTTAGATCCTTTAGCATTACAGGGCTGATCTCACCTGTGAAAGCACCTTTCTCCTCGAAGTGCATGTTTTGAGCACCGATCGCAAGAGGTGTACCCTCTGCTTCGTCTGCTAAACAGTCAAGGAAAAGAGCAGGAGCACAGATTACAGAATCAACAGTTTCAGCTGAAGGCACAAGACCTTTCACTTCTTCCACGAAACTGCGTGCTTCAGTTAACGTTTTATTCATTTTCCAGTTACCTGCAATAATAGGTTTACGCATTCAAATTCACCTCTTTAAAGTGTCTCTTTTAGGTTCTTTTCAAAAAGTGTTGCATTCGATCGTTCTTGTTATGATTCATCATTGACAAGTTGATTGGAGCGTAAGGTGCGAGACTCCTGCGGGATCAGTGGGACAGGTGAGACTTCTAAAGGCGCAAAGCGCGAGAAGGCTCACCGCCCGCCCCGCGGAAAGCGAGCAACCTGAAGCGGAAATCAACCACTCACGAAAGCAACAAAGCTTACGTATAACAGTTCTTTTCAACTTGTAATCGTATTACTTGTCGTTAAGAGCTTCGACGCCTGGAAGTGCCTTACCTTCCATGAACTCAAGAGAAGCTCCGCCGCCTGTTGAGATGTGGCTCATCTTGTCAGCGAGACCAAACTTTTCAACAGCTGCAGCTGAGTCTCCGCCGCCGATAACACTGTATGTGTCAGTTGCTTCTGCAAGAGCGTTTGCAACAGAACGAGTACCGTTTGCGAATGCGTCAATTTCAAACACACCCATCGGTCCGTTCCATATTACAAGCTTCGATTCCTTAATAACCTTTACGTACTTTTCGATTGTTTTCGTTCCGATATCAAGACCTTCCCAGTCTGATGGGATGGAATCGATGTCTACATTTTTAGTGTTAGCATCATTTGAAAAATCGTCTGCTACTAAAACATCTTCAGCAATCAGGAAGTTTACGCCTTTTTCTTTCGCTTTTTCCATGAAGCCTCGAGCTGTTTCAATTTTGTCTTCTTCTAAAAGAGACTTCCCTACGTCATGGCCAAGAGCCTTAATAAATGTGTAGCCAAGGCCACCGCCAATGATCAAGTTGTCTACTTTGTCTAAAAGATTGTCAATTACGTCAATCTTGTCCTTAACTTTCGCACCGCCAATAATCGCAGTGAAAGGACGGTCAGGATTTGATAGAGCTTTTCCAAGCACTTCAAGTTCTTTTTCCATTAACAAACCTGATACAGCAGGAAGATGTTTTGCGATTCCTTCTGTTGAAGCATGCGCACGGTGTGCCGCTCCGAAAGCATCGTTAACATACACATCAGCCAAAGCTCCGAATTTTTCTGCTAGTTCAGGATCGTTCTTTTCCTCACCAGGGTAAAAACGAACGTTCTCTAATAGAATTACGCCGCCTTCTTCTAGGCTTGCTAATGCTTTTTCTACTTCTTCCCCGTATGCTTCATCCGTTTTTACAACTTCTTTTCCAAGAAGATCGCTTAAACGCTGTGCAACTGGATCTAAGCGAAGCTCTTCCACAACTTGTCCTTTTGGACGTCCTAAGTGGCTTGCTAAAAGAACTTTTGCACCTTGCTCTGTTAAGTATTTGATGGTTGGAAGAGCAGCGTTAATACGCGTTTCATCCGTAATGTTTCCATCTTTCATCGGCACGTTGAAATCAACGCGGCAAAAAACGACTTTGCCTTTTAAATCGATGTCGCGAACACTTTTTTTGTTCATAAGTACATGAAACCTCCTGACAGTCAAAAAGATTAAAAGAATGACAACCCAGATTATACATGGGAAAGAGGAGTAGAAGCCCTGAAAAATGACTTCTCCCCCTCCTTATTGTTCTTCTCTATCTATTAAAGTCCTTTTTTAGCGATATAGTCAATTAAATCGACAACACGATTTGAGTATCCAGTTTCGTTATCGTACCAAGATACGACTTTAACCATGTTTCCTTCCATTACCATTGTAGAAAGAGCATCGATCGTAGAAGAATGAGTGTCGCCATTGTAGTCGGTTGATACAAGCGGCTCTTCAGAGTAGCCAAGGATTCCTTTTAGGTTGCCTTCAGCTTCAGCTTTAAGTGCAGCATTAACTTCGTCAACTGTTACTTCTTTGTCTAGTTCAACAACTAAGTCAACTAGAGATACGTTTGGAGTTGGAACACGCATTGCCATACCGTTAAGTTTTCCTTTTAGTTCAGGAAGCACTAGAGATACCGCTTTTGCAGCTCCAGTTGAAGTAGGAATGATGTTCTCAGCAGCCGCACGAGCACGACGAAGATCTTTATGTGGAAGATCTAGAATTTGCTGATCGTTTGTGTATGAGTGAACTGTTGTCATCATACCGCGCTTCACGCCAAACTTCTCGTGAAGAACTTTTGCGAATGGTGCAAGACAGTTTGTTGTACAAGATGCGTTAGAGATAACATCGTGGCTAGCAGCATCGTACTTGTCTTCGTTAACACCAAGAACTACAGTGATATCCTCATCTGAAGCAGGAGCAGAAATGATTACTTTTTTAGCGCCAGCTTCTAAGTGTTTAGCAGCGTCAGCACGCTTTGTGAAGCGTCCAGTTGATTCAACAACTACTTCTACACCAAGATCTCCCCAGCCAAGTTGTGCTGGATCGCGTTCAGCTAAAACTTTGATTTCTTTGCCATCTACAATTAGTGCATTTTCCTTAACTTCTACAGAACCAGCGAACTTGCCATGAACAGTGTCATGCTTTAAAAGGAAAGCAAGAGTGTCTGCATCTGTTAAGTCGTTTACAGCTACAACTTCTACCTCAGGGTTGTTGAATGCTGCGCGGAATACATTACGGCCGATACGACCGAAACCGTTAATACCAATCTTTGTTGCCATGTAAAATGACCTCCTTGATTTAAGAGAGAATTTATTTTTTATATAAAGGGAAAACCCCTTAATAACGTAATGAAAATAGACTTACGGGCGACCCAAAAGATTGCGGGCAGCTCCCTCGTCTGTTATGAGTACCTTTTTTGGACCATGTTTCATAAAAGCTGCAATCGCATCTGCTTTAGATGAACCGCCTGCTACTGCCATGATGAAATCACTGTTGTGAAGCTCATCAAGCTGCAGTCCAATCGTACGGACGCGATGAACGACTTCCCCTTGCTGGTTAAAGTAGTAGCCAAACGCCTCAGCTACGGCTTTTTCTTCATCCAGTTTTTCCAAAAGGGATGGGTTGGAATTCCTGCGTTCTGCCATTGTTTTAGCATCACCAATCCCATGCAGCACTATACCAGCGGAGTGTATGAGCTCCATCACTTCTTTTACACCAGGTTCAGCCATTAAAGAAAGATAGGTTTCTTTGCTTAGCTGATCCGGCAAATGAAGCAGCCTGTATTCGCCGTTGGCTTTTTGAGCCATTGTTGAGCAAATCGTGTTGGCTTGGTTTTCAACCTTCTCCCCAAGTCCACCGCGGGCTGGAACAAACAGCAATTGTTGGCCTTTTTGGATCGGTGACATCATTTCTGCAACAGAGGCGAGAGTTGTGCCACCCGTTACTGCAATGATGTTTTCCGTTGACAGCTGACGCTTAAGCCTGTCAGCTGCAGCTTTACCCATGTCGTTCTGGACCCAAAGATCTTGATCACTGTCACCTGGTACAACGATGACTTCAGACAGATTTAACATTTCCTTAAGATCTGATTCTAAAACATGCAAACCTGACAATTCTTTCATCATCTCAGAGAGTTCTACTAAAATATCATGCCCCTCTGAAGTTAATGACATGCCAGCCGTCTGAATTGTTAGAAGCCCTTGATCTTTCAGAAAGGAAACCTCAGAACGCAAAACCCGTTCTGTCATGTTCAGGGTGGAAGCTAAGCTTCTTCTGCCAATGGGCTCATGAATTCTTACCACATTTAAAACGTTGTAACGTTTCCGCATCGTATCCAGAAGGTCTGGCAGCAATTTCTTTTGCACATCTAATAGATTCTTCATTGCACATTCTCCTGATTTAATGGGTTTACGGTATGTTTTGTTCATGAGGGATAAAACGATGTTTCTGGACGTTTTTCGTCCCGGTTAGTCATTTTTTGTCCCATTAGCGTAAGAAAATAACTTGGTGTTACCCAAGTATGTTATTGCCAATTGTATAATTCCCTGATCACATGATTTTCAAACGTGCCAGAAAATACTTTTTGTCATAAAAAAGTTAATTTTCCTTCTGGCAAGTTTATATTATCAAATACTTTCACTAGATTTCAACAACTTTTACTTATTAAAAATTAGTAAGCGCTTTCTTTACTTTATCAATGGAGATAATTCCATAATCGATTTCAACGCCATCCACTTCTATAACAGGAATCATTAATCCGTATTTTTCAAGAAGTACGTCGTCTTTATAAATGTCTACAGATTCAATTGTGAACGGTATTTCTTTTTGCAGTTCTTGTAATAGTTTATGTGCCTTATCGCAGAGTGGACAATGTATTTTCGTATAAAAAATCAAGTTTTTTATGCCCATTTTTGGATCTCCTTTTCAAACGATTGTTTAACTTAGATGATAGCAGAACTTATATAAAAAAGTATTCATTGATGCTCTTGAATGTGGTTGATTTCCGCTCCAGGTTGCTCGCTTTCCACGGGGCGTGCGGTGAGCCTCCTGCCGCTTTACGCCATTAGGAGTCTCACCTGTCTGCTCGTCCCGTAGGACAAGGAAGGTTTCGACAGCGTTACATCGCACGAAGAAAATGTGATTTTTCGTTTTCGAGGAGTCTCGCACCTTACGCTCCAATCAACTAGTCAAAGAAGCCTACTCAATAGAAAATGTTCTAAAGCAATAATCTTTAAAATGAATCAAAGGAAAAGATCTCTTCCTGCTGGAAAAGATCTAGATTTCATTTATGAAGAGTAACGTTTTCTTTTTGCAGAAGACGGAATATTTAATTCTTCCCTATATTTTGCAACTGTTCTTCGCGAGATGCTTAGTCCGCTGTTTTTTTCTAATAAAGCTGCAAGAACTTGATCAGATAATGGCTTAAGTTTGTTCTCGCTTTCTACCAGCTTTTTTATCTCTGTTTTAGCTGATGCTGCTGAAGCACTACCGCCATCCTGTGTATATATTTTTGCTGAGAAAAAAGACTTAAGCTCGACTGCTCCTTTGGAAGTCTGTAAAACTTTATTCTTCACCGCGCGGCTGACAGTAGATTCATGCACGCCTATTTGATCAGCTACATCTTTTAACGTTAACGGTATAAGGTCCTTTTTCTCGAACGTATGAAAATATTTCTCTTGGACTCTAACGATCTCAGATGTAATTTTAAGCAGTGTTTCTTTCCTTTGCTCAAGAGCTTTTTTTAGCCAGTTGAACTTTTGATACGATTCATCTATAAACTTTGACGTTTTATTTTTATCTTGTAAAAGGGATGCATAGCTTTCATTCAGCTTCAAGACTGGTGAATATTGTTCGTTGATCAAAATACGAAGCTTCCCGCTTTCCACTGACACTGACACATCTGGATATAAGTACGACTGTTCATCCGCTGGTGAAAAAGCTGCTCCCGGCCGTGGATCTAATGTCTGAAGAAAATCTGCCGCTTCTTCAATCTGCTGCGGGGAGACATTAAGCAGTTCAGATAAGGTTTTGATTTTACGTTCTGCTAGCAGTTCTAAATGCTGATCTACGATTATGTAGCTTAATGTGTGTTCAAGATTTTGTTCAGAAAGCTGGATTAAAAGGCACTCTCTTAAACTGCGGGCACCGATGCCAGTCGGTTCTAACTTCTGCAGCATCGAGATAAGTTCTTCACACTTCTCTATGGATGCTGTAAATCGAGTTGCTGTCTCTTCAGCCGTTACAGTCAGATAACCATTTTCATTCAAGCTTAATAAAAGATAATTAAATATTTTCCGATCCTGTTCCTGAAGAGGAAGCAAGATTGCTTGTTTATATAGATAGTCATACAGGGTTTCTTGTTCGATGATCAGATGGTCGTAACTCTGTTTATCGGCTGATTGACCGCTGACTCCATTTTTACGTACGCTTTTTTTCAGCGTTGTAAACATGCCTTTAGGCTCGGAAATTTCGATTAACGGATTTTCTAAAGCCTGCTCTTGCAGATAGGAAGTAAGTTCATAACTAGGAACTTGTAAAATGGCGATGGCCTGGCGTAGTTCAGTTGTCATGACGAGATTCATGCTCTGCTGTTGGTACAAACCCATTTCCATTTTGTATCCCTCCCCCTATTCATGATACTACAGATGTAAGCGCTATACATCCTACAAAATTTGGCGGTGATTGAATTGAAATGAGAATTGACTGGGGTCTGTCCCGGGACTGACCCCAGTCAATTCTCATACAATTTTAAGGGTACAAAAAAATGCCAGCACCGCCCGGGGGCAGTCTGGCATTCTAAACTTTACTATTAAAGTTTTGTTACGTTAGCAGCTTGTGGTCCACGCTCGCCATCAACGATTTCGAAAGATACTTCTTGTCCTTCTTCAAGAGACTTGAAGCCTTCTGATTGAATCGCAGAAAAGTGAACGAATACGTCGTTTCCGCCTTCAACTTCGATGAAGCCGAAACCTTTCTCAGCGTTAAACCATTTTACTTTACCATTTTGCATGGGTGTTTCCTCCTTACAAACGCTATGTAAGCGTTTTAACTCTTTTAACCGTATTACTATGTAAATAAAAAGGCATAAAAAAATGCGTACTCATCTGAATAATCAGAAGCGGATTTAAGTGTTCCACTTCTTATTCAAAAAGTACGACCGCTTTAAATCCAAACATATTCACACCGTAAATGGTTAAATAAATTATAACATGCCTAAATTTAATTGTCAAAACTAGGGATGATTTTTTTCATTTGATTTTGATTAGGCACAAGAATAGGCTATGATAGATAAGGGTTTTATATACATATAAATTATTTAGTTTCCACTTTGAATTAGGAGGATAACATGAGCGAAGCATTTTCAGTAC
This sequence comes from Fictibacillus arsenicus, assembly GCF_001642935.1. Taxonomy (NCBI): domain Bacteria; kingdom Bacillati; phylum Bacillota; class Bacilli; order Caryophanales; family Fictibacillaceae; genus Fictibacillus; species Fictibacillus arsenicus. The sequence continues at coordinate 3,175,038 of NZ_CP016761.1, forward strand.
CTTATTTTAAAGAAAACTTTCAGCAATTTATAGAAAGAAATAAAGACGTTTTTACAAAAACACACGCGATGAACGCCTATTATCGTTCTATTGTTGGGACACTTATTAATGACAACTTGAATAAAAACAGTGAGATCGTTCGCCGCATCCGTAATTTAGAAACAGCTTATATCGAAATTAAAAACCAAAACTAAGCTTAGTTATTTAAGAAAAAGGGTAATGTTTTCACATCCAGAGGTTTAAAATCCTACTCCTAGCGGGCATTATGATGATAGCCCATACATAAGGTTTAAGAAGGATATTATGCATAGGTTGGCGAAATGAAAAGTTAAACAGCATATCGTTTGACCTTGTTTGACCTTTTTTGTATGATGACAATACAGTTTAAAGTGAAAAAGGAGAAGGAGGATTTCCATGAACTTAATTCCAACAGTAATTGAACAAACGAACCGTGGGGAGCGCGCTTACGATATCTACTCCCGATTATTAAAAGACCGTATTATTATGCTTGGTAGCGCGATCGATGACAACGTATCAAACTCAATCGTTGCACAGCTTTTATTCCTAGCTGCTGAAGATCCTGATAAAGACATCTCGTTATACATAAACAGCCCAGGTGGATCGATCACAGCTGGTATGGCGATCTATGACACAATGAACTTCATCAAGCCGCATGTATCAACAATCTGTATCGGAATGGCTGCATCCATGGGTGCATTTCTGCTTGCTGCAGGTGAAAAAGGAAAGCGTTACGTTCTTCCAAACTCAGAAGTAATGATTCACCAGCCACTAGGCGGAACTCGCGGTCAAGCGAGCGACATCGAAATCCACGCTCGCCGCATTATCCAGATGCGTGAACAGCTAAACAAAATCTTGGCTGAAAAAACTGGCCAGCCGCTTGAAGTGATCGAGCGCGACACAGACCGTGACAACTTCTTAACTGCTGAATCTGCTGTAGAATATGGTTTAGTTGATAAGCTGATTACTTCAGTAGACAGCACAGATATAAAAAAATAAGTGTATAAAAACAGGACCGCTAAGGCGATCCTGTTTTTTTGTTTGCAAATAATTAAATGACAGCTACAATTTTTCCTTTAACATGTCTTTCTGAAAGTTTGATAAGCGCAGCCGGCACTTCTTCTAACGTTATTTTTTCTGAAATCATTGTAGATAGCTTGCCTTCAACAACGTGATTGGCTAATTCTTCATTCATTGCTGCTAAATCTTTTTGTGCTTCAATATTATTTGAAAAACGAGCTGCGCCAAGTGCGATTTCATGAATGGTGTCTTCACCGAATGGACAAACTGGGCATTTGTATTTGTCTGGGGTCTGTCCCCCCTTCGATTGCTTTGAGCATTGCCTTGGCTTTGTTTACGGTTTCTTCGTATTCCCGCTCTGGTACAGAGTCTGCTACGACTCCTGCTCCAGCTTGGACATACGCTTTTCCGTCTTGGAAAACGATTGTCCGAATGGCGATACATGAGTCCATTTGGCCATTAAATCCTAGGTAGCCGATTGCACCTCCATAGACGCCCCGTGCTTCTTTTTCAAGTTCGGAGATAATCTGCATCGCCCTTACCTTTGGAGCACCTGATACGGTACCTGCTGGCATACATGAACGAAGCGCATCAAAGAAATCTTTATCCTTTTTCATTTTTCCTTTTACATGCGAAACGATGTGCATCACATGGGAATATCGTTCGATCTCCATATAAGAATCAAGTTCTACTGTGCCAAATTCGCTCACACGGCCAACATCGTTCCGGCCTAAGTCAACGAGCATCACATGTTCCGCGCGTTCTTTTTCATCTGCCAAAAGGTCTTCTTCAAACGCTAAGTCTTCTTCCCGAGTTTTTCCTCTAGGTCGGGTTCCTGCGATAGGCCGGTTCTCAATGCAGCCGTTATCCACTTTTACAAGAAGTTCAGGGGACGCTCCAACGATATAGGTATCTTTCGACTTGTAATAATACATGTACGGTGAAGGGTTCATCGAACGAAGCAGTCTATACACATCAAAAGGATCTACTTCTGTTTCCTGCTCGAACCGCTGTGACAGAACGACTTGAAAGATGTCACCTGTTTTGATGTATTCCTTTGCTTTTTCCACCATTGAGCAAAACTCTTCTTTCGAATGGGAAGAACTGACATTTCCGGTTTGCTTATTCTTTTCAAATTCAAAATCGCTTTTTATAGAAGTCTTTTTAGAAGGCTCCTGCAATTCACGATAGGTTTTACGGATGTTTGCGCAAACTTGTTCATATTTCTTTTGAATGGTTTCTTCTTGATCGTCACGATCAATATGCATATTGCAAAGAATCGTAGTTTTTTGTTTAAGATGATCAAAAACGATCATTTCATCGGTGAATAAAAATTCCATTTCATTCGACTGGTTGGATGGAGTGGGCGGTGAAGGGACATTTTCGAAAGTATGAATAAGATCATATCCGAAGAATCCGACAGCACCTCCTGTAAATGGCGGCAGTTCAGAGAGTTTGGGAGATTTGTAGCGTGATATGTGTTTTTTCACTATATCTAAAGGAGAACCATGTTCTTGCAGGATTTTGCTTTCATTATCTTTTAAGTATGTTAGATTCACATCATTCCCTTTTGAGGAGATTACCAGGAAAGGATTCCTGCCAATATAAGAGTACCTTGCCCATCGTTCTCCGCCTTCAACACTTTCGAGTAGGAACGAATAATTTTCATGACGGACCTTTTCAAATTGTGAGATACACGTTTCATGATCGGAAAGGTACGTAAAACCGACCGGAATGGCATTATAATTTTGTTTTGTAAGAGATACGACGTCCTCTATTGATGGGGTAAACATTTTTAACCACCTCTTTCAAATAATAAAAGCCTCGCGCTTGTTACAGCGGAGGCTTGTTTTAATGCAACATTAATAAACTAAGAAAGAGGTTTAATCCAGGATTAAATACTCTCAACTCAGCTCAATCTATGCTCTCTTCTCTCCACTCATCTCAACTAACTGCTATTCTCCTGATTAGTGATTAATATAAAGGCTAGCCCCTTTGTCTGTCAACTGTTTGCAGTGCTTTGAACAGAATCAGCGGTAAAAGGAATGCCTGATAACCCAGATCCAGCATACACTGAAAAATAAAAGGATGCTGAAGGTTGCGGTGATCCCGAAAGCAAGGCTTAAGAAGAGACCTGGGTTTGAAGGATCAGCAAATGAATTGCCGAGCAATGCAAGAGGATAGATGATAATAAAAATAAGCATGAAAACCCAATAGATTCTTCTCAGCGTGCTTTTCTTTGGTTTAAGGATATAAAGGGTTAAGAGGATATTTACCATTGTTAAACCAGCGGCAAACGACCAGTCATACATAATACTCGTATGCTCCAAAGCAATCGCCTCCCTTTCCTCTTTATCAATATATTAAGAAACTGTGTGAGGCCAACCCTGCAAAATAAAAAAACCGCCATTTTGTCCTCCTCGTATGGACAAAATGGCGTTTTGTATTTGTCTGGGGTCAGACCCCTACTCGGTTTTTGAGACAAACTCTGCGAGGGCTTCGATCGCTTCATTTTCATCAGGGCCATCCACTGCTAACACAAGCTCAGAGCCAGATCCGACTGCTAAGCTCATGATCCCCATGATGCTTTTTGCATTTACTTTCTTGCCTTCTTTTTCAACGAACACATCTGAAGTGAAACGGTTTGCTTCTTGAACGAAAAGCGCTGCCGGTCGTGCCTGAAGTCCGCTTTTCAACTGCACAGTTACTTTTTTCTCAACCATTCTATTCTACCTCCTCTAGCCTTCTTCTCTTTATATCGAAACATCAATTGATGGGTTGACCTGTTCTAAGTTTCTCTGCAATTTCATCAATTTTTCGCAATCGGTGATTTACACCTGATTTGCTGACGGGGCCGGATGATACCATCTCTCCCAGCTCCTTTAGCGTTATTTCCTGATGGGTTACACGAAGCTGCGCGATTTCACGCAGCTTGTTAGGAAGCACTTCGAGTCCTACCTGATCTTCAATGTATTTAATATTTTCCACCTGTCTCATAGCGGCGCCAACGGTTTTGTTCAAGTTTGCCGTTTCGCAGTTTACAAGGCGGTTAACCGAATTTCGCATATCTTTTAAAATACGGATATCTTCAAAGAATAGAACAGCATGGTGAGCGCCGATCAGTGTTAAGAACTCTGAAATTTTCTCACCGTCTTTTAAGTAAATGATGTACCCTTTTTTACGCTCAAGCACTTTGGCTTTCAGCTTAAACTTATTCATCAGTTCAGCCAATGCAACCGTATGCTCTTCGTACATGGAAAAAATCTCAAGATGATAACTTGTCTCAGGATGGTTCACCGAACCACCTGCTAGAAAAGCACCTCTCATATATGCACGGCGGCAGCAGCTTTTTTTATTAAATTCCTCTGCAATATTGCGGGTAAACGTGAACGACCCGTCAATAATCTTCAAATCTTCCAACAATGCTCTCGATTCTTCTGAAACACGGACGATGTAAACGTTGTTCTTTTTCAAGCGCATCTTTTTTCGTACTAACAGCTCAACGTGATAAGGATACACACCCTTAATCAGCGTATAAATTCTTCTTGCAATTGCAGCGTTCTCAGTTGGAATATCAAGAATCAGCTTTCTGTTGCTGAAAGAGATGGAGCCATTCATTCGAATCAATGCAGCCAGCTCTGCTTTTTTACAGCAGTCCTTCAGTTCAAGCTGCGTTAATTCTTTCTTTGTATCTGCAGCGAATGACATCTGCTTCACCACCTCTCTTTTTGTTCCCTAAACTTAACTATTTTTCAATAGTCCTAACAGCAGATCAGATACACGTCTTGCATCATGTCTGACAAGCGTTCCATACTGAATGATATTATCGCAAACTAACCCGATGCCGAACGACTTTAGACGCTCCTCATCAAATAAAACCTGTGATGCACCTTCTTCAAGATAAAGATCCAGAAACTCAGAAGGTATCGTTTCATTATTCACGATTACGACATCTATAAAATTATGCCCTACATGATCGATTAAAGCTTGAATGTGATCTCCTGCTGTGTAATCCGTTGTCTCACCTGGCTGTGTCATGACGTTGCATACATACACTCTAGGTGCCGTTGCCTCGCGGATGGCCTTTGAAATTCCGCCAACGAGAAGATTCGGCAGAATGCTCGTATAAAGACTTCCTGGTCCGATTACAATAAGATCTGCTTCTTGAATGGCTTTAACACTTTCACGAAGCGGTTCGATATGTTCATCATTTAAGAAAACCCGTCTAATCTTTTTATTCGACAGCGGGATTTTAGATTCCCCCTGTACAATCGTCCCATCTTCTAATACAGCACTTAAAATAATACTGTTCTTCGCTGCAGGCAGTACTTGACCTCTTACGTTTAAAACGCGGGAAAGTTCCCGGATTCCTGTTAAAAAGTCTCCCGTAATATCGTGCATTGCAGCTAAAAGAAGGTTCCCGAGCGAGTGACCGGTTATACCGTCACCCACCTTGAACCGGTGCTGAAACATTTTTTCTACAAGCGGCTCTACTTCAGAAAGCGCAGCGATCACATTTCTGACGTCGCCTGGAGGGGGCATATCATAATCCCTCCTCAGTCTTCCTGAACTGCCGCCGTCATCTGCAACCGTAACGATAGCAGTAATATCTACAGGATAGTGCTTCAAACCGCGAAGGAGAACGGAAAGACCCGTTCCTCCGCCAAGCACTACCACTTTCGGCTGCTTCTTCATCTATACTTTATCCTTTCCCATATCTCTGTGGCTGCTGAATGTAACGTATTCTTTGGATAGTGCGTTTCCGATATATTCAGCAAGGGCTACAGAACGGTGCTTTCCGCCTGTACAGCCGATTCCGATTATGAGCTGACTCTTTCCTTCACGCTTGTATTGCGGAACCATAAAGTGAAGAAGGTCAAGCAATTTCTCTAAGAATTTGTTTGTCTCCGGCCATTTTAAAACATACTCAGATATGTCCGGCTCAAGCCCTGTTCTCGGTCTCATATGCTCAATGTAATGAGGGTTCGGCAAGAAACGAACGTCAAATACTAAGTCAGCGTCAATCGGCATGCCATATTTAAAACCGAATGACATTACATTGACCGTAAACGGATGTGCAGCGTTCGCAGAATAGCGCTGAATGATGCGCTCACGCAATTGCAGTGGTTTAAGGTCTGATGTATCGAGAACTTGCTGAGCTCTTCCCTTTAACTCTTCCAGCATTTCACGTTCCTGCGTTATGCCTTGAAGAGGATTTCCGCTTTTCGCCAGCGGATGCGAACGGCGCGTTTCCTTATATCGGCGGACAAGAGTAGCATCCTTGCAGTCTAAATATAAAATCTGCGGCTGAATGTCTGATGAGACCGCAAGCTGGTCAAGCGTTGAAAACAACTGATCAAAAAACTCACGGCCGCGAAGGTCCATTACGAGTGCTACCTTATTGAGCTTGCCAGCAGATTCTTGCATCAATTCTACAAATTTAGGGAGTAGTGCAGGCGGCAGATTATCTACACAGAAGTAGCCTAAATCCTCGAAGCTCTGCATGGCCACCGTTTTTCCGGCTCCTGACATTCCTGTAATAATCACCATTTGTACGTCTTGTCTTTCCATGCCATATCCCCCCTGTAAACTATGTTCAATTCTTATGTTGCCGGCACCATTTTAAGCCGGATCTAATCGATAGGAAAGCAATTCAAAATCAGGTGTATACGTGAATGTGCCAAAAATCATATTGCTTCCTTTTGTCACATAATCCAAAATGTGATGATCCCCTGGTGCCATCGGCAGTTCTCTCACTTCATCGACCGGCTTCCAGGCTAATTTACCTTCTTCACATTCCTCTAGCGCTTCACCTTCTGAATCTGTTGCTAAAAAGGTAAACATCATCCATTCCGATACGATTTTGTCACCTTGTTTAATAATAAAATTAAAAACACCCTTTAATTGCGGGTTCTTTAAATAAATACCTGTTTCTTCCCGGTATTCCCGGATAACAGTGTCACGGATCGACTCTTCAGACTCCATTTTACCTCCGGGTGCTACCCACCAGCCCCGTCTAGGCTTTTGCAGCAAAAGCACTTGATTATCTTTGATTAACACACAGTTTGTTACTCTTTGCACTTATTTCACCTCAGGGCTTTGTCTATATCGTTTAGTATACTAAATTATGTAACCCCTCACAATACAGACGCCTCAAGGGTTGAACGTATTTAGTATTCTTAGTTTTAAAGTATCGTTTTCGTCTTATTATGTGATAAGATCCCGATAAATAAAAAAAGGACTTCGCTCAACACATTGATTGAAGCTTAGGATCGTTGAATCAACCATTCGAATAACTTTCAAACGCTATAATCCCGGAAACTTTGGCAATAATCCCGCGAATTTCATTGTTAATTCCGCGAGTTTTGGCAGTAATCCCGCGAGTTTCATCGGTAATCCCGCGAGTTTCATCGGTAATCCCGCGAATTTCATCGGTAATCCCGCGAATTTGTATTGCTGCCTCCTCTAACTGCCCTAAAAAAACAATGCACAATATCAAAACATATTAGGCCCATACATAAAAAAAGGACACGAAGCATAGCTCCGTGTCAAAGTCTTGCCTTTATAAAAAGGGGGTCAATTTCTTATTTTTATATTACCCCACAATTGTTTCACCACTGTTACAAGTTGATTAATTAGAAGTTACGTTTTTTAACTTTTCAGCCAAATTTTCCACATAGTGCTGTGCAGCCTGTGCAGCGATACTTCCATCACCTGTTGCCGTAACAATTTGACGAAGCGTTTTTTCACGAATATCACCAGCAGCAAAGATACCTGGGATCTTCGTTTCCATTTGTTCGTTCGTTTCTACATAACCGTTCTCGTTCGTGATACCAAGGTCTTTGAACGCTCCATTTAGCGGAAGCATCCCGATATAAATGAATACACCGTCTGTTTTAAAATCTGACTCTTCCCCAGTTTCAGTATTCACAAGGGTTACGCTTCCCACTTTGTTATTATCAGCATGTACTTCTTTTACGGAATGATTCCAGATAAAATCGATCTTATCATTGTCAAACGCACGCTGCTGAAGGATTTTTTGAGCACGAAGCTTATCACGTCTGTGAACAATAGTTACCTTTGTCGCAAAACGTGTTAAGTACACGCCTTCTTCAACTGCAGAGTCTCCACCGCCAACAACAACCAGCTCACGGCCTTTAAAGAACGCTCCGTCACAAACCGCACAATAAGATACACCGCGGCCTGATAATTCTTTTTCACCAGGTATACCAAGCTTTTTATATTCTGCACCTGTAGAGATAATAATCGAGCGGGCTTTGTATGTTTTGCTGCCTGCTTTGATCGTCTTATATTCTTCACCGTCGATGATTTCTTTTACATCACCATACGCGTATTCAGCACCGAACTTTTTTGCGTGCTCAAACATTTTGTTTGAAAGTTCTGGTCCTAAAATATGGTCAAAGCCAGGGTAGTTCTCAACGTCTTCTGTATTTGCCATCTGTCCACCTGGAATTCCGCGTTCGATCATAATCGTATCCAAATTCGCACGGGATGTGTAAACCGCAGCAGTCATACCCGCTGGTCCTGCACCTAATATAGCTACATCATAAATTTTTTCTTCACTCATTAAATTACACTCCTTATATAAGGAAATTCTTATTTACTATACGTCTATCCTATCGGCTCATAGGAGCAAAGTCCAAGATTCTGCTCATACGTTACGATTTACCCAGCTGATCAGCTTTTTAATCCTTAAGGAGAGGACAGAAACCGAAACATCGTACAATCCAGCGATTGCTTTTTGAGTTGATTTACCTCTTTGCTTACGTGCCAAGTGGTCGATCGCCGCTGCGATTGCTTTTTCATTATCAAAGATTCTTTCGCCCTTAACCTCTGACAGCTTTATAGCTTCTGACCAGTAAAAAAGAACTTGCTCATCAATTGCAGAGCCGCTTTCTTTAACAATCTGAAGAACATCAAGTGCCTGAGTTAATAAACCTGAAGGACTCCCTACTTCTACGAGAGCTTCTTCATGTGCTAGTTTAACCGGAAATTCCGGATGGTGCTCAAGCATGATGTTTGCAGCAATTTCTTTTACAAAAAGAGATTCTTCCTTGCGCATACAAAAATCACGAAGAGTCTCGTAGGCCTCTTCATTTTTATTCCCTCTAAGTAAAAATAAATGCGTGATTTTGTTTTTTTCCAGCCCTTTACGTACATGCTGGATATGTTCCATCGCTTTGATCTGGCGGTCTTTTTTCGGCTTGTTCTGCTTGTTCGAGGGAATGCGGTACTGATAGTCTCCGCCTGACACCGTCAGTTCACCGTTTTGTGCTTTTTCCATATAAAATGGTGCAACATTGCCTTCTGGATCTAATTCGAGCACCTTTTTCCACGTTTTTAAAGAGAGTTCTTTATGTCCGAGCGCGTAATAAGAAACAGCGAGCATGTGTGTCGTTACAGGATCATATACGAACGACGATTTCCTTAACGTCTGCAGCCATTTATTCGCATAAACATGCTCCTCTAAAAGACCAAACGTATTTCCGAGCTTGTACCTGTGCTCCGGATGCATCGGGTGCACCATTTTAAGCCGGTCAACAAGCTTTCCCCCAGGTTCGTCCATGCCTAAATGGAATAAAAAGATCGCTAAATTACATAAAGCGTTCAAGTTTCCAGGATTCTTATCCAGCACATCCTGAAGAACATCCATTGCTTCATCAAATTCACTTTTATAAAAATGCGTGAGAGCTAAATTATTGTATGCTGCCCAAAACTTCGGGTGATTCTCGATGATTTCACGAAGCTGCTCTTGTGCAAGAGGTAGGTCTCCCCGCTCAATTGATTGTCTTGCCTCATCATGAGATTTGATCAGCTCCTCTTCAGTCGAAAGAGGCAGGCCGTTCGTTGACTTGCTGCCTGTTTCAAGACTGATCAGATCAAGCAATTCCTGCGTGTCATCGACAAACTCACCGTCTGGATCGTATTGCATGTACAACAAAGCATGTTCTTCTGCATCAGAATACATGCCTAAATGAGCAAAATTGTTCGCAAGGAAAAAATGGCATTCTGACATATCAGATCCACTCTCGATTACGTGCAATAAATGCCTGTTGGATTCTTCATATTCACCGATCTCAGCAAGCGTTGAAGCCAGCTGACATAAAAAAGAGGGCTCTTCCGGCTGGAAGGTCACGGCCCGCTCAAACATTTTTTTTGCTGTATATAAATCACGCCTGTTATAGGCTTTAATTCCTTTTTCGAAAAAATAGTCCCCATCCTGAATAAAGGGAAGAACGCGGCCGCCTGCTTCACCGGCGCTTTTTCTTTTATACATATACTAGTTCCCCCATCTACTATGTAAACTCTTTACTTCTTTATCGTTCAGTTCACAAAGTTTTCAACCCAAAAATTATAACACAGGCGAAAAATACTAACACCCCTTTGACTGTAAATAATGTGCAGGAAACTTTCGACAAAAAATGATTGAAGCAGGTTAGAGATTGGAAGGACTGGGCTCTAAGCATGCGAGCGGAATCTCGCTGGCGAGCATAAATTTCGCAGGACGAGCATAAACCCACCACGAGCGCGCATATCTGCTATAAAAACAAAAAAACAACCGAGAAGTCACTCCTCAGTTGTCCTTTTTTGTATGTCTTTCCTTCAATGTCGCTAAAACTTCGTCCAACGGTACCTTTTGCTCCTGCAAAAGCACCAATACGTGATAAAGAAGATCGGAAACCTCCCACTTCAGCTCTTTTGGGTCGCGATTTTTCGCTGCGATGATGACTTCTCCCGCTTCTTCCCCTACTTTTTTAAGAATCTTATCTACCCCATGTTCGAAAAGATAAGTGGTGTAAGCTCCCTCAGGCATTTCATGCTCTCTTTGCGCGATGATTTCCTGAAGTTCGCTTAAGATCGCGTATCTGTCCGGACTTGGTCCATCATTATTTTCGTCAGTACTATAAATCGTCTCTGAAAAACAGCTGTACGTTCCTGTGTGGCATGCTGGTCCTTGAGGCTCTACTAAAACCACTAATGCATCCTGGTCACAGTCGTATCGGATGCTCTTTACTTTTTGTGTATTTCCAGACGTTTCACCTTTGTGCCACAATTTTTTTCGTGATCTTGAAAAAAATACAGTTTCGCCGATTTCGACCGTTTTTTCGAGCGACTTTTCACTCATATATGCGACCGTCAAAACTTCTTTTGACTGATAATCCTGCACTACAGCAGGAATCAGCCCGTTTTCGTCAAATTTCAGCTTTTCCCATTTCAACGTACAGACACCCCCAACTTTTGCAATTCTGACTTTAGCTCTCCGATTGATGTTTCTTTATAATGAAAAATGCTAGCGGCAAGACCTGCATCTGCTTTACCTTCTGTGAACGCATCATAAAAATGATCCGCGTTTCCAGCGCCGCCAGATGCAATTACAGGAACAGTCACTGCTTCACTGACTGCTTTTGTAAGAGCAAGGTTAAATCCCGACTTTTCTCCATCCTTGTCCATGCTGGTTAAAAGAATTTCTCCAGCACCTCGCTTAACTGCCTCTTGCGCCCACTCAGTGACTTCCCATTGGGTGGGTTTGCGCCCTCCATGTGTGTATACACGCCATGATCCAAGCTCTTCATCATGCTTAGCATCAATGGCAACTACGATACATTGGGCGCCAAAGTAATCAGATCCTTCTGTAATCAGTTCCGGTCTGAGAATTGCTGCTGTGTTCACTGAGACTTTATCAGCACCTGCTCTTAAGACTCTTTTCATATCTTCTAATTTGTTAATTCCGCCTCCGACTGTAAATGGGATGGCGAGTTCAGCTGCAACCCGTTCCACGACTTCAACCATCGTATCCCGTCCTTCATGGCTTGCTGAAATATCAAGAAAAACGAGTTCATCTGCACCTGCTCTATCGTAAAACCTGGCAAGCTCGACAGGGTCTCCTGCATCTACTAAGTTTAAAAACTGAATGCCTTTTACAACCCTGCCTTCTTTTACATCCAAACACGGAATAATTCGTTTTGTCAGCATTACTTCACACTTCCTAACGCGTCTGAAATAGTAAATCTTCCAGTGTAGAGAGCTTTTCCGATAATTGCACCCGCAATGTTCCGTTCATCTTTCTTTAAGCTCACTAAATCATCGATCGAGCTTACACCGCCTGAAGCAATCACTTCTTTTCCTGTAATACGTGCGAGCTCACCAATCGCTTCTACATTAGGTCCCTGCAGCATGCCGTCTTTAGAGATATCAGTAAAAATAAACGTTTCAGCGCCTTCTTCTACAAGTCTTTTTGCGAGATCAACCGCCATGATGTGAGAAGTTTCAACCCAGCCTTCAGTCGCAACAAAGCCATCTCTCGCATCGAGTCCGATCGCAACTCTTGAGCCGCCATAACGGTTTAATGCTTCTCGTACAAACTCAGGGTAAGATACCGCAGCACTTCCTAAAATAACGCGGTCAACACCGCTATCTAAGTAGAATGAAACGTCATCCATCGATCGAATACCGCCGCCGATCTGCACTTTTGCAGGCAGTTCTTTCGCCACACGAATGACATGTTCATGATTTACTTTTTTGCCGTCCTTAGCACCATCGAGGTCTACCATATGAATCCACGCGGCACCTTGGTCTGCAAATTGTTTAGCCATATCAAAAGGAGAATCACCATATACGGTCTCCTGGTTGTAATCACCCTGCAAAAGTCTTACACATTTTCCGCCGCGCATATCAATCGCAGGATATAGTGTGAATGAACTCATCTTTGTTTTCCCTCCTCAACGAAATGGCAAAAGTTTTTCAGCATCCCCATGCCTGTCTCTGAACTTTTTTCAGGGTGAAACTGCGTACCCATAATATGATCGCGTCCAACAACTGCTGGCACTTCCACATCTTCATAATGGGCTGCCGCAGCTAAGACGTTTCTGTCATCTGTTTGAACGACGAATGAATGCACAAAATAGACATACCCTTCATCCAGCCCTTTTAACAGAGGCTGTTCTTTTTGTAAAAAGTGAAGGTTGTTCCATCCCATATGAGGTACTTTATAGGATTTGCCTTCAGCTGTAACACCGCTAAAACGATCGACTTTTCCCGGCAAAAGTCCGAGTCCTTTCGTTAACCCGTTCTCTGTGCTTTCTTCAAACAGAAGCTGCATGCCTAAACAGATTCCCATAAGCGGTTTTCCGTTTTCTGTTTCTTTTTTTATAAAATCGATAAGTCCTGTTTCCTCAAGCTCATTCATCGCATCTTTAAAAGATCCAACCCCTGGAAGAAGCAAGCCATCTGTTTCATGAAGTTCCTCAGGATTGCCAGAAAGAATGTACGGCTGTTCGATTCTTTTTAATGCGGAACAGACAGAGTGAAGATTGCCCATTCCATAATCAATAATTCCGATCATCTATAACATTCCTTTCGTTGAAGGCACTCCTTTAACACGCGGATCGATCTGTGTAGCTTCGTCCAGCGCTTTTGTAAAAGCTTTAAAAACCGCTTCGATCATATGATGTGTATTTGTTCCATAATGAACAATTACGTGCAGGTTCATCCTTGCTTCTAAAGCTAATTTCCAGAAGAATTCATGTACGAGTTCTGTATCAAACGAACCTACCTTCTGGCTTGGAAATTCTGCACGAAATTCTAAATGTGGACGGTTTGAAAGATCGATTATCACTTGAGCCAATGTTTCATCCATCGGGACAAAGGCGTTTCCGTAACGCTTGATCCCTCTTTTATCACCTAATGCACCTTGAATCGCTTGTCCAAGACAAATTCCAATGTCTTCTGTCGTATGATGGTCATCAATCTCTACATCACCAGCTGCGTTCACCGTCAGATCGAAGTGGCCATGACGCGCAATCGCATCAAGCATGTGGTTTAAAAATGGTACAGGCGTCTGAATGTCAGCTTGCCCTTCTCCATCAATATCGAGGGATAAGCTAATTTGTGTTTCTTTCGTATTTCGTTCGATCGTATGCTGACGTCTATTTTCCATTTATTTGTCCTCCAGTCGGTAATCGACCGCTCTCGCGTGAGCTTCAAGTCCTTCTAAGCGTGCAAACGCGGAAATTTTACGGCCGTTTTCTTTCATTGCCTGTTCGCTATAGCGGATCACACTAGATTTTTTCGTGAAATCATCCACGTTCAGCGGACTTGAAAAACGGGCTGTTCCGCTCGTAGGAAGTACATGGTTGCTGCCCGCAAAATAATCACCGACAGGTTCAGAGCTGTATTCACCAAGGAAAATCGCTCCAGCATGCTTGATTTTACCGAGCAGGCTCATCGGATCTTTAGTCATAATTTCTAAGTGTTCCGGTGCGATCCGGTTAATGACTTCGGCACCTTCAGCGAGTGAATCAACAATATAAATAGCCCCGTAATCTCGTACGGCTTGAGCAGCAATTTCTTTTCTTGGCAGGTCGTTAAGCTGGCTTTCTACTTCTGCCGCAACCTTTTCTGCAAGATCTTTGGAAGTCGTTACTAAAAATGCTGCAGAACGAGGATCATGTTCAGCTTGGGAAAGTAAATCAGCTGCAATATATTTAGCGTTCCCTGTTTCATCTGCAAGTACGGCTATTTCGCTTGGACCCGCGATCATGTCGATATCACAAACTCCGAACACTTCACGTTTTGCCAGTGCTACAAAAATGTTTCCCGGACCAACGATTTTATCCGTTTTCGGTACGGTTTCGGTTCCGTATGCGAGCGCACCGATCGCTTGAGCGCCTCCCAATTTAAACATCCGTTTAACGCCAGCGATTGAAGCTGCTGCTAAAACGGCTGCCGGAAGCTTTCCGTCTTTCCCAGGAGGAGATACAAGTATGATTTCTTCAACACCTGCTACAGCTGCCGGAATGACACCCATCAATACAGATGAGGGATAGGCAGCCGTTCCACCCGGCACATAAACTCCCACAGAATCTAATGGTGTTACTTTTTGTCCCAGCATCGTTCCGTCTTCTCTTGTAAAAAACCAAGACTGGCGCTTCTGCTTTTCGTGATATTCCCGAATGTTTGCAGCCGCTTCAGAAATAATATCGATCATCTCTTGATCAAGAGATGCAACAGCTTCATCAATTTCCTCTTTTGTTACTTCAAGAGAACTCTGCGAAACACCGTCAAATTTTTCAGTGTAGTTTAAAAGTGCTTTATCACCTTCAAGTTTTACATTCTGCAAGATTTCTAAAACAGCTTTTCGCTGCTCTTCCGTATTTTGTTCAACACTTCTCTCTAACGTTTTCAATTCAGAAACAGGCTGGATTTTCACTGGACATCCCCCTTGTTTTCTACAAGTTTACGCATGCGTTCGACCAGTTCGTTAATTCTCATCGCATGAAGTCTGTAGCTTGCCGGGTTCACAATGAGTCTCGATGTAATGTCTGCAATTTTTTCAAGCTCAACCAAACCGTTTTCTTTCAGCGTTCGTCCCGTGGAAACAATATCTACAATGCGGTCTGCAAGCCCAATTAACGGTGCAAGTTCAATAGAGCCGTTCAATTTAATCACTTCCACTTGCTGACCTTGCTCTCGGAAATAATGAGAAGCAACATTCGGATACTTTGAAGCGATTTTTGGTGCGACTTTTTGATAGTTCCCGCCTGGCAGACCTGCTACAGCTAAATAGCAGGCTGAAATCTTCAGATCAAGCACTTCGTAAACATCACGCTCTTCCTCGAGCATTACGTCCTTGCCTGCGATTCCGATATCCGCAACACCATGCTCTACATATGTGGGAACATCCATCGGCTTTGCGAGAATGAATCGAAGCCCTGCTTCAGGTGCATCGATGATCAGTTTGCGTGATTCTTCAAATTCAGGAGGCAGCGGATAGCCTGCTTGTCTTAACAGGTCGACTGCTTCTTCAAATATTCTTCCTTTAGGCATCGCCATCGTTAAAACTGTATTCATTACAAGTCCTCTCCTTGCTGTCTTCCGATCAAATAATGAATTTCATCGAAACGTTTGCTGAACTCATCGACATTTCTAACACCAGATAGGTCTTGCATCACTACATTTCCGCCTTCTGATCTTTTGGATTTCGCCAGTTGCAGCGCTTCTTTTCTGCGTTCAGGCGTAAACAAAATGCATTGTTTTTTAATCGTGTCGTTCTTGCTTCCCAACGCTTCTATAAAATAATCCATTCGAATCGCAAATCCGATTGCTGGCGCTTTGCGGTCAAAACGACTCAAAAGGTCGTCGTATCTGCCGCCGCTTGCGATTGGCGCACCGATACCAGCTGCATATCCTTCAAACACGATGCCTGTGTAATAGCTCATATGGCTAAACAACGTAAAGTCGAAAACGATATTTTGTGCAGCATCATAATCCTGAAGCAGTTTGTATAACGTTTTGAGTTCTTCTAGAGCCTGCTGACCCTTGTTGTTGGGAGTCAATGCAGAGGCTTCATCAAGCACTTCAATCCCGCCTCTTAAATCCAGTATTTTTAACAAGCGCTGTGTATCAATAGAAGATAACGGAAGCTCTTTTACATGAGAGGTATAACCAACATAGTTTTTCTCATTGAGGTAACGAAGAAGCTCAGCAACCCTGCTATCGTTTCCTAAAATATCTGCTAAAAGCTCTTGAACGAAACCAATATGTCCTACAGCTACTGTAAAAGAATTGATTCCGCTCTTTTTGATCACTTCCGTCATTAAAGCTAGTGCCTCAGCTTCTGCACTGGATGTTCCCTCACCGATCAATTCGATTCCTACTTGTTCAAATTCAGCCGGTCTTCCACCTTCACGCTGCTGAGCACGGAAAACAGGTGAACTATAGGCAAGTCGAAGTGGATAAGCTACATTTTTCATGCTCGAAGAAACCACCCGTGCGATAGGCGCTGTCATATCCGGACGTAAAACAAGTGTTTTCCCTTCCATGTCGAGAAGTTTAAATAACTGCTGATCTAAGATAGCTGAAGCTTCCCCAACTGTTTCGTGATACTCCAGTGTTGGGGTCTGAATGAACTGATATCCCCATGACTCCATCTCTTTTTTTATTATATTTTTGATATCTTCATTTTTTTGATAAAAAGCAGGAAGTGTATCCCGCATGCCTGCAGGCTTTTCAAAGACAAATGGTTTAGACATTTTCCTTCATCCTTTTATATGTGAAGTTGTTATTAATAAGCTGTTTTCGTAAACGTTGTTGCTTTGGAAGTAGTTGATTTCCGCTCCAGGTTGCTCGCTTTCCGCGGGGCGTGCGGTGAGCCTCCTTGCGCTTTGCGCCATTAGGAGTCTCACCTGTTCCACTGATCCCGCAGGAGTCTCGCACCTTGCGCTCCAATCAACAAATCAAAGAAGCATATTCAACAAAATGTTCAAAAGTAAAAGAGCTTTTATTAAAAACACTTTAGTTCGATAATATACTACCATGATAAAGATTTAGTTGTTAGTGTACACGTACCCTCGAAACATGTCAACCGATACACCCGAAAATCTTGTAGTTAAGAAATTCGATTTCAGGGAATAGTATGTAAAAAATAATACATACATATGAAAGGATGGAATGCGTCTTGTTTAATCGCATCTTTTTTCTCGCCATCATAATTGGTGTGCCGCTATCTGTTTTCGGCAGCATGCAGCATTGGCCGGCCGTTATTTTGTTTGTAATCTATTGTGCTACCATCGTTGCCCTGGCGGGTTATATGGGCCGAGCGACAGAAAGCTTAGCGATCGTTGCCGGACCACGGATCGGCGGACTTTTAAACGCAACTTTTGGAAATGCCGTTGAGCTTATCATTTCTATCTTTGCTTTAAAAGCTGGACTCATAAGTGTAGTATTAGCTTCATTAACGGGTTCCGTACTAGGAAACCTTTTACTCGTAGGAGGGCTTTCCTTTTTTGTCGGAGGATTAAAATTTAAACAGCAAAAGTTCAATGTTTATGATGCCCGTCATAACGCTGGATTGCTCATCTTTGGAGTTGTTGTCGCTTTTGTTTTCCCTGAGGTGTTTTCCTATAAACTGAACGATGCTGATTCACTCACATTAAGTGTTTGGGTTTCTGTTATCATGATTGTTTTGTACATTGCCGCATTGCTGTTCAAACTCGTTACACACCGCGGTGTTTATCAGACAGAACACGATGAGGGACATGAACACGAAACAGCAGAATGGAGCAAGATGAAAGCACTTATTATTCTTGCCCTATCTACTGTTGCCGTTGCTTATGTTTCCGAAAAATTGGTTCATACGTTCGAAGAAGTTGGAGAAACACTCGGCTGGAGTGAAGTATTCATCGGGGTAATCATCGTTGCAATCGTGGGGAACGCCGCAGAACACGCTTCTGCGATCATTATGGCTTATAAGAACAAAATGAACGTAGCTGTCGAAATCGCGATCGGCTCAACTCTGCAGATTGCCATGTTCGTTGCTCCAGTTCTCGTACTGATCTCGCTGTTCTTTGAGAAATCTATGGCGCTCGTGTTCACGCTTCCCGAGCTCGTCGCAATGGTCTTGGCCGTATTCTTGACCATTTCCTTAACCAACGACGGTGACACGAACTGGTTCGAGGGTCTGACACTATTGGCAGCCTATCTCATAATGGGTGTTGGATTTTATCTTCTTTAAAAAGAAGCTACTGGCGGTGAAGGATTTAGTCCTTCACCTTTTTTTTGCACTCTAAACGATTGTATTTGGAGGAAGTTTTGTCGAAAATCGTTTATATTTTAATTAACGTGCGATTAATTTTCATGACTAAAGTTGTTCATATTAGGTAAACAAAAATAAAATATGTACATATAAGGATCTACAGCTTTTTTCAAAGGGCACAGAGAGAGGCATGAAATTCTTAGTTCAAGTAAATTTCAGGCCATTATTAGGAATAAATATAATGAATCTTTGATAAAGTTTAGAATAAGGACAAGTTTAGGGACGGTGCGATGATGGAGAACTACATTTCAATTGGATCTTTTCCGGTGAAAATAGTTTGGCTTGCGATTCTTGGCTCTGCTTTGATCGCGTATGGAATATTGAACGTGAAATTAAGAAAAGAACCGGATAAAAAACAGCTTCTCGATGTTCTAAGTAATGCCATTGTAATCTGCTGGTTTGTATGGAAAATCAGCTATGTGCTCTTGCATCCGGTTCTCACTTTTAAACAACCGTTTAATCTTATTTATTTTAACGGCGGTGAAACAGGTGTCGTTCTTGGAATTATTGCAGCCGTTCTCTATTTATTGAGATCAGCAGGTAAAAGAGAGCTCGATAGAAACCGAATTTTTTATAGCGGTATTTTAGGGCTGACGATATTCTTTGCGGTCTATTTCGGCGCACATTTTGCATCCGAAACAGTAGCAGCAGACGGGCTGATCTCTATATTTTTTACAATTCTAGCTTTTTATCTTTACACTTATGGATCATTTCAGCTCAAAAAAACCGTTCTTTCTATGCTTGTGACTGCCCTTTTCTTTTCAGTCATTAACAATACTCCGCTTGGCGGCAAAAAAGAAGACACTGCAGCTGTTGAAACGGTTGCTACGGGTATAAAGCCAGGGAACAAAGCTCCGGATTTTGACCTTAAAACGATCGATGGAGAAACGATGCGGCTTTCTGATTTAAAAGGAAATGTCGTGTTTATTAACCTTTGGGCAACATGGTGTCCCCCATGCCGTGCAGAAATGCCTGAGATGGTGCGGTATTATAATGAGCACTCATCTGAAAAAATCGAAATTCTAGCAGTAAACCTGACTGATAGTGATTCAGAAAAAGAAGTGAAGCAGTTTGCCGATGATTATAAGATTAACTTCCCTATCCTGCTAGATACAGAAGGCAAAGCCGGTAATCTGTACAAAACCGTATCGATCCCTACAACTTTTATTGTAGATAAAAAAGGAATTATTCGCGAAAAACACATCGGTCCGATGAGTTACGAGATGATGGAGGAATTTGTGAAGGCAGCACAATAAAAAATGGATCAAATAAGGAGCGTTTGATAAACAAACGTTTACATTTTTAATGAAAATGAAGAAAAGCTGGTTTTCCGTTACCCTTTTAAGGTACAGGAACCAGCTTTTTGGATTAAAAGTGATCTCATCGCTAAAGAATCCCACGTTAAATGGAATAATCCCACGCTTAGCAACAATAATCCCTTGCTTAATTTCAATAATCCCACGTTAAAAACAATATAACCAGGAGTCGACAAACCTCGACATATTGAGGTTCATTCCCCTACATCTTCTCAAACAAGTAAAGCTTCGCGTTTTCAGGCCGTCCAAGTTTTGGTCCTTTAAATCCGCGGCGGATCAGTTCTTTCCTCATAAACATCATAAGTGCACCATGGCTCACGATTAACGCATTTTCCTTACTCTCTTCTAAAATCCGATCAACGATTTTAGAAACACGCATTTCCACATCTGTCCTGCGTTCCAGCTGGGATTTGTGGTTAAAGAACCAAGCCGCTCGGATGCACAACGGATAAAGAATCATCGGGATTTTAATGTCCCGCTTAAAGAAAGGATATACTGCAATTTCCCGAAGATCATCAGTCCTAATCAGTTCGCCGTTATAGATTTTTTCTGCTGTAATCCCTGCTCGCCGAACGGTACTCACATAGCATTTCCGCCACTCAATCCCGCCTAAATCCACTTCCGATTCTTCCACATCAGATTCTTCATATTCCTTCATCCACTGATCAAATTCTGAAGGGGTGATCCATTTCTCTGTTGGATATCCCCTTGTTACTTTAAAATGCCTGACCAACCCGATTTTCATTATTCCACCCACTGCTCTCTATCTATTATTATAGTTATTCTCCGCTATCTCTTTTAAAGCTTTAGCTCGTCTTACAAGAAAATCCGTCATATATCTTTCCAAGAAAAGTCGATCTGCTAATTTTCCAATCACGCCAAATGGCGATTTATAATCAAAATGGTCTGTCATCACAGTTCCCTTATCTTTCACCTCGAATGTATGTGTATGTCTGAAGGAATGAAAAGCTCCTTCCACCATCACATCAACGAATTGATATGGTCTGTCCATTTCAATAATCTTGGCAGTCAGCCGCTGTTTCACCCCTAAATGTACGGCTTCCCATGTAACTGAGTCGCCATTCTCCATCAGCCCAGACGTAACTCCTCCCAAAGCTCTTTCCTTCGTATGGGATGTGGTCACTGTGTGTATATCTACATTTCTAGCAAGGTCAAAACAAACTTCAATAGGTGCTTTTATGTATTCCTGATGCTTTATGACTGGCATTGCCATCTCTCACTTTCAAACGATTCAAAACAACACCCCACAAAGTGAGGTGCTGCTCATTTTATACTTTAGTTATTCCACGCATAAAATGAAATTCCTTCACTCATATGATCTTTGAAGAAGACGATGAGGTCTGGCAGTGTAAAATAGTTGCGATAATCCTCATTTACACCGAAAACGTCTTTTACGTAAACGATGCCCAGCTGATCTTTTTCTTCAAACAAAATGAGCCCGTATCCATCTCTCATTGTAAAAATGACCGGACAGCCAAGCTCCAAACTATACGTGAACTGCTCTCGATTTTCGATTGGTATTAATGACTCCTGCGTATAAAGCGGTCCTAAAAACCACTGCTTCACTTTATCTTTTATACCCATGTCATTCACCCCGCTTAATTCATCATATGCGGGTGTTGTTGAATGTTACATCTGGTTTACTCAACCAAATTTTTTTCTAAAATAATTTTATGTAATCCTTTTTCGTTCGTGTATGTACTAATGATATCAAACCCTGATTTGATATTTAAGATCAGCATGCTTCTCCACTTATTCATGGTTTTCGTTTGAACAAATCGATATCCATTTTCCTTTAAATACTGATGCTGCTGTTCCATTAGTTTTGAAGCGACACCATGACCTCTAAAACGAGTGTCCACTCCGCCAAGCCAGCTATAAAACTTTCTTTTATCGAGTTCATAGCCAATCTTATAGCCGATGACTTGGCTATCGTTCAATGCAACGTTTACTAATAGTTGAGGCTTAATTTCCATCTTTTTAACTAAATCATCTGATTCTCCAAATATACGTTTATGCAAATCTATAATTTCCTCTAAAATAGACCCTTCTGGCATTGAATTAAAGAAGATGTACTTAATCTCCATGACAATAACCCCTTCCAAATAAAACAAAGAACCTCTCTTTAATAAGAGAGATTCCTATTTTCTTATTCATTCACTAGTCTTTTAGATTCTTCAAATTCACCCTGAATGACTTCACTTGGTTCCTTTGTCATTAGACTGACTACTACGATTGTAATCGTACACGCAATGAAACCTGGAATGATTTCATAAACATCTGCAAATGCGGGGATCAGCTCCCACACGATAACAGTGACCGCACCAACAACGATACCAGCAAATGCAGCCCATTTCGTCATGCGTTTCCAATATAGACTTAACAGTACGACCGGTCCGAATGCTGCTCCAAACCCTGCCCATGCATATCCAACAAGGTTTAAGATTGTTTCACTCGGGTTCAACGCTAAGACAAAAGCGATTACTGAAACAACAAGAACTGCCAAACGCCCGACAAAAACAAGTTCCTTATCAGAAGCTGAACGTTTCACGAACGCTTTGTAAAAGTCCTCTGTCAGTGCACTCGAAGTAACAAGCAACTGAGACGAGATCGTACTCATGACAGCTGCAAGGATCGCAGCCAGCAAGAAGCCCGTGATAATCGGGTGGAACAATACATCAGATAATAAAATAAACACGGTTTCAGCATTTGACTCATCTAAAGGCGCGCTTGACTGATTGAAATAAGCGATACCAACCAAACCAGTGAACATTGCTCCAACGATCGAGAAGATCATCCACCCCATCCCGATTCGTCTAGCACTCTTCATTTCTTTTACAGAAGTAATCGCCATAAAACGAACGATAATATGAGGCTGGCCGAAGTAACCGAGGCCCCAAGCAAGCAAAGAGATGATGCCGATTAAGCTTGTCCCTGTAAATGCGTCCAATAAAGCAGGGCTTACACTTTCAATCTCATTAAAAGTTGTATCCCAGCCGCCAACTTTTAAAATGGCTACAAATGGAACAAGTATAAGGGCAACGAACATGATTGCACCTTGAACAAAATCTGTGTAACTTACAGCTAAAAATCCGCCAAATAACGTATAAATGATAACGACACCTGCTGTAAGCAAGATTCCCCACATATAATCCAGCTTAAATGCAGTTTCAAAAAGCTGGCCTCCCGCTACCATTCCGGAAGAAGAGTAAAACGTAAAAAAGATAACAATAACTAAAGCTGAAGTGATTCTTAAAATACGGGAAGTATCTTTGAACCGATTCTCAAAATAGTCGGGAATCGTAATGGAGTTATTTGCGACCTCCGTATACGTTCTTAGTCGAGGGGCAACATACAGCCAGTTCAAATAAGCCCCCACACTCAAACCTACAACGATCCAGCCGCTGCTTAACCCTGACATATACATTGCGCCAGGCAGACCCATCAACAGCCATCCGCTCATGTCAGATGCACCCGCACTAAGTGCTGTTACAGCTGGCCCGAGATTTCTTCCGCCAAGCATGTAATCGGTAAGGTTATCTGTCTTGCGATAAGCATACAAACCAATCAGCAGCATGCCGATCATATAAACACTGATTGAAAAAATAACACCATAATCCATATTCAGTTTTCCTCCTGTTCTCACATGTTGTTAAAACGCTTTCAATTTTTTAAAAATTAGAAAAAGGAACATTTTTATTATAAATACATTTTTCGACAAAAGGAATATAATTTTTTTGGAAATACGCCTGCCTTGGCACTTTAGAAGAATATGGGCGAAAAAAACATCATTTCAGAGTGGATTCACTACGAAGACGAATACAATTAGGTGGCTTGGCGGACGCCAAGCTTCAGATCACCGGTTAAAGGGGGTGTAGGAATAGTCAAATAGAGGGCTAGTTAACCATAATCCTACAAATTAATCTATGAATCCACGAGATTCGGCAGTGAATCCAAAAAGTCCGGCTGTGAATCCAAAAATTTTGGTGTTGAATCCAAAAGTTTTAGCTGTTTATCCACGAGTCTACAATCCTCGACTAATCTCGCGCCTCCCGCTTGATATTCGCTGCTACCCACCCTCTTACAGACAACAAAAAAACTGACACCCGGTTCATAAGGCGTTTGGGCGCCAGTTTTCGCAAGAATTCTATTATAGCTTTTTGCGTCTTATACGTTTCACTTTTACGAATTGATTCGTAAACTGATCCAGTTCTTGATCGCGGTAGATGTAGAAGAAACGATGATGATGGCCATCCTTCATCTCAGTGAGTTCACAGTTCATGTAGTGATCCATCTCCTGTCTGGTCAGCTCAACTGAATACAGCTTGCCGTGACTCGGAATATCAAGTTGGATCTCGTTTAAAAAATGGAGTTCTTTAAATAAATAAATAGAAGTATCAAGGAGAAATTCACAGATTAAATCTTCTGAACCAAAGTAGTGTTGAAAATGTTCGCGTGTAAGCGAAGTATGGGGTACGTAACGCTTGCAGGTAGAATAATCGCCGTAAAAAACCAGCTTTGCACGTGTGCTTTGAAGTTCATAATACTTAACGAGGCCGCTGCCTTTCATTTTTGAAACAGCCGTGCGGAAACGGTACGTATCACGGGCTGCTAATTGTTCGGCCTTGTTTTCTGGATGTGCTGCTTTCGGTGCATGCTGAGACTGGCAGTTATCTTCTACTAGGTGTCCAATCTTAAATGAATTCTTCATATAAACGATCGAAAATGATTTCCTTCTCATAGTATGCGCCTCCAGCTTTCGCTTTTTTGCCTGATTTAAGTATACGACGAAATTTCAGAAAACCCAAGAGGGGAACATCCGACAAATTTAGATGTTTTCCGCTTCCCTCTTGGATCGCTCTTCTTTTGTATAAATCACTTGCATCGGATTGCCTCCGACAAATGAACCTTCAGGGACGCTTTTATGAACGAGCGTACCGGCCGATACAATCGCCCCGTCACCGATCGTAACACCTGGAAGGATTGTTGAATTAGCCCCGATCATCACTTCGTCCCCGATGATCACATCACCGAGGCGATATTCTTTTATTAAATATTCATGAGCAAGAATCGTTGTATTATAGCCGATCACGCAGTTCTTCCCGACCGTAATCCGCTCAGGGTACATGATGTCCGGCATCACCATTAAGGCAAAAGCTGTTCCCTCACCGACTTTCATTCTTAAAAATGTGCGGTACAGCCAATTTTTCATCGGCAAAAAGGGGGTGTATCTAGCGGCTTGAATGGCAACAAAATTTTTCACGACTTTCCAAAATGGAACCGTATCATATACCTGATATAACGAGTTCCTGCCTTTTACAGGATAACGCTCTGTATCACGCACTTATCTCTCTCCTAAAACATCCAGCAAATCCGTCATTTCATTCAGCATGTAATCGGGATTAAACTGCTGCAAATAATCATTGCCTCGAATGGTCCACGAAACGCCTGCAGTCTGTGTGCCGGCATTCTGGCCAGCAAGAATGTCATACTTGCTGTCTCCTACCATGATTGCTCGTTCTGGAGTGGACTGAAGCAATGCTAACGCTTTTTGAACCGGCTCTGGATCAGGTTTCGCTTTTTCGACATCATCCAACGTTACAACAGTTTGAAAGAATTTATCGAGGCCGGTAAGCTTAAGTCCCATCTTGACGGTGTTTCTCATTTTAGTTGTTACAATGCCCAATTTGTAGCCTTTTTTATACAATTCTTCTACTGTTTCAAAAACTCCTTTAAACTCCGTTACAAGTTCATCATGATGTGCGATGTTATGCTCTCTGTAGGTTTGAACGAGATCCTGAACACGTTCCTTATCAAACAGTTCCATTGTTTCGATAAGCGGCGTACCCATCAATGGCAGAATATGCTCACGATTGTACTGTTCAGGAAAATATTTATCGAGTGTATACAGAAATGAAGCGATGATCAGCTCATTCGTGTTGATCAGCGTTCCGTCCAGATCAAATAGTATGGTGTCTCGTTTCATGTTGCAGTTCCTCTTTTCTTAAACTATTTTTCCGCTCTAGCTTGTTCCAAATATATGCTACGAGAATGGTAAGAACAACAGCTGTTACAACCCTGATAATCAGAAGTGGTAACACTGGGATACCAAGCGGAACAAAAACCAACGTATCCTCAACAACAGCATGACAGCTTACGAGAAAGATAAAAGCGAGATAAAGGTCTTTTTTTGATACCCCATCTTCTTTCGCCGCCTGCATCATCACGCCTGCGCCATAAGCAAGACCGATCGTAAGCCCTGCCGCCATAGTCATGGACGTGTTTTCTTTCATACCTAAAAGTTTCATAGCGGGCGCCATCCAGTTAGAAAACCGGTTCAGCCAGCCTTTGTCCTTCAGATACAGATATTGCATGACAATCATTAGCGGAATAACGATAAGAGCTAATTGAAGAATGCCAAGTGACGCTTTTTCAAGAGCGGTTAAGGTGATTTCACCCCATCCGTTCGGTGCAGCTTCAGGCTTTGAGATAAAACCATACTGAGCCTTTTCAGTTCCGCCATCCCAAAAAAGATTGATCATAAATGCGGAAAATAGAGCCAAACCGACTCTGACTAGCAGGATCACCCATAACTTAATGCCAACACTCGCTGCAACACCTGATTCGATAAATAGGTTATGAGAGAACGAGAGCATGACAGCCAGGATAAAAACATCCTGAACCGTTAATGTATCAAGAGTCAAAATTCCCCCGATACCAGCATAGAGATTAAGAAAATTCCCGAGTACGAGCGGGATAGCCGCTTCACCAGGCAGTCCGATCCATTTCATCGCTGGTGCGATTGCTGAAATGAGCCAATCCAGCACAGGTGTATGGCTTAATAGTGTAATGATCAATGTTACGGGGAATATGATTTTCCCAAGCGTCCAAGTGGTTTTCAATCCTGCAAGTGTGCCTTTTTTTAACGTCTCCACTTTTCATTCGCCCCCCTTAGCTCTCCAAGTATCTTTTTTCAGCCAAACCCGCTTTTCTTCTATAGATCCAGATGATGACTGCTGCAGAAATCCAGATTAAGCTCATTACTTGAGCGATTCGAAGAGAAGTATCCCAGACAATCAAACTGTCTGTACGCAATCCTTCCACAAAAAAACGGCCGATTGAGTACCAGATAATATAAGTTAAGAACAGTTCCCCTCTATGAAGGTTTGCTCTGCGTAAATAAAGAAGAATAATGACACCCGCGAAGCTCCAAAGAGATTCATATAAAAATGTTGGGTGATAATAGGTTCCATCAATATACATCTGATTGATGATAAAGTCAGGCAGCATCAATGACTCCAGGAAATCTCTTGTAACAGGTCCACCGTGAGCCTCCTGGTTCATAAAATTGCCCCAGCGGCCGATCGCTTGACCAAGTAAAATACTAGGTGCCGCAATATCAACAAGCTTCCAAAACGAGATTCCTCTTTTTTTAGAAAAAATAAGAGCTGTTAAAAAAGAACCGATCAACGCACCATGAATAGCGATTCCGCCTTCCCATACTGCAAGGATCTTGCCCGGATTATCTTTATAAAAGTCCCATTCAAACGCAACATAATAAAGTCTTGCACAAAGAATCGCAACAGGAACAGCAATCATAACCACATCTACAAAGGTGTCCTTTGCAAGTCCCCGGCGCTCAGATTCTCTAACGACGAGCCATAGACCGAGCATCGCACCTAAACCAATAATAAGACCGTACCAATAGATCGTGATAGGACCTAACTCCAGCGCTACACGGTCCAACGGCTGAATCGTTTGTTCCACATTCTCCACTTCCTTTTAGTTCTTATAGATCGTCATCGTCTCCAGCTTCGATTACATCTGTCAGCCTCTCGGAAAATTGCTGCGCAGCGTTCATACCCATTCGCTTCAATCGGAAGTTCATGGCTGCTACCTCAATGATTACAGCTAAGTTTCGTCCAGGACGAACAGGGATCGTCAAAATTGGTATCTCTGTATCGATGATTTTCGTTGTTTCCTCTTCCAATCCTAGTCGGTCATACACCTTTTTAGAATCCCAAGCTTCAAGATTCATAACAATTGAGATCTTTTTATAGTTGCGGATCGCTCCAGCACCAAATAGTGTCATCACATTGATGATTCCAAGACCTCTGATTTCTAAAAGATGCTGAATCAGTTCAGGTGCGCTCCCAATCAGCGTATCTTCATCTTCCTGACGGATTTCAACAGAATCATCGGCAACGAGTCTGTGACCGCGCTTTACGAGTTCAAGCGCCGTTTCACTCTTACCAACTCCTGAGTTACCGGTAATGAGCACACCAATACCATATATATCGACAAGCACACCATGCTTCGCAGTCGTTGGTGCAAGGCGGCTCTCAAGAAAGTTCGTGATCCTGCTCGAAAGACGTGTTGTCGTAACAGGTGAGCGCATGATCGGCACACCTGTTTTGTGTGAAGCCTTCAGCAGCTCTTTTGGCACCTCGATATCTCGTGAAACGATGATTCCAGGAGTTTCATCTGTACAAAGCAGGCTCAATCTTTCCATGCGTGTTTCAGGATCCAGCTCAGAAATGAACGACAGCTCCGTTTTTCCTAATAACTGAAGTCGCTCTCCCGGATAAAATGTAAAATACCCAGCCATCTCAAGACCAGGGCGTGAAATATCGCTCGTACGAATCGTGCGGTGAATGCCTTCCTCACCGCTGACAAGCTCCAGTTGAAACTTATTGATTAATTCATGAATATGTACCTTCGCCATAGGGTCCTCCTTGACATTTTCCAATGATTCTATTGTATCACTTCACAACCGTATTAACCAAAAGGTAGGTTTGAATTTAATGAGTCAGATGTCCACGCATAAACATTCACAGGGATCGCGTTGAATGTCGTGTTTTTCTCATGTGCCATGCCAAGCTTAAGCGCAACACTGATAGACCGTTCATTTTGCTTCTGAATCAGGCAGATTAGTCGCTTTAATCCGAGTTTTTGGCATGCGTATTGTTTAAAAAAGACAGCCGCTTCTGTCGCATATCCGTTTCCCCAATATTCCTTAGCGATCCAATAACCGATTTCGAATTCTTTCTTGCCGTCTACTGCTTGCTGAACAACACCAGCATGACCAATCGGATGCTCGGTTTCTTTATGTAGTATGAGATATAGTCCTCTGCCGTCCCGGTAGCCCGGGAGAAGCCATTCCCGGAAACTTTTTCGAGCTTCTTCCGGAGAACGTGTTACACCTTTTCCGATGTATCGAACGACTGCGGGGTCTGCCCAAAGCGAGGAGAAAAAAGAGAAATCTTCACTTGTATATGGTCTAAATTGTAGCCGTTCCGTTTCCATATTTAATTTCTCCTTTAAAAATAAAGACCGTTTGAATGATTCAAACAGTCCCTGTTTTATTGTTTATTCGTTTACTGTTATTAAAATTTTATCATGAACAGACAGCTTCTGGCTTGGTTTTGTTAAACAATCGTTTAAAAGAATCTTGCCAGCTT
This sequence comes from Fictibacillus arsenicus, assembly GCF_001642935.1. Taxonomy (NCBI): domain Bacteria; kingdom Bacillati; phylum Bacillota; class Bacilli; order Caryophanales; family Fictibacillaceae; genus Fictibacillus; species Fictibacillus arsenicus. Next base: position 3,204,488 of record NZ_CP016761.1, read on the forward strand.
TAATTTTTTGAACGATTTTGGTACGGCTCCAGCCCTCGATATGATCTGCAAGTGTACGGTCTAATCGGAAGTTTCCTTCTGTTGCAGAGATATTAATTTCAAATGTCTCCTTTTCTGAACGGAGTGTAATCTTTTCGCCTTCCTCGATCGGTTTGAATTCTGTAGAAACAAGTGTCGCTGGATCAACATGTTCAGAAAAAGATTTGTAGATATCGAGCTTTTTGTTCCAGGAATGATTCTTCGGACACTTATAAATCGCAAATTGATAAATGTTTTTACCGTTCGCGTTATGTCTTCGTATTGTCGTATCTGTAAAAGTTGTGACCTTCCCGCACATTTTGCATTGTTTTTTTACTGTATCCGCTTCTTGTTTTTTACGTAATACTAAAGAGTATTGTTGATTTTCCATAGTTTTTTCACCTCGAAATAGTAGCGAGGGAAATACAACTTCCATTTGATAGTCTTGCAGAACGAAAAAAAACCTCCCTAAAATAGAGAGGTTCTTGAACGCATAGTTAAAGAATTAACGGACTGCAGTTCGCTGTATTTCCTCTGTAATGGGATGTAGACAGACTTCTCCCGTGGTCAAAAACGTAAGGTTTTTTAACGGCTGAGAAGCGATCCAATTGTTGTCCATTACAGATTAGATGTTGGCATACAGGTCACTAAAGTTCCTTTCTTTCAAATAGATTGAATTTATTTTACCATATTTTAAATAAAATGGGTATAAAAATACCTCCCGCTTTCGACGAGAGGTATTAATAATTATTTGTAGATTACGATCGAGCCAACAGATTTGTCTTTTGCTTGTCCGTTAACACGAACCTTTAGTCCGTATTTTCCGATGTTTCGTCCAGCCTCAGGCATATATTTGTTCATGAATGACTGATTGTCATTAAATAAGGATACCGCTGGCTGGCTTTTAAGTGTTAATGATTGTAATCCTGGATAGTCTAAGTTTAAACCAGATGTTTTGTCTAAACCGAATGCCGCATCAGCAATGTGGTAACGAGTACTTGCTTGTACTTTTTCACCTGTAGCCATGTCCCACAGTAAATTTGTATTTGTGTGAGCATCCACTACTCCTACGAAACCATCACCTGGATGAACTCCTGTCCAGTTTTCTGTATAAGATGGGTCAACATACCAAACTACTAATCCACCATCATAGCTCATTAAAGACTGACCGCGTTTAATGTTCTTAAGACCCATATCTACTCCAGCATGATTTCTCCACTCAAGTAAATAGTAGTGATCACCATAACGGTATCCATCAGATTTATCAAAACCTTTTTGAATGAATGAGCTCGTACCTTCAGCACCATCCTCAAATACGGAAGCTCCATCAGCAGTTACTTTTACATTATCTACATAGAAACCATCTTCACTTGTACCCCAGTCCGTAATGTAACGGAACTTAAGTTGCACTTTTTGTCCTGCGTAAGCAGAAAGATCAAACTCTTGTGCCGTCCATCCATTTGAATTGCCCGTAAACCCAGGGAGGTTTGGAGCAATCGTTGGATACGCACCCGGAACAGGATTAGAAGTAGTGTTTGAATTTCCTAGAGAAGTCCATGTTGCACCTTCGTCAGTTGACACTTGAACAAATGCATAATCCCAGTCTTTTTCAATCTCATACCAAGAATCAAAGTTTAATGTAGCCGACGTCTTTCCAGTAAGATCAACAGTTGCTACCATATTAGTGTCAATTTCATCGCCAACTCCGCCAAAGTATTCGTAACTACCTGTTTTTGGAGTATTGATTAACGTTTTCTTTTGTGGAAGATTTACTTTGATAGCTTGATTGTTTTGACCATTTGGTGAATTACTTTGATCTAATAAAAACTGTGCTCCATTAGATGATACTTCATCCCAGTCTAACTCAACTGTAGATGTCCAGTTTCCGCCTAAATAAGACTGGAAATACGATTTCGCTAAGGGTGAGAAACCTGTAGGTTCTGTCCCTGCAATTTTCCCAGCCCATGAACCAGCAGACATTATAGACCAGTATCCTACTGGCTCACCAGATCCAGAATAAACAGTGTCATACTCATCCGGATAACCAAGATCGTGCCCGTATTCATGAGCAAAAACTCCAGTTGCTCCGTCTTCTGGCATCATTGTGTAATCATAGAACCCAGGAAGGCCTTGACCTAGACCATCTGGATCATAGAATGATGCTGAACGGTGAGACCAAATTGCGTTATCTCCCTGTGAACCACCACCTGCTTCTTGTCCCATCCCAGAATGGATAATCATTAAGTGATCAACAAGTCCGTCTGGCTCACGCAAGTTGCCATCGCCATCCAAGTCATGAACATCCTCTTGATCATAGTCCTGCAATGGTACTCCAGCTGCTTTTGCAGCTATTAAGGTATCTCTAACTAATTGTTTAGATCCACCTGGTGCAACGTTATCATGGCCTCCTCTTTCTACATCATCCGCTCCATAAAAAGCTGCAGTTCCAGGAACTTTTAGCCATCCATACGCGTTACCCTGTACGGAATATGTACCTCCAGACTGCTGTTCATAGAATTGTTTCATAGAGACTAAATCTTCTCCATTTGGACCTTTTACACCATCTTCACCAAATATCATATCTTCATAATGTGATAGTGGATAATCTTCATAATAGTTATCAGTTTCGTCAGGCTGGATGTTGTTATGAGCAAAATCAGAATACTCTACTGCGAGAACAAGAACTTTGTCTTCTCTTTTAGTACCTGTATACGATGTTTCTTTTACTGGATCTGGATTTCCTTTTAAATGACCGTTCTTTTTACCATTACCTTTTAATAAACTGTCTTTAAAATCATTAAATTCACGCTGTTTTTTTCCTTCTGCAGCTTTCGCTTTTGTAGCGATTGGATCATTTCCAACTGCTTTATTCTCTTTCCCTTTAAAATCAAGGTAATTATGTAAAGCTGTTTCCTTCTGTTTTGCAGAAGCGTTCTCTGAAATTACACCTCTTTTAATAAGCGATTCTAGTAATTTCTCCTCGTTTACGATAGCTAGATCAAGACTAGAATGGGAGTGTGTGTGCTTCCCTTTTAATACTTCATCTAATGCTGTTTGTGCTTTAACATCCATTGACCCTGCAAACAAGGATGATGAAGCTAGTCCAAACGACAAACTAGTTGCTAGCAGGACTTTCCCCCAAGACTTATTTCTTTTCCCCATAAATAACTACCCCTCCTGATTGAATAGTATAAATATTCAGATTTGTTTTGCTATTAAAATTTACCATATTATCCATCATTTTAAATTGGACTTCCGTACTATAAAAAGAACAATTTGTGTGTTTAGTACTAGTTCTTTATGCTCATTTTTATATTAAAAATATTGCTTTTTCCCCAAAATAAAAACACCTCTGCAGTTAGAGGTGTCGAATCATTATTTTCTTTTCTTTTTTCTTTTCTTCAAAGGTTCCAAGATAAAGTTTGTCAGGAACATATTGAGCAAGGATATGATAATGGCTGAAAGGAGCGCCATTCCAAAGCCATCGATATTAAAGGAGTCACCCATTAATTCAGCTGTCAGTGAAAGGAGTGCTGCATTGATTACGATAAGAAATAATCCTAAAGAAATAATAGTGACTGGCAGTGTCAAAAGTACTAATATCGGTTTTAAGAAAACATTAAACAGCGACAACAATACGCTGGCTAATAGTGCAGCACTGATATTTTCGATATGAAACCCATCGAAATACCCAGCGACAACCATTAAAGCAATCGTATTAATTAATAAGGAAGCCAGCCAGCTTTTCATTTATACGTCGCTTTCTTCAGGCATGACTGCCATTGCGATAATGTAGGAAAGTCCTACAGGAATTACCGCTGTAAAAATGGCAAGAGCTACTGTTCCGAGCCGTACAACAGTTGCGTCAACATTCATATATTCAGCGAGTCCGCCGCAAACTCCAGCGATTTTCGCGTCATTAGATCTTTTCAGCTTTTTCATAAAATAACATCACCTCTATTTGGCTTTTAACACCGCAATTGAACCTGTTTTTGCTTCAGCTTCAAGCTTGAACGGCGGCCATGTTGTTCCTTTATTCGCGATAAAAGAGAGAAATTTTCGCGTGACTTCCTTTTTCTCTTCTCTAACTTCTACAGAATCAAAGTCACAAATAAATCCTCCGACAATCGTTTTCAGCACCGCATCAAGTTCTAGTGTTTCCGGGAATTCAGTTTCTATTTTTCCCGTCACCGTCTTAAAAGATGCATACCCTTCAACAGGTGAGGCAAAACGGCAGTAGATCGATCCATTAATGGTTTCAGAACGCACCTGTGAAGCATCAACTGTAAGCCGGACCGGACCATTCATCGTGTCTGCTTCAACGTCTTTATACGCACATTCTTTTAGTGTTAATGAACCATTTGCGGCTGTTGCTTTGACTGCTTCTCCCGAACAATGATTAACGGCAATTGCTCCAACTGTCGTTTTTACGGTTAGTGTTTTTGCCTGGCAATCACTGATTTTAACAGGACCATTAAAAGTCGTAATTTTAATTACATCATATGAATCTCTTGGAACCGAGATAACGGCATTCACTTTTTGATGTTTATTCCTAGAATAAAAACGCATTTTTGTTGCGTCACAATCATAGAACGTCTCATTTCTGAACTTTGTTTTTGCAGAAGATCCTTCAGGCACCTTGTAAACGTGGGCATCACATTCAACTTGGACATCCTTTCGATCCCAAGGCACAATCGTAACTGATCCATTATAGACTTCAATGTCCATCTCCTGAAACATCACATGGCTGTCTTGAAAAACATAATTTACCGGCTCTGATGGTCCAAAGTTCAAATCAAAATCAACAGTCTTAATCCGTTTTACGACACGATCAAAGAACTTTGCCACTTTGTAGCCGGATGACGGGAGCTTTACAGCAGTAGCTCCGTTCACAGCTTTCTTTTTTAGACTGATCGGACTCAGTGAGCTGATTTGCATTTTCTTCTTGTCATTTAAGGCATATAGCAATTTTTCAGCCTCTTCCGCTGAAATTTTCCCTTCGTTTAACATGTTTAAAATCATTTTCCGTTCTTCCATGCATTGACGCCTCCCTTTTGGATTCCGTCACCGGCGCCGGCTGATTCTAAGGTGTCTGATACGTTTCCGGTATTACTTGTACGATTTATGAGAGAATAACCTTTATCCCTTTAACAATATTCCAGATGGTCACAATTAATGTCAAAGTACCAAAAATGAGTGCGCTGATTATTATTGCAGCTAAATGATATTGTGTTTCAAAAACGATAATAATTCCTAGCGGTACTGCGACAATTGGCAATAAGTGCGATAAAAATGATTTTTTTGCATGCTCCATTACTTCAGAATCATCTACAATTAAGTAAACGACGATCGGAAAAAGAAACGGTGCAAAAAACAAACTAAAATAACATATAGCAGAAACTGCTTTTTTCGTGCCCTCTTTCATAACATGACCTCCTGCTCTGAATGAAAACGAAAACCGAACATGAATGCAAGCAAAAGGCATGTGCCTTTTTTTACTTCGACCTCATGAAACAAACTTCCTTTTTCCCTATACCCATTCGACATAACTTCTAAAATTCCGTATGATAATGACAAAAACCCCAAAGGGAGCGTCTTCCATTTGAAAAATATTAAAACCTTAAAGGTACTTTTTATAGTATTAACCATGCTAATGATCACTAGCATTATATTCGGTGTTATGACCGAAAATGATAGGGATTTAAGTGTTTCTGATCGAATTCTTGCCGGTATGATCGGCTCGTTAATTGCTACAGCAATTAATTATGTAGTATACAAACTTCTTTCTAAGATATGGAAATAAATCACTCATCTATTTTATATGAAAATTGTCGATTTGAGGAGAAATTGTTTGAATTTCGAGCAAAAAAGGGAATGATACATATAAACAGGAACAGGAGTGATGTCTAATGTCTGAAGAGAAGAAGAAACAAAGAAGAAAAATGGACAATCCTGAACAATACGATACAGATATAGAAAGCTTATTTGATAAATTTGAAAGCGAAAAAAATGTAGACCCTATTCCGATGGAAGATCTGAAACAAGAAAAACGTGAAGAAAAAGATAAGAAGGGGACGAAAGATTCTTCGTCTAGTGAGAAGAAATATAAGTGAAAACGAAACAGTGCTCCCAAACGAGTTGGGGCACTGTTTTTTGATTGGATTTTTGATTCATCTAAACTAACGCGAATTTTCGTTTAATACAACATCAGAGAAGATTCTGTGTTTGCACATATTCACTTGTTCTATCATATGACCAATATTCCCCTCTCCAGCAAAAAGGGACATATCAAAAAAATCTTCACTCAAATCAGACCAAAATAAAGGATGTTCATCACCTGAGACGATAACATCTCGTTTCAATCTACCCACATAAACTTCAACATAACAATGATTCAAATAGTATGTGAAATCCATTAAATGATGAAGCATAATATCTTCATTTGAAATGCTAGTTTCTTCAAAAAGTTCTCGATACGCAGCTTCAAAACCTGTTTCTCCAACCTCAATTTTTCCCCCAACTAAATTACTCAATCCTTTATAGGGATGATTTAATCTTTTACACATTAATAATTTATCCAGGCTTCTACTGTAAATCATAATAACGTTATAACCTTGCATTTAAACAAACCTCCTTTATAAAACGTGTCCTTTACTGCAAGAAAAATTACTTTTAAAAAACTATTTTTTGAATTATAAGTCTTGTTTGTACACAATGCCGTGTTCTATGTATATCTTTAAAAGCATCATTGCTTCTCCCCAACCAATAGCACATCCAATACAGGCATTTAAGTCCTTCTCAGAATTTGAATATCCCGCCTCTTCAAGAATTATTAATGTTCCTTCTTTATAAGGTTCAAGTTTAAAGGATACGGTTGTTTTCCTTTCTCCCGGAGACCATTGAAATATAAATGATTTGTTTGAAATCGCTTCAAGAATTCTGCCTCAATCTTCAATATTCTCTTTTTTATTGCCGAATTCAGTCCATCTTAATCGAATTTCACCCGTTCCTTCAGGCGTTAATTGTATAGAAGTATTATCCGTGAACCAGGAATTCCAACCCTCTGCAGTTGAAAGTATGTTAAATACTTCTTCTTGATCAGCTTTAATATATGTTTTATGTGTAATTGAAGGCATACCTTTCTCCCTCCTTTTCCTCTAAATTCTATAAAAATATACAACTCACCTCCTGTAAAAATGTTTCAAATAAAATTAAAAAAGAGATCAAACCATCTATATTTATGATTTAATCTCTTCAGAGTTATTTAGCTAACTTTTCTTTTTCTTTGATTTTACCTGTCATACGCTTCTTATCACGTTTTAAAATTGGTGCAAGATAGCGGCCGGTGTGGGATTCTTCAACCTCAGCAAGTTCCTCAGGTGTTCCTGCTCCAACGATCATGCCTCCCTTGTCCCCGCCTTCAGGACCTAGGTCGATCAAGTGATCACACTGTTTGATAACATCAAGGTTATGCTCAATAACTAGAACAGAATCCCCGTTATCAACGAGACGCTGCAGTACAACGAGTAAACGTGAAATATCATCCACGTGAAGTCCAGTTGTAGGTTCATCGAGAATATAAATCGTTTTCCCTGTTGAACGTTTATGCAGCTGCGAAGCCAGTTTTACACGCTGCGCTTCCCCGCCTGATAATGTTGTTGCTGACTGACCAAGTTTGATGTAGCCAAGTCCTACATCAAGAATGGTTTGAAGCTTGCGTTTAATCTTAGGGATATTCGCAAAGAAATCTACTGAATCCTCAACGGTCATATCAAGAATGTCTGCAATGTTTTTCCCTTTATACTTCACTTCAAGTGTTTCGCGGTTATATCGCTTTCCATGACACACTTCGCACGGTACATAAACATCCGGTAAAAAGTGCATCTCGATTTTAATGATTCCGTCTCCGCGGCAAGCTTCACACCTACCTCCTTTTACGTTGAAGGAGAAACGGCCTTTTTTGTATCCACGCACTTTCGCTTCATTCGTTGATGCAAACACATCACGAATATCGTCAAAAACGCCTGTGTAAGTTGCTGGATTTGAGCGAGGTGTACGTCCGATCGGTGACTGATCGATATCAATAACTTTATCGATATGCTCCAGACCTTTGATCGACTTGTGTGTACCTGGTTTGTCTTTTGCACGGTGAAGTTTTTGTGCTAGCGCTTTGTGCAAAATCTCATTTACAAGCGTACTTTTCCCAGAGCCAGAAACACCTGTAACGCCAGTGAACAATCCTAGTGGGATTTTAGCAGAGACATTTTTCAGGTTGTTTTCTGTCGCACCCTTCACCTCGATGTAACGGCCATCTGGTTTACGTCTTTTCTTCGGAAGAGGTATAAACTTCTTGCCAGACAGATACTGACCTGTAAGTGATTCAGGGTCTTCCATAATCTCCTGCGGTGTCCCTTGTGATGTGATCACACCGCCGTGAGCACCTGCACCAGGACCAATATCAATGATATAGTCCGCCGCAAGCATCGTATCTTCATCATGTTCAACTACGATTAACGTGTTTCCAAGTGAACGCATTTCTTCAAGTGTACGGATCAGCCTGTCGTTATCACGCTGGTGAAGACCGATTGATGGCTCATCCAGAATATAGAGAACACCCATTAAACGTGAACCAACCTGTGTAGCAAGACGAATACGCTGTGCTTCTCCGCCTGACAAAGTACCCGCTGAACGGCTGAGCGTAAGGTAGTCGAGTCCAACGTTAATTAGGAAACCTGAGCGATCCACGATTTCTCGTAAAATTAATTTTGCGATGGCTTGCTCTTTTTCTGTCAGGTCAAGGTTATCGAAAAATTCTTTTGCCTCCGTAATAGAAAGAGATGTTGTTTCTCCGATATGTCTTCCGTTAATTAATACTGATAGTGCTTCTTTTTTCAGACGGTGTCCTTTACATGTCGGACACGGTTTCTGTGCCATGTAGCCTTCCATCTGTTCACGGATGTAATCAGAGCTTGTCTCTCTGTAACGGCGCTGAATATTCCCAAGAACACCTTCAAACTGAATCTCATTTTTACGGATTTGACCAAAATCATTTTTATAACGGAAAGTAAGATATTCCTTACTTCCGTTTAATATTTTATCCATCTGATCTTTTGGCAGGTTTTCTACTGGCACATCCATATCAATACCGAAATGGTTACAGATGCTCTCTAAGAGCTGAGGATAATATTGAGAACTAATCGGTTCCCATGGTGCAATTGCATTTTCACGCAATGTGCGGCTCCAATCTGGAATTACCAGTTCAGGATCCACTTCAAGCTTAACTCCAAGCCCGTCACAAGATGAACAAGCTCCGAACGGACTGTTAAATGAGAACAGACGTGGTTCGAGTTCACCGATAGAAAAACCGCAATGAGGACATGCATGATTTTGAGAGAATAAAAGTTCTTCTTCTCCCATTACATCAACCACTACACTTCCGCCTCCAAGATTTAAAGCAGCTTCAAGAGAGTCTGCTAAACGAGTCGCGATTCCCTCTTTAACTACGATCCGGTCAATAACGATTTCAATAGAGTGTTTTTTATTTTTTTCTAGTTTGATTTCTTCTGAGACTTCCCGCATTTCTCCATCTACACGAACGCGGACATATCCTTGCTTCTTAATGTCTTCAAGAGCTTTAACGTGCTCGCCTTTACGACCAGAAACAACTGGTGATAAAATTTGCAGCTTCGTTCGTTCCGGATATTCTAAAATTCGGTCTACCATTTGTTCAATCGTTTGAGATGTAATCTCTACATGATGAACAGGACAAACAGGACGTCCGATACGCGCAAATAATAGACGAAGGTAATCATAGATTTCAGTAACCGTTCCAACCGTTGAACGCGGATTGCGGCTTGTTGTCTTCTGATCGATCGAGATAGCCGGTGATAGACCTTCTATAGAATCAACATCCGGCTTGTCCATCTGTCCGAGGAACTGACGGGCATACGCAGATAGAGATTCAACGTAACGGCGCTGACCTTCTGCATAAATCGTATCGAAAGCCAGAGAAGATTTCCCCGAACCAGATAAGCCGGTTAAAACTACCAGCTTATCACGCGGGATCGTAATATCTATATTCTTTAAATTATGGGCTCTAGCACCCTTAACAATAATGTTTTGATTGGTTGCCAACTGCTATCATCCTTCCGCTTTTAACTCAAGTATGAGGTCACGAAGCTCTGCTGCACGCTCGAACTGAAGGTTCTTGGCGGCGTCCTTCATCTCTTTTTCCATACGCTCGATAAAGGCTTCGCGATCTTTCTTGCTCATCTTTTGCTTAGGAGCTTGTGCACCTGTATAAGTTTCTGTATCTTCAGCAGCTTGTGTAGCACGAATGACATCACGAACTTCTTTCTTAATCGTAGTCGGAGTTATGCCGTGCTTTTCATTATGTTCCATCTGCTTCTGTCGACGGCGCTGCGTTTCATCGATCGCAATCTGCATGGATTTCGTTATTTTATCTCCGTACATGATAACGTGTCCGTTTGAGTTACGGGCAGCACGTCCAATCGTCTGAATAAGTGAACGCTCTGAACGAAGGAAACCTTCTTTATCTGCATCTAAAATTGCAACAAGTGATACTTCAGGAATATCGAGTCCTTCTCTTAAAAGGTTAATCCCGACAAGAACATCAAAAACTCCAAGTCGAAGGTCACGTATGATTTGAATCCGCTCAAGTGTTTTGATTTCTGAGTGAAGATAGCGGACTTTTATTCCGAGCTCTACGAAATAGTCGGTCAGATCCTCAGACATTTTTTTCGTTAACGTTGTAACTAGCACTCTTTCATTCCGAGCAACTCTTTCGTTAATTTCACCGAGCAAATCGTCAATCTGCCCTTTGATCGGACGCACTTCTAATGTAGGATCAAGCAAACCTGTAGGACGAATAATCTGCTCAACAGGGTCTGGTGCATGTTCAAGCTCATAAGGTCCTGGTGTTGCTGATACATAGATGTGCTGAAACTTCGTATATCTTTCAAATTCATCAAAGGTTAATGGACGGTTGTCTTTTGCTGAAGGCAGACGGAAACCATGATCAACAAGAACACTTTTTCTCGCTTGGTCTCCATTAAACATTCCACGAATCTGCGGAAGTGTAACATGCGACTCGTCGATAACAATTAAAGAATCATCCGGAAAATAGTCCAGCAATGTATAAGGAGTAGATCCTAAAGGACGAAGTGTTAAATGAACAGAATAATTCTCGATTCCCGAACAGAATCCCATTTCAGCCATCATCTCAAGATCGTAGCGGGTACGCTGTTCCAGTCTCTGTGCTTCCAGCAGTTTCCCTGCTTCATTAAGCTCTTTAAGCCGGTCCTCAAGTTCAGCTTCGATCCGTTTGATCGCAAGCTTCATCTTTTCTTCACGGGTTACGAAGTGGGATGCCGGGAAAATAGCAACGTGTTTACGTTCGCCTAATATTTCACCTGTAAGTGCATCTACTTCTGTAATTCTGTCGATCTCATCACCAAAAAACTCCACTCGCAAGCAATGTTCGTCACGTGAAGCCGGGAAGATTTCCACAACATCACCGCGAACACGGAACGTACCACGAGTGAAATTGATATCGTTTCGATTGTACTGAATATCTACCAAATCACGTAAAAGCTGATCACGGTCTCTTTCCATTCCTTCTCTGAGCGAGATTACCATGTCGCGGTATTCGTCTGGAGAACCTAGACCGTAGATACAAGAAACACTGGCAACAATAATAACGTCTTTTCGTTCAAAAAGAGAAGAGGTTGCGGAGTGACGAAGTTTATCGATCTCATCGTTGATGCTGGCATCTTTTTCGATGTACGTGTCTGAATGAGCGATGTAGGCTTCAGGCTGATAATAATCGTAGTACGACACAAAATATTCAACCGCATTATTCGGAAAAAACTCCTTCAGCTCACTATAAAGCTGGCCGGCTAATGTTTTGTTATGAGCAATGACAAGAGTCGGTTTGTTCACTTCCTGAATGACATTCGATACGGTAAACGTCTTCCCTGTTCCGGTCGCACCAAGCAATGTCATGCTTTTCTTTCCTGCATTAATATTGTTCACAAGGTGTTTGATCGCTGCGGGCTGATCCCCTTGTGGCTGATAATCAGATTTGATTTCAAACATTTGACTTTGACTCACAAAACCGAACCTCCGTTCCTAATTTCTGGTTACTCAAATTATAGCACAGCACCGATCCAAAAACCTAATAATTACGAACAAATATTCGCAGAAGTTTCTGGAAGGAATTCATAGTGGTATACTTAAAGGCAGGCGCTGGTTGGGAAATAAATTGTTTGGGGTCAGACCCCATTTCCCGCTAGCTGTATCAACGGTTTCGGGGAAATTGTAGCAGGTGTGTCCCCAAAAGGAGATGCTTTTAATTGGAATTTTTCTATATATTACTTGGATTGTGCATTGGTATATTCTCAGGATTTTTCGGCATTGGCGGAGGCTTTATTCTGACGCCGGTACTTATTTTGTTTGGGATTCCTCCACTCTCTGCGATTGGGACGAGTTTGATGTATTCGATCGGGACGAGCGTGTCAGGCGTTGCTGCTCACTTGCGGTATAAGAATATTATCTGGAAAACTGCTGCTGTCATCGGTTTTGTTGGTGTACTAGCGACTCAAGTGGCTCATCCGCTTGTAGTATGGCTTGAGAGAATGGGTTATGACGATACAATCATCCCGGTTTTCTATATTTTGCTTCTTGCATACTTTGCACTTTCCCTGCTTTATAAACAATCAAAACACAACAAAAGTACTGAATCAGGCCAAAGGCAAATTTCTTTTTCTTTGGTGAAAGTCGTTTTCATTGGATTTACCGGAGGTTTTATTTCTGCGACCCTTGGTGTTGGCGGAGGCTTTGTAATGGTGCCCTTGCTGATCTCAATGATGAACTTCCCCTCCAGAAAAGCAGTCGGAACAAGTTTGGTCAGTGTTTTCTTAATCGTAACGGCTGGTTTCTTAACGTACGCAGCATCCATTCAGCTCGACTACAAACTTGGCATTCTCTTAATCCTGGGGGCTTTAGTCGGCACACAGCTTGGCGCTAAACTAACGACCATTTATTCGAACGAACAAATTCAAAAATATTTAGGAGCTCTATACATCACGATTTTAACCTCTGTTATATTGAAGCTTTTCAATTTTGATAAAGCTGGTCTAGGAGTAATCACGATCTACGTCTTAACATTACTAATCCTCTTCTTAAGAGAAACGATCTCGCATACAAAAAGAAAGACGTCTACCTCATAAAGGTGACGTCTTTTTCTATTTTACTTTTCTCTTTTGTTTTTTATAGATTTTCAACCCAAGAAAAAAGCCTATAATTGTAGAAATTCCAGCAATGATTTGGAGCGGCAGCGGCTGATGTAAACCATCTAACCCGAAAATTAATATTAAAATGGTGATCCCTAACGGCAGAAACTTTGAAAATAACACTCTGTTAAATAACAGCAGCAAGAACACTGGAAACAGAGCCGCAAAAACATACTCCATCATGAAACAATTGACCCCTCTCATCGGAACGCTCAAAAACACAACTTTAGTAAACGTTCATCTTTACCTCTCTAAATTTAACCAAACTCCCTATACAAAAACAAGGAAATTGTTATGGGAAATAAATTGTTTGGGGCCAGACCCCATTTCCCAATGAAACTTTCTGTTTAGATGGACGTACAGTAGGATAATGTATACAAAGTTCGAATATGATTAACAATGTATCTTTAAGGAGATGATTGATATGTTAAAGAAAATACTAAAATCGTTATTGGGTCACAAAAGCTATAAAAAATACAGCAGCTCTGGATACAAGCACAAGAAAAGCTATAGAAAGTACAGCAGCAGTGACTTTGGAAAGAAGCATTATGGCGGTTATGGCCATAAGCATTACAAGAAGAAAAAGAGAAGCAGCTTCTTTAGCAGCTGATCTTCCCTAGCTGATTATTCCTAATGATCACTGAATTCCTAAAAGGTCTTCAAAGAACACTATTTGATAGACCTCTTAAACCGGGTCTCCTCATTCAAGAACGTTATCGTATTACCGAAGTGTTAGGGATGGGGAGTTACGGAATTACTTATTTAGCACTTGATAACCTAACAAAAACTACCGTTGTTCTGAAGCAGCTTCGAAAAACAAAGGCAAAAACAAAAAGCGGACTCCGGTCTTTCCAGAGAGAGTCTGAAATTCTTAAAGCAGTGAATCACCCACAAGTCCCAAAGCTTCTAGATGAATTTCAAAATAATAAAGGTTTATTTATCACTATGGAATGGGTACAGGGAGAGACTTTTGAGGATCTGATCTTTCGCGATCAGCACTCGTACAATGAAAAAGAAACCAAAGCCATTTTACTGGAGCTTTTAAACATTATTGAGTCCTTTCACGAAAAAGACATCATACACCGTGATCTTCGCATACCGAATATCATTCAGCGAAATGGAACGCTGCACATCATTGATTTTGGACTGGCTTGTTTTTTATCAGATGAAGAAACGTTAGATCCTGATGACCATCCCGAAAAACTGCGAATGCAACCCGTCACCGTTGAAAGCGATCTTTTTGCACTTGGTCATTTTGCCTTGTTTCTCCTCTATTCTTCCTATGATCCTCAATCTAAAAAGGAAAAGAGCTGGGAAGAGGAATTAACGATTTCACATTCATTCAAGGCCGCACTTCGCAACATGCTGCAGCTGGACGAGCCTTTTCATTCAGTTGCGGAAGCCCGATCTGCATTAAACCAAATATAAAGCAAAAAACCCGGTTAAATGTCCGGGTTTTTCAAGTTATTGAATTCACTTTTCCTTTTCTCCATGAACTTTTCAAACTCTTTTTCATGTTTTGTCGTAACGGCTAAGTTTTGTAGGGCAATGTGGAATTGCTGATAATCTAATGTAAACAAAAAAAGGTCTTCAAATCCTCTTGCTGTGAACACTCCAAATTCCCATACCGCATTATAATCACGCTTATTAAGCGATTTCGCCATCAGATCCAGCACTTTCAATATTTCGGTGCACACTATTACATTATCTTTTGCATAGTGCCTGATATAGCCAAAAGCATTATATAAATAATGACTAAAGTCTCTTTCTTGTAAAACGACTCGCAAATTATTGTTCTTATCTACTAAATACTTGGAGAATATAGAATTCCGAGAAATCGAAGCAAGGACTTCTCCAAGCTGGTAGATGGCGTTTGTCGCAGTTTTCGGATCATAATTCCCGAGAGATCTTATCGCAACTTCAACCAGTTTATTGATGCTGAACTCTATATCTTGAACTTCCGTCTGCCTTCTTCCAATACTGATAAGAGACATATATTTTTGTTCATCAACTTCATTTTCACCATTTTTCCAATACGTGATAATTGGTGTTGAAGCAAACACATAACTGCCAATCGTATATTCGAGCTGGATCACAATATCATCTTTTTCAGCTTCTTTAATAATAGAAATAAAGTCTACCAACTGAATGTAGCCTGATTTTCCAGCCGATATAGAATTACCCTTATTCTCACAGATATCACTGTTAACCGTGCTTAAATCGTTTACTTTGTAAGGATCAACTTCATCCTCTAACGTATTTTTAACAATAGATAACGCTTCTCTTTTCATGTCGTATGTCATCTGGTTTACTTGCAGCCAGGCGACTGCATGATTAATAAAAAAGATAAACGTTCCCATTGAAAATGCAGCAATGATTGCCGCAAGCAAAGGAACAGCAAAATAATATTCCGCCATTCTTTTATTCAAAAATAGAAAACTCAATAACATATAGATAAAACTCGATGTAAATATGCCCAGCACGCGCTGTGTTGACTTACTTGCAATAAAATTTTTGAGCATTCGGGGTGAAAACTGGCCTGAAAATGTTGTAAAAACAACTAGAATTAAGTTAAAGGTAAAGGTAGTCAGCGTTAAAATCGCAGCTGTAAGTGTTCCCACTAGATTTCGTGTTAGATCATAATCTACCGCAAAAAAAGGGCGCATCTGATCTCCTAAATCGTACTTTAGATCAGTGGTTAGTGTAACACTCACTAATAGAGAAGAAAAAATAACATAAAGCACGGGAGTAAACCACATATTAGATTGAACAGTATGAGATAGTTCCCTCTCAGACATTTTTGTATATTTCTTTAGATAATTATCAAGCAGATTCATCCTAAACATGTGTACATCCTCTCATGACTCAAAAAAGAATAATAACCATTCAGCAGCCAAACTTATTCCTATCATATTTTGCCCTAATTACAAAAAGTAAAACTTCCTCGATCGTTTTACTGCAAAAATAAAGAGCGATTCTCTTAAAGAATCACTCCAAAAATGTATATCGTTTAACTGCAGAACGCTTGGATTACTTTCCCCTCTTCCGTCCTCTCTGCAAACTGCTCATCTGTATAATCTTTGATCACCTTTCTCCAAAAAGCCTGAGCAGGTTTGTTACTCTCAATCTGGAAAACTTCCCAATTCCCTTTATGTATTTGAAATACTTGATGTGCTGCATATTTTCCTAACCCGCTAAGACGGAATTTTTTCATAATAAAAAATTCCGATATTGACCAGTAGCGCTTATCTTTATCTTGAACTTCTCTTACTAAGATAAATCCTGCTATTTTTCCCTCTTTTTCGATCAGATAAGGAAATCTCTCTTTTTCTTCCCAATAGTTGTTCAAATAAGTATACTCATCAAACAATCCGTTGTTTCCAACGTACGCTTCAACAAACTCCGAGAAGTCATAAAAGTAAAATTGCATTAAATTTTTAATCGTTTCTTTATCATTTATTTCTGCGTTTTTAATCACCGGATTCTGCAAGGTTTTCATAGATCAATGGCTCCCTGTTTTTCTTTTCTTAAGGCTCTTTTCTAAAGGATTGTTACTTCTGGGTCATTTTTGTGATTGACCTCATCGGCAAATTGATTGGAGTGTAAGGTGCGAGATTCCTGCGGGATCAGCGTGCCAGCTACCTGAGTATTCTTCTCGTAAGGCATGCGACGAGGAAGCTCGCATCATCAGGATTTTCTTGTAGACGCAGGAGCAGCACTTCATATCTTCACAGGGGCTCACCGCACGCCCCGCGGAAAGCGAGCATCCTGAAACGGAGATCAATTGCTTTCAAAAAACAACACTGATTGAGAAAACAGCCTTTTTTATAGATACTCATCACCATCTGGCTGGTATCTATATTTTTCCATATCAATTGTTCTTTTTCCTTTAATTTGCACTCCCTCGTCTTCCAACAGCGATTTTTGAGTAAAAAACAATTCCTCATCCTGAATTCCGATTTCACCTTTTGAATTTATTACTCTATGCCATGGCAAGTTGTATTTTCCACTCATCGAATGCAGAATACGGACAACCTGCCTTGCCCCTCTAGGGCTTCCGGCTGCCTTTGCGATCTGGCCATACGACATTACTTTTCCAGGCGGTATGCTTTTTATGATATTGATTACCGCTTCGGTAAAACGCTCCACAGTTCATCCTCCTAGAACTTAAAAAAGGAGTGTTAAATCTTCTTCAGACTTAACACTCCTTCTGCATAAAATTATTGATACATCAATTGACGCTGTTTTTTCAGATCTTCGTTCGCCAAGTACTCATCATAAGGCATTTCCTTATCGATGATTCCTTTTGGTGTGATTTCAATGATACGATTCGCGATCGTTTGAACGAACTGATGGTCATGTGATGTGAACATCAATGAACCTTTGTAGCTAATTAAACCGTTGTTTAACGCTGTGATTGATTCAAGATCCAAGTGGTTCGTTGGGTCATCAAGAATCAATACGTTCGATCCGCTTAGCATCATCTTAGAAAGCATACAGCGAACTTTCTCTCCACCTGACAATACAGATGGCTTCTTCATTACTTCCTCGCCAGAGAACAGCATACGGCCAAGGAATCCGCGAAGGAAGCTTTCCGTTTGGTCTTCTGGAGAATATTGACGCAGCCACTCAACAAGTGTTGGCTCGTTGCCTTCAAAATACTTGGAGTTATCGCGCGGGAAGAATGCTTGTGAAATCGTTACACCCCACTTGTATGTGCCGCTGTCCGCTTCCATCTCACCCATTAAAATTTTGAACAATGTTGAAATCGCAATTTCTTCTTTACCAACAAAAGCAATCTTATCTTCTTTGTTCATTACAAAGCTAACATTATCAAGAATTTTAACGCCGTCAATCGTTTTTGTTAACCCTTCAACACGGAGAAGGTCGTTTCCGATCTCACGGTTGATGCCAAAGTGTACGTAAGGATATTTACGAGAAGAAGGTCTGATATCATCCAATGAAATCTTATCAAGAAGCTTCTTACGAGATGTTGCTTGCTTCGATTTAGATGCATTTGCACTAAAACGGGCAACGAACGCCTGTAATTCCTTAATCTTCTCTTCCTTCTTCTTGTTTTGGTCTTGCGCCATTCTAAGAGCAAGCTGAGAAGACTCGTACCAGAAATCATAGTTTCCGACATAGATTGTAATTTTTCCGAAATCAAGGTCAGCCATGTGCGTACATACTTTGTTTAAGAAGTGACGGTCATGGGATACAACGATAACGGTGTTCTCGAAGTTGATCAAGAACTCTTCCAGCCATTGAATCGCTTGAAGGTCCAAGTTGTTCGTAGGCTCATCCAGCAATAGAACGTCAGGTTTTCCGAAAAGAGCTTGTGCTAATAAAACTTTAACTTTTTCAGAACCTGTCAGTTCCGCTAGTTTTTTCGTGTGAAGATCCTCTTTAATACCAAGACCTTTTAAAAGGATAGCCGCCTCAGACTCAGCTTCCCAACCGTTAAGCTCAGCAAACTCACCTTCAAGTTCAGCAGCACGCATTCCGTCTTCATCAGAAAAGTCAGCCTTCATGTAGATTGCGTCCTTCTCCTGCATCACTTCATAAAGACGGGCGTGACCCATAATAACAGTCTGCATAACCTCTTGATCTTCGTACTCAAAGTGGTTCTGTTTTAGAACCGCTAAACGCTCGCCCGGAGTCATGTGAACGTCACCCGTTTGCGCCTCAATCTCACCAGATAAAATTTTTAAAAACGTAGATTTCCCCGCACCGTTCGCACCGATCAACCCATAGCAGTTTCCTGGTGTGAACTTTATATTAACGTCTTCAAACAGCTTGCGGTCGCCGTAGCGAAGACCAACGTTAGTAACAGTAATCATGTAGATTTCTCTCCTTTATAAAAACACATTCCCAATGATTGTATCATAAATGAATCCTCTTCAACTTTACAATCTTGTACACTCTGTAAATATTTCATACAAATAAGAGGAAAATAAAAGACAGCTGTGGCAAAATGCAAAATATTTGAGATTTAAATAGACCCTATGTTACCTTTTACAAAACAAAAATTATCAACTTACTTTTAGGAGGTATTAAGCAACATGTCTAAACATGTATTCTCTTCTTACACACTTGGTCCTCTTTCATTAAAAAACAGATATTTGGTCGCTCCAATGACACGAATCAGCGCGGAGGAAAATGGCGCTGCAAACGATACGATGACTCGCTATTATGAACGTTTCGCTAAAGGCGGTTTTGCGGCTATTATCTCTGAGGGAATTTACATTGATAGATTATACAGTCAGGGATACAGAAACCAGCCAGGGCTTGCTTCAGAGGAGCACGTTGAGGCGTGGAAAGACGTTGTAAGTGCCGTGAAAAACAACGGAGCAAAAATGATTGCCCAGTTGATGCATGCCGGTGGTCAAAGTCAAGCAAATGCCTATACCGAAATAACGGTCGGCCCTTCCAGCACTGCACCTAAAGGAGAACAACTAGGCTTTTACCATGGTTCCGGACCTTTTAAAACACCAAAAGTGATGGACGCGAAGGATATCGAGCAAGTCATCCATGCATTTGCAGCAGCAGCAGTTAATGCTAAGAAAGCTGGTTTCGATGGTGTTGAGATTCACGGAGCAAACGGATATTTACTCGATGAATTTTTGACGGATTACTTGAATAACCGCAATGACGATTATGGTCCTTCAATTGAAAAAGGATTGAATCTATTTGTGAGAGTAATTGAGGCGGTAAGAAAAACAACAGGGCCAGACTTCACAGTTGGAGTCCGTATCTCGCAAGGGAAGGTATCCGATCAGACATACAAATGGGGAAATGGGGAAAATGATGCCGCTTTGATTTTTTCAACACTTGGCAAAACAGACATTGATTATATTCACGTAACGGATAAAGACGGATCTGCACCAGGCTTTGGGGAAGGAACAAAATCATTAGCTGAAGCAGCAAAAGCTTTTGGAAATGGAAAGACTGTTATAGCAAACGGAATGCTGCATGACGTTGAAAAAGCCGAAACTATTATAAAAAATGGGCAAGCAGATCTAATTAGCATTGGAACAGGAGCTCTCGCCAATCCTGACCTTCCTCTTTTATTGGAAAAAGGTGAACGATTAAAACCGTTTCAACCTCAAGAAATTTTAATGCCGATCGCTTATATTAAAGAAGCAGAACTTGAATATGAACTTGTGAACAAATAAACACAAATCAAAGCCCCGAAGCTGCAAATTGCAAATCGGGGCTTCTTTCTTTCTAAAATGACTCAGCACACAAATGCACGAAGTTTAGCAAGGATTACATGAACAGAAAGCATATGTCATGTGTTACTCTGTTTCCTTTACGGTTAGTTCAATTGAGCTTGTAATATACGCTATACTGCCGGTGATGATGGAGCTTGTGTATTGTCTTTTTTCAATAGCCAATATTGGCTTCCTAGCATAAGAGCAAACGCAGCAAGACCGATCACACTGTAGATACCTTCGGGATAGATAAGCAAGAATCCAATCACAACTGCTGGTATTCTCTCTAGCCAATTAAGAGGACGCATCCAATATCCGATCATCCCTGCCCCAATAGCAATCATTCCAACAAATGCCGTCGAAATGACCCATACAGCTTCTGTCCAAGTCGTATCAATCAGCATAAGCTGAGGTGAGATAACGAAGATGTACGGAATAATGAACGCAGCAATAGCAAGTTTCGACGATATGATTCCCGTTCGTATCGGTTCACCACCTGATACACCAGCTGCTGCAAAAGCTGCCAGTGCTACTGGAGGTGTAATATCAGCGATTATCCCAAAATAGAACACGAACATATGCGCCGAAAGATCCGGAACACCAAATAATAGAATGGCTGGTGCTGCAATGGTAGATGTGATTACATAGTTTGCTGTTGTTGGCGATCCCATTCCTAGTACAAGGGACGCGATCATCGTTAAAATCAATGTTGGAATTAAATAACCGCCTGAAAGTTCAAGCAAGCCATTCGCCATTTTGAGACCGACACCAGTCACTGTTACAACACCGACGATCATACCCGCAGCTGCTGTAGCTGCAGCAACGCCAAGAGCCGTTCTGGCACCATCGGCTAATGCTTCAACAAAGAGCTTCGGTCCCATACGAGTTTGCTTATTGAACATACCAACGGCAATCGCACTAACGATCGACCATAGAGCCGCTTTCGTTACACTCATCCCGCTCATTAATAGAAAAATAACCACAAAAATCGGTATCAATAAGTAAATTTGTTTGATGACTCTTTTTGTCTCAGGCATCTCTTCTCGCGAAAGTCCTCTAAGACCAATTCGTTTCGCTTCAAAGTGGGTCATGATCCAGATTCCCGCGAAATAAAGAATCGCAGGGATAGCAGCAGCTTTGGCGATATCCCAATACGTGATGCCTCCCCCAATAAATTCCACCATAAGGAACGCAGCCGCACCCATTACCGGCGGCATGATCTGTCCCCCTGTAGAAGAAGCTGCTTCAACGGCGCCTGCAAAGTTTTTATCATAGCCTAAACGTTTCATCATGGGAATTGTAAAAGCACCTGACGTTACAACGTTAGCAACTGAACTTCCACTTATTGTACCTTGAAGAGCACTTGAGAAAATGGCTACCTTAGCAGGTCCACCTACACGTCTTCCTGCAATCACGATTGATAAATCATTAAAATACTCCCCAACTCCTGTTTTAACGAGAAACGCTCCAAACAAGAGGAACAAGAAGATATAAGTTGACGAAACAGCCAGAGGAGTACCTAGAATACCCTCTGTTGTAAAAAACATAGTTCTTACAATACGCTCAATGCTTAATCCTTTATGCTCTAAGAACCCCGGCATAAATGGCCCGAGATACGCGTAAAGCAAAAACATGCTTGCAATGATTGTAATCGGAAGTCCTACAACACGTCTTGTTGCTTCTAAAACAAGAAGGATAGCGATTAGACCAATAATAAAATCTTGCGTGGTTAGTCTTCCAACCCTCATGACGAGATCGTCCATAAATATGTACCAATATGATCCTACTGCTATGGATAAAACAGCGAGAATCATGTCATACCAAGCCACCTGAAATAGCGGCTTTTTCTCTTTTTTCTTTTTAGATGCTGGAAATAATAAAAAGATCAGAGTAAGAGCAAAACCTAAATGAATTGTCCGTTGCAGCTGTGCGGGCAATACGCCGAAAATTGCTGTATATAGCTGGAATAAAGAAAAAGCAACAAGACCAATCAGTGTAATCCAATAAAGTGCACCTTTTAACTTCCTGAATCCTGCTTCAGGATCATACTTTTCCATCAGTTCTTGTACAGCTTGATCAGAAATTTGTTCACGTTGTATTTGATTTTTGTTATCCAAGTTTTTTCCCTCCAATCAACCATTGCCATACATTTACCTTCTCTGTCTTTATTCGAACCCAAGATCCTTTTTCACTAAAGCTAGAGAAGGGATACTCATGTCCATCATACAGAAGCGTGTGATTGGCGATGATTTGTCCGGTTCGAATATCTAGTAAAGGAAAAGTCCGGTTCATGTTGGACAAGATATAAGTCCCATCTTTTTGTGTGAAGACCTCAGTTCCGGTCGCCCCAGAAGGCATCCCTACTCCAAATTCCTCAAAACGCATTTCAGTCTGAATAATCATTCCTTCCCCATTCATATGATAGGTTTCCAGGACTGGCGTTCGATGGATCGAGTGGATGTATTTGATACTAAATTCTTCTTCAGGTTTTATGTTCATATAAGCTAACGGTTCACCTGTCTCACCATCTTCTACAACCACCCTTAAAAAAATTGGATACAGGCTGGCGGCAGCGAGGACACTTAGGATCAAAATGATTCCAATTATTCTCTTCATAAGAATACATGGACTAAAGATTTCTCCTTTAGTCCATGAACACACCTCTTATTTTAAAATTCCTTTTTCTTCAAAATACTTTTTAGCGCCTGGATGGAAATCAATCCCCATACCCTCTACAGCTTTTTCAGATGAGATCAGCTCTCCTTTAGCGTGACTGATCTTATCTGTGTTCTCAAAGATTGCTTTTGTGATCTGGTATACTGCGTCTTCATCCATGTCTTTACGAACAGTCAGCATGGATAGAACCGCTACCGTTTTCACGTCTGCTTCTAATTTATATGTTCCGCTTTTCACCGTATCCTCAATGTAGTACGGATAAGCTTCAATAAGCTCTTTAATCTTATCATCAGCGATCGGTAAGATAGTTACTGGTTTTGTAGCCGATAATGCATCAACAGCCCCTGTTGGTGTACCTGCTGTAATAAATGCAGCTTGAATGTTTCCATCCTGAATCCCTTCAGTAGACTCATCAAATGAAAGATGCTGAGCTGTAATATCTTCCATCGTCATGCCATGAATCTTCAAGATTTGTTCTGCGTTAGCGAATGTTCCACTTCCTGGCGCCCCTACTGAAACTTTTTTCCCTTTTAGATCTTCAACACTTTTAATACCGCTGTCTTTAAGCGTAACAATTTGAATTGTCTCAGGATATAGTGTACCGATTCCTGCGATTTGATCTACTTTCTCTTTAAACATTTCCTTGCCTTCAGCAGCGTAACTTGCAATATCTGTCTGTGTAAATGCTATATCAGCATCTCCATCTTGTATAAGCTGCATGTTTTCAACCGAAGCACCCGATGCTTGTGAGTTCGCTTCTACGTCTAACTCATCACCGATAATTTTTGCCATTTCTCCACCGAGTGG
This sequence comes from Fictibacillus arsenicus, assembly GCF_001642935.1. NCBI lineage: Bacteria > Bacillati > Bacillota > Bacilli > Caryophanales > Fictibacillaceae > Fictibacillus > Fictibacillus arsenicus. Next base: position 3,228,516 of record NZ_CP016761.1, read on the forward strand.
ATAGTATGTACCGCCCGTTCCACCTGTAACAATACTGATTCGATCAAGATTTAGAGCAGGACTTTCTCCTGATTTCTCTTTTTCAGATGGAGTGTCAATCTTTTGTCCGCAAGCGGCCAATGAGAAAGCAAGAAGTAATACGAAAAATAACGCGATCCCCTTTTTCATGGTTTTCCTCCTTAATGGAATTTAATTACTTTTTTATAGTTTAGCATAACGTTAAATAAAATTGCAGAATAATTATAATTTTTTGATAGATTTAGACAAAAAAAAAGGGCGACCGAAGTCACCCTTTTGGTTTTAGCTCACGAAAGCACGAAGCATCCAGTTATGTTTTGCCAGGCTTTCACGAACTGAAAGCAGCATATCATGTGTAACTTCATCGCCTTCGCGCTCGGTTACTTCCATACCTTCTTTAATCTCGGAAATCAATTGCTCAAAATCATTTATTACATTATGAACCATCTCTTCCGCTTTTTCGCCGCCTTTCGCTTCTTCTATTGTAGCCATCTCCAAATATTCTTTCATAGTTGCTACGGGTGTTCCCTTTAGAACGAGTAGACGTTCAGCGAGTTCATCAATGTTCGTTGCTGCTTCATTGTAAAGTTCCTCAAATTTTTCATGAAGCGTAAAAAAGTGAGGTCCTTTTACATACCAATGATAGTTATGCAGTTTCACAAATAGCACGTTCCAGTTGGCAACTTGTTTGTTTAGTACATCTTGAATGGAATTCATAAACATAACCTCCTATTTTGTTTCTTCATTTAAAACACGGTTTAAGCGTTTGCGAAGCATGTCCATTCCGCTTCCTCCCGCTTGAAAGTGACGAAGTTTACCTTCTCTATCGAACACATAATAAGCCGGTACATATTTATTTTCAAATGCATCTGTCAGTTTGTGCTCACTGTCTACATAGATCGGTTGAGTAATATCATGTCCAATTGCCATCTGTTCAATCACACTCATGTCCAGATCGTTTTCAGAACGAGGCATGTGGACTGCAACCACGTTTAGATCGTCTTCATACTCATCACGTAGTTCGTTCACATCTGGCATTGCTTCTTTACAAAGACCACAGCTCACTGACCAAAAATGAATCAAAGTTGCTTTTTCCCCTACAAGCTCTTCTTTTTGCACTTCATCGTTCAACCATGCTGTAGCACCATCTAATTCAGGCATTTGTTCACGTAATTTCATCTCTTTTAACCTCCACTTGTTAAACAGTTGTTTAATGTATTTCTTTGATTTTTTTCTAAGATTACAGTGTCTTTTGACCTGGCTTCCAGTTAGCCGGACAAAGACCGCCGGTTTGCAATGCTTGCAAAACACGCAATGTTTCGTCAGCATCTCGTCCGATGTTGTTATGGAAAACCACTTGGTACATCATTTCGCCTTCAGGATTAATAATGAACAATCCACGTAAAGCCACACCCTCTTCTTCAATTAAGACACCGTAGTCACGGGAAACTTGGTGATTTGTATCTGCAGCAAGCGGATAGTTCAGTTCACCCAGTCCATTATCTTCACGCTTAGTGTTAATCCATGCTAGATGCGTATGAACCGTATCCGTTGAAACTCCGATCACTTCGGCATCCAAGTCCTCGAATTCATCATATCTGTCAGACAATGCCGTGATTTCTGTCGGACATACAAAGGTAAAGTCCATTGGATAAAAGAAAAGAACTGTCCATTTTCCGTTTTTCATGTTCTCTACTAAACTTACTTTTTTCGTCTCTTTGTTCGGCATGATTGCTTCCATTTCAAAGCGAGGTGCCTGTTTGCCTACCATTCTTTCTGCCATGATTTATTCCACTCCTTTTATCTATAAATGATAATGAATTTCATTATCAGGTTTTTATCACAATCTTAATTATACTGATTGCTTGTTTGAAGTCAATACTAATTTATAATAATTATTAATAAGGAACAAGTATAATGCTCATGCCTTCCGTTTTATCATTGAGATCACGCGTTCTTTGATAATCCCACGGTTATTCAATTAATTCCTGGCTTAGCGGAAATAATCCCTGGCTTAATTTAAATAATCCCACGAAATAGAACAATAAACACTCGAGTCGACAAAGCTCAACAACAAGAAATCACTCTTTAATCCACAACAAAAAGGGGCTGACCCAAAAGTGTAAAAACTTTTGAGGTTATGCCTCTTTTTTATATAGTTGGTTTTTATAAAAAATAATTGACTCGTTTCGCTTTTAGGCGGCCTTTTTGGCCGCCGATTTTAATAGGTTGTGGGCTAAACTGATCAGCCCAATCTCAATATTTACCTTCGGTAAGCCCCTGAGGAAAAACCTCCGGAACGACCGATTGCCCTTGAACTGACCGAAAACACTCTCTATGTCGATTTTTCTTCTCGCATAGAGTTGTTTTCCTTCGTCTGTCCAAAGGCGTTCTTTTACTTTCGATTTTAGTTCCTGGTAGGCTTCATTCACCTGTGTACTTCTGCCATACTTTGAGGTTGTGCAATCTTTTCGAAATGGACAACCCTCGCATTCGTTACACTGGTAAACTCTGATCGTGGATTCATACCCCGATTCCGTTGTTTGCTTCTTCTCCCCGGTGAAATAAAGATATTTGCCTGCAGCACAAGTGAACGTGTCTTTTTCTTCATCATAAACCCAGTTCGATTGGTGATGAGGATTTTTTTTAAAGGACCTTTTTTGTTCCTTCTCAAACAGGCCATATTTAATGTATGCTTCCTGCTTTTTCTCTTCTAAATACGCATAGTTTTCTTCTGAACCATAACCTGCATCTGCGATAATGCGTTTTGGATCAATATTAAATTTCGCTTTGACTTCTTGAAGATGCGGGATAAGACACCGTGTGTCTCCTGGGCGTTGGTGCAGGGTATACGATAAGATGAACTGTTCGTTTGATGCCATTTGAACATTGTACCCAGGCTTCAATTGCCCGTTTTTCATATGGTCTTCCTTCATACGCATGAAGGTGCATCTGGATCTGTTTTTGAAAAACTTTTTCGATCACCACAGATGGATAAGTTCTTCTTATACTTAAGACTTCTTGGCAGATAGTCTTTTTTCATGACCTTTATAGCTTTCTTAAGTTCTTTATTCTTTGGTTCTTTCTCCAGTTTTCCTTCCCATTCTTTTACTTTGTTTTGAATCTTCTCAGGTGAAATAACCGTCTTTTCATTCTCTTCACAAGACGCTTCTTCTTTCCAGACACCATCGATCTGTGTAATGAGCTCCTCTACTTTACCCTCAAGTTTTTCTTTATATTTTTCCGTGCTCTTCCTCCAAACAAATGTATACCGATTGGCGTTCGCTTCAATCTTTGTTCCATCTAAAAAGTAAGAATCGAGTTGAACTTGTCCTTCTTCTACTAGTAATACAATCACTTGTTTAAACAAGTCGTCTATTAATCCCTTTAATCGTTCGGAACGAAACCGATTAATTGTACGGAAATCAGGCGTTTGAAAACCACTCAGCCACATAAGAGGAAGGTGAACGGTTAGCTGATGAGCAATTTCTCGGCCAGAATACATGCGCTGTGTATAGGCATAGACAAGAATCTTCGCCATCATTTTTGGATGATATGTACTTCGCCCGCCTCCGGGATAATACTTAAGGAAGTGTTGGTCAGGAACACGCTCGATCATTTCGTTTACAACGCGTGCCACACTATGCGAGGGAATTAATTCACTTATATCCATTGGAAGAGTCAGTTGATCCATGTTATAATCGATGAAAGAAATATGATCATGTTTCATAAAAAAATCGCTCCTTTTGTATGGTTGTTGTTGTGGTGACTTAATCATACTAAATAGGGCGATTTTTTTATTGTGCAAAAAGACATATTAAAAAAGGCTGACACCAAAAGGTCACGTTATGTGTCCTTTTGAGTCAGCCCCTTTACGCGTTATCTTCTTTTTGAGTTTGAATTTGCCCTGATATCAGGCTTTTATTTTTCAAAAGGATTGGAATACAGGCTGCCAAAATAACCAGACAAACGGCGATCGCGATAACTGTTCCATTTCCTTTTATAAAACTATCCCCCAGCAGGTTATATGCCAGTGTTCCTGGCAGCACCCCTAGCATGGTTGCAAAAACATAGGACCGGAGCTTTAATCGGGAAATTCCTGCTACATAGCTTACAAGGTCAAAATTCAAAATCGGAATGATTCTGAGGAGGAATATATAAAAGAACCCTTTTTCTTTTAATTGTTTCTGCCATTTTTCAATCTTGGATGCAGAATCTGTTGTCTTTTTCAGCCAGCGTGAACCTAAATGTTTAGCGACATAAAAAGAGATAATCGCACCCAGCGTTGCGCTGAAAACAGTATATACGGTTCCCCAAACTGCCCCAAAAGCAAGTCCGCCAGCTAGAGATAGAACCGATATTGGAAAAAGTGTAAAAGGTCGAATTACATTGATCAAGACATATATAATAGGTGCGATCATGCCAAAGGACAGCACCCAGTCGCGTAAAGACATAGGGGTAACTTTGAAAACAAAATGGTTGAGTGCGAACAAAAGAAGAAACGCAGCAAAAATGACTGTTAACTTCACCCAAGTGTTTTTCTTCATAAAGACCCCTTCTTTACTGACGGATTTTTTAAAAAGAGCAGTCTGTGAACTATTCCCTTATATTGACTTTACATAAACAAACTACATAACTATTTTAATAATAATGCCATTTCCGGCTGGATCCTTCACATAAATGCGGTTAGATTCAGCAGTGAACGCTATGTTTTGATGCTGAAGCGACTGTTTTAAAGTCTCGAGAACCTCATCATTCGCCACAACGATTTCATAATGCAGAAGACCTACAGCATCTATAGGTGAAGGAATAGCATTCGGGCCGTTCCAAATGTTTAAGGCAATATGGTGATGATATCCGCCCGCAGAGATGAATAAGGCATGATTGGCCATTCTTGTTTGTTCTTCAAAACCGAGCACATTCACATAGAACTCTTCTGCTTCTGGAATGTTTGTTACGTTTAAATGCACATGGCCCATCACCGTCTTTTCGGGTAGACCATTCCACATTTTGTTATCAGCCTCATCTAATAAACCATGTACATCTAATGGTTCGCTCACTGCAGGCAATTTTCCTTTTTCATCGCGGACCCAATCTTTCCGGTCCACATCTCGATAAACTTCTATCCCGTTGTTTTCAGGGTCTTGCAGGTATATAGCTTCACTGAATTTATGGTTGGATGCCCCAGCCAGGCGGGTATCTGTTTTTATAAAATGCTGAAGAACATTCGCAAGGTCTTTCCGTGTGGGTACAAGCAATGCTAAATGGTATAAGCCCGCACTGCGAACCGGACGCTGCTCAAGCTTTGGATTGCCTTCTAAGGTCAAGAGCGGCTTAATTCCGTCAGCTGTTAACTGTGCAGCAGAATCGGATCTAGTGAGTACTTTTAATCCAATGGTCTCTGTATAAAACCGGATAAGTTTCTCCAGGTCTCTTACCTTGAGTGTGACATTGCCGATATGTGTATCTTTATGAATAGGCTTCATTTATATAATCCCTCTTTCAACTTTATTTAATTACTTTATGTAAGTAATTATAAAATAGTTATTAACAAACTTCAAGCACAAAAAAGGAGCTGATTTTCATCAGCCCCCGATATATGACATTTCTATTTTCTTTCGTTCTTCAGCATTCTGTTCTCTTCTTTCATCTGAATAACGATCTTTTCTGTTGCTCCATGTGTTTAAAATTCGCTCATAAACCTCCTGATCAGAAGCCCCATTACGTATGAAGTGTTTAAAATCAGTACCGTTCGAAGCAAATAAGCAAGTATACACTTTTCCATCTGCCGAAAGACGGGCCCTAGTGCATGTAGAACAAAATGTATCACTAATAGAAGAAATAATACCGATCTCACCTGTTCCATCTTTGTATTGATACCTTTTTGCAACTTCACCATAATAATGGCCAGGCACAGGTTCAAGTGGAAGTTCATCGCCGATTACCTTTAAGATATCTTCCTTAGAAACAACATCGTCCCAGTTCCATCCGTTTGATGTGCCAACATCCATATATTCTATGAAACGAAGCACATAAGGAGTATTCTTGAAGTAACGAGCCATCGGCAGGATCTCCTGATCATTGACCCCTTTTTTGACCATCATGTTAATTTTCACTTGAAGACCAGCTTGATGGGCAGCTTCTATTCCTTTTAAAATAGGCTGAACCCCGACTCCCCGTCCGTTAATACTTCCGAAAAGCTGGTCATCAAGCGTATCAAGACTTACGGTAACCCGGTCCATTCCTGCTTCTTTAATTTCAGCTGCAAGTTTAGGTAGCAGCACGCCATTTGTTGTTAATGCAATATCTTTTATTCCTTGAATAGAACGAAGCCTTCTTAAAAGATCGGGTAACCCTTTACGCAATAAAGGTTCACCGCCTGTAATACGGATTTTCTCAACGCCTGAACGAGCAAATTGAGTGGCTATCAGTACGATCTCATCAAAAGATAACAACTCCTCATTCGTTAAAAATGGATAATCCGTTCCGAAAATTTCTTTAGGCATACAATAGGTACAGCGAAAATTACATTGGTCGGTTACCGATATCCGCAAATCGCGAAGAGGACGCTGCCATTGGTCAACAACTTTCTTTTTATCCATAACATCACGCCATTATTTTAGTATTTTTCTAAATGTACCACGAATAAAAGGAAGTTAAAACCAGAAAGGTATTTTCCAAACAAATCTATATTTCAATAGGGATCTTTAGTTCATAATTACTATTCACCTATTGTTTGGCAATTTATATGCATCATTTTTACCAAATTTTTATGAAATTTATTAGCTGCTTCCTTGATCCGTCAGTGTTTTTAGAGCATGATGGGTAAAATGAAAATAATCAGTTGCCACTTACTCTTGTGTATTGATGATGAAAGTGTTACGATTAGGAAGAATTATTTTTGTTCGATTGTAACAGGTAAACGATTATCTTGATATTTTTGAGCAAGGATAGTATTATTGTGCGGATTGGCACGACAGGAGGCAACAAACATGGAACAAGGTAAAGTTAAATGGTTTAACGCAGAAAAAGGTTTCGGATTCATCGAGCGCGAAGGTGGAGACGACGTATTCGTACATTTCTCAGCTATCCAATCAGAAGGTTTCAAGTCATTAGATGAAGGTCAAGACGTAACTTTTGAAGTTGAACAAGGTCAACGCGGACCTCAAGCTACTAACGTACGTAAGGCGTAATAGCCTAAATAGATAAACAGGACTCTTACTTAGAGGCCTGTTTTTTTTTTGCCTCTTTTCTATATATCGACACCTTTTTTAATTATTTCATACTTTTAAAATTTTTTTAGTATTTCAAATATATATGAAGTGTTTTTGCTACAATAAAATTAACGTCTAAAAATATTAGGAGTTGTAAATGGATCTTCAATTGAAGCAAAAGCTTGATCAAATCGAAATCGGTAACAAGATTAACGAAAATGCAGAACAAATCGCCCAGAAGATCATCACAAACATTTTAAAAAATGAAACGTATGTTTCACTTCAGCATAGAGATCAAGGACAGGAGGGACTCGAAGCATCCATCACTTTTATCCGGTTAATAGGAGACGCAATTTCTGGCAAATTGGCTGATCCAAAACAGACGATCACTGAATGGGGTGAAAAGGTTGGGATGGCTGCTGTTCATTCAGGACAGCCGCTTGACGAAACATTGGAGAGCACTTCCTATTATCGCAATTCAATTTGGGATTTTATTAAAGAAGAAGGCTCCGTGCAATCCATGACAGCTGATTCTGTATTACACATTTCAACCACGATTAATCCTATGATTGATTATGCCGTCCAAGCGTTCAGCAAATCTTATGTAAAAAACTATCGGGATATGGCGGAAAAATTCAACCTATCCCTTCAAGAACTCTCCGTTCCAGTTGTTCCGCTCTTTCCAGGAGTAGCGGTACTACCTGTTGTTGGAGAAATTGATACAAATCGAGCGAAAATATTATTAGACTCCACTTTGCAGCAATGTGTTGAAAGCGAGATTACTTCACTAGTTATTGACTTATCAGGAGTTAGCTACATTGATACGATGGTTGCTCATCGTATTTTCCAGCTCGTATCAACACTAAAACTTCTTGGTGTGAAAACCACACTTACCGGATTAAGTCCAGAGATTGCACAAACTTCCGTAAGCTTAAACTTAAACTTTAGCGAAATCACCTTAAAAGGGAATCTGCTTCAAGCTTTAGCGGATTTTGGATATGGCAAACTTAATAAATAAAAAAAGAACAGATCCTGCAGAGGTCTGTTCTTTGTATTTTAAGATCGTTCTCGTTTTAGATCCTCTAATTCTTTTAAGAGCCTGACAACCATTTCATCACTTTTCTTCAACTCGTAATTGAGCATGGTAATGGTCTCTTCCTCCCAAGCAAAAGGATCTCCATGTTTAGGGGTAATCGGGACATTTTCATAGATATCCCCTTCTTCTCTATCATCTGGCTCAAAGTAAATAGCTACTTCACAAACCGGCTCTCCAAGTGCAATTCGTTTACGCAGCGATACTTTTCCATAACCGAATTTTCGTGCTGCAATTCCACCAAAAACGCTAGAGGTCATTTTGCATAAATGAGGAGCATCCATCACAAACTCCCCGAAAGGACACTCTTTTGCACGAACTACTACATGGTCAGGGCTCACACTGACAATTTCAAAATGCCCTCCGATTGAATTTTTCAAATCCACTATTACATGAACATATTGGTCAACCGTCCAGTGCAGTGGATTATCATAAAAACTTTCGATCCATTCACCTGTTCTCAGTCCTAGCTGTTCAATGTAATTTTCGGCAGCAGGACCAATCGTTTTTCTATGAATTAAGGCATATTGAGTAATAAGTTTTGCTAAAAAAGTGTGTCCATTTAATTCACCTTTTGAAAGGCGCATAACACATCTACCCTTTCTATTATGAATTACATGCTGTTCTTAGATTGTTTGGTAAGATATGGACAACACTCTTTGGATACCCGTTTAAAAATTTTTAAAACCTTAAAATAAATTATAATGCAATCAATTTTCCTTATATCCCCAAAAGAACATATCATCTTTATGATCGATTAAATGAAAACCCGATTTTTCTAAGACTCTTGCTGAAGGAATGTTCGTATCCAAACACTCAGCCGTTACCTTATTTACGTCTGGACGTTCAAGGAGCCATTCTGTTAATTTTGAAACCATTTCTGTGGCATATCCTTTATTCCTAGCTTTACTGACTAATCCATAACCAATCTCTACGACTCCCTTGTCGTTAGGGCCGCCTTTACAACCAATCTCCCCGATTAGTGTATTGCTTTCCTTTTCAATTACAATCCTGCTCCAGATTGATGTTTCAGGTTGTTGTTTCAGTTTTTCTTTTTTTTGCGGAATACGTTTTGCATAAGTCGAACTCGGCCATTCTTCTGAAACTTTGCAACCTAAAACTTTCTCTAATTCACTTCTTCCCTTTAAAGTGGCCTCTACCATTTCATATGTAAAAGAAATTATAAGAAGACGCTGTGTTTCAACCATACTGATTTCCCCATTTCCTGTTCATAACTTTTTATTGGCACTAGGAGCTCACCGCGCGCCCCGCGGAAAGCGAGCACCTGGAGCGGAAATTAACCCTTTCAAAAGCAGCAAAGTTTACGAACCCCCCCTTTATTTTAACTGATTTTCCCATAAGAAAAGAGACTTCCATAAAAGTCTCTTTTCTTATGCTGCTTATTCAATTTCTTTTTCAAGTTTGGAGTGTCGCTTTGAATATAAGAAGTATATAGCACTTCCGATGCCAAGCCAGATGATGAAACGAACCCATGTGTCTCCATCCAGCTGCGCCATTAAGAAACCGCAGAATATAATTGCTAGTAAAGGAATCCATGGAACGGCAGGGCATCTGAAAGCACGAGGCAGATCAGGCTGTGTTCTTCTCAGCACAAGTACTGCTACTGAAACAAGCACGAAAGCAGACAATGTCCCGATATTAACAAGTTTTGCAAGCTCGTCAAGCGGTATCAGCGCTCCCATTAGTGCAGCGACTATTCCAAAGAACCATGTTGAACCATATGGAGTACGGTACTTTTTATGAACCGTTCTAAAAAATTTTGGCAATAGTCCATCACGTGACATCGCATAGGATACACGCGTTTGTCCATAAAGCATAACAAGCATTACAGTTGTCATCCCGAGGATTGCCCCAACATCGACAATTCCCGCTACCCAATTCTGACCAGCCATTTGAAGAACAAGAGAAATAGGATGATCTTCGTTCCCTTTAAAATCAGGATACGGAACAACTCCAGTCATAATGCTTGTAACAATCACATAAAGGAACGTACAGACAAGCAGGGAGTAGATGATCCCTTTAGGAAGATCCTTGTTTGGATTCTTCGTTTCCTCAGCTGCTGACGCGATCGCATCAAACCCGATGAATGCGAAGAACACTAAAGCTGCAGCCGCAAAGATTCCTTCCATGCCAAATGGCGTAAACGGCGTCCAGTTCGCCGGCTTAACGTACCCGACAGCCACTACGATAAACAGGATGACAACGGCTACTTTAATGATAACCATGATGTTGTTTACTCGTTTTGACTGCTTAACACCTATTGAGAGCAAGAGGGTAATCAGCATAACGATTAAAAATGCAGGAAGATTAAAATAAGATGTTAGACCGGGGACCGCCCCTGGTGCTGCACTTAGAGCAGCTGGAATATGGATGCCGAACCCTTTTAATAGAGATTGGAAGTATCCGGACCACCCTACTGAGACAGCACTTACCGCCAAGAGGTATTCCAAGATCAAGTCCCACCCGATAATCCATGCCAGAAATTCCCCCAGCGTTGCATACGTATACGTATATACCGATCCTGAAACAGGTACGGTAGAAGCGAATTCTGCATAGGAAAGTGCCGCAAATAAACAAGCTAGACCGGCAATCACGAACGAAATAATTAGCGCTGGCCCAGCAGTTAAAGCACCAGCACCTGTAAGGACGAAAATCCCTGTTCCGATGATCGCTCCTATACCGAGCATCGTCAAATCCCAAGTACCGAGCTCTTTATTAAGAGTTGTTCCTGTTTTAGAAGCTGCAACAAGATCAGCGATACTTTTCTTTCTGAAAATACCCATAAGAATCCTCCATAAAATAAACTGTTTATTTTTTGTAAGCTTCTCTCTTTTTTATAATTCGTAATTTTTCGATATTTTGTGGTGGAGTAAAAAATTGCTAGTGTGCTTGTACCCTAGCTTATGTAATTATTCTTTCCATAAAAAAGAGCAACTCTGTTATTTTTTCAGAGTTGCCCTTACTATTCCCATTTTTAACTATTTCAATGTACCCTCATCAATCTGATTCATTTCCTTGACGAACCTGCCATCTTCCATAGTATAGGAAACGAATATGAACAGAAGATGAACAGCTAATTACAATCTCGGAACATCAATGATCATCATCGGCATTAAAACATGAATCATGTAGCTAACTCCTTATCACGTTATGTTTTCAGAAACTACGGACGTTTCTTTTTCAGGCACCGCCAGGAATACGACAGCAATCACAATAAACGCCCCGCCTAAGAGCTGGTACACTCCAAATGATTCGTTCAGCCACGTAATGGATAAAACAGTAGCTACGAGCGGTTCAATACTAGATAGCAAGCTTGTCTCAACGGCAGACAAGTACTTTAAACTGCCGATATATAGAACGAAAGAAACCGTTCCGCTTATTATGATCAAGATAAGCATGGAGAATGTGCTTACCGTTAATGAACCAGTCATCTCGAAAAAGCTAAAGCCGGGATTCGCCAAAAATAGGACGATTCCTCCAATTAGCATCCCCCAGCCCACAATAATGGACGTTCCCCATCGCTTAATAAGTGCAGCAGGGTGCAGCGTGTAAAACATAAATCCAAGCGCTGTTAATCCCCCAAAAATAATTGCTTTCTTTGATAATACAATATCCTGCACAGATCCGTTTGTAATCAAATAGAAAACGCCAGCTAATGCTGCAAACAATGCGATGAACTGCATGGATGAAGGCAGCTTTTTGTTAAGAACCGCCACCCATATCATAATAAAAACAGGACCAAGAAACTGAAACAAAGTAGCTGTTACAGCATTACTTATGTAAACCGTTTCGATAAAGGCATATTGCGCTCCAAGCATGCCAAGAACCGAAAAGATCACAAGCTGAATCCATTGACTCGGATGTTTCCATATCGTAAAAATATCTTGTTTCGCAAAAAATAAAAAACTTAATAGAATGATACCCGCTGCTATTAAACGGACAACTAAATAGTCAGCAGATGTCAGTTCTGTTTTTTGAAAAAGCCACTGAATCATCGGACCAGAAATTCCCCATAGCGTGGCACCACTAATAATCATAATTAAACCTATTTGACGAGACCGTTTCATGAAGCATACCTCCTAAGCTGCAACTTGCTTTTACACATATTAAATGATAAGCATAGAGGTATTATAATGAAGTTCTGACTCTATAAAAAGTGTCAGATTTTTAAAATACAAGGGGGTCAGTTTTGTGGTTGAGATCACTCCAAGCCTTGATACGCATAGTAATAAACCTCTATACATGCAGCTTTACCTTTTTATTAAGCAAGAGATAGAGAACGGCAACCTGGCACGACAGACAAAAATGCCATCAAAACGAAAGCTGGCCAAGCATCTGAACATCAGTCAGAACACCATCGAATCGGCTTACAGCCAGCTTGTCGCAGAAGGCTATATCGAATCCATTCCCCGCAAAGGCTATTTTGTTTGTGAGGTCGATCGAAACCAATTAGTTGTAAATAGGAACATCTCAGCTGTTAGAGAGAAAACGTACAGAGATACTCCATATCGCTTTGACTTTACCAATACAGGCATTGAAGTGAATGCTTTTCCTTTTTCGGTATATCGAAAAATAGCTGGTGAAGTGATCAGGCCCGAGAATAAAGAGGTTTTATTGCTAGGCCATCCTCAAGGAGAATATGGTCTACGGGAAGAGATCTCGAAATACGTATATGAATCCCGCGGTGTACGCTGTTCACCAAGCCAAATCATTATTGGAGGAGGAACACCTTATCTAATAAAAATCCTCTTTCAGCTCTTGAATGCTAGTACGTTTGCTGTAGAGGATCCTGGCTATCACCGAAAGTTAGTCTTATTTGAAAATCGGCATGAAAAAGTAAAGATGATACCGCTGGATGAAGGGGGATTAATCGTTTCAGAACTAGAAAAAAGCGGAGCGAATGCCGTTTTTGTAACACCTTCTCATCAGTTTCGCTGCGGAATGGTCATGCCTATAGCCCGGCGATTACAGTTGTTGAAATGGGCCGAAGAAAAGATAGATCGCTTTATAATAGAGGATGATTATGACAGTGAATTTCGATACGAAGGAAAGCCGATTCCTGGTCTTCAAGGACTAGATACGTACGAGAACGTCATTTATATGAGTACTTTTTCAAAAGCTCTTATTCCTTCTTTACGCATAAGTTATATGATTCTTCCGAAGCCGCTTTTAACAATCTATCAAAATGAGTATTTTTTTTACACACAAACCGTTTCTCGCATCGATCAGGAAATTTTAACGCGTTTTATAAAAGAAAGACATTGGGAAAAGCATATAAACCGCATGAGGGTCGTTTATCAGAAGAAAAGAGATGCAGTTGTTGCTGAAATTTTGGGGTGTTTTCCTGAATCTGTTGAAATAATCGGCCAGGACTCAGGACTTCATCTGTTAGTACGGCCGAACAATGGAATGTCAGAAAAAGAGCTGGTTGAAAAAGCCGCTGCATACAGCATTAAGGTCTATCCCGTTTCTGCATACGGCAGATGTGATCATCAAACCGTTTTGATGGGTTTCGCTGTGCTGTCTGTTGAAGAAATTAAGGATGCTGTTGAGCTCCTGGCCAGAGCTTGGTTTAAATAAACGGCTGTTTCCGGATACATTGTTGCTCTTGAATGTAATTGATTTCCGCTCCAGGCTGCTCGCTTTCCACGGCGTGCGTGAGCCTCCTGCCGCTTTGCGCCATTAGGAGTCTCACATTAAAAGAAGCATTTGTGCTCCTGCATCTACAAGTAAACTCAGCGAAGCGCAATTCCTCGTCGCATGCCCTGCGAAAAGTAATCTCAGGTTGTAGGCACGCACCTTGCGCTTCAATCAACTTGCAAATGAAGAGCTAACAGCAACAATCCTTTCGAAAAGAGCCAAATAAATAAACTCGCGGGAAGGAGTTCCCGCGAGTTTATTTATTCCTTTTTTATTATTTCTTTTGGTTCTAATCGCATTAAAACAATTCAGTGGTATCTACTTGTTTTGAACAACCGTTTAAAATAAAGGCAGGTTCAGCTGGTTCTTCCATTAGTATTTCAGAACAGATATCTTTGTATATGCCTTTGTCTTGTCCAGCATAAGCATCATGGGAATTATCAAACGTGTAATGATATTTTTTTCCGTCAAAAACAAGATCCTTAAAGATGGGGTCTCCTTCCATTGTATAGCTCGTGATTCGAATTTTATCTTTCATTTTAGCATTCGTATTTGCTAAAAACTCATGAAACCGCTCAATATTGTAATACTCATATCCCCATATAATATCTCCTCTCTTTTTTGCCTCATTCATGTTGTAAGCTTCTGAAGGGGGTTCGTGGATAGGAAGAAGAGCTGTTTTCTTACCGTCTCCATTATCATATAATCCGTTTAACCAAATACCTGCCGTAATCATAGCGACTAAACTTAAAATCTTCATTTTGCCTCCTGAAATTTAAGTCCATTTATAGATTAGACGATAAACAAAATGATTTAGTCGCAACTTTCCACTTAACACAATAAATGTAATTTAAGTTAAAATGAATTTATAATCTTTTTCATTAAAGTCTGCTTAACTAAAAGGAGAAATTTTATGAATTTAGAACAAATCAAATACATTGTAGAAGTTGCTAAAGAAAGTTCGATCACAAAAGCAGCCGACAAGCTTCATCTCTCCCCTTCTGCGATCAGTCAATCCATCACACAACTGGAAAAAAAGTTTGGCATCTCGATATTTACCCGTTCCAGGCACGGCACAATACCGACTCCCGAAGGAAAATTCATCGTGTCTAAAGCGTATGAAATTCTACATAAGATGGATGAACTGCAAGAAGAGCTTTCTATTAAACAAAAAGCAAAAAGACTAGCATTAAAAGTAGGCTGTGCACCAGCACTCACCTATACGGTGTATGATGCCTTTATCCTGTTTCATGAGCTGTTTCCTGAGGTCAACGTCATGATCAAAGAAATCGACCAGGATAATATTTTAGAAGAAATTAAGAATGGAAGTATCGATATTGGGTTAAGTTCTTTTACAGAGTATGATCTATCTTCTATGAAGCATGAAAAAGGAATTGGGTATGAACCGCTCTACACTGGTCATGTCTGTGTATGTGCAGGAAAGAAATCTCCACTATACTATAAGGACTTTTTAACCCCTGATGAACTGGCCGATCAAAAGATCGTCATTTACAATTCAAAAGGCGGAACAACGTTTAATGATACGTATTTCAATAATAATCAAATCTTGTTTTCATCAAACAACGTTGAAGTGTTGCGATCAGCTATTCTAGACGGACATGCGTTTTCTTTCGTCTTGAACTTTACTTTTAAAAAGAACCCAGATGTACTTAATGGAAATTTAGCCCTTATTCCATTTAAGAATCCAGATCTTATTCTTCAAGATTTTTGGACGCTATATCCTCTTACAAAAGGATTCACGGCAGAAGCAAAAGAATTCGATAAAATCGTAAGGTATTTACTAGATCAATAAGTTAGTTAGCATTCTGTTCTTTCTCTAGCATACTCTTTTGATAATAAAAGATTAACTTATCCAGCATCTGACTTTGTTTTACAAGTTCATGATTAGAAAAATCATTTGAGCTCGGTCTAAGCTCATACATTTTCTGACGGCATCTTTTGATTTCTTGCAATAGTAAATGCATCTCGTAATCCATTAAAGCAATCCCTTTCTAGCACACTAGTTTATTCCATTTTCTGTTTATAATTTAAGGATAGAGCGAACCCCATTTTATGTAAATTTAATGTTTTTTAATAGTTTTTCAGTATTGCTTAAGTTAGTGGAAGGAGGATGGTACTTGGAAACCTCTCTTTATTTTGTTCATTGCTGCGGTCACAAAAAGATTTGAGCTTTTCCGCTTGTGTTGACGAAAATTTTATGAATCAAAAGTCACTGTTTTAAGGAAATTTATGTTAAAATCAAATGTGGTCATGAATGTTATTTGAGGTTAATAGAGGGGGAAAACTTTTGCCAAAATTTCTTCTGCATGTAGAAGGATTATTCGTATTTTTAATAAGTGTGTATTTTTACTTTCAGAATGAATTTAGCTGGTTGTTGTTTATTCTGTTATTCTTTAGTCCTGACTTATCCATGTTAGGCTACCTCATTAATAATAAAATTGGTTCAATATGTTATAACCTTTTTCACACTTACATTTTAGCAATCATCTTATTAATGGCAGGATTTATTTGGTCAATCGACCTTCTCCTTGCATTAGGACTGATCCTCTCTGCCCATATCGCCATGGATCGATCAATTGGATATGGACTCAAATACCCTAGTCACTTCAAAGATACTCATTTACATAAAGTGGCGTCTTAAAAATTTCCACTTATATATCAATTATTTTTCCAATCACATTAGACAAGCCTGCGGCGGTGAGCCTCCTCGACGCTTTGCGTCCATAGGAGTCTCACCTTCAATGATGTATGTGTGCTCCTGCGTCTGCAAGAAAATCCTGACGATGCGTGTTCCTCGTTCCATGCCTTGCAAGACGTATAATCAGGTGGCTGGCACGCTGGAGTCTCGCACCTTGCGCTCCAATCAACTATCAATGAAGTACTTAAAAAAATTCATTAGCAATAATCTGTTAGAAAGGAGCTTTATAAGAGGATAGCCAGCAATACTGGCAGCGTGATTAAAGAGAGAAGAGTACTGACTAATGTAGCACTAGATACGAAGTCTGGTTCTGTGCCAAATTGAAGGGCGTACATGGTCGTATTCGCCGCAGAAGGCATGGCCGCCATTAAAATCATGATTGCTTTAAGCATTGGGTCTATCGGTAAAAATAGGGTGATAGCATACGCGATTATCGGTGAAACGAACAATTTTAGTAAGAGTGAGTATGTCAGCTTTTCGACCTGAACATTGCGCAAAGAAATTTTCGCAAGCTGCATTCCCAGAATAATCATGATGGTCGGAATGGCCGAGTCTGCGACTAAATCTAGAGCTTCTGCAATGGAACCTCCTATTTTGATATCCAGCTGTTGAAATATAACACCAGCTATCGCACCATATAAGATCGGCATTCTTACTACTGCTCTTAGCGCAGATGAGACTCCATCGTTTTCAGGACTTCCTTTTGCTGCGTAGTAAATGCCGACCGTGCACATCACCAGCTGCTGAATGACCATTAACACAACCGCATAATCAAGGCCAGCAGCACCAAAAGCAAAAAGTGCGACAGGTGTTCCATAGTTTCCGTTATTCATGAAGGCTGACGCGAGAATCACTCCGCACGTCTCCCGAACAGTGTATTTTTTAATAAAGCTGATTGCATATACGAACGCAATAAGTGTGAAACAAAGCATTAGCGTGTAAATCAGCATGTACCCATATGTCTTCGTCAAAGTAGTTTCATAGAAAGTCCGGAAAACAAGAAAGGGAGACATAAGGTATAGAGCCATTGTTGAAAGCGTTTGTGTCTCAAAACCGATTACCTTTTGACCGATAAATCCGATAGAAAAGATAGCGAAAACCGGCAAGACGATACTCAGAAGTTCTAACATGTATAAACCTTCTTCCTTATTCACTTCATCTATCGTAACATACCATTTAACTTGACTTGATATGATTAGCTCTGTTAAATAAAAAAACAAAAAAGGCTTTACTGTTTGTGAAAGGAAGCCCTTTTGGTATCATTAACTCTTTTCCATGATGTCAAAATAATTTTCTTCATTATCTGCAAAGTTAAATCCCCTGCCAGAAGGCATATATACAATCTCCCCAGCCACAAAAATTCATTCCTCATAATCCATATGCTTTTTGCCTTTCCACTCATACGCATTATCTGATTGCGTTTCAATAAAATGGGTACCTATACGACAACCTTGCATAACATGATTAGATAAATTTATCAGAGGTGGTTCGTATGAAACACAATGATTCGGGTGAATGTTTCCAGCCATTTATCAGCCCTAACCCAATTACATCATTTAATCCTGTTCAAGTTTGTCCAACGATTGATAAAAGTGCATTTATTAGTCCTTTTACCAGTGTGATCGGTGATGTCACCATAAGAAAAAATGTTTACGTGGCTCCTCTTGTAAGCATACGTGCAGATGAAGGTACTCCTTTTCACATTGGATCCAACACTAATCTTCAGGATGGCGTAATCTTGCATGGCTTAAAAGATAAATTCATTAGTGTAGATGGAAATGATTATTCCATCTTCATAAGCAAGGGAGTCTCCATCGCACATGGAGCTCTTGTGCATGGACCTTGTTATATCGGAAAAAAGGTATTTGTTGGATTCAAAGCGATTGTATATGACGCTATTGTAGAAAGCGGATCTTTTATTTCGTATAATGCTGTCGTCACCAATGGTGTTCATGTTGGTAAGAATCGGTTCGTTCCCCCTGGAGCTTATATCGATTCTCAAAAGAAAGCAGATGCTCTTTCAAAGGTACCTGCTGACAGCAAAGAATTTGCAAGAGAAGTACAGCGAGTCAATCAGGAGTTTCCGGCTGGTTATCATTTATTGTTTGGCGATTGCCGCTGTTCTTGCGGTGTTACTTATACCGATCACGAATATGAATACAAAGAATGTAAAGAAGATTAGTGCCTCTTGAAGGAGCAGGATACGAGATTCATAGTGAAGACTAGGACCAAATTATAGATTCGATTGTAAATAAGAGGAAAGCAGCCGTTCCATTGGACGGCTGCTTTTTTAATACTATTAATTGTTAAACTAGTTTTTTAGGCTAATCCTAATAATTTCATAATACTTAAAATCAATACCCCAATCATGCCGAAATCTGAATCACCAAATGTCGTTCCTTCAAAACCGACATCCCCTAATAACACCAAAAGAATGGCAGGCAAGAAACTAATGATTAGGCCATTAGCAAATGATCCGAACATCGCACCTCTTCTACCGCCTGTGGCGTTACCGAAAACACCAGCAGCTGCACCCGTAAAGAAATGTGGTACTAACCCTGGAACAATTACTTTCAATCCAACAAGTGGATGCACAATAATAAACTCTACTGATCTATAACGTATCCTAGGCACAGTTTGACCGTTTTGTTGTATAAAAACAAACAAAAAGACGCTGATTTACCAGCATCTTACGCTTGAAAATTCCTGTCATAGTGGCAAAGTTTTAATTAAAAATGAAAAACCGATTCTTTTTGCAGAGTCGGTTCATTTCATCGTATATTTATCTGTTTTTTTATTTTTTAGACGGTAGATTTAACGTAAAGCATGTTCCCTTTTTCAACTCGCTCTTAATCATAATTTGTCCGCCCATCTGCTTTACAATTTGATGGCATACGGTTAACCCCAGGCCAGTCCCTTTTTCCTTTGTTGAGTAATACGGGCTGCCTAGTTTTTTTAGCTGGTCTTCGGTCAATCCCACACCGTTATCTTTAATTTTAATGGATATGAAGCCGTTGGAATTTTTTGCAGCGGATATCCAGATCTCCCCTTCGCTTTTAATCGCTTCAATCGCATTTTTGATGATATTGATCAACACTTGCTGGATTTCTAGCTTAAGCCCCTCGATTTCAAGAGATGGTTCCACTTGCTGTGTGATTTGAATGCTATTCAGTATGGCGTAAGAATGCATCACGTCAATCGATTGTTGAATGACAGAAGTTAAATCAATGGTTTCATATTGATTGGTTTGCGGCTTAGCGAGCGCTAAATATTGATTAATGATTTCCTGCGCCCGATCTAATTCCTCAATCGAAATGCTTATGTACAATTGCTGTTCCTTCGTTAACTCTTCTTTTTGCATTAACTGCATAAACCCCCGGACAGATGTCATCGGATTACGGATTTCGTGTGCGACCGAAGCTGCCAGCTGGCTGACAACATTCATTTTTTCTGTTCGAATCAGCTCTTGTTTCATTTCAATTTGCTCATTCATATTTTCAATTAAATATATAATTGCAATCAGGGTTGCCAAAATAATCAGAGAAGAACTTAATTCAAATAAGGTTTGCCGATTGTCTCCTTTTATCTGTAGAAAAATCCCTCTTGTGATCGGGATCATCATATAAAATAAACTGATCAAGATGACTTTCCCTTTTATACGATAACGGTGATATAAACTCGTTACAGGGAGTAACAATAGACAAAATACTGTATAATTTCCAAATAGGATTAACAGCTTCTGGTCTGTAAAAGCACCGATAACTAGCAGGGCCAAAAAGGCTGCAAAACCTGCCCTTTTGCCTCCGTATAAAAAGGATAATATGATAGCGACCGCTTTAAAGTCATACTTATAGATATCGAAATAATAGACAGGCTGGCTCATTGTAAAGATTAATATAATCAGCATGAACAGAAAAAATTTCGAACGGATTCTTTTCCGTTTCTCTTCTCTTTCATTAAAAAACACTTGATAGATAAGGATTGTAAAAAGAATGAAGACCACGTGCAAGCACATGCTTTGAATAGATTCCCACATACCGTTCCCTACTTCCTAGTTTTACCTGTCTTTTTGATTTTCGACAAATTATAGGGATATCCTTGTATATAAAACTAAATTCTAGGTATTTATATCTATCATTATGGAAGCTTGTCTTTTAAAAAAATTTCCGCTGACGTGCTAGGTTTATCTACTAAGTACAGGCGCAGCAACGCACCCGTTAATCAAGGAAGATATTCACTAAATATTCAACTATTAAAGCTAATATTGAAGTAATAATGATATCAATGACTATCCACTTCTTTTTTCGCTTTTTATATTCCGGCTCCATAAAATACCTGATAGCATAAACGATCGTGAAGATGATGAGTATTTCGATAATATTCAGATCTTATCCTCCTCTTTTGTTCAAGAACACGCTGGTTGAATAAAAAGTTAGAGATCTCTTTATACTCGCATACAGCTACTATTTTGGTGTATGCGCCTTAATTGAGTCGCAAAAACGCATGACATTTTTTCGTGTCATGCGTTTTATTTTATAAAGTGAGATGTATTATTTCCGCCAAAAATGTGTATATTCTGCTTTGTCCTGAATATTAAATTCAATCATTTTCTCAAGTA
Organism: Fictibacillus arsenicus; assembly: GCF_001642935.1. NCBI lineage: Bacteria > Bacillati > Bacillota > Bacilli > Caryophanales > Fictibacillaceae > Fictibacillus > Fictibacillus arsenicus. Next base: position 3,249,839 of record NZ_CP016761.1, read on the forward strand.
ATTCGTAATTTACCGGCTCTTTCCAAGGTATTCGAAACAAGCCTTTGGTCGCACTGTAGCCAGCTTGTTTGATGTCATCAGCGAACTTCTCCATGGTTACCTCTTCGGGTGCAACGCTCAAATGATGCTTTGCTGTGGAAAAGCCAATAATATATGTACCGTGATCGGAAAACATCGGTGTATTCCACTTGATTTGCGGTTCTAAATTTGGAAATTTGTTAGCCACCCACGCCAAAATTTCCTCTGTTCGTTCGCGGTGGTCCGGGTTATCGATACCAGCTAAGTATTTTGAGAATACTTCCATGTCTTCCTCCTTTGATGCTAATACTTTCAAAATTCAAATTCTCAACAATGTCATTTTATTTTATAATCACTTATCTTCTCAAGCAATCCGTAATTGACGTGCGTTACAGAGTTACTGTTTAACATCTTACATATTTTCGTTTGAAACCAATCTTCCCTTTTTCTACTTGCTTTTGAATACTGTCGGAAGCGAGTAAGAAACTGCTTTTTTTCTTCTCCCGTTTAATCTCAACTGGGCCGACTGCTTTAGCCGTCTCGACCGCCTTATCATGGAGCGGCAAATATGAAACCCCCACAGTGTATATAAAATTATTCATAGCAGATTTTGTTCGATCAGGAGAATCGTGAATTGTATTTTTCACCTGAGCAAGCATACTGGCAATCTTGCTTTCGTCAAATTCAACATCCGGACGATTACCCAAAAGCCAGCAGTAGCAACTCCAGCCAGCTGACATTTTCAGCTCTTCACCGCTAGCGATCCATTTATCGGCAACGACTTGTGCAATATCCGTTTCAGCTAAAGTTACTGCAACCACATAATCAGACAACATGTAAAAATACGCAGCATCAATCCAACGCTCAAAATCCGCCTCAGTCATTGCTTTTGGATCTGCAATTATGCCTGCAAAGTACATTGCATCGTAGTTGCCTGTAGCGTAAAGCTCCTCAGCCAAAGGTTGATCTTTTATAATTTTCTTGGCGATTGGTTTCATTTGGCCTGTAGCCACACCAAAAAGCGGCTCGTGCGCGCCATTTGATATGTAAATTTTCTTGGTGCGTTCTTTACCGAGAGCTTCAAGCTCTTGCATAACCATTTGTAAATTCATTTGTTTCACACTTCCTCCTATATATCGTTATAGAATGTAATTAAAAATACACTTCTCCTTCTTGAAGAAGTGCATAAGAAAATATAGCTTAACGATTCATGTAGATTGAATATAGTATGATTTTATTATCCTACTCTTCTTTAGAGGTTTCACTGTATTTTTTAAAATTGTCTAGAAACGCCTGCCAGCCTGCTTCCTGCATTTCAACAGGATTGGTAGTTTCTGCTTCGAAAGTCTCAATGATCTTCGTATCTTTATCTTGGCTATTAAACGTTATCGTCACTTTTCTTCCATCATCAAGCGTGTAAGAAATGAACTCGTTTACTTTTACTTCGTCATAAACACCGCCAAAATCAAATCCAAAACTACCATCCTTAGCTTCCATTCTCGTAAGAAATCTTCCGCCAACCCTTAAATCATTTTCAGCTTTTGGCGCATGCCAATCATCAGAAGCAAAACTCCACTTTGTAATATGCTGTGGTTCTGTCCAATATTTCCAAACTTCTGCAACCGGTTTGTGAACTGTCGTTTCTACCGTTATGGTTACTTTATTACTTGTCTCCATGTAAATGATCCACCTCTCGATAATATTATTATTTTTACTAGATTTCTATGAAAAAAACGGGCAAATGCTCCTGGTGTCATGTTAAATTTTTCGAATTGCTTATATGTGTCAATCCTCCTCTCCTACTAACTAACCTACCGTTTACTTCAAGAAAAAAGTGCAATTTTCCTTCTTGAAGAATATTCCTATAAAACTACCTTGTGAATGGATAAAGAAAATAAATATTGAGCAAGAAAATAGGTAGACATCACCAAATAGTGTCTATATTTTAGAGGTTTAATGAACCGATCCCAAGCAAGTGTTGCATCTGAAAAATAAAAAAGAAAAGCTGCCATGATGATAAATGGATTTTCTGTCAAAATAGAAACCCATACCATACTCGTAATAAGGAATATGTACGTAAATACCGAAACTATAAGTGGATTTCCACCTTTAAACCGTTTTCCTTTTACTAATCGAATAAAGAATAGAAGTGCTATTGCTACTAAACTAACTGTAACAAACACACTCACCTCTTGCTGAAGTTGTATGTGAAGGAAGGCAATAATGTAACAAACATGAGCTGCCAGGAAAGAAATAAGTCCATGGAGAAATCGATCTTTAGGAACCATTAAAAATACGTCACCTATCAAGGATAATAGTAAACCTATGATTATCCACCAGGCATAAATTGAGGGAGTACTCGTTAGTGCAAAAAGGATAATCATGAGCATGGTCCCTGGTTTGAGAATATAAATAAGAGTTTGATTGTTATGTTTAATCGAAAAAAGGTATGTTATGGATGAAATCAGAATGATTGAAGAAAAAAGGTTAATAGTCATTGTAATCCCCACTCCTCATTGTTACCACTACAATAATCTTTCATATAGTTCATAAAAAAGTGCGCCTTTCCTTCTTGGGAAAATGCACGCTTATTTCAAGAAAAGTGCACCTTTCAACAAAAATCCAAAGGGTACACTTTTTGTTAGCAGTAATTTTCTTTTCTTATGGACTAATCATTTAATCCTTTTCCATCGAGAATTTGCTGCATATATTTTTCAACCCTAGACTCTCGCGTCTTGGATTGTTTAGGTTGAGAAAAATAAAGAATGTAAGCTCTTTGCCGTCCTGGCGTCAATGATTCAAAAGCCGTTTTCAAATCAGGTATATCATCGAATTTATTTTGAAGTTCTTCTGGGATTATATATTCTGTATGCTTTTTTAATTCTACTTTCAAACCTGCTTTTTCAACCTCAATGGCTTCAAGAATATAGTCTTTTATGATGAATTCCATTTCAATAATATCTTGAACATTGGTGAACCGGATCTGGCGCGCCGCCTGTACATTCTCCGTTTGTTGAATTAGAATCCCATGGGGATCCTTTAACAAGGCTCCTTTGTGAAACAGAAGCGCACAATAATCTTTAAATCCATGCATCAATACGATGTTCTTTTCCTCATACATGTAACAAGGATGCATCCACTTAATATCTTCTGTCAGTCCACAGTCAAGAATGATAGGTCTTAACTGCTCAAATTCTTCCTTCCACTGTTTTGTTTTTCGTAAAAATCCATCAACTTTACGATTCATTCTATTATTTGTCATTAAGGAACACTCCTCATCAATTTTTCGATCAGCTAACATTCAAGAATTATTTTTTCGACGGTTACTCTCCCTGAAAAAAAGGTAGCACCACCGCCCATGTCTGCAATTCGATCAGGCGTAAGCGCATTGACTAGATGTTTAGTTCCTTTTTCTGCCCCCCAAAGGCCTTGAGTAACGGCCACACCTGGAAGAACATTGACACCAACACTCGCTTTAAGAATACATTCCCCTCGCTCGTTCCAAACCCGAACCTGATCTCCATCCTTCACGTCCAACTTTTCTGCATCTTCACAATTCAAAACCACTACAGGCTCTTTTTCTAGTTCGATATGTTTCGTCTGGTTCGCAAAAGTTGAATTTAAAAAATTATGGTTTGGCGCTGCTATAAATTGAAAGTAGTGATCAGAATCCTTTATTAAAGGTACATATGTTGGTAATGGAGGATAACCGTCCTGTTTCATCTTTTCGGAATACAGTTCTATTTTTCCGCTCGGCGTGGGAAAGCTGTCAGGAAATCTCGCCTTTGCCTTAAGATAATGATGTTTCGATAAGGTTTCGAAATTTATTTCTTTAATATAAGGATTCTTGGGATTTGCTAATGATTGGTCAATTAATTCCGCTTCTGTCTCTTCAAAAGCAGCTTCGGTGAAGTTCATTCCTTTAGCCAGAAGCCGGAACACCTCAATGTTTGACTTTGCTTCCTCAAATGGTTCGATTACCGGCTGTTGGAGCTGAATATAGTGATGCCAATACGACGTATAAAAATCCGTATTTTCAAAGGATGACGTGGCCGGCAAAACAATGTCTGCGTATCTTGCCGTTTCTGTTAAAAATAAATCATGGACGACAGTAAAAAGGTCTTCCCGTTTCAAACCACTTCGAACCTTATTGCCTGCTGGCGCAACAACAGCTGGATTGGTGCCATATACATAAAGCGATTTTACTGGGGGATCTAAAGTGAGCAAGGCCTCTCCCAGCAGATTCATATTAATCACCCGCGTTTTTTTATTTTTTAACAAATCAGGCCGCTGCAAATTAGCCGTATTGTGTGCCAGGTATCCGGAATTCCCTTTGATAGCTCCTCCTCCTTTTACTAGCCACTGTCCTGTTAACGCAGGAAGGCAGGAAATCGTTCTCACAAACATACCGCCATTGTCGTGATGCTGCGGGCCATTTCCAATCCGGATAAACGCAGGTGAAGTTTTACCATACATCCTTGCAAGTTGAACAATATCCTCGACCGGAATGCCAGTAATGCCCGATACGGTAACAGGGTCATACTGCTCAACATGTTCACGCAGCTCTTCATAACCGACTGTATATTGCTCTAGAAATGAGGAATCCACCATGTTTTCAGCAAATAAAATATGCATCAGTCCCAAAGCCAGAGCGGTATCAGTACCCGGTAAAATAGGAATAAACCAGTCTGCTATTCTAGCAGTTTTGTTTTTATGGACATCAATCACAATGATTTTAGCGCCATTTTGTTTCCTAGCTTGTTGGGCAATGGCAACTTGGTGCATGTTCGTACTTACAGCATTAATCCCCCAAAAAATAAACAGCTTCGTGTGGATGGTATCCTCAGGATCGGTTCCGTAACTGCCGCCCATTGTATATTTATAACCAGCTGCACCGGCCGAGTTACAAATACTCCTATCAAGCTGAGAAGCTCCTAAACGATTAAAAAAGCGGCGGTCCATACCTTCAGCACTTAGGTTTCCCATATTTCCATAAAAGCTGTAGGGCAGAATACTTTCCGCTCCATCGCTTTGCAGCAGTTCCTTCCAGCGGGTGGTAATCGTATTTATAGCTTCCTCCCAGCTTATTCGGACAAATTCCCCTTCTCCTTTAGCACCAATTCGCTTCATGGGATATTTCAGCCGTTTTTTATCATAGATTCGTTCTGTCATATTTCGAACTTTGTTGCAAATAAACCCCTTCGTAACTGGATGATTGGGGTCACCCTCGACTTTGATAATTTTTCCGTTCTTTTTATGAAGGAGCAACCCGCATTGATCCGGGCAGTCAAGTGAACAAACTGAAGGAAAAATACCATTTGGGCTATCTACAAAAGAGGACATAGACGGTCTCCTTTCCATTGGTGTCAGGCACCAACTTGTTAGATTTTAAATTAATTCTAACATCATAAAATATAATCGTCTCGCAAGTGGTACCGATATGTACAGCATAAAAAAGAAAAGCCTTTTTCTATTTAAACTACGACCTATCCGATTGTTGTTAAACCCTAGTTAAAAATATGGATGTTACTTGTTACTTGATTAAAGGCATTTTTAATCCTTTTGATATTCCAAGGATGAAGTTGTGACGGTAATTCATTTCTTTCAAAAAAAGCAATCTTTTCTATTTCGCTATTGGGTTCCCAACTGTCTTGACCAACTATAGCCACTTTGAAGAGAAGAACTAAATCATCCTTCAAAGGAGATGAATAGACGGCTATTAAATGGTTAGCTTCAACGATATAGCCTGTCTCTTCGTAAACTTCTCTTTTTACACCTTCTATTGGTGATTCATTCTTTTCTAGATGCCCTCCTGGTAATGTCCAGTTCCCTGATCCGTATTTGATTTTAGTTAATAATATTCTTCCATCTTCATCAAAAATTGCTGCAAATACGCCAACCTTTGGCATACATTTGACCTCCAGTTTCAAAAAATTATTCATCATATGCATTTTCCAAAATATAACACTACGATGAGTTTTTCAATTATAATAAATACTAAAGATTGGAGAGGAGGCTATTGGAATGAATACGGTAAATAAAGGAACTATATGGCTATTATCATTAATTTCCCTCATCACTATAGCTCTTACCTTTGTAGAGCTATCTCAACCTTATGAATCTCCAGAAGATGCTCAGTCCCGTTTTGAAATGCATATAAAACCTCTTTATACTCTCTGTTTGATCGGAACTACTGCTGCGCTCTTTTACTTTAAAAATAAACTTCGTTCGTTCGACGGCCCGGTATTTATATTCTTAGGTGGCTTATGGTACCTTTGGGTGTTTATGACCTTTACAGTAGGTTGGGTTATGATACAAGGTTTTATCGGTTTCTTTTTATCTTTAATCGTTTCTCTAATTCTAACTCTCTATCAATGGATAATGAACGTTAAAAATCAAAAAAATCATACCTCTTAATACCCCAAACGAAAGGGTTTGAGCGGGAGGTTTGTCGCTCATGGTTTGATCATATAAAAAGTCGAATTCCCGTATGCTAAGAATTCGACTTTTTTAGTTTTATAATCTTACGTTTGAGTTCTGTTTTATCTATGGAAGGAATGGTAAAGGATATATTTTTCTTATCTAGATGAGGTTTCGACCATTTGTTTACATGTCGAATTAACAGTTTGGAGGTTAAGATCGAAACACCGATGTTTAAAAGGACATAAGGAACAGGTATTGTGAACGTTGCCCCTTTTGTTTTTACATTTACATGTAACATGTTCTGTATCCTCTACTCAATAACTATTGAAACGGTATCACCGTTTGCCGATTTCACATCAACAATCTGACCGTCCAGCTCATTTTCAATTGCGTCTAAGATCAGGTCAATATCAATATCTTTTACATATTGTTCAGATTGAGGAATCTTTGAAGCGATGTTGTGACCTGCTGCCAGTACAACCTTTACAAGTTTAATTGGAAGGTTCACATTTACGTTGTCACTTTCAGCAGATACGACGCGTATCTTTAATGTTTTGTCGATGTAACTAGAAGGTTTATGAGACGTATAGCTTAATGGTCTAACAGATGTATTATGTTCCTTTTCTTTTAAAACTTGAATTAATTCAGAACCCTTTTCAGTGTCAATCTTACCTTCTTGTACCATTGTTAACACTTTTTCAATCTCACTTTTCATTTCATATTCCTCCTATTCGTCTTTTAACATTTTTATTGCTTCATCTGGGCTAATCTCTCCACGTTCAAGCATCATAACGATTTTTTTCTCGTCTACTTCATTCTTCTTTTTTTGTTCATACCCTAATGAAGATGCAATGTCGTTCAGCTTGCCTCGAACGGTTGGGTATGAGATTCCAAGTTCTTTTTCAACTTCTTTAATATTGCCTCTACATACAAGAAAGACTTCAACAAAAAAAAGCTGCTCTTTAGTTAGTGAAGCAAATTTGGATAATTCGAATTCGTTCTCGATTGTCGTTTGGCAATGTGAGCAATGCAGTTTCGTAATCTTGAGCGTTTGTGTGCAAACAGGACAATTCGTAAGTAATGGATGAGCCATATCAGATTCCTTTCTTTTTGTTTAATTTGATTATATACAACAAAATTAAAAAAGTGAACAAAAAATATAAATATATTTAATTATGATATTAATTATTTTAATTCAACTCTTACTATTTAGTTTGTTTTTATATTTTTTTATTAATTTTATTTAACAGCAACAAAAAAGAGGCTTACATTAATGGAAAGTCTCAACGATTATGTATATATACACCTTACTGCCTATTTTTTGATATAAAGCCTTCTTAATGAAATGCAGATAACCTTTTTTGTTCTCAAAAAGTTTTCCCTCAAAAGAGGTCGTACTTGAGGAACCCTAAAAAGTGTATGCTAAATCCATACTTTATCAATGTTTCCTTTTTGGATATATGTCCATTTGCCTGTGTAATTTTATCCGCTTTTTTCATCTTTTCATCTGCAGCTTTAATGAGACGAGCCTTTTCTTTTATATAGTGTTCATGCTGTTCTTGCTGTTGCTTTCGCTGAAGCTCTTTGTGGGCCCTATACTCTGAATAGTTTCCTGTGTATTCTGTAACACAGCCGTCTTCGATTTCCCAAATTTTCGTGACAAGCTGGTCTAATACATAGCGGTCATGACTAACTAATACTAGTGCCCCATAATAATATGTCAGTTCTTCAATAAAAAATCGTGTGCCTTCTTCGTCAAGATGAGTGGTTGGCTCATCAATCAACAAACCTTCGTGATAGCTGGAAAAAATCTGTGCTAACTTTAATCTAGTTTGTTCACCACCACTAAAATTTTCAATTTCGGTTTGTGGAATGGATAGTTTACCAGCTAATTCGCAATCTACTTCTCTTCCAACAGGGGATGCCAGCTGGTCAAAGTAAGCGATATCCGAAAAGCTTTTGACTTGACCTTTCTCTGGTTTGATTTGACCGTCCATTAACTTCAACAGGGTACTCTTGCCAGCCCCGTTCTTACCAACAATTCCGATTCGATCAAACTGATGCACAGCAAGACGCGGGATTTTTAACACTAATCGATCTAAATAGGTAAGTTCTATATTTTCTAATTTAAGACATATTTTTTCCATCACTTACTACCTCCAATTTTTATTAAGAAACAAAAAATCACAGGACATCTGCCTGTGATTAGAGAGTAAGGGGAAGAAACCTATCCTTTTTGATTAAGTCGATAAGCTAAGAAAGCTGTCACCAAATAAACCTTCTTTCACGTTACATCAGAAGGAAATTTAAAAAAAATAAAGAAAAGCAGACTCATCCGCTTTTCTTCACTGAGAAATGAAACTTACAAAATGAAGATTATTAAAAAAGGACAGACTGATCCCGTTTACTCTGCAAATACAAACAGAGCCTTTGAACGTATTAAATTACTGATTCAAAGTTGGGAAACGAAGTCTCATAGCATGTGTCATTTTTTAATAATCCTCCTTTTAATTAAACATATAACCTCATTGTATTTGCTTTTTTAAATATTGTCAAAAGCAATTATCGTGATTCCACCAGAATGACTACCAGAATAGAACCGTTGGTGCATCTTTCTTTTTTGAGGAGAACGAAGGGAGCATCGCTCCTTTAATATGAACGGGGTCAGACTTACCTTTCGTTCAACTCGTTTCTACGATATTTCCTTCTGCTGGGATGGGATGCTCTTTTAACAGTCGTGCAAAATGGATCAGGTTGTAAGTCATGATCTGGTTATGTTGCATTGTAAATTCGTTCTCTTTTCCCCTTGCTTCGATGAACGAAGGTCCAGGTCCCGCTTCCCCAACCCAGTATGTGTCTACGTTAGGCGGAACTGTAAATCCAATATGAGATAAGCTATATAGAATGGAGGAACTAGCGTGTTTCGCACCATCTTCGTTACCTGTCACTACCACTCCGCCCACTTTATTATAATAGATATACTGCCCTTTATCATTGGTCATACTGCCTGACCCATAGAGCCTTTCGATCGCTTGAGTCGCTAGACTACTCTTTTCTCCGAGCCAGATCGGTGTACCTAGGATGAGAATGTCTGCCTCCTTTACCTTGTTCAAGATGAGTGGCCATTCATCGCCGTTCCCCTCATCAGCTGACACACCAAACGCAATTTTATAGTCTGCTAGCCGAAGCATCTCCGTTTCGATCCCTTTATCACGAAAGATTGTCACTGCTTCGTTCATCAGGCTTTCAGTATTTGATATATCTTCACTGCTTTTCAAAGACGCGTTTAATAATAATGCTTTTAATTTCACGTTATCCTCTCCTTTTATTACTTTAAATAACCTGTTTTCAATCCATTAAAACCAAACCATCAAGCATATTTAAAAGTATCACGGAGTTATTAAAATGCTTTTGGCATAGATCTTACTATAAATGAATTTTTCGTATTCCTAGGCATTAAAAAGAAACCGAGAACAGTTATAAAAGATAAAGTAAATGTGAAAGATAATACCATAATATTCCTCCAGTAGTTCCTAGTATTTCTAATATAAAAGGAGAATAGACTTGCAAAATTAAAATATGGATTATCATTTTATAGATTATAGGTTAGATTTATAGGAGTATATCAGGTTGTAATTTAAAGGAAGTGAAACAGTGCATATCCTTTTATTAATAATATTTATACTGGCAGGCTGGAAGTGGGGAGACTGGAAAAATTGGAGGAAATATTACCCTACCATACTCTTTTTTATAATTGGGGACCTATTATATAACTATTTATTGTACGATTACACGATGTGGCGATTTCATACTTCTTTTGATAAATTCATTTTACCTAATCATACCTTGATTTCAATTGCAGTTACATTTATAAGCTTCCCAGTAAAAGTGTTAATTTACCTTGGTCATTATCCTGAAAATAAAAGCAAGTTCATACAATTCATATATATCTTTGCATGGATTCTCTTTTTTACACTTTTTGAATTTGGGGCATTAAATCTTGGCATTCTTTCACATCATAATGGTTGGAATTTAATTGCAACTTTCTTTTTTTATATCGTTATTTTTGTAATGCTTCGTCTACATCAAGATCGACAGTTACTTACATGGGTCATTTCATTTGGCCTTATCATCTTTTTATGTATTTATTTTGATGTCCCCATTACATCAATGAAGTAATGGAGAGGATAGAACCATAAAGGTAAACTACTCAATATATAAAAACGGGTACATTTCTTATTACAGAAATGCACTGGTTTGTGGAATCTTTTCTGAAGAAATGCCCTCTATAAATGGAATAACGAGCGCAATCAATAATATAGAATTGAACCCGATTGTTGAAGAAGAAGTATGAATAAGTACCCTTCTTATTTCGATATTAGCTGGTTTTGTTGAACACTGTTCAAATTCAAACGAATAATGCCATTAATATTAAATCTTGATAGCCGCCTTCCAATTTTACACCTTTTGCTTTTCTACCCTCTTCAAAAAAGCCTAGATTCTTATATAACTTGATTGCACCTAAATTATCTTCCATTACCTCAAGACAAACTTTTTCAATCATACTGTTATTTTTAGCCCAATTGATTAACGTTTCTAAAAGAGCTCTTCCAATACCATAATTTCGATAATCAGGTAGTATGGTCATTGCAAAAGCCCCTTGATGACTAATTTTTTCATTGTTTCCGTTCTTAAAATCTATTTTACCGACTAACTTACCCTCAACTTCAGCAATAAACTGTACATAATTTGGATTTTCATGATAAGCTTTTAACGTTTTTTGAATAGCAACAACACTCATCTTTTTTATATCCTCAACCGTACTTAGCATGTATGGAGCGTTTATTAAAGCTTTTGAAGCAGAATTTAGCATTCTTTCTGCATCCTGTTCTTTAGCCTCTCTAATAGTAACTGTTTTTCCATTCTTAGATTTAAAATAAAATACATTAGTGGATAAAATACTACACACACCCTTTCAGAAAATATTTAATATGATTTTCACCCATTCTATAATTCTTAAATAAAGAAAAGAATATCACCTTTTACTGCAATTCTATTAAATTAATGTCCTCAAGCCCATAAACAGCCCTTTTTTAGATTCGAGTTATAATGGAAAATACCTTCTCTTGTTCCACAATCTGGCCTTTAGGGCAGAAATTCAGTCAGAATCTATTCACATTGGGCATAATCTTTTCCCATCCACTTAGTCCTCAGTTCTTTTGGTTTTCCTTTCACATAGAAAGAGGTCTCTTATAAGAAGAGACCTCTCAGCTTGTAGACAAAGTCAGATGTCTACAAGCTTTTTTTATTGTAGAATTAAATTAGATAATGTTTGAGGGGAGAAATTTACATGTTATCTAAGCATTCTACTGAAGGACGTCACCAAGTTACTCTAGCAGCTCTTGACGAGCTTGTACCTCAGGATCATTTGGTACGAAAAATTGATCAAGTCATGGATTTTGACTTTATTTATGATGCCGTAAAACATACATATTCTTTGGATAATGGCAGACCGAGCGTGGACCCTGTTGTTTTAGTCAAAATGGTGCTCCTTCAATATTTATTTGGTATTCGATCAATGCGCCAAACGATAAAAGAGATTGAAACGAATGTCGCTTATCGTTGGTTTTTAGGCTATGACTTCAGCGAGAAGATACCTCATTTTTCAACGTTCGGGAAGAATTACGCACGTCGTTTCCATGATAGTGATCTTTTCGAACAGATCTTCTATCGGATTCTACGTGAAGCTACGAATTATGGTCTGGTTGATCCCACTATTGCTTTTATCGATTCCACGCATGTGAAAGCCAATGCCAATAAGAAGAAGTTTGATAAGAAGATAGTACGTGTGGAAACGCGCAGCTATCAAAACAAACTTGAAGAAGAAATCAATATCGACCGTGAGGCACACGGAAAAAAGCACTAACCCCTCAAACAAAAGAAGATACGAAAGAAGTTAAAGTGAGCACTACGGATCCGGAGAGTGGCTACTATGTAAAGGACGAACGGGAAAAGCTGTTTGCGTACTCTTTTCACACCGCCAGTGATTCAAGAGGTTTTATTCTTGGAAGTCTCGTCACCGGAGCCAATGTTCATGACAGTAGAATGCTCGAGCCACTTGTAAATCAGTTGTTAGAAAACGTAGGAAAACCGAACGCCTTAGCTGTAGATGCAGGATATAAAACACCGCCGATTGCCAAGTTTTTGATGGACCAGGAAATTCGCCCAGTAATGCCTTACACACGACCGAAAACCAAAGATGGATACATGAAGAAGTACGAATATGTTTACGATGAACATTACGATCAATACATATGTCCGCAAGGCGAAACGTTACCCTATAGAACGACGACCCGCGAGGGCTATCGTCAATACGCTTCCAATCCTTTGAAGTGCAAACAGTGTCCTTTGCTTTCTCAATGTACGCAGAGTAAACAGCACATCAAGATGATCCACCGGCACATCTGGGAGGAGTACTTGGAGGAAGCCGATCACCTTCGTCATACGGAGGAGAATAAAAAAATATATGCACAGCGAAAAGAAACGATTGAACGTGTCTTCGCTGATGCAAAAGAAAAGCATGGTATGCGTTGGACGAAGCTGAGAGGGCTTAAAAAAGTTTCCGCGCACGCGATGCTTACTTTCGCTGCCATGAATCTTAAAAAACTGGCAAACTGGACATGGCGAGGTCCATGTCCAGTGTAAGTTAAGCTAGAATTCCTTTGGAAAACCTAGAAAAAATGAACAAACCCCATCTCAAATCAATTTGAGATGGGGTTTGTCTACGTTCTGAGAGGTCTCTTATAAGAAGAGACCTCTTTTGTTTTGTTCCATATTATATCGTCCATGGTCCATGCTGAAAACGTTTGATATTCTACGTTTAACTGATCTAGTTCCTTATTTTTTTGCGATAACTCGATCAGTTAGACTTTCAATCATTAGCTAAAAAGGTAAGAGATGAATAAAAATTGTAAAACCACCCATTGGGTTATTATTAACCAAACTGAGCAGCATGCAATCGGCTGTATATGCCTTGGGACTCCATCAGATCCTGGTGATTCCCCTGTTCTGCAATTCCTTCATTCGTCACAACCATGATGCGATCTGCATTTTTAATCGTTGCCAATCTATGCGCGATAATAAGCGTAGTTCTTCCTTCTGTAAGTTCTTCTAAAGCCTTCTGGATGGCCGCTTCTGTTTCCGTATCTAGTGCAGAAGTGGCTTCATCAAGGATTAAGATAGGTGGGTTTTTTAAAAACATACGAGCTATAGCCAACCTCTGTTTCTGTCCACCAGAAAGCTTCACTCCCCGCTCACCGATAACAGTTTGGAGCCCCTCCGGCTGATTGATAATGAAATCATCAAGGCGTGCTCTTTTTGCTGCTTCCATAATCTCCTCATCAGAAGCCTTCAAGTTGCCGTACGCAATGTTTTCTCGGATCGAACCCGAAAAGAGAAATACATCCTGCTGGACAATACCGATCTGTTTTCTTACCGATTCCAGCTTCATTTCCCTTAGATCAATTCCGTCAATGGTGATCGACCCACTTTGAATTTCATAAAAACGGGGAAGGAGACTGCAAAGAGTCGTTTTTCCAGCACCTGATGGTCCTACAAAAGCTACCGTCTCCCCAGGCTGAATAGACAAACTGATCTCGTTCAAGACCTTATTATGACCTTCATAGCCAAATGTCACGTCTTTGTATTGAATAGCGCCATATAAGTCGATCTCAATCGCATCTTCTGCATCAGCAATATCAGGAGTCGTATCCATGATTTCTGTAAACCGCTTAAAACCTGCGATTCCTTTTGGATAACTTTCAATAACTGCGTTAATCTTTTGAATCGGTCCGATCAATATGTTCGAAAGAAGGATAAATGCTACAAATTGTCCATAGGTTAGTTCTCCTCTGATGACAAAGAAGGTACCGAATAGTAATGTGAAAAGGGTTACCATCCTCATCAATACATAGTTAGACATTACGTTTTGAGCCATGATCTTGTAAGAATGCAGCTTCGTTAAGCGATAGTTTTGATTGTTCTTCTCAAACTTTTCCTGTTCGTATTTCTCGTTTGCAAAAGCCTGTACAACCCGGATCCCGCCGATACTGTCCTCCACTCTTGAATTGATCTCAGCAACATCTTGAAACATTTTTCTAAAGGTAACAGTCATCTTCTTGTTAAAGTAGATCGCCAAAATAATAAGAAGAGGAATGACAATAAAAGAGAGGACAGCTAGCTTCCAGTTGATGGTTAGCATCAATCCAAAAGATCCGAACAATGTCATCACGGCGACAAAGACATCCTCTGGTCCATGATGGGCCACTTCTCCAATCTCTTCCAGATCTTTTGTAAGTCTGGAGATACTATGCCCCGTTTTATTATTATCATAGTACCCGAATGAAAGCTTCTGCATATGTGTAAACAGTTGCTGACGCATGTCTGTCTCAATGTTAATACCCAGTTTATGCCCCCAATAGGTTACAACATAGTGCAGACCTGTATTGAATAGATAAATAAGTAATAGGCCCAGACAGGCGAATAAGATGATTCCCCAGTTTCCTTCTGGGAGCAAACGATCTATTACTTGATTGACTGCTAAAGGGAAAGCTAGTTCCAAGATTCCGACGAGAATGGCACATGTAAAATCCAGTATGAACAACCATTTATAAGGTCTATAGTATGCAAAGAATCTACCCAGCACGAAGAGACCCCCTTTTTCTATTTTTATAAAGTGAACAGGACTTAATTGAAATCCGTTCTCAATTATACAGAACAGAAGTAAATCTTACAATCACTTCAAGTAGTTATTTGTGTTTTTCTACCTCCCTAAGATTTTTTAACTCAGTATAAATAGTACTTCTCCTATCTGAAGAAATACTCCTGACTTTCGAACATTAAGGAACGACAGATTCTCATGCTGTTTTTTTGTTGTCAAACTATCAATGCTCCTTATTTATTATAATGTTTTAACAATAATGGGAAACAATACGAAATAGGAAGGTGAGATTATGGGATACGAAATGGATAACATTTTAATAACAGAAAATCAATTGATGCAAAAAGTGAAAGAAATCGGTACGCAAATTAGACAGGATTTCCAAGATGAACCCCTCGTATTTATTATTGTATTAAAAGGTGCATTTGTCTTTGCTGCAGATTTAATCCGAGTACTGAACGGAAAAGTTATGATTGATTTTGTGGTAGCTTCGAGTTATGGCAATCAAACGGTAACTACTGGAAAAGTCCGACTGCTAAAGGATATCGATGTGAACATCACAGGTAAAAATGTCGTGCTTGTGGAGGATATCATCGATTCCGGATTAACGCTAAGCTTTTTAAAGGAGCATTTCCAGCTTCATAAACCAAAGTCCATGAAAATATGTACGTTGCTTGATAAACCTGAGCGACGAAAGGTCGACTTAAAAGCGGATTATGTAGGATTTGTTATTCCAGATAAATTCATTATCGGATATGGCATTGACTATGCGGAGATGTACCGAAACCTGCCATACATAGCTACTATAAAGGAAGTATAAGCCAGTTTGTTGAATAATTAAATATAAAAAAAGAGCTCACTTTATGTGAGCCCTATTTTGCAATTCCGCTAAATTATGAAAATCATTCCGGAGAATTTTGAACAGATTCCGGTAAATTATGAAAAACTACATTTAGTTACCTACTGCCACTTTTCGTTCCACTACATCATGAACAAGAAGTACACCTAACTGGTGATGTTCATTTTGATAAAGCGATCCTTGAACGAATCGGATCTCTCCATTTAGATCAAGTACTTCCAGTTTACAGTACGCTGCGTTAATTTGAAGTGCTTTGTAAAGACTTGTTTCATTTGTCAGCGTCACACCGTTTACTTTTACGATTATTTCCCCGACCTTTAATCCCATTTTAACTGCGGGTGTTCCAGGCACAACAGCAAGTATGATAACCCCTTTATCCCTCTGTACAAAAAGAGAAGGTCTTGTGTCATCGCGCTGACTGGTTACGAGCGTAATGAGCTCACGGCCTGCAAGGCCTGCAGCGATCGCAATGGCAATTAGTAGCGGCAGATTATAAAAATGACCGGCAGCTGCAATTGCTAATACGAGAACACCCAATAAAGTAACTTGCTTTCCAAGATGCTTAATCGCTTCGACAGGCAGCGTGTGTGTAACAAGCTGGCGATATCCGATTGCAAATGGCACTAAGAAAAAAGAAAATCCTACTGCTCCCATTGGAAACAATGGCCACCATTCTAAAACTGGAATTGAGCCTGCCGGAAGGACGAGAAACTGAGGAACGATCCAGAACCGTGTTGCTTCGTGCGCTCCTACATAATGGCCTCTTTTTCCTTTAAAAAGGCGTGGTGAAGTACGGTCCGCACCTTTCCATAAAATCAGGACTCCTTCCTGAATCAAAAGCACGCCTAAAATAACAGCTAATGAATCAAGCGGTGTATTTTGAATATCTTCAATCCATTTATCCAAAAAAGCCATTCCGGTGTTTAGTTTTGGCAGTAAAAGACCTGCGATTGCGGCTAAGTTTACTGCATACGCTGGTGCCATAAAGCGAGTTTTCATTGTCAGTGCCAGAACGACATACATCAAACCGATTAAAGCAATCATACCAATCGGCAAAGTAACGCCGGCCGCAATAAAGATAACTGATCCTATGAGTCCAATAAGAATACCAGGCAGCAATGAAAATATTAGATTATCAATTACGGGGTGAACCTTTACTTTAAATTCTTTCCGTTCCCGTTTTACACGTTTAAGTCCGATCAAGAATGCTACGAATATAAAACCATAAAAAAGCGGGTGTAAAAAAAGCAGCCCGATGCCTTCTATCAGTTCATTCACAAAGGTGTCTGTCATGGGCGTTCTCTCCTCTTCTCTTCTTGCAGTTTATCCACTTTTTCTTCAATTCTTTTTAGTCTTCTATCACTCGACACAGCTCGTTTTATCAGCATTCCGACTCCGCTTATGATAGCGAGCAGAACTAAAAATGCCATAAGCTGAAAAAGTATGTCTCCAACATTTAATGATCCCATTTTGTTTTACCCCTTTAAAAAGTACACTTGTGGCTTTTTCAGTTTCTTCAATGAAAAGTTGATTGAAGTGTAAGGTGCGAGACTCCTGGGGGATTCGCGGGACAGGTGAGACTCCTAAGGGCGCAAAGCGCCGAGGAGGCTCACCGCACGCCCCCCGGAAAGCGAGCATCCTGAAACGGAAATCAACCACTTCCAAGAGCAGCAATGCTTCAAGTGCAGCAGCTTACAAAAAAATCCGCAGAGAATATTTCCTCTACGGATAGTATTCGTGTTTCGGTTGTTTTTTCCTGCCATAATCCCTTACTTTGCAAGTAATTCGATGGCTGTTTTACGCTGAACATCGTTTTTCTCATTACGGATTGAATCGATTACTTTCGCTTCCATCTTACCGGCTGTTTTTTGATCAATTTTCCCTGTTGCTGATAAGCTGTTCGCGCGTTGGAAAGCTGTAACAGCAGACTGGGTTTTTTCATCAAAATAACCGTCTTCACGTCCTGTTTGGAAACCTAATCCGTTCAGCATCACTTGAGCATTTTTAACTTGCTCATTATTCATGTCATACACAAGAGGCTTTTCGATCGAGATCGGATTTGTGTAGAAGTATTCAGGCTGTTTCACTTCAAAAGTTGGCTTCACGCCTTTTTTATGAATCCAGTTTCCGTCCGGCGTCAGCCATTTAAACAATGTCAGCTTAATGTTCGAGCCATCACCTAAGTCGATGGACTGCTGAACTGTTCCTTTACCGAATGACTTCTCACCGACTAGCTCGTAACTGCCTGCTTCTTGAAGTGCGGCAGCTAGAATTTCAGACGCAGATGCACTGCCTTTATCAATTAATCCTACGATTGGATAATCCTTCTTTTCTTTAAGGGTGGAAACATAACGCTCTTTGTTTCCTTTACGGTCTTCAATCTGTACAAACGGCTTATTTTCTGGAATGATCTGACGCAGAATGCTGTCTACTGCCTCAAGGTATCCTCCAGGATTTCCGCGGACATCAATGACAAGCCCGTCGATTCCCTTCTTTTCAAGCTCAGTAAGCTGCTTCTTGAAGTCTGAGCCTGTTTTTTCGGAGAAAGATGTAATCTCGATCACACCGATGTTTTTTCCGTTTGCTTTTTCAATATCTGAATAAACGGTCTCGATCGGAATCTCATCACGTGTTACTTTAATCGGCATTACGTTGTTCACGCCGCTGCGCTTCACACCTAATGTGACGACAGAGCCTTTTTCACCGCGGATCTTCAATACTGCTTTATAAAGGTCTAGACCTTCAACACTTTTGCCGTCAATCGTAATAATCTGGTCGTTCGGTTTTAAGCCCGCTTTCTCGGCAGGTGAATCTTTAAATGGTGCAACAATCGTTACTTTGCCGTCCACCATGCTTACTTCGGCACCGATTCCTTCAAAAGAAGAATCCAATGACTGAGTGAACTGGCTTGCCGTATCCTCATCCATATAGACGGAATAAGGATCTTTCAGCGTTTTTACCATTCCTTGAATGGCGCCTTCCAGCAATTTTTCACGATCCACATCTTCTACATAACGGGAAGAAATAATCTCGTACGTTTTTTGAAGCTTCGCGAACTCTTCATCGCTGTCAATCTTTGTTTCCGTTTTCGGTAAATCACTTACTCCATCGTTTTGAACAAATTTTGAGCCATTTCCAAATAGCGCCAAAGAGCCATACATTCCACCAGCACCGACAAGCAAGGAAACAACAATCAGCAGGGCCAACATCTTTTTATTTACGTTCATTCTGCTCACCTCATTTTTGCAGGAAAAGGCATCACACCCTGCAAAGTGCGATGCCTTCCATTGTAAGAGATTCGACGAAAGAAGCCTGTCTCCTACTTCACTATATGAATAGCTTGTTTACTTTATGAGTTTATTTTACCAATATGCCGCAGGATTTACAGCATTTGTTTTTCCTGCATTCCAAGGACCTTTGTGAAGCTCAAAGTGCAGATGCTGACCATGAGAACGTCCTGTGTTACCCATGTTTCCTAGGAACTGTCCTTTTGATACAGAACCGCCTGAAACAGCACGGCTGCTCATATGAGCGTAAACTGTTGTCCACTGCTGTCCACCGATAGAATGTGAGATGTAAACCACATTACCGTATGATGAGGAATACTCGGACTTAATGACCGTTCCATCAGCTGCTGCATAAATTGGAACTGTTCCGCCTTGCGCGATGTCGATTCCTTCATGCATACCGCTGCTTCTCATACCGAACGGAGAGGTAATGGCTCCAGCTGCAGGTTTGATGATCAAGCCATTGCCAGATACAGGTCCCATTGATGGAGCAGATCCACCTGATGAAGATTTGCGTGCTTTTTCACGTGCAGCTGCACGAGCTTGTTCAGCACGGAACGCTTCTTCCTGAGCCTTAAGGAGCGCACCTTCGTTTTCAATCTTGTGTGCTTCTTTATGCAGTTCCTCTTCCTCTGATTGAAGAGAAGTCATCAAGCGGTCTTTTTCAGCCATTTGTGCTTTCAGCTGCTTTTGAAGCTTTTGCAAGTCTTTCATTGCATTTTGCAGATTGCTGAGTTTTTTCTCAACAGATGCCATTTTATTCTCAAGAAGTTCTTTATCTTTCTTTTGTTCTTCTAAAAGCTGGCGGTCTTGTTCTGCGATCATGTTCAATGCTAGAACACGGTCAAGGAAATCACCGAAGTCCTTTGAACCTAGAACGACTTCAAGGTATGAAACAGCTCCACCAGATTCGTACATAGAGTTAACACGTTCTTTTAAAAGCTTGTCACGCTCATCAATTCGCTTTTGAACGACAGTGATCTCTTCTTTTAATTGTGCAATTTCATCTTTTGTTTCTTTAATATCTGCTTGCTTTTGGATGATCTTTTCATCAGTTGCAGTTGTAAGCTTATCAAGACGCTCAACTTCTGCTTCTAGTGCAGCCTGGCTGCTTTTATTCTCTTCAAGCTTAGCTTTTGAATCCTTGGCTTTTTTAGCATTATCTTGTTGTTTTTTCTTGATGCTTGATAAAGATTCCGCGTGAACGACGGATTCAGAGTGATACACAGTAAAAGCGCTCAGTGCCAAACATAAAGACAGCACTGTACCAAACACTTTGCTTTTCATTCGTTTTCCTCCCTAACCCCTATTAATTTGTTTCGTTTTCTTGAATCTTTACTTCTGCGATCTATTAAATCTTTAAGAACTTACGGACAGACGTCAAGCTTCCCCATACTCCGATAACTCCGCCGATCAGCAGCATCAATATTGACAACTGAGGAATAAGCGGTGTTACTGGAAGCAGCTCGATAAATACTGTCCCTAACTTTTGATTAACGATGTCAAATATCGCTTGGTATCCCACTGCGATTACGATAATAGGAAGGAAAGCTCCAAACACCCCTAATGCAAATCCTTCGATAAAGAACGGCCAGCGGATAAACCCATTTGTCGCTCCAACGAGTTTCATAATTTCAATCTCGCGACGGCGTGTAACAATTGTCAGTTTTATTGTATTTGAGATCAGGAACATCGCTGTGAATACTAGGCCTAGAACGAGCACGATCCCAACGTTTCGGGCAACATCTGTAACTTTAAATAGCTTTTCAACGGTTCCTTGTCCATACTCTACTTTGTTTACGAATTTAAGTTTATCTACTTCTTTAGCTACAGCTGCTGTATCCTGCGGCTTATCAGTATAAATAATAAAAGCATCACGAAGCGGGTTTTCGTCTTTTAATGAAGAAAATGCTTCTCCTTCATCTCCAAGACTTTCTATTAATTCATCTAGCCCTTCTTCTTTCGACTGATACTTAACTGTTTTTACCTTATCAAGATTCTCAAGTTGTTTTTGATAGGCATCATAGTTCTCGGATTTCTCTGTTCTTTCAATATAAGCTCTGATTTGTACATCATCTTCTATTTGACTGGCAATATGATTAATGTTCAAAAGAATCGCCAGGAATACACTTACTAAGAGTAATGTTACGGTTACTGCAGAGATCGAAGCGAAAGACATCCAGCCGTTCCGTCCCATGCTCTTAAATGCTTCTACAAAATGACGTTTCAGTGTTCTAATCTTCATAGCCGTAATCCCCCTTCGCCTCATCACGTACAATTCGGCCGCCTTCGATGGCAATTACGCGCTTTGTGATTGTATTAACGATTTCTTTATTGTGAGTCGCCATGACCACTGTAGTGCCACGGTCGTTAATTTCTTTAAAAATGTCCATGATTTCCCACGCGGTTTCTGGATCCAGGTTCCCCGTAGGCTCGTCCGCAATGACAACTGGCGGCCGGTTCACGATAGAACGTGCAATCGATACACGCTGCTGTTCTCCTCCGGATAGCTCATCCGGGAACATGCGGGCTTTGTTTTTCAGCTTTACAAGGTCAAGAACTTCCATAACACGTTCTCTGATCACTTTTGGTGATTCCTCAATAACTTCAAGCGCAAATGCTACGTTTTCGTAAACAGTTAAGCGCGGTAAAAGTTTAAAGTCCTGGAAGATAACTCCCATTTTTCTGCGAACTTTTGGAATCTGTCTTTCTTTTACCTTAGCAAGATTCGTGCCGTTTATAATAATAGATCCTTGTGTTGGCTTTTCTTCACGATACATACATTTTATAAATGTAGATTTTCCAGCACCACTAGGTCCGACTACATAAACAAATTCACCTTTTTCTATGTAGACGTCAACCCCGTTTAATGCCATGACACCATTCGGATATGTTTTCCACACATCAATCATTTCTATCAAACTAAATCACTTCCTTACTACCCCAAAAAGATATTTCCCTATTTAATCAACAATCTATTTATAAAGTTTTTCGACAATCACGCGATAAATGTCAGTTTTTTTCCGCAATAACTATTATAACATCTCGAACTGACAATTTTATTACAATTGTATTTCATCTTACCTCTAACAAGGGACCTTGGTCGTGTTTTCTTGTTGCTGTGATGGTTAAAATACGACACGATTCGCTGAAATCCTTCATATTCACAAAAAACCTGCATGTAAACTTTTCGACAATCGGTTGCTAAAGTCGACCATCGAAATGAAAATTAGGCACTTTTGTACTGCACATACGGTACATTACATCGGCTAATATTACAGAATTTGTAGTAAGAAGGGGGTATATATGTAAAAAGTCCTATAAAAAGCACAAAAAATCAGCCGGTTGCGGCACCGGCTGGCAAGATTCGACTTATGGATTTAAGGGTGATTATCCGCGTTTAAATCCTTCTCCAAGCACTTCATTCGCATTTACAACGATTACAAAGGCTGAAGGATCAACACTTTTTACATATTGTTTTAATTTTGTAACTTCATATTGCGCAACAACGACCATCAGCATCGGCCGCTCATCCTGCGTATAACCGCCGAATGCATTGATTTTCGTTACCCCGCGGTAAATATGAGTGAGTATCCCTTGACGCAGCTCTTCTTCTTGATCAGAAATGATTAGCGCCATTTTTGACGTTCCAAGTCCGATCTGCACAACATCGATCGTTTTTGCCGTGATGAACATCGCGATCAGTGCGTAAAGAGCTTGCTCGATTCCGAAGATAAATGCTGATGCAAGTACGATTGTCCCGTCAATGAGGAGGATGATCGTTCCGAGTGAGATTCCGATGTATTTATGAATAATCTGTGCGAGGAGGTCCACCCCTCCTGTTGATGCTTTTCCTCGGAATACGATTCCAAGTCCAGCACCGATTCCAAGACCGCCGAAGATTGCGCCGAGTAAGGGTTCTTCTGTTGCGGCTCCCCACTCTTCAAAAATAAAGACGAAGAATGGCAGCACAAGTGTACCAACAAGCGTTTTCGCACCGAATCTTTTTCCGAGGAAGAAAAGACCCGCGATGAACAGCGGTATGTTGAGACACCACTGCACATAAGAAGGCTTCCATTGGAAGAGTCCGTATAGGATAGTCGAGATCCCGCTCACTCCGCCCGATGCGATCTCGTTCGGTAAGAGGAACACCGAGAATGCCAGGGCAACAAGCCCTGAGCCGATTACAACATAAATATATTCTAAAATAAGTTCAACTGTAGGGTGTAGAATTCCACCGCGTCTTTTTCTTATTGCCATCATCATAGCTGTCTGTAAACCTCAAACTTTCATAAGGAATTTCTTTCAAACGAAAAAAGTATACCAAGCCTAGTATGCCCTTGTAAATGAGACCTTAGTGCCGCGGTGATGGGGTGAAGTGATGTTGAGTGGTATGGACTGGCGGGGGCAGTTCGGTCGTTTTGGATGTTTTGTGCGGCTGCACTGAGTCGTATCTTGTCGCTGGGTGTCGACTCGTGGTTATTTTCAAATTAACGTGGGATTCTCGAAATTAAGCCAGGAATTAATCCATTTAACGTGGGATTAATTTTGTTTTCCGTGGGATTCCCCATTTTCCGATGACTTATGGAGTAAATTGATTTTTTTCTAATACGATGGAATGCGGCATAATCTACTAATCAGTGATTGAATGGTAAAAATGAAGCGGAATGTGCCAATAATCATTAGAAAACTTAACATTTTATTAAAAAGACTGCCTTTCAATCAGCCTAAAAGAAAGGAGGTAGATGAATACCTTGCAAGACAGATGGCTGGCTTAAGAGGAGAACAATCCATGGACTACTTTTACCGCTATCTACCCCAAGAAAAGATTGAATTTCTTCATAATATTAGAATTCTTCATCAAGAATATTATTTTCAAATGGATACTCTCATAATCACTCCAAATTTTATTCTTATACTAGAGATTAAAAATATAGCAGGTCATATTTATTTTGATAACCTTTACTCGCAAGTGATTAGATTACACGATGGGAAGAAAGAGTCGTTTGATGATCCGATTCAGCAAGTTGAAAGACAAGCTTTTCATCTCTCGGAAATCCTGAAGATTAAAAAAGTACCATTCATTCCAATAGAAACCTTAGTTGTCATTACCAATCCTAAAACCCTCGTCGAAAGTGCTCCTGGGCATACAGATGCTGTAAACAGAGTGATTAAAAGTGCAGATTTAAAGAAGAAGTTCGATCTCCTAACCAAAAAGCATACGAAAGTAATCCTTTCTAAGATGGAAATTAAAAAAGTGAACAGGCTTTTAAACAAACTTCACACCCCTTATAATCCAGATGTTTGCAGCTTATTTCATATAGATAAAAATGAACTCATTAAGGGGGCATTTTGTCCAGATTGTGAGGATATTATTTTACATCGAACAAAAAGAAGTTGGTATTGTACGAATTGCGACCAACATTTTAAAAAGGCGCACATCAATGCATTAATAGATTATGCCTTGCTGATATCGACTAAAATTACAAACAATGAGTTTAAAGATTTTCTAAACCTCCCTACAGGCAGTATATCTTATCACCTGCTCCACTCACTCAACCTCCCTATTACAGGTACAACCAAAGACCGCACCTACCTTTTAAATTCTTTATTGGATGAGTGAATGAAAAAAGACAGCCCTAAAGGCTGCCTCAAAAAAACTATACTGCTCAATCAAAGATTGTCACAGATGCTTCAACTATTTTTCAGCAGTATTGTTTTCTTGGACTAGGTGAGTCATCCATATGCCGGTTTTGCTTCAGATCATTTTTTTGTACATATTTCATATCCTTTGCATCCACCTTTCCGTCGAAATTAATTTCTGCCTCTCTGTTTTCCGTCCCTAATTTCCCAGTAATTCGATCACATCATGATGTATTTACACTTTCCGTTTATATTAAAGTAATTGTACGGCTACCACTGAATGAAAGCTATCGGGGTTTCGGTCAGGACTCACAGCCTATTTCAACCGCTAACTTAAAGGGAAATCTCATAGGACAAACGAGATAAATAGTAACATTGTCTTAAAAAACGTAAAACCGAATTGGGGTTTTCTTTAGTAGAATAGAAATATCAATATAATAGCGGTTTATGATGGGGGCAGATGGAGTCATGCTAGAAGGAAAAATCATTAAGTTCTATCGTGAACGCAGAAATATGACGCAAAAAGAGCTCGGGGACGGCATCTGTTCAGGTACGCATGTCAGTAAAATAGAACGCGGCTTAACGGAAGTCTCCAAGGAAACGATACAATTTTTAGCGGACAGACTGGAGATCGACATTGAAAGTGAGATCAAAATTTATAAAGGATTAGACACCCTTTTAAAAAAATGGGAAGAAGCCATAATCATGAAACTTCATGCGAAGGCAGAAACACTTAAGCAGAAGCTCGAGGAAATTGCTCTGCTGCAGATTCCTGATTTCTACAGGTCGCACACCCTTCTGCTAGCCAGATTTTATTTGATGACGGGAGATTTCACAAAAGCGCTAACCATCATTCAAGAGATGGACAAATGGCAAAATCCTGCGCCGCTTGAGAAAAATATGATTCTTCATATAAAAGGAATCTATGGGCTCCAATGCAAACATGATTACTCAGAAGCTATTGAATTCTTAAAGCGGATTGACCCTGCTCATTACCATAATCCGGAGTATTACTATCACCTTGCAGTTGCCTATCATTCCATAAACTCTCGTGTCCTTGCCTATTATTATGCGAGCATCGCTCTTCGCTTTTTTGAAGAATCCCATTGCTATGTTCGCGTGATTGAAACGGAGATGCTGATGCTCATACAAGTGGGGCACGATACCACAAGCGGACCTCAATACGGAAAGTATGAACAGCTGATTGAGATGTGTGATAACTTTGATTTGGAAAAACAAAAAGCTCTTCTCCTCCACAACTATGGCTATCACTGCATCCTGCATGAAGACTTTGAAAAAGCATGTGAGTATTATTATGAATCGATGAAACTAAAAGACCCTACCACATCGGAATATATTGGTTCACTAGAAGGGTACATAAATGCCTCTGTACTTTTAGGCGAAAAATCAAAAACCGAGCTTTTATCTCTTGCCGAAAAAGGGTTAAAGCTGGCTAAAGAAATTCACTCCACCACGTTCATCCATTTTTTTCAGCTCCACAAATATCGTCTCACAGATCAAGAAGAGCAATATTATGACTATCTTGAGACAGAAATGTATCCATATTTAAAAAGATTAGGCTATGTCCTTCCAGCCGAACATTATGAAATAAAGCTTTTTGATTTTCATATGGATAACGGAAATGCAGAAAGAGCTAATGAATATGCAGCGATAATAGCCGATAAAAACAGACGCAGCAATCACTTCGTATAAAAAGGGGGCTGTCCCAAAAGTTAGGTAAACTTACTTTTGGCAGCCCCGAATTTTTAATTATTTTTACAAAAAATAATTAAAAATAAATGATATCTACAAAGGTAAAGAAAACTTGACTGACGCCTAGTCTCTAGTTCCGCTTATACTGTCCACTTTGACTTGTTGCTACATCGAAAATTATCGTGCAAACAAGTTAAGTGTAAAAAAAGAGGCATGACTTCAAAAATTCTTAGTTTTGAGTCATCCTCTTCTTGTCTTTAGGAAGGTCTTTTCATCTGTACGACTTTTTCTTCCTGTTCATTTAAACGTTCAGCGGCGAGCTTCTTACGGTACACCCATCTCGAAAGCATGATGCTGATCTCATACAGGACGAGCAGCGGAATCACCACGAGAAAATCAGATACAAGATCTGGCGGCGTTATTAAAACAGCTACAACGACGAGTGCAAAGTAGGAAATCTTGCGTGCTTTTGCCAGCATGACTGGATTGATGATTCCGAGTGAAGTCAGAAACATCACCACGAGCGGGATCTCAAACAGAAATCCGAACGGCAGCGTTAAGTTCAGCATGAACTTGAAATATTTTTCCGATGTAAAAAAGGTTTGAAAGTTCCCCTCTGATAATCCGAGCAAAAAGTTCAGCACCATCGGATAGACAACAAAATAGCCAAATGACAATCCTATCAAGAACAATAGAAACAAAGCTGGAATGTACGACAGGGTCACCTTTTGTTCTTTTTTATCCAATGCCGGCTTAATGAACATCCACGTTTGATGAGCGGCAACGGGTATGGTGAGCGCGATTGCAATCACGCCGGATATCATAAAATACACCCAAAGAATTTCGCTCGGTCCGAGGACGGCAAGCTGCTGGTCCAGATCGCGGATCAGCCAGCTGTAGATCGGCTCCACATAGAAAAATGACACTGCGAGAACCGTCATAAACATAACAAGCGTTATAATGATCCGTTTTCGAAGTTCACCCAGATGTTCCACAAAGTACATCTCTTCTGCTTTCACAACTTCAGCCTCCTTCCTCATTTGATGATTGCTCTGTTAACTTTTTAAAGTTGATTATCCTTAGAAGAAAGGAAATCCACCAACCATGCTTAACAAAGCTTCTTAATAGCGAAAAGATGCAAGCTTGCTATTGCGCCCGCATCTTTCCTCACTAAATCTCATTATTTTGACTGCGGTTTTTCTTCTTTTTCATCAGAAGACATTAAATCTTTTGCAGAGCTCTTAAATTCACGAAGCGTGCTTCCGAATGCGCGTCCGATCTCCGGCAGTTTTGAAGGTCCAAAGATGATAAGCGCGATGATTAAGATCAGAATCAATCCTGGTACTCCGATATTAGTAAAACCCATGTGAATCGCCTCCTTAGAATTTGTTACTCATTAAAACTTAAAGCCAGTGATTGCCACGACTGATGGACGCGGCTGGTTGCCTCCGCGAACTTGCGGCCATGTGCTTGTTGGATTTGCTTTATCTTCTGTTTCCTCACCTGGATGCTGCACAGAAAGGAATAATGTTCTTTCATTTGGTGTGAAAGATGGTCCCGTCAATTCTGCTTCTTTTGGTGCTGATGCGAACTGGAATGCAACTCCCTTGTCCGGACCGACTGTCGGAATCATGAACATACCGTTGTTTCCAAAGCTCGTCCACGCAGCAGAGTTCAGTTTGCTGGATGAAATATCTGTCACGGTCCAAAGGTTTGCATTTGAGTCAAACGTTAAGTTATCTGGAGCACTGAACCCGCTTTGGCGTCCGCCGGCTGCGAAGATCTCAAAGTCAAACTCCTCTGCGCCATGGTCTCCATCTTTTTCAAAAAAGCGTGTGATGTGTCCGTGAATGTTTCCGTGCTTATCATTGTTTGTGTGTGCGATGAACACCGTTTGATCTAAAGGTGAAATCTCAACGTCTTCCGGACGGTCCGTTGGTGCCGTGTAACAGGTTTAACACCTTTCGCGTTGACCGGGCCAGCTAAAGGAAACACTGCAGTATCTGGTGCTACTTCTGTACAGGGAACATTTGCGAACTGTTCAGGCGGACGCACCCTTTGGAACACAGTTTTATCATGTGAAGAAAACACGGCGTGCAAGTTCAGAATCCTTGTTAAGCGTCCACTTGCCGTTTTTTACTTGAACTTCAATAATGGAACCGCCTTGGTTGTATAGCATTTTTTCAATTTGAGCTGCTGTATACTTGTCGCCCTTTTTTTCGCCTTCTACATATAAAGGATTCGTGTATTCATGATTCACCCAAAGCAAACCATGTTCGCTGGAGTCCTCGATCGGAAAATACATTGTAAAATCGTTGTTGTATCCAAATGTGTCGCCTTTTTTATTGATTACATCACCATAAGACGCGATCACTTCATATTTATAACCTCTTGGCAAAACAAGTTCATCTTTGTCTGTTGGTGCAATCGGGTGAAACTTAAATCCTTTTTTGCGAGGCTTCATGCGCATTAAGCTATCTGATTGAGCATTCGCTTTTTCTGTTAAAACGCCTAAGCCAGAAGTTGCTGCAGCAAGTGCTGTTGCGCCTGTTCCTAAATACGTTAAAAAGGTTCTTCTATCCACTGGTTTCTTTTCCACTCCATTTTCCCCCTAGGACCAATAATTTATCTTGCACCCTTAAGGATAAAGCGAAATTGTTAAGCCACTATGTAGGGAATTTAAACAAACGTTTAAGGTTTTCTAGATTTTTCTAAAAGTTATGTAGAGGCGGACGTAAAATTCTGAAGTGTGGCGATACTTAACATTGGCGAGCAACAGTTGAAAAATTGTTCAAATAAACCTTTCCACACTTTAAGCTTTCCTCTGTAAAACTTCTAAGTTGGGAAAATAGCTATATAAATGTAACGCTAAATGATAGGCGCATCCTATGATTTTCCCAATTTACATCCTTCTGTTTATAGGTATAATTAACCATAAGGTACTTTTATTGAGGTGAAGCGATGGATATAGAAGTGGGAAGTCGTGTCGTTTATAAAGGAGTAGAGTACCAAGTGGTGTGGATTTACGAAAATGGGAATGTGGAAATCGCAAAAAAAGCACAGCAAAGTAAGATTGAGCTTGTACGAAAGAACGATCTCACAAAAATAGGCTAAAAAAAACTTCCGAAGCACGTGGCCCGGAAGTTTTTTTGTTTTTATATACAATGGTGCTTTTGAAAGTAGTTGATTTCCGCTCCAGGTGCTCGCTTTCCGGGGGGCGTGCGGTGAGCCTCCTCTGCGCTTTGCGCCGTTAGGAGTCTCACCTGTCCCGCTGATCCCCCAGGAGTCTCGCACCTTGCGCTCCAATCAACTTTCAATGAAGAATATTCAAAAAAAACAATTTCAGCAACCATCTATTAGAAAAGAGACTTTTATAGTTTTGATCTTAGATATGAATCTATAAACGGCGTGATTTCGCCATCCATTACGGATTGCACGTTACCCACCTCAGTGTTTGTACGGTGGTCTTTTACTAGGCTGTACGGGTGGAAAACGTATGAGCGGATCTGGCTTCCCCAGCCGATTTCTTTCTGTTCACCGCGAATCTCAGCCAATTGTGCCTGCTGTTCTTCCAAACGGCGCTGTACAAGTTTCGCCATTAACATCTTCATCGCACGTTCACGGTTCTTGATCTGAGAACGCTCTGTCTGGCATGAAACGATTGTGTTCGTTGGTGTGTGTGTAATACGAACGGCTGAGTCAGTCGTGTTAACGTGCTGACCGCCTGCACCAGACGCACGGTACGTATCGACCTTCAAATCCTCTGTACGGATTTCGATCTCAGTATCGTCAGTGATTTCAGGCATCACTTCACATGAAACGAATGATGTATGACGGCGGCCTGACGAATCAAACGGCGAGATACGCACTAAACGGTGTACCCCTTTTTCCGCTTTCAAATAGCCGTATGCATTGTGCCCCTTTATACTCAAAGTAACAGATTTCACACCAGCTTCATCACCAGGAAGATAGTCCAGCGTTTCAACCTTATAGCC
The DNA here is from genome assembly GCF_001642935.1 of Fictibacillus arsenicus. NCBI lineage: Bacteria > Bacillati > Bacillota > Bacilli > Caryophanales > Fictibacillaceae > Fictibacillus > Fictibacillus arsenicus. The sequence continues at coordinate 3,280,496 of NZ_CP016761.1, forward strand.
CTGTCGCTCCGCATAACGCGTGTACATACGAAGCAGCATGGACGCCCAGTCTTGTGATTCGGTACCGCCTGCACCTGGATGAAGTTCCAGGATCGCATTGTTTTTATCGTAAGGTTCGTTTAATAAAAGCTGAAGCTCGAAATCATTGAGTTTCGCGATCAGTTCTTTCGTATCTTTTACAAGCTCTTTTTGCATGTCAGCATCTGCTTCTTCTTTCACAAGTTCGTGTGCGATTTCCAAGTCCTCATAGGAAGAAGCAAGTTCCTCGAATTCATTTACCTGCTCTTTTAATCCGTTCGCTTCATTTATAACAACTTGTGCTGCGTTCTGGTCATCCCAAAACGTCGGTGCACTCATCTGTTCGTCTAGTTCAGCGATGCGTGCTTTTTTTGAATCGAGGTCAAAGAGACCCCCTAAAGTCGTTGATACGTTTTTCAATAACGTTGAGCTCTTGTTTTACTTCTACTAAATCCATAATCTCTGCACCTCATTTTATGATTGTAGCTACTTTTTAACGTATGCTATCGAATGTGAAAAATTCTTTGGGCTGAAAACATGCGCAAAGAGAGCCCCGAAGAGACTCTCTTCACTCACAATACTGAATTATTCCTGCTCAGCACCGTGACATTGCTTGTATTTTTTACCGCTTCCGCAAGGACATGGATCGTTGCGCTTGATGTCCTGCTTTTTGCGTACTGGTTTCTTTTTAGAAGCTTCCGCCTTGTCGCTAGGAACAACAGCTTTACCTTCAGCCACTTGTTCACGCTGCATGTTCTGTTCGATCTGCGATTTTAAGATGTAAGTCGTAACTTCCTCTTCGATCGCAGCAACCATCGCTTCGAACATCTCAAAACCTTCAAACTGATACTCACGCAACGGATCCGTCTGCCCATAAGCACGAAGGTGAATCCCTTGACGAAGCTGTTCCATTTGGTCGATGTGATCCATCCACTTGCTGTCAACCGAACGAAGGATAACAGCTTTTTGGAATTCTGCGATTTGTTCTGCAGGCAGCTGCTTTTCTTTTTCTGCAAATGCCGCATGAACCTTCGCTTGGATCTTCTCAATGATCTCTTCACGATCTAGACCGTAGAAATCTTTTTCCGTAAACACAGGCTCTGTGAACATAACCGCATTCACATAATCCGTGATTTCTTTCGTGTTCCACTCTTCTTGAACTTCAGATTCAGGCGTGTGAACCGTTACGATGCGGTCAATTGTAGAATCGATCATACGCAGTACGATATCGCTCAAGTTCTCAGCATCCAGTACGTCCTGACGCTGAGCGTAGATGATTTCACGCTGCTGACGCATAACATCGTCATATTGTAAAAGCTGCTTACGAGCATCGAAGTTTGATCCCTCAACTCGTTTTTGTGCAGATTCAACGGCTTTTGTAACCATTTTGGACTCGATTGGAGTATCTTCATCCATGCCAAGACGCTCCATCATCGTCATCAAGTTATCCGAGCCAAAACGTTTCATCAATTCATCTTCCATAGAGATGTAGAAACGAGAAGAACCAGGATCTCCTTGACGACCAGCACGTCCACGAAGCTGGTTATCGATACGGCGGGATTCGTGGCGCTCAGTACCTAAAATGTGAAGTCCGCCAACTTCAATAACACCTTCGCCAAGCTTGATATCCGTACCACGGCCGGCCATGTTCGTCGCGATCGTAACCATGCCAAGCTGACCCGCGTTCTCGATGATCTCTGCTTCACGCTCATGGTTTTTCGCGTTCAAGACGTTGTGCTGAATTTTGCGTTTTGTTAAAAGCTGAGAAAGCAATTCAGACGTTTCAACGGCAACCGTACCAACAAGGATTGGCTGACCAGTCTTATGGCGCTCTTCGATTTCAGCGGCAATCGCCTTGAACTTGCCTTGCATTGTTTTATAAATTAAATCTGCTCGGTCATCACGTGCGATCGGACGGTTGGTTGGAATCACGATAACATCCATGTTATAGATGTTGCGGAATTCCTCTTCTTCCGTTTTCGCCGTACCCGTCATACCCGCAAGCTTGTTGTACATACGGAAGTAGTTCTGGAACGTGATCGTCGCAAGTGTCATGCTCTCGCGCTGGATCTCGAGACCTTCCTTCGCTTCGATCGCTTGGTGAAGACCGTCGCTGTATCGGCGGCCAGCCATCAAACGTCCAGTGAACGGGTCAACGATTACGATTTCACCATCTTGAACCACGTAATCCACATCACGGTGCATAATGATGTTTGCTTTTAACGCTTGGTTAATGTGGTGATTAAGTGTTACATGCTGATAATCATAAAGGTTATCGATGCTGAACATCTGCTCAGCCCGGTTGATCCCTTCTTCCGTCAGCTGTACGTTCTTCGTCTTTTCATCAACCGTATAATCCGTATCTTTTTTCAGCTGGCGCACAAACATGTTTGCCATCTGATAAAGCTGGGTAGATTTTTGTGCAGAGCCAGAAATGATCAGCGGTGTACGCGCTTCATCGATTAGGATGGAGTCAACCTCATCGACGATCGCAAAATTGCGGCGCTGAACCATTTGCTCTTTATAGACCACCATGTTGTCACGCAGATAATCGAAGCCGAACTCGTTGTTCGTACCATACGTGATATCTGCAGCATATGCTTCACGCTTCTCCTCTTTCGAAAGGTCAGAAACGTTCAGTCCAACCGTCAGCCCTAGGAAATTATAAAGCGGCCCCATGATTTCAGAGTCACGGCGAGCTAAGTATTCGTTGACAGTTACAACATGAGCGCCTTTTCCATCAAGCGCATTCAAATAGACCGGCATGGTCGCTACAAGCGTTTTACCTTCACCGGTTTTCATCTCTGCAATATTACCTTCATGAAGTGCAACAGCACCCATAATCTGTACTGGATAATGACGCATGTTCAATACACGAGCGGATGCTTCGCGCACAGTCGCAAACGCTTCTGGCAGCAAGTCGTCTAATGACTCGCCTTTTTCAATGCGGCTTTTAAATTCAGCCGTCTTATTCGCAAGAGCTTCATCGTTTAACGCTTTAAACTCTTCTGCTAACGCTTCTACTTTTTCAGCGATTCTTTCATATCTATTTAGCGTCCGATCATTGGAACTTGGAAAAATCTTTTTCAAAATGCTAATCATCCGATAAACGCTCCCTGTTCTCGAGAATTATATACCACTTCTATTCTACCAGTTTGTGAAACGAGCCACAAGAAATCCCAAATCTTTTCATCCGAATTGTATCATCCGCTATCATGGAAATTCCTATTTATGTGAATTTTTCTATAGTTTAAAGAGACACGAAACCTAAATTTTGGTAAAATAATAAAAAGGTTAATCAGGAGGTTCTTAATGGAAAAAGCGGAGTTAGAGAGGGATAGCGCCAGTCAACAAAAGATGCGCAGCGAAAAGAACAAAACCATTATTCTGACGCTTGTTTTGAGCTTCTTTATTATCGGGGGCTTCGGAACGTGGGGGTATTACGCACTGTTCGGTGCAAAATCAGCATCAGATTTTGATCTGCCTTCAAATGAAGAAGTTGCGGCTGCCGAAAAAACGAGCGGCACTTCGATCTACAAGCCTACTTTAAAAGTTCCCGTAACCGAAATTCAGCGGCGAATTAACGTCATGCATGAATACTGGAACCGCAAGCTAGGGTTTAATGCATGGAATAACTATAGTGTTTCGAGAAATAAGGAAGAACTTATGAATGTGAAGGAAGATATACAGAACAAAATCCAGCCATTTGTGTCGGGTCCATTGAAGGTAGATATGGAAACTGCGGTTGCTAAAATCGATTCAAGCATGAAATCAGACAGTGTCGAACCGCTAAAAGGAGTCCATCGTATTTTTCATGATTTGGATATTACGCTGAATGGTTATGAACAAGATGGGGTGTATTGGGAAGTAACGGAAACGTGGAAATGGTATCAGAAAGCACATTGAAGATTTGCAACTTCATAAGATTGCTGTTATGATGAATCTAGAATTATTTTTGTTCGGTGTAATCAATAGTTTGAAATATAATTTTTCTTCTTGAGAATAGATTTGGGCAAGGATAGTAATATATTGTGTGGCAACGCACTAGGAGGCAACAAAAATGGAACAAGGTACAGTAAAATGGTTTAACGCAGAAAAAGGTTTTGGATTTATCGAACGCGAAAACGGAGACGACGTATTCGTACATTTCTCTGCAATCCAAACTGATGGCTTCAAGTCTTTAGACGAAGGCCAAAAAGTAACTTTTGATGTTGAGCAAGGTGCTCGTGGAGCTCAAGCTGCTAACGTTCAAAAAGCATAATCTTATATGATTATATGAAACAGGCTCTTTTTAGAGCCTGTTTTTTATTGTTTTTAAAATAAGGCTGTTTTCGTAAACTTTGTTGCAAGTTGAAAGGGTTGATTTCCGCTCCAGGATGCTCGCTTTCCGCGGGGCGTGCAGTGAGCCACCCTATCGCTTCGCGCTGGCGGGGTCTCACCTGTCCCACTGATCCCGCAGGACAAGGAATGCTTCGAAGTGTTACATCGCACGAAGAAAATGTGATTTTTCATTTTCGAGGAGTCTCGCACCTTCCGCTCCAATCAACTAGTCGAAGAAGCGTGTTCCACAAAAATGTTCAAAGCAACAATCTATTAGAAAAGAGCCTAAAATAATCAATAAAAAACCCCGCTCAAAAAGTTGAGCAGGGACATGGTACAGGTAAAATAAAAAATTTAATGCATTAAAGGTTATACATAGTATAACATACTAAGCACTTCATTAGTGTTATTACAAAAGCATGCTCTCAAACTGTATGAGAGCAATGCTTTTTTTCGTTTCTTAAGTAGCCGGTGTCATATAATGATCTTTCAGCTGGTCCCGCAATGTTCGCTTTAAGAACTTTCCGACTGATGTCTTCGGAATTTCATCCATGAACACGATATCGTCTGGAATCCACCACTTCGCAAACTGCGGTTTTAAATATTGGAGGATATCCTCTTTTGCCACTTTTCCTTTTGCTTCAGGTTTCAAAACGACACACGCGAGCGGCCTCTCCTGCCATTCTGGGTGCGGAACCGCGATAACGGAAGCTTCAAAGACATCCGGGTAAGCCATAATCGCATTCTCTAAATCTACCGACGAGATCCATTCCCCGCCGCTCTTAATCAGATCCTTCGTCCTGTCTACAATCTTCACGAAGCCTTCTTCATCAACCGTTACAACATCCCCGGTATGAAGCCAGCCATCAACGAACGTCCCTTCCGTCCTTTCGTCTTGGTAGTATTCGTCAGCAATCCAATTGGATCGGAGCAGCAATTCTCCCATCTCGTTGCCGTCCCACTTCACTTCACCGTTCGCACCGATTACCTTCATCTCAACACCTGGCACAACATAGCCCTGTTTTGCTTTAATATCTAGCTTTGCTTCATTATCTAAATCTGTTTGATAGGTTTTGAGACGGGTCGAGATTACAAGCGGACTCGTTTCTGTCATTCCGTAAGCGTGCATGAACGGTATTTTATGTTTTTCCTGGAACGCTTTGATCATGCCTTTTGGAGCAGCAGATCCTCCACATAAAACAGCTCTTAAGCTGGAAGTTTCATAGCTCTTCTGATCGAGTTCACGAAGGAGTCCCATCCAAATCGTTGGTACACCAGCGGTTACCGTAACTTGTTCCACCTCTATGAGCTCTGCTAAAAGCTGCGGAGTGAACTGCGGCCCAGGCATAACCTGCTTCGACCCGAACCAAGTCGCAGCATAAGGAAGCCCCCAAGCATTAACGTGGAACATCGGTACAACAGCCATACAAACATCACTCTCTGAAACGGCTCCGCAATCAGCTAGCCCAAGTGACATCGAGTGAAGAACTGTTGAACGATGCGTATACGTTACCCCTTTCGGATTTCCAGTCGTTGCAGACGTGTAGCACATTCCAACAGGGTCGTTCTCATCAACATTTTGCGGGAACTCATAACCCGGGTCACCCGTCTCAAGAAGTTTTTCATAATGATAAAGTGGCTGAAGCGGTGACTTAGGCAGCTCATCTTCATCGGTCATCAATATAAAAGCTTTTACGTTCGGAATATGGTCTTTTATGTGTTCAACAAGAGGAAGAATGTCCTGATCGATCAATAAAATCTGGTCATCGGCGTGATTGATAATGTATGCGATGTGCTGAGGGGAAAGTCGGATATTTATCGTGTGAAGTACAGCTTCCACACCCGGGATGGCAAAATACGCTTCAAGGTGGCGATGGTGGTTCCATGCAAGCGTACCAATGCGCTCACCCTTTTGAACACCAAGCCGCTTAAGTGAACTCGACAACCTGCGAGTCCTTTCCCCTATCTCCCGGTAACTGAACTTACGAATCCCTGACATCGTCCGGCTCGTTACTTCTTTTTTGGCAAAATAACGTTCCGCGTGCTCCAACATACTCGTTACTCGAAATGGCACATTCATCATCATAACTGCTTCTCCTCCTTTGAAATAAAACAAGCTATAATTGTAAGCGCTATCACTACTCAACTAGTTCACCTTACCTAGGAGGAAATCCTGCTATAGAAACACATTTATTGAAGGGTTTTACTGGTAAAATGATAAGGATTTTTTAATGCAGAGAAAACATTTTGAAATTCTGTTAGATTTTTACGTTAAACTATAAAAAAACGGCATAAAAAGGAGTGTCAATTATGCCAGATTGGTCGTATCATACATTTTTCAAACCCGTACTGTTCCGGATGAAGCCAGAAACAAGCAGGGATTTTACTTTGCAGTTAATGAACACGCTCGCGAGACTTCCAATTGGAGATAAAGTCATCAACTTCTTTGGACACATGCAGCCGCCTGCAGAATTAGTGCAAAATATTGCTGGCATTCGTTTCCCCTCCCCTGTAGGTATTAGCGGAGCATTAGATCCTAACTTAAAAGGAACATCTGCTTATTCTAATCTTGGGTACGGTTTTATAGAAGTTGGACCAATTTCAATAAAACCTTGTACAGTGCATGAATCAATCGTACGCAATACTGATGAAGAAACGTTATGGTATCAGCAATTGCAGTCGAATATGGGGTTAGATGAGGCACTCATAAAACTTCAACAGACCAAGCGAACCGTCCCAATGGGTATAGGGATTAAGGGTGAAACAGAAGAAGAGCTATCTCATCTAGCTGAAAAACTTGATGAATATGCTGATTTTTTTATTGTTGATCTTAATGTCGCTGATCACATTGAGAAGATGAGGAGTATTACAAGTAAGCCGGTTTTCTTGAAAGTAACTCACCACCAGTTGGATGTGAACAAATTTAGCGATCAAACGATGGATGGATTTTTGATTCGAGAAGGTGTTCAAAAAGACGGCGGATTAGAACTAGGAAAATCTGAGATGCCGTTCTTAAAAAGCAGCATTCAGCAGCTTTTACCTTTTGATAAACCGATTATCGCCTCAGGCGGTGTCCACGAACCGAGCGATGCTATGGAACTTTTCCGCTCTGGAGCATCACTTATCCAGCTTCATAGCGGATTTGTTTTTTCTGGGCCTGGTCTTCCTAAGAGGATTAATGAGCGGTATGTCTTTGAAAAAACAACTGAAATCAAGCAAAACACAAATGGATGGCTATCGTTTTTCTTTATGGGTTTTGGTGTTTTTCTGGCAGGCATCATCGCGCTGTTCATCGGTCTTACTCAGGTTCTGCTGCCATATGACGAGGCTTTTTTAGGAATGAAAAGCGAGGAGATCATTGCTTACAATCACCATCTGTTTCACTTCATGTCACATGACCGGATCTGTCTCGCCGGAGTCATGATATCCGCAGGTTTTATGTTCATGCAGCTCTCTTACCACGGCATAAGAAAAGGTGACCATTGGGCAAGAAAGGCATTCGTGATTGCAGCAACTATCGGTTTTTTAAATCTCTTTTATTTTATAGGCTTTGGTTATTTCGATAAGCTCACTTTATCTATTACCTTATCATTTTTCCATTTTTCATATTTGGACTTTATCGGTCCCGGAACATGACAACCGGAAGCAGTGGGTCGAATTTACACAACAGCACTTCATGGAAAAAAAGTCAGCTTGGTCAAAGCATGTTTGTGATCTCAGGCGTCTGCCTGCTTTCTGCTGGTTTTGTAATTTCGATTATCGGCATGAATGGCGTTTTTGTACCAGAAGACCTGATGTTCTTTTCGCTGACACCTGAACAGATTTCAGCATTCAACGAGAGACTCATTCCTTTAATCGCCCATGACCGGGCAGGCTTTGGCGGAGCATTGATCTCCGAAGGATTTCTCCTGCTCACTATCGTGTTATGGGGATATAAAGAGGGTGCCAAATGGATATGGTGGACACTTGCAATTGGAGGAATTCCAGGATTTCTAACTGGAATAGGCACTCATTTTATGATTGGGTATGATAACCACTTCCATCTTTCACCTGCTTATCTGTTGTTTGTTTTTTATATTGTCGCATTGATTTATTCCTACCCATTTTTATGTGGAAGAATGGAACAACCTCAAGCCCTTACTACGTTTGAAGCAAAAAAAGTGTAGACGCGATTGCATCTGCACTTTTTTATATTTACTTCACTTGGGTTTGTTTTTGTAGATTGATTGCTTTTCGGATCGCGATGATCGTTCCCATATGCAGCCCTTCATGATAAAAAGTTCGTGGCAGCACTTCCGCAAAGGTACTCATGCCAAGTTCTGTTGGTTCATCTAACTCCTGATCGAGCCGATGACCGAATTCCTGCTCAATATATTGTACCTGCTCCATTAAACGATTGCGCAATTCTTCAAGTGTTGGAGGAGTCTGCTGCCAGTTCTCCGGCTTTGTTCCGTATCCGAACAGCTCACGGTAATGTTTAGGTGCCGGATTATCCTCACGCGTTTTATGATAAAGCCAGTCATATTGATCTAAATAGATGTGGCCTAAGTTCCAACGAATGTTGTTGTTAAATCCTTCTGGTACAAAGTCAGCCTCCTCCTCTGACAATCCTTCAACGGCACTAAGCGTATTATGGCGGAATGCAGCGAGCTGTTTTAATAAGATTTCATTTCTCATCCTAATTACCTCCTTCATTTCCGTGCTATTTACTTTTTTCGCTTAAACGTTAACAAATCCCTTCTCCGCGTAAAAAAAGCACGCCCTATACAGAGCGTGCCTTCATCATTTTTTTAAGTTACATATCTCCAGCAATCAATCCATATTTGCCGTCTTTACGTCTGTACACGACGTTCATCTCACCAGTTTCGGCATTGTTATAGACGAAGAAGTTATGGCCCAGTAAGCCCATTTGAAGAATCGCTTCCTCAGTGTCCATCGGTTTAAAGTCGAACCGTTTTTCACGGACAATCTCGAAGTCATCTTCTTCCTCTAACAGAGCAGTGGATACTCCTTCTGTTCCGTTAGCAAACATGTGCTTTGAACCTTCAGCATTTCTAAATTTGCGGTTTACTTTTGTTTTGTGTTTACGAATTTGACGCTCTAATTTTTCTACCACCAAATCAATCGCAGCGTATAAATCCAAATGACGTTCCTCTGCACGAAGCAAGAGTCCCTTCATCGGTATAGTTACCTCAATGGACTGTTCATTGTTATACACTTTCAAATTGACATGTACTTCAGAGTTCGGAGTTTCGTTAAAGTATTTTGTGAGTTTAGTTACCTTTTTCTCCACGTAAGCCCTAATGGCTTCGGTCACCTCGATGTTTTCCCCGCGAATGTTAAAATGCATAACTTAACTCCTCCTTTCGGTGATGTATATATATTTCTATGTACCCTAAAAGAATTCCTCCGTAACATTTAAAATATATTGACAATTTCTTTACATTCTCGACATTTTCTTAATATAGCAACTCAATACAACTTTAGATATAAAGGAATTTGAATCGAATTTCATAATGAATTGGTTAAATTCAAGAAGAACATTACTTTTCACACAATTTATCACTATTTTAAAATAAATTATCGTCTAATAAAAAATAAAAACCCGCCTGCAAAATACAGGCGGGATCTAATGTTTGGTCATTAATGCTTTGAATTATAGTTTAGTTACGTTAGCCGCTTGAGGCCCACGTGCGCCATCTACAATATCAAACTCAACTTGCTGACCTTCGTCAAGGCTTTTGAATCCATCAGTGTTGATTGCGGAGAAGTGTACGAACACATCGTCCCCGTCTTCGCGCTCAATAAATCCAAAACCTTTTTCTGCGTTAAACCATTTTACTTTTCCTAACATGCCTTTCACAATCCCTTCATCATGCGAATCTTTGTATAGTAAATCTATACACTTCATAGTATGACACATACCCAAAAAAGTTGTCAAAGGCTTAAGATTAGCGAATAATAAGAAGTTTTGTCGAAAAATCTTAGTCGGTTTATGCGAATAAATATACATTATATACATAAAATAACCGGTTTGTTACAACCGGTTATCAAAACCTATTTATTACATTTGAGAAACCATCTGAGCCAGTTTTGCGCACAGAACAGCCCTATACGTTCCGACGATATTACCCATGATCACAGAATCGATAGCCATACGATCCTCATTAGAAAATATTGAGGTCTTCGACAACATAGATCAAGTTCGCCTTTGCACCAATCGTCGCAAGCAGTCAGTCCTTCAATTGGAAAGTTGCGAATAGTAGCAACTTTTTTCATACTTCTAATTCAGGCTTGGCCACATATAATGCAATATACAAACTCAGGAAAGTTAAACACGTGTTTAAAAAGGAGGCAATGGACGTTGCTGAACATGATCGAAAAAGTCGTCCTAAGCATGGCCGCAATCCGTATTCTATCCGGAACCCTCGAAATCACTGCAGCTCTTTTTATGCTGCATTACAATACCGTTGAACGCGCACTCGTTATCAATTCCCTGCTCTCCATGGTTGGCCCGGTTATCTTTTTCTCCACAATGACCATTGGAATCTACGGGTTGTCTGCTAAACTATCATTCACTAGCTTGTTATGGATTATGTTGGGGGTTATTTGTATTGTTTATGGAATTAAGAGGTGAAATTTTTTATGGAAAAATTTCACTTATAGTTACTTTTATCCCTATGGATTTGCTGTCTGGTAAGCAATCTCACGAAAATGTGAATTATTCTCGCGAAAATGGAACTTATTCTCACGAAAATCTTTACGAATCTCGCGAAAAATAAAATATACTCGCACGGCGACACAGTTCGACACGCTACTCTAATCAAAACAAAAACCTTAGCCCACTCAGAGCTAAGGTTTCCTTAATTTTTCTTATCAAAATACATCCCATCCGCCGATAGCGTCTGGTACGGGTTCGCGTACTGGACATTCTTTTCTTTCTTTTTCTTCATCATCGATAAGTTGTGCTTAATTTCTTCAAACTGGCGCACCAGCAGCGGTTCGATTGTCTCGTTCATCTTTACAATCATCTGTCCCATACGCTGATCTTCGTCTGAATACTCACTAGGCAGCTTATCCATGATCGCCTGACGCTGATCGAGCAGCTCATTCAACCTTTCGATGTAAGGTTCGCGCTCTTCTTTTGGAAGTCCTTTACTCACATGATCAAACAGATTTTTCGTAATCTCCAATAAAATCTTAACTGCTGACATTACACGCGCCCAGCCTCGCCGTGCTGCATGCGGCGGTTAATCTGGATTACTTCTTTCCAAGTGTTTCGGAAATCCAGCACATAATCTTCCACTTCATCCAGGATCTCAACATCGCTTTGGATGTTTGCCTCAATCAGACGGCGATTAATGTAATCGTACATCTGCATCAAAGACTTGGAAACTTCCAGATCCATGTTCAGCGTAACCATCAATTCCTGAATGACCTTCTGTGCTTTTAATAGATTTTTATTCTTTTCTTCTGTATTCTTCATCTCGATCGCCGTACGCGCGAGACCGATAAATTTCAAACATCCGTTATAGAGCATGAGCGTCAACTCGCCGGGTGACGCCGTTTGGACTGAGTTATTCTGATACGCCTTGTTCGCGTTAAGTATGGACATGTAAAGGTAACACTCCTTTTTGGTTTAAAGATTACTGTCCGCCGCCAAACTGTTGCATTAAGTACATAGATTGTTGATTCGATCGCTGAATCGCTTGCTCCATTGCAGAGAACTGACGCCAATAGCGATCTTCTACTTGAACTAAACGATCTTCGAATGCAGAGATACGCTTGTCCACGTCTGTTAGTTCACGGCCTAGTGTGAACTGTGCGTTTGTGCGAAGAGCATTACCTGCTTTTAGTTCAATTTTATCAATGGTCGTGTCAATTGTTTTACGAAGATTTTTTGCGATTCCATCATCACCAGTAAATAACTTCATAACTGCGTCAGGATTGTCAGCTAATGCTTTACGCAGTTTTGTCTCGTCGATTTTCAGCTTACCTTTATCCAAGTAATTATTCGTCGTTGTGATACCTATTTCAGAAAGCTGATTATAGTTTGTATCTCCGGTATTTACAGTAGCGTACATATTTTGGCGAAGAGTATTAATGCTAGATGTAAGAATGGAATCTCCTCGCAACATACCACTTTTTGCTTTTTCATCCCATAGCTCCGCTTCCTTCTCAGAAAGGTCTTTTCGCTGTGCATCTGTTAGCGGAGGAAAATCACGATACTTAGTTTCACTCGTTTTTTTGTTGATTGCTTCAATGGTTTCATTATACTTGTCCACAAAATTTTTGATCGAATCGACTACACCATCTGTATCTGTTGTTGAACTAATTGTTGCTGTACCTAAAGCTTTTAATGAATATGAAACTCCGCTGATTGTAAAATTATTTGAAGATCGTTTAATATTTGTTAGACCATTTAGAGTAAATTCTGCGTCCTTACCATCAACAGCTGGTGTAGGTTCCAATAATTGTGCATCAGTTCCACTTAGCATTGAACCAAAGCCGATTTTATTAAAAAAACTTACCGTATTAGTATCTTCAAGAGATAACTCAGAACCCGAGCCAGTTAAATTGTTAGAAATAACAAACTTACCAGTTGATTCATCATAGAAGGCAGACATTTCAAGTCCTGCTTCAGATAATTTTTTAGCTACTGATTCTAAAGTATCCTTTGTTGGATCAATTGTTATTTCTTTTGCTAATGCTTCAAAAGAAGAACTGCCAGGTTTTTTCACATTTACCTTAAGAGATATAGGATCAACTCCAAATAATGCATTAACATCCTTTAACGTATCAGTAGCTTTGGCATTAACTCCAGAATCTTGGATGACTCCTGATACCCAGTTCCTCGCAGTTGCGAGCTCTTTAACTGTAATTGTCGATGTAATATTCGATGCACTACCCGAAGCTGTTGCAGAGACTGCATTTGGATTTGTGCTCGTAACCATTTTCTTGTTAAAAGTCCCCTGCAGAGCTATTCCGTCAAAAATAGTACGATCTAATTCTTCTAATAGTTTATTCATCGAACGATAATCATCACGCTGCCATTCGAGCATCGTTTTTTTCTGCGCTAATTTATCTAATGGAATACGCTCTGCTTTCATTAAATCGCCTACGAGCGTGTCAATATCCATTCCACTGGCTAATCCGCCAATTCTCATGCTCACGGTTCATCACCGTCCCTAAATTTTTTTATCTACGAAAATCCCCATAAAATCAATCATTTCAGCATACATATCAAGAAACTTTTTATTCGGAATTTCTTTTACAACTTCCTTAGTCACTTCATCCACAATCTGCACATAATAATCGTTCAGTTTTTCGTGCAGAACAAACTTTGACGAAGTATGTGCCGGCTCCAGCATGTCGTTCATCGCACTGATTACTTTTTCTAGCTTCTCTTTACTTGGTTTTACTTGTACTGTAGCTTCGGCTTGAGAAGTAGTTTCTTGTGTGTTTTGGCTTTTAAGCACAGGCTCAGATTTTTGAAAAACAGGAGAACTAATTGATTGTAGTTCCACCTTCATCGCCCCTTTTATTTTTCTCTACGTTTTATATCGGATTGTACAAATAATTGTTGAGGAAGAAGCTTAAAAAGAAAACTGAAGAAATTTTATTACAATTCTATGAAACTACTCTACTAGCCGGTTTTTTATTGTAAAATAGTTGATGTTGAAGAAGATTAATGAAATAAAAATAACAATAACTACCTTTCTATTTAAATCCTAAAAATAAATGAACCAATAAATAAAATCCTAAAATAATTCTAACGAGAGGATAATGGCAGTAATGAAAGACCATCAAAAAAAACATCTAAAGAAACGCAACCGGTCTGATAAAGAACAGAGAACAGCCATTGAACAACCTCTGAAAAATAGATACATAACAGGTCTGGATGGTTTGCGGGCCATTGCTGTTCTTGCTGTTATTGCCTATCATTTAAATTTTGATTGGGCAGCTGGAGGCTTACTTGGAGTAACCGTCTTTTTTGTTCTATCTGGTTATTTGATTACAGATCTATTAATTGCGGAGTTCGTTACTACCAATCGGATAAATTTTAAAAACTTTTGGATAAGAAGAGCTCGCAGGCTCCTACCAGCCATGTTTACGATGCTTCTTGTGGTCATTACGTGGGTTACGATCTTTGAGCAGTCAATGTTGGATCGACTAGAGGAAGATACAGTTGCCGCTATTCTTTACGTCAGCAACTGGTGGTACATTTTCCAGGACCTTTCATATTTTGAGAGTTTCGGTCCCCCTTCCCTGCTGACACATTTTTGGTCGCTGGCAGTGGAAGAACAATTTTATATTCTATGGCCGCTCCTGATCGTTTTGGTCTTGAAGCTTAAAGTAAAAGAAGGATCACTTTTCTCTATTATTCTATTAGGTGCTATCGCTTCAGCTGCTGCGATGACCATGTTGTACGAACCAGGAACGGATCCAAGCCGGGTTTATTACGGAACGGATACCCGTGTCTTTTCGCTATTACTTGGGGCAAGTCTGGCTGTCATCTGGCCGAGCCGAAAACTATCAACCAGCTTACCATCTGAAATACGGTGGAAACTAGATTTTGTCGGTCTATTCGCTTTAAGTTTCATTTTCTACATGTTCTGGAGCTCGGACCAGTATCAGGAATTTCTCTATCAAGGCGGTATGGTGGCGATATCCGTTGCCTCATTGCTTGTAGTCGCAGTAATCGTTCATCCTTCAAGTAAGTTGAACACATGGTTAAGTTTTAAGCCGTTACGCTGGATTGGCGTCCGCTCATATGGAATCTACTTGTGGCATTTTCCAGTGATTGTGTTAACGAGCCCTCAATGGGGAGCAGATTCACCAAGCCTGGTGAGGACCGCGTTTCAGCTGTTTTTAATACTAGTACTTGCAAGTCTTTCATGGATGTTCATTGAAAATCCGATTCGTAAAGGCGCATTAACCAAGTTTTGCAGAGTTGTTAAACACGGTGAATGGAGACGCGAAATATCGTTTATCGGACGCTTTGTCACAACAGCAAGTATCTTGTGCGTTTTTCTTGCCATTTCCACCATTGGACTCACAACAACATCCGTTGCGCTTAGTAAAGACAATGTGATTAATGCGATCCAAGAAAAGGTCGGTAAAGAAGCTGAACCGCCTACAGAGAATAAGATAAATAAACCCGATTCTAAACCTGAAACACCAAAAGTAGAGGAAAAACCGAAAGAGAAAACACCTCCAATTGAAGCTCCACCCGTTTCGGAAAACAAATCCGTTACTGTAATTGGGGATTCAGTCATGAACGATGTAATCCCACACCTTGAAGAAGCCTTTAACAAGGTGGAAGTTGACGCAAAAATTGGCCGTCAATTTCGAGAAGCTGAAGACATTGTGAAGCAAAAGAAAAGCAGTGGCAGCTTAGGAGAGATCGTTGTCATTGAACTTGGAGCAAACGGACCGCTTTCAGATAAAAAACTAGCTGAGTTAATAGAAGAGATCGGAACGGACCGGGAGATTTACATGATCACTACACGTGTACCAAAACCGTGGCAAAATGAGATTAACGAGACCATCAAAAAGGTTGCCAGAGGGTATCAAAATGTGAAAGTGGTAGATTGGTTTACTTTTAGTGAATCTCACCTCGATTGCATTGGAAATGACGGTGTTCATCTAACACTAACAGGTGCAAGAGTTTACGCGGAATATCTGATAGATCATATCAAATAAACAAAAAGCCAATCACGGGTCAAGTGATTGGCTTCTTCTATTCTTCTTCATCACCATTGATAAGCGGGTTTTCTTTTCCGTCTGGAGCTGGAAATCCCCCTTTTGGCAGGTCTTTTAAATACACGGTAAGTTCAGGCAAGTAATAGGCAGCCACGGTTACTTCATATTGTAACTGGTCATGATTCACTTCTGGTGAAGATAGTTCGATTTCATCTAAGCTAGAAAAAATGATCGCCTCAATGACCGTAATTCGTTTTAAGTCCTTAATCGTGCTTAAAAATTTTAGCAAGCCTTCATAATTTTTAGACACAACCGACATTTCAACCGTAATCTTTTGAACCCCTTCAGGTAAAGCTTCGGGTGATGACGATTCTTTTCCATCAGATGAATTTGTTTGATCTAAAAGAATTTCTCCCGCTTTTTTTAAAGGATCATCTGTTTCTTCTTTGGGAGTGGTACTGATTTTACTGTCGCTAAAATCCATCGTTACGATCAAACTATCAGACAGGGTCTCTGCTTTTTCAAATTGAAGAATGAGCTGGTCAACTAAAGGTTTTACAGGGACTTCTTCTTGAAGAGAATATGTATTTTCCAGTAAAACCGGTGTTGATTCATGGAGAGGCTTGTTCATTTTTTCTAAGAACGTTTGCTGTTGTTTGATTTCTGAACTGACCGTTTCGACTTTTTGATGCAGGGGAGCAAGAACACCAAAATATCCATAAAGTCCACTAGCTAAAAGCAGGATAGATGCTGCAATGCCAACATATGATAAACGCTTATCCTTATCTCTCATTATTCTCCACCTGCTAAATCATGTAAATGATCTTTGTTGAATTGTATTTTGTATTGAGCTCTATACCTTGGTAAATACCCATTAAGCTCTGTCAAATCTTCTCCTTCAGCAACTTCTTCAAAATTGGTAGTTTCCATATTTTCAATCTTAGCTTCGGTTAAATAACGTGAATTTGTCAACTCGTGCAAGTTGGCAATCCACTAGAGTTCAGAAACGACAGTGATCTTTATCAAAAATTTGAAATAGATGGCCCTCTCTATGTAGATGGAGACCTAAATTTAATCGGAGCAAATGTGAAATTTAATTCAACCATCTACGTGACAGGCAAAACTACCATTCGTTATTCACGGATACAAGGACTTCAAGATGACGGAACGGAAACATCCCTGGTCATCTTTGGAAAAGATGCGATTGAAATTTCAAATAATAACGTTTATGGGGACGAACCAAATACTATAAGGGGCTTTTTCTATTCGGAAGAATTAATGGAGATCTACGGGGTATCTTCCAACCTTGAAATCCAAGGAGGCATCTTTGGAAGAAAGGTAGTTCTGAACGCAACAAGAGGCCAAGTTCGTCGGGGTGATCCGATTTACTGGGGATCACTCCTTATAGGGTATGAAGAGGAATACGCAGAAAATCAGCAAAACATCTCCCCTTCTAAATCCAGACTGCGAGTAATCTATAATCCTGAACTTATAAAGAATCCTCCAGAAGGGCTGCCGATTGTAAAGGATTTAGATGTGTCGGTAGTGAAGCGTGAAATGCATTAAACTCTTATCATCAAGTCTTTCCTACCGTTTGTGGAAAGACTTGTTTACATTGAAAAATATAAAAAGAGCTGCCATCCAACCACACAACTATAAATAATGAAGGCAATCAAACTCAGTCTTCTTACATTCTTATGAACTGGAAAAAATCCATACCATATAACAAGAACAGAGAAAACAAACTTCAGTAACAAAAACAAAATGGGATGATAAGCATATAGAGTGTTCATCAAAGGATTAAGTTCCCTAGCGCCATTCATCAGCAAAACATGAGTTACAACAGCATCTAACATATTTAACAAGCCCAAACCTAAGCAGATCCAAAAATGAGGTTGGAACTGATATGCTTTCATGATTGAATACACCCCTCTCTTACTAGGAATATATCCAAAGCATGCTTGTTAGTATGTTTATATATGAAAAAAAGACCCTAAAAGGGCCAAGAGTGTTACAACTTTAAGTCAATTGAACTTCCTAAGTGTGGTTGAACGGATTGTTCCAACATTTTTGTTAGTTCAGCACCATTTTGCTCCGCTGTGTTAATTGCCATTTTCATAACGGAAATACTGGCTTGCTGCTGGACTTGTGATTGATTCATAGCTATGGATAATGCCGCAATGTCCATGTGATACACCTCACTTAACTATTAATTCAAGATATATTGACGAAAATCCCCTTGCAGTAAAGACTGCCATTTTTTATAGGCTGGTAATACATTAAATTGAATGACTTCTTGTGCTCTAGAATATTGAGATACCTCAAACGCAGAAACCAGTACATTAATAGATTCGCGCAACGAAATCGTTTGGTTTCTTAGTTCATCCGAAAGTTGATTCTTTGCAATTAATCCACAAGTTTTTTCCATCTGATAAAAAGCCTGAGTAAAATCTCCAGAAAGAATCAAAGCAGACTCGATATTACCTTCATTAAGCATTTGTTTAACATGCTCTAAACCTTCTAAAGCGGAATCTGACAACTCAGACACTTGTTTCATTAAATCTATGTAATTTTCCATGTTGTTCTCCTTTTGTAAAAAAAGAGACCTTAGACGAACTAAGATCTCTTTTATAATAATTAATGATTAACGAAGAAGTTGAAGAACTCCTTGAGGTTGTTGGTTAGCTTGAGCAAGCATAGCTTGAGCAGCTTGAGAAAGAATAGAGTTCTTAGTTTGGTTCATCATTTCTTTAGCCATATCAACGTCACGGATGCGAGACTCAGCAGCCGTTAGGTTTTCAGCGGATGTACCAAGGTTGTTGATTGTGTGCTCTAAGCGGTTTTGGTAAGCACCCAATTGAGAGCGTTGAGCAGAAACTGACTGGATAGCATTATCTAAAACTTCGATTGCTGCAGTAGCAGATTCATGTGTCGATACATCAAGAGCGTATTCAACTGCATCATTGTTTGTTCCATTAGTTACATTTGTAACTGCTGTAAATTTCGCCCCGGCAACATCTTCATGCGAACCACCTGAATTTGTACCTGAAATATTAAGTGCTTGAGAACGCATATCTTGTACGTCCACTTGGAAACTTTGACCATTACTTGCACCAATTTGGAATTTTGTAGTAAAAGTTCCACCTACTGTATTCTTACCATCTGTTATGCCACCTAATAAGGTTGCAGCATAATCACCGGATAATTTAAGCATTGGAGTAGTACCGTCATCCGGTACTGTCCCAGCTTGCATTGTAAGTGTGATTTCATTATCAGCTGAAGCAGAAAATACTACATCACCAGAGATATCTACAGTATTACCATCTTTATCTACTGCTCTATCTAAAGCATCATTTAAAGTAGATACAAGATTAGCTTCAGTAGCCCCACCAGTTAGACCAGCTGCAATAGACGCTTCATCAATTGTTACATTATAAGTTTCCCCATTAATTGTAACGTCAAATTTTTTACCAAATGCTGTATCTGCATTAATCTGATTTGATTCAGCACCATATGTTGTTGTTGTATCTAATTCATTTCCAGTTACTACTGCTGCTGTTCCATCTACGCCTACAAATGAATCGGTTTGTACAAGGGTAGCAGGTAAACCTAATTCAGTTAATGTTGATGCAGCTGCTGCACCAGACCCAGCTTCATTTGCAATAGTAATCTTAGCATTTACACCTGTTTCCTTTGTTGTGAAGGAAACAATTCCGTTATCGGTAACATTTACATCTACTAAATCTCCCAATTTAACTAATCCACTTGCATCTGTTAAATTCTCTAAAAGACTTTTGAAATCTTCAGCAGTGTTTGCCGTACCTGCATTATACGCAGTTAATGCAGTATTATTAGCTCCTCCGGCAGCCAAACTGAAAGCTACACCAGTAGCCGCATCTCCAACCCAAATAGCTGAATCTGCTTGTGTCAAATCTCCAGTAGCTGCAACAGCTGTTGCCCCCTGCGTTGAAGTTACGGTAGCACCACGACCAGCAGTACCTGCAGCTTCATTACTTCCCAAAGCTGTTTTATTAGCACCTGCACCACCATCAAGTAATTTTTGAGTATTGAACTCAGTAGTGTTACCTATACGGTTAATCTCAGAAGTTAATTGATTTACTTCTTTTTGAATCTCAGCGCGGTCAGAATCCGTGTTTGTTCCGTTTGCTGCTTGAGTAGCAAGCTCTTTCATACGTTGAAGGATGTCGTGTGTTTCGTTAAGAGCTCCTTCAGCTGTTTGAATCATAGAAATACCGTCTTGAGCATTACGTCCAGCTTGCTCTAATCCACGGATTTGCCCACGCATTTTTTCAGAGATTGCTAGACCTGCAGCTTCATCTCCTGCACGGTTGATACGAAGACCTGAAGATAATTTTTCCATGGATTTAGATTGTCCAGTAGCTGCCGTATTCAATTGACGATACGTGTTAAGTGCAGCGATATTGTGATTAATTCTCATTTCTTTTTCCTCCTTGAATGTGTTCCACCCACGTCCTTGTGGTTGGATGCTTATTGAGAAAAGAATACTTATACGGCCGATAAAGCACTCTCTGTCTCTACATAAGTTATATCGGAGTTAAAAGATGTATCTTTAATCTGTTTTATATCTTTTTTAAACTTTTTAATTTTTGAAAAGTATCTATTGACGTACTAGCTGCATCATTGTTCTCTTTTTGGATGGAAACAAATACTTCTTTACGATGAATTTCGATATTTTTTGGAGCAGAAATTCCTAACTTAACTTGATCTCCATCAATGGATAAAACAGTAAGCTCAATGTCATTTCCAATTTTAATGACTTCTTTTGGTTTGCGGGTCAATACAAGCATTCATTAACCCTCCTGTCCCATTAAGTTAGATTCATTCAACTCGTGACGTGTTCCGTATGTAGTATCTAATAAAACAACTTGCTTCGCTAAATTTTCTTTATAATTAATAACCAATGGTGCCTGCAAGTTAGCAGTAGACTTTTCCAATGGTTCATGAATGGTGAGGATTACTTGGATCATTACATCTGAAACATCTTTTATTCTAAGGTACTCTTGTACAGATTTTATTATTTCAAAATCATACTCTTTAAAAAACAAAAAAGGATTTGTTGTAAAAAATGCAAGTTCTCTTGTTGATACCGACTGCAGCGTTGAAAATGGTGTTCCTTCCATAGGAATTAATACAAAGTTTTTTTCATCTTCAAACCCTGGCAGACCTTGCTCAAAATGTATGATGTCTTTTTCATCTACTTCTATTGTTTCTTCAAATTTCGTATGAATTATCATAGCATTCACCCTTTACTTTTTTCATCAATAAACAGACCTACGAAGTCTATGGATAAAGATGGTCTTTGTATCAAATCAATACTAACTGTTCCAGGCGTATAAGTATGAGTTAGTTTGTTTAGCTTTACATCAATTTCCGGTTTGTTTGTATTCCAATTTATGTTTACATTTCCTGGCTGATAATCTATTTTTACACTATTAGGTGAAGGAATAAAACCAATATTGAATTCATAGATTGGACCTTCACTGTTTGTTTTCGCATGCTCTGCTATCGGATTACCACCATTTTCAATTCTCATCAGGTCGTCTCCTTCTTGAGACATCCTTGCAAGACCGGCTAACCAGTCCTCGTAACCTTTTTGAGCAAACTCTTCTATTCTTTTCGAAATATTCTTTAAATCCATATCTTCTCTGGCTATTGATTGATCGATAGTAAGCTGTCCAGGCGTACGGTCAATTTCTAGTTCAGCTTTTGGTTGTTTAATAGACAACTCTGCTGGTGGTTGTTTAATTTCTTGGACTGCCTTTTGAGAAGTTATAGATATCTGTCCAAAAGTAGTTTCCAATCTTATTTGAGGAAAGTTCACTAGTTTCCCCTCCTAATAAGTAGTTACTGCAAGAAAAGAGCTATCACGAGGATAGCTCTTTTAAGATTTACCGTAAAAAGTCCATTAAAGAAGGTTGAATAATTCTCGCACCCACTCCAAGTGCTGCACGCTGGACAGTTTCCTGCATTTTTAAATCTGTAATAACTCGTTCAATATCAGCATCTTCATTTTCAGAAAGGATTCGATTCGCAATGACTTCTTGTTCACTTACACGTGCATCGATTAACTCAACTCGGTTATAGCGCGCACCTAACTCTGCACGTTCTGAAACAAGTTTTTCTAAGTTTTTATCTAATTTCCCTATAAAACTATCGATATCTGAAGGGTTAGTACTATTTAATGCTTTCTCAAGTTCCATAATGTCACCAAACAATCCGCTATCAGTAGAACCACTTGTGTAAGTGAAAATAGTTTTCGGATTTACGTTAATAGCAATATCGATACCCTTTGACAGCTCGATTTTAACTGGATTCCCGTTTTGCGATACAGGATTTGGTTTAGAAAAGTCTACTGGCTGTGTGGTTGTATCATTTCCATTAAAAATATATTTACCGGCAACCTGAGTATTTGCTATTGAAACTAGATGCTCTTTTAATTGTCCGATTTCTTTTGAAATAATTTGGCGCTGTGAATCTTCCAAAGTCCCATTACTAGCCTGAACTGTAAGTTCTCGAATTCGCTGCATGACACTCGTTGCTTTATCTAAGGCAGCATCACTGTTCTCCATCCAGTTGTATGCTTCCGATAAGTTACGTTTATATTGTTCCACTTCTGTTAAATTTGTTCTATAGGACATGCCTTTCATGGCAACAACAGGATCATCTGAAGGACGGCTGATTTTTTTACCTGTTGACAGTTGTTCCTGTGTTTTCGCCATGCGCTCATAGCCCTGACTGATATGTCGTAGCATGTTATTTGATAACATTGATTGAGTTACACGCATTTACTTGCACCTACCTTCCTCCAACACCCATGCCATTAATAATTTTGTCCAGCATTTCATCAATAACTGTAATATTTCGAGCAGAAGCATTGTAAGCATGCTGGAATTGAATCATGTTAGTCATTTCTTCATCTAATGATACTCCGCTTATACTCTGTCTTCGCGAATCTACTGCTGATTTTAGGACATTTGAATTATCCATAAGTCTAACAGCTTCTTGTGATTCAACAGCCATTCTTCCAATCATTCCTTCATAAGTTGTTTTTAGTTTTACATCCGAGTCATTTTTAACATCTGAAAGTAATTGAGCATTATCTCCATCACCATCAGATGTGGTTAATCCCGCTGCAATATTTTCGATTTTATTTTTAATATCATCGTGAATGGTAAGACGACTTGCAAAACCTGCTATTGGAGTCGTAGATGTAATCTCTTCAGAAACTGCCCCTGGAATTTCCAGAGCAAAGAAGTCAATGTTTGTTGTATTAGTAAGTGAATATCCATTGCTATGAACCTCGTTAAATTTCACTGCAAAACCTTTAGCTAGCTTATCCAGGTCATTTAGCATAGTTGGATATGTGTTATTAAAAGAGTCTGTTAAGCCGGAAAGACGCCCTCCTACTTTTAGAGTAGTAATATCAGAAGGAGGTGCTCCTAGAGTAAATTTAGTAAGTTTTCCTGTTGTACTGTCAATATTGTAATTAACATCACTTTTAGCTAAAGCTGCACCATCTACAAGTTTCCCAAGACTTTGTGTACCATCACCACTTATTAGTTCAATAGTATACTTGCCTGCTGCCATTGGTGAAGGATCATCACTAGATGGTTCAGAAGTAACTTTGATATTCACTAATTCTGATAGACGATCAACCAGCATGTCTCTTTCGTCATACAAATCGTTAGGAAGATAACCATGTGGTTCAATCTCGCTAATTTGTTTATTGATATTATTAATCTGAGTCGTTAAGGAATTAACTTCTAATTTCGTTATATCAATTTGACTTTCCATATCTTTCTTAATTGTATATAGCGAGTTTGAAAGGTAATTAAATGTTTCAGCAACCGCTATCCCTCTTTGTCGAACGACTGACCTTGCTCCTGAATCTTCTGGATTCACAGCAAGATCCTGCAAAGACTGCCAAAACCGGTCTAACGTTTTAGAAAGCCCATTATCAGAAGGCTCATTCATGATGTCTTCCATCTTTTCAAGGCCTTCAGCTTTCGCACCCCAATAACCTAACTTGTTGTTCTCCGTTCGAAACTGAACATCCAAGAAACCTTCACGGACACGCTGAATAGAGCCGGCTTTCACCCCTGTTCCCATTTGACCTGGAATATTTGGACGGTTCATAGCAGCTGCTGGGTATGGCTCTGTTTGTTCGAAGTTTACGCGTTGACGCGAATAACCTGGTGTATTGGCGTTAGATATATTGTTTCCTGTTACTTGAAGAGCAGTCTGCTGGGTAAACATCCCCCTGCGAGCTGTTTCAAGACCGTGAAAAGTTGAACGCATGTTGAATTCCTCCGTATGGGTTAAGCTTTAGAATCAAATAAAGAAGTCGAGTTGGATTGGTATGGGTTTGCCCTTTTCGTATATGTGGTTGGTTCTTGTTCAGGCTGAATCATACCTAATGACATATTTACATATTGAAGAGACTGTTCTAACAGCTCTTGATTTAATTCATTTCTGCTTTTTAGAGCTTCATAAGCAGTAATTAATTTCTTTTGCAGTTGTAAAAGGTTTTCCTTTTCATTGAGTTCAGCCTGTTCAAGCACATCACCTAAAGTAACATTTGCAAACTTAAGTAGTCGTTCTTTTTCAATCAACTTCAATTTTTTCACTTGAAGATCTTCTTCTTTTAATAGAACGTCAAGTGCTTTTATATCACCAAGCTTTAATACATCCGTTTTTCGGTCTCCTAGTGTAAGAAGCTCTTCGTGGGATTTCAATAAACGCTCCAGCAATGATGTCATTTGTGCAGTTTCCATGGAGTCCTCCTAGGATTTAGGCCAAAAGTCTAGAATAGATTTTGCAACTCTCGAAGCGTCGACTTGATAGTTTCCACTCTCAACTTGTCGCTTAATTTCGTTCACTTTATCAGCACGCTCTTGTTCAAACTTAGAAGAAGACAGAAGCTTTTTTGCCTCGTCTGAAATTTGAATCTCATCTTTTTTATATGCAGACTGAACTGTCTCTTGTTTCACATCTTGTGTCTGTTTTTTGTATGGGTTGTTTTGTATAGAATTAAAATGGTTAATGCGCATTTTTTAGTCACCTCATTTTTAAAAGAAAAACCGAACTCTCTTACTCTAGAGTATCGGCTAAATGTGTTAAATCTTTAAGGAATGAAACAAAATTAGGTTAATTGTCATCAGTATGGTAAGAAGGTAATGCTTCCTCTGCTTTTTTCTTAATAAAATCCTCAATAGACAGATCGCTTTTGATTCTGTTTTTACATTCTTCACATAGACGACCATCGTTAATTGGTTTCTGGCATCCATCACATGGATAGCTGAAGTTCGGGAAACCTTTTACTCTTATTCGGCCTTGATGAATAAATTGAATAATCTTACTCTCAGGTACTTTTGTGCCTTCACTTACATCAAGTAGTGTAGCGTTTCGATTTTCACTTCTGCGTATGAATTTGTATACATCATCATACTGTTTTTCTTCTTCACGATAACACACATCACAATTATCTCGCAGAGTTTTTATAAATAGTTTTCCGCATTGCGGACAGTTCATCAAGTTGCCCATAAAACCGCTCCTTAGCATTCTATCTCTCCTTTTTATCGGAGACAGCTAACGAGATTTTAACAGTGACAATCGATTTATTTTCACCTTCCTAATGTAATGGAAGAAACACTTATGGCTCCAGCTTCTATCAGGACTTTAGCCGCATATCGCAATGTACTGCCGGTTGTGTAAACATCGTCAATTAACAAAACGGAATGACCTCTTATTGAATTATTATCTATTACTATAAAGGGGTTGTCCTTTTTCTTCATTCTCTCAAGACGATTCTTTTTACTCTGTTTCTCTTCATGAGCATTTCTCTCTAATAAATTATGAACATCTCTATTAAAACCTCGTGCGATTATGTCCGCTTGATTGAATCTTCTTTCATAGTGTCGCTCATTACTAAGAGGAATTGGTACTAGAATTGTATCTCCGGAAATACCCTTTAGCTTAGAGCGCATAACTGGATAGAAGCCCTTCACCAATTCTGCATCACCGCGATACTTTATCTTTGAAATAACTTCTTTTAAAAAATCGTTATAGACATAAAGTGACCGATTTTGCTGCAGGACTCCTGCCAATTCTTCATCTTCCTCCCACCGAATACAGTCGTAACAAGAATCACCCTGTCGATATTGCTCGGGAAATAATGAAAATGATCGTCCGCATATTCTACAAATATCCCCCTTGATCAACTCCAGTTTCACAGTGCACGATTGACATAATAAAGGTTCAGTTTTTAATCCAAAAAATGCTACCCAAGACCATGTTTCTGAATATGATTGATGACAATATAGGCAATAGCTCAAAATCCCGCCTCCTCATTCATGTGCCTAATATGTTTTATTGCATTCAACATACTCAGAGATTTGCCGTAATGAAAAAAGAGTACCTGTCCATTGTGATCATCTTTACTTCTACCTGCTCTGCCTGCCATTTGAACAAGTGCACTTTCAGAGAACACTTCATGATCAGCCCCGAAAATTACTACATCTAAAAATGGTACAGTTACACCCCGCTCTAAAATCGTCGTTGTAACTAAAAGCTGTATATCACCTTGCCGAAACCTTGCTACTTTATCTTTTCTTAGTGGATCTTCTGCATGAACAAAATCGACGATTACTTCAACATGCCCTCTTATCAGTTCAGTTACTTTTTCAATGATGGATACAGAAGGCACGAAAATCATTGCCCGTCTTTCACTGACAACTTGCGATTTAATCCATTTCAAAAAAGCAGGAGGTAACTTTCCTCTTTCTAAACGCTTCTTCCACTCTCCACTCCATACCATCTTCGGTTCAGGCAGAGGAAACCCGTGAAATCGGATCGGTATTTTTACACACGGTAGTTTGTTTTGAGTGACTTGTTTTTTCATCTTTCCGGAGGGGGTTGCTGAAAGGTAAAGGCGAAGAGCATCATTTCGCACGGAACCTGAAACTGCATGCTGAAGAGTCTTATCGTAGGAATATGGAAAAGCATCGACTTCATCAACGATCATAAGATTAAACGCTTGTTTAAATCTGTAGAGCTGATGCGTGGTTGAGATAACTAATTGTGCGGGTGTTTCTCTTTCTTTAGATCCGCCATAATAGCTGACGATCAAAGTATTTGGGAAAGCCTCTTTTATACGGGGTGCGAGTTCTAAAACGACATCAGTACGTGGTGTTGCGATGCAAACCCGTAATCCCATCTTCAATGCTTTTTCTATTCCATGAAATAGAACTTCAGTTTTTCCCGCTCCACATACTGCCCAAATTAATAGTTCTCCACTATTGCCAACTTGTTCAACAAAACAATCAGAAGCAATTTGCTGTCCTGCGGAAAGTTCCCCTCGCCACATTAACTGATGATCTGATTTATGTTTCACATCTGGACCTATCCAGGATAAAAGAGGCGAACACACACTTACTCTTACCATCATAATGCAGTTACGGCAATATACACAGTTTTCGCTTTTACATCGAAAACAGGAAAAAGAAGCAAACAAATGATATTTTTCATTGCCGCATCGTTTGCATTGCCACCCATATTTGGTTTTTATAACACCTTGGTTGTACATGACAAAACCATTCTCAAAATGTTCTTGTATTGTTTTTAAAGGAAGTTGAAGTTCATCAAAAAGAAGCATCTTTCCATAGAGGACTTGCTGGAGTTTTTCATCATACTTAAACGAGGAATTCAGAAGTTGGGGTTCTATTTGAGGAAGTTCCCCAAACGGAACTGGCGTGAAATCGAGGTTTTCTACAAGTGTTTCAGGAGCAACTATTAAACGATCGTTTAAAAAATAGGAGACAAACCTCATTGAGTTGTCTCCTGATGTGTTAGAGAATGCATATTCATCTCTCCAATATTATTCTTTTATCCAAGTGATTCCGAGTGAACCTTCACCCAGGTGTGTACCGATCACCGGTCCGAAATAGCTGATCGATACATCTGCATTTACAAACTTCCCGCGAAGTTCTTCTGCAATCTCTACTGCATCGTCTTCACGTTTCGCATGTATGACACTTATTGTTGCTCTTTCATCAGCCTTCAAATCTTCATCCATCAAATCAAAAATGCGCTTCAACGCTTTCTTTTTTGTACGTACTTTTTCAAATGGAACAATCTTTTTATCATCAAAATGAAGAATCGGTTTAATTTGCAATAGATTCCCAACAAAAAGCTGCGCTGTGTTCAATCGACCACCGCGGTGCAAGTGATTCAAATCATCCACTAAAAAGTACGCCGGGATTCCGTTACTCTTCATCTGCAGCAGTTCGTTCATGATGTCGTATCCATTAGCACCTTTACTTGCAAGCTCTGAAGCTTTCAACACGTAAAACGCTTGTGGTGAACAGCTGATTTCAGAATCGAACACATGTAGGGTAATGCCTTCTACCATTTCACCTGCTGCGACCGCACTCTGATACGTTCCGCTAATACCGCTAGATAATGTAATCATAACTGCTTCATCATAGTTTTTAGAAAGTTCTTCTAATAGCTCGACTAACTCACCGATCGCGGGCTGTGAAGTCTTCGGCAGTTTCTCTTCACGGCTGACCATTTCGTAAAAATCATCAACTTTTATTTCTGCTTCTTCTTTGTATGTTTCATTGTCAAAAATCACGTTGAGCGGAATCATTACAATGTTCTTTTCACTGCGGATATGTTCGGGTATGTATGAAGTACTGTCTGTAATGACGGCTACCTTGCTCATTTTTTTAGTCCTCTCTTATGCAAAAATCTTGTTTTCGTTACCTTTAACAGTGTACACCATCAGGAAAAGTAATTCACCAAATTCTCTTTTCTCTTTAGTTTTGTATTCGCCTTTTTAACATTGTATCCTTTAACTATTTTAAAGGTCTTTTAAGTGTTTGCTGCATAACGCATAAGCACCATACAAAACTGAGCGATTTTGCATAGTTGAAATTCTTAATTCCGGCTTAACAGGTACATATTTTTCGAGATTTTCATCTATTTTACTTAAGTATGGAGTTAGCTCGCTGCCAACGCCCCCACCTAATAAGATCACTTCTGGATTCAGAATTGCTGCTGCATTTATGATAGCCACTGTAAGATGTCTAACCGCATCATCAATAACCTTTTCTGCAGCTCGATCTCCTTTTTCAGCCAGTTTAAACAATTGTTTAGTTGTTACGGATTTTCCCGTTTCTTCTTTATACTTAAGAGCTATCCCAAACCCGCCCGCCTGCGTACTTAAATACCCATATCCAGGACGAGCCGGCGTGAATCCATCAATCAAGACATCTTTATCCGTCACCATATATCCAACTTCACCTGTTGAAAACTGGCTTCCCGCATAAACTTCTCCGTTAATGAGCAATCCCGCTCCAATACTTGTTCCGATCATAAAATAAAGAGCATGTTTCACATTTTTCAAACTTTCTTTTTCTACTTCCCCTAAGAGTCCTGTGTTCACATCGTTCCCAACAAAAACAGGAATCCCAAGAATACCATGCAGTTTTTCACCTAACGGATAACGATTCCACTTAAGGCTAGGTGCTTTTAGAACCATTCCAGTTCGGGTATCAACTAATCCTGGAACACCAAGTCCTACACAGCACACTTCTTCCATCGTTATTCCTTGCTCGTTAATACGCCGTTTCATTTCTTCTGCCAGACACTCTGCAACATCTGACAAAATGACTTCACCCGTTATTAGCGTTTTAGCATTTAACAGCTCACCATCAGCATCAAACAGCCCGCATTCAATGGTTGTTCCTCCTACATCTGCAGCTAGAATGTATTTCTTTTTCATACTTTACACCACCGTTCAATATATAACAAACTGTTTTATTCACTACAATAAAGTTTAAAGTTTTTAAAAAATATTTTTTCGAAAGAAGAAGGAAATTGTCGGATTTGGAAGAAATTACAATGTGACATAGGAAAAAAGGAGGTTCAGAACCATTGGATCATAATCTATACATTGTCATTTTATCTCTATTCGTTTGTTTTCTTTTCGCACTGGTTTCCATAGAGTGGACTCAAAAGCGGTCAGAAGAGCAAAAAACGAAGCACCGATTTTTAATTTTAGGTTCCGTTACAATGGGTATTGCTGTGTGGGCGACACACTTCATGGGCATGCTGTCCATTCAAAGTCCTGTAACTATGTATTATGATCTCCAGACCATGTTACTTGCTTTTGCAGTGGGGATTATATTTTCTTATGTCTCTTTCTACCTTCTTCAGTATAACGTGCAAAAGCTTCCAAAAAAAACTTGGGCTCCTGTTATTACTTTTGGAGCCGGATTAATTTTAGTTCATTCAATCGGTTTGCTATCTATGCATGTCCATATGCCTCTTCAGACAGACTTACCCTTGATTCTGTTATCAGTCACCTCTGCATTCCTTTTTTCTTGGATTGGTTTTCGAATTCTCCTTTTACAAGCGTTTAAGTTTAGACTTATTATAGCCAGCCTATCACTGACAAGCGGAGTCAATCTTATGCATTATATCGGTGAGATGGCATTGGTTGGCGGGACACCTACGTTTAATTGGCATAACGAATTCCCTCTTTCAAACATAAATATTCTTTCCACCTTACTGGTATTAGGGGCAACGATTATTGTATTGATTCTGTATATATTAGAGCAGCTTGATCAGAAAAAAATCGTTCAGCAGCGAATCGAACTTTTAGAGAGTGAGCATCGTTATAATTCACTTTTCGACCTTAACCCTGAAGGTGTTTTTGTAATCGGTCCTGATCGGAATTTTATCAAGGCGAACAATTCCATTGAGATCATTACGGGCTATACTTTCAAAGAACTTCAAAAAATGCCTTACACAAACTTGTTAAAAGAAAATCAAATCCAAAATTCATTAAACTTCTTAAAAAGAGTTATGGAGGGTGCAACTGTTAAACATCCACTGACGATTCATCATAAGGATGGCCATGAAGTGGAGCTTGAAATCACAAGCCTGCCTTATTCGCTGAATAATACCATTACAGCCGTTATCGGAATCGCAAAAGATATGACTTCATTTTATGAGGCACAGAATTTTAAGGAAAAGGCTCAAACACTTGCATATGTCGGTGAACTTGCTGCCGGTCTTGCCCATGAAATACGAAATCCGCTCACATCGATAAAAGGTTTTGCACAGCTATTTCTCTCACAAGATTCTATTGATGAAAAAAATCACTTCCTAGGAATTATGCTTCGAGAAACAGAACGAATTAACTTCATCATCAGCCAGCTTATGATTTTGGCTAAACCTCACATGATTATTCAAAAAGAGCATGACTTAAATGAAGTACTTAAACGCTCGTTGAAATTTTTAGATGATGAAGCAGACTTTCATACAACTACTTTTCAGTTTGATCTGCCATATAACCCTGTCTTTTTCAAATGTGAAGAAAACCTGATGACCCAGCTGTTTTTAAATATTTTAAAAAATGCGCTGGAAGCCATCCCTTCATGGGGAACAATTTCCGTCAGCCTAAAACAAAACAGTGAAAACATTCACATCTCAATACAAGATGATGGTACTGGCATTCCAGATAACATAAAACCCATGCTTGGACAGCCTTTTTATACGACAAAGGAAAGTAATCCTGGTCTTGGTCTTCTGATCTGTTATCAAATCGCACAGCATCATGGCGGCAAGATGAACATCGAATCACAAGAGGGCTGTGGGACGACGGTATCTCTTGAGTTTCCAGTGAATATTGCAAAAGAAGATACAAAATTGCTTGAAACGAGCAGTGTTTAATAGGGTTATTTCTCCTAAAGTGAATATACTATAGACTGCTGATCTTAATCTCACGGAAATAGAGGATATTCTCACGAGAATGCGATTTAATCTCACGAGATTTTACACTAATTTCACGAGAATTACTATATACTCGCGAGTCGACACACTGCCACAAACCCCAGAATCTCATCTGGACAC
Source organism: Fictibacillus arsenicus (assembly GCF_001642935.1). Lineage (NCBI taxonomy): Bacteria > Bacillati > Bacillota > Bacilli > Caryophanales > Fictibacillaceae > Fictibacillus > Fictibacillus arsenicus. The sequence continues at coordinate 3,312,503 of NZ_CP016761.1, forward strand.
AAAAAAAGACCTTCTCACTCGAAGGTCTTCTCTTTCCTCATAAATTAACGTACTTTTACCCAGCCGTTTTTGATCGCTTCAACAACAGCTTGTGTACGGTCGTTTACATTCATCTTTTGCAAGATGTTACTTACGTGGTTCTTAACTGTTTTTTCACTGATATACAGCTCTTCCCCAATCGTACGGTTGCTTCGTCCGTCAGCTAAAAGCTGAAGAACTTCACACTCACGGCGTGTTAGGATGTGCAATGGCTTGCGGTATTCCACTTCTACAAACCCAGCTTTGTTTTGTTGTGTTTTGTTCGTTGTAGATAATCGGCGAAATTCGTTCAGCAAGTTATACGTGATCTTCGGGTGAAGATAAGCTCCACCATCTGCTACAACGCGAACTGCCTCAATCAATGAATCTGCGTCCATCTCTTTTAAAAGATAGCCTGATGCTCCTGTCTGAACCGCATGGGATACATAGGTCTCATCATCATGGATGGAAAGGATGATAACTTTCGTGTCAGGAGACTTCTCCACAAGACGGCGAGTTGCTTCTACGCCGTTGATGTTCGGCATGTTGATGTCCATAAGCACTACATCTGGATTGTGATCGCGGACGATACTTTCCGCTTCTGAACCATCATCACCTTCAGCTACAACAGAGAACTGATCTTCCATATCTAAAATGCGTTTTACTCCTTCACGGAACAAACGGTGGTCGTCAATAATAGCTATTCTCGTTTTCTCAGGTGCTGAGGCGTTATTTTCGTACACATTAACATTATTCATGTGTGAACCCTCCTAGTCTTGAATGGGAATTTGAATGTAAACACTTGTACCGTAGTTCAAGCGGGATTTAACTTTTAATGTACCTTCAAGGAGTTCTACCCGCTCCCGCATCCCCATCATACCAAAGGAATTGGATTTTGCAGGCTTAGACATGTCGAATCCTTTGCCATCATCTCGAATATATAATGAAATGAATTTTTGAGTAAACTCCAGTTTAACCTCGATTAAGTTTGCATCTGAATGTTTAACTGCATTGCTGACAGATTCCTGAATCAAACGGAATATGGCAATCTCCATTTTAGTAGGAAAACGCCTGGATTGTCCCAGAGCATGCAGTTCAACTGTCTTCCGGGATCGTTCCTTTACGTTTCGCAAATACTTATCCAGTGTAGGAACAAGACCAAGGTCATCTAATGCCATTGGGCGGAGATCATATATAATCCGGCGAACTTCTTTTAGAGAGTCGCGAACCATCACCCTTAAGTCTTTTATTTCGGCACGGGCGGCATCAGTTCCTTTTTCGGTATAGATTTTCTCTAGTAATTCCGAGCGAATAAGGACGTTTGCCATCAGTTGGGCAGGACCATCGTGAATTTCACGGGATACCCGCTTTCGCTCTTCTTCCTGTGCCTCAATGATCTGAAGACCAAATTCCTGCTTTTGTTTGGCATCCTGAACAAGTTCATTGATCTTTCTTAAATCTCCGTTCAGGTAATTCAGGACAACAGAGATCTGCCCTGCCAGAGATTCAGCTTTTTGAACGGTTTCATTCAGTGCTAGAATCCGCCGCTCCAGCTCATCTCTTTTTTCACGGAGCTGCTTTTCGGTTTGCCTAATAATCGATAGCTCGATCTGATACTTATTGGCATTCTCATAAGCATCACGAATATCTGATTCGCTATATTTTTGAAAATGCTTGCTTACTTCAGCCAGTCTGGTTCGTGCTAATTTTGCCGAGTCCTCTGTTTTGTCAGCTTTATGAATTACTTCGATTACTTGCTGCTTAACCAATTCAAGTTCACGATGCAGCTGCTGAAATTCCTGACGAGAATGCTCACTGATTTCAAAGATCTGCGATTGGCTTTCGGTTACCGTATCGATGGTTTTATTTAATATTCCGTCCAACAGATGTGGATCTATCGTTAATTTAGCTGCAGACATGTAAATTTCCCCCAATTAAAACGATAAAGAAGTACAGACGGAAGTTCTAGAACCATCTAGCCTAATTTTCATATAGGACTTTTTATCCATAAGTCATAAATCCTTCTTATATACTACATTCGCCAAGAAGTGGAATTTTATGACTTTTCTTGCTAAAAAATATTTAAAGAATTTGAAGGATTTTTAAAATACCTTATAATGAAGAATATCATGTTACTTTACAGGATTGAAGATTTTTCGACAATTTTGACTATAAATTTTTAATGACATCATTTAAAGGGAGCTTTTCTATATATGTTATCCGACTATCTTACTGTCAAAAAAACTGGCCAGCACGAAATTGTAATTGATAAATCCCGCTTTATTGCGCACATCGCACGAGCAACGACGGAAGATGAAGCTATCAGTTTTATACAATCCATAAAAAAAGAACACAGCAGTGCCACTCACAACTGCTCTGCCTATTTAATAGGCGAAACAGACAATATTCAAAAAGCAAATGACGACGGTGAGCCAAGCGGTACAGCGGGTGTTCCGATGTTAGAAGTTCTCAAAAAAAGGGAATTGAAAGACACTGTTGCTGTCGTTACCCGCTACTTCGGCGGAATAAAGCTAGGTGCCGGCGGGTTAATCCGTGCTTATGGAAAATCCGTTTCAGAAGGTCTCAACCATATTGGCGTTGTTCAGCGTCAGCTTCATCAAATCGTACACATCACGGTTGATTACACACTTCTAGGAAAAATGGAAAACGAACTTCGCAACTCAGTCTATCCCGTTAAAGAGATGAACTACTTAGATAAAGTAGAAATTCAAATGTATGTACCAATAAAAGAAGCAGACTCATTTAGGGACTGGATTACAGATCTTACGAATGCTCAGAGTAAAATTCAATTTGGCGAGCAGGAATATCTTGAGAAAAATGTATAGTCCTATTTCCCTAATTTCAACAAAATGTAACAATAATTTTGTTGCTATTTTCCTTTTGGTCTCTTAACATTAAACTATTGCCAAAAAATTACGGTTAAGTTGACACCAATATTATATATATTTGGTACGAAAGATTTATACTATGGGTATAGGCCCTTATTTCTTTGAATGATAAAGGAGTTTTCCATTATGAATAGAAAAGTTATGCGCCAAAGGAGAAAAAAACGACGTCGTATACTTTTTATCTTTGTTCCATTGCTGGTTATTGTACTGGCATCTGTAGGTTACGGCTCTTATTTAACATACAAATTAGCAAATGCAACTTCTAATGCGAACGAAGAATTAGGTCGCGGCGGGAAATCAGAGAAACGTGAACAGGCAGTTGACCCTTCAGAAGATCATTTCTCTGTGCTTTTAGCTGGGGTCGATGACAGTTCTACTCGTGGTTTTAGTGCGAATGGTGATTATAAGGGTGTCCGAACGGATGCACTTATCTTAGCTACATTCAACCGCGAAGATAAATCAGTGAAGATGGTCAGCATGCCTCGTGACTCGAAAGTTGAGATTCCAGGTCGACGAAATACAGACCGTATCGCACATGCTCATTCATATGGCGGTATGGATCTGACAGTTGAAACGGTTGAAGAACTTTTCGATGTTCCGGTCGATTATTATGTAAAACTTAATTTTGATGCTTTCCTAGAGATCGTTGATGCTCTTGGCGGTGTTGAAATCAATGTAGAAAAAGAAATCACTGAGCAAAACAGTAAAGACGAAGCAGGAGCTATTCATTTAGAGCCTGGTTTACAAGAACTAGGACCTGAAGAAGCACTTGCTTATGCTAGAACACGTAAGCTTGACTCAGATATTTATCGTGGTGATCGTCAGAAGCAGCTAGTTGAAGCTATCATTAAGAAATCTGCACAAATGGAGTCAATCCCGAAATACGGTACCGTAATTGATTCAGTTGGCGACAACATGGCAACGAACTTTACGTTTGGCAATATCTTGGCTCTATTCAAGTATTCAAAATCAATTGATACCATTGAGAACCTGAAGCTTGAAGGTTTCGACGATACGAGCACTGGCGCTTATTACTATGCGCTAGACGAGAATTCAGTAGAAGAAGTATCTGAAAAACTTAAATCTCACTTAGAACTTCCTGGATATGAGTACAACCCAAGTACTGAAAGTTCAACAAATGAGTCAGAGGAAAACGGCTCTGAAGATACAGAAACACCTTAATAATATCTTTACAAAATCTTAGTTTAGCTTCCCTATCTTTAGGGAAGCTTTTTTTGTATGCTTTTAGAGAGGATACCGAATTGTAAAATAACTGGAAATAAGTGATGGTTTAAGTATCCCAACAAAACATGTTACACTTACGAACGTTGTTATTATGAAATTTTTATCATTAGAAAATATTTATCTATGCAATCAAAATCGAGGTGAAAGACATGAAGAACAATACATTACAGCGACCTCAACAAATTCGTGAAATTTACTTGGTCCGTGCATTGGCTATTATCGGAGTAATTATGGTCCACTCCACTTCTGGTGTTGTAGCAGCTTTCAACCCAGATTCATCACTTTATGGAGTGTATAACTTTTTAAACATCTTCTTTAAATTTGGTACACCGACATTTATTTTCTTATCTAGTTTTGTTCTTTTCTTTAATTACTATCACAAACCGTTAACAAAAGAACGCATAACAAGCTTTTATAAAAAAAGAATGCTTTACATCATCATTCCTTACTTTATCTTTTCTTTCTTATACTTTGCGATGACAGCAACAGTTCAAGGCTATGCAAGTACAGGCGAGATGATTAGAGCGTTCGTTATGGACTTTTTAACAGGTAAAGCATACACACATTTATACTTTGTGTTTATCTCAATCCAGCTTTACATTCTGTTTCCGTTTATCTTAATGTTCTTGAAGAAGTTCCCTAAGGTGACGAAGCACACAATCTGGATTGGATTTGTCCTTCAGTGGGCATTCGTATTGCTGAACCACTACTACTGGCAGTATTCACTAAAAGGAAGTATTTCGTTCTCTTATATGTCTTACTACTTCCTTGGAGCCTTTATGGGGATTCACTATCAGCAGATTCATGATTATCTGATTGTGACAAAAGAGAAGCTTTTCTCTAAGAAAGCTCTCGTTTGGATTCCACTTTGGGCGATTTGGATTGGTACTTCTGCCGGTCACGTTGGTGTATGGTATGCCACTCGTGCAAATGGAGCGATGATTGACTCTAAGATTTATGAATTATTGTGGAACGTGCATACCTTTACTTCTGCTTTAGTTCTAATGCAGATCGCGTACTGGTTATACCGTAACCTACATGAAAAAGTATTGAACGTAATGATTCACTTAGGTGTTGTATCATTCGGTATTTACTTGATCCACCCGATCCTGCTGTTAATCGCACGTAAAGTGCTTGTGACATCAGATCCAATTCTGTATCATGTTTCGGTAGCAGTAATGTTCTTATTTGCACTGATCGGTTCATGGATTATTGTAGGAAACATCATGAAGTTCAAGGAATCTTGGGTACTATTCGGACCAAAACCGAAGAATCCTTATGTACCATCTTCTAAAAAAGAAGCTTATCAAGCATCATAATCATAATTTGGAGTTGACTCGTGACCGAGTCAACTCTTTTTTTATGTTGAAAGTTGCCTGGGAGAGCTCAGCTCGGTGAATCTCACGAATAGTGAAGTTAATCTCACGAAAATGGACGATAATCTAACGAATTTTGTAAGTAATCTCACGAATATTTCAAAATACTCACGAGTCGACAAAGTGATATTTCAAAAACATAAAAGAAGCTGATACAAGAAATTACTTGTACCAGCTTCAGCTTTATTTTTTAACTGTTTTAACATATGACCAGCAAGATAATAACCTTCACTGCCTTTTAACTCACTATCCGGTTTGATACGTTGCTGCAAAGTCCCATCAATATATCCTTTCTCAATGGCTGTGTTCCAAGCCTCTTCTTCTGATACTGAAACACCATTCAACACTAACAGCATTTGAGCGGCTTGCTGACCCGTTAAAACATCTTTTCCTTCATCAATCAGCTTTTTCATTTCTTGCATCTTATATTGGCTCGCTTGATCTGGCATCATGCGGTTAATTCCATTCGTCAACAAGTTGCTGAAAGATACTTCACTAATTGGTTTGTTTACAGGGAATTCGTTCGTATATCCTCCAACCACAAGACCATAATTAATCAATGGCTTCGTGTTTTCGTAGAACCATTCTCCTTCATAAGGGAACTTGATATCAAAAGCGTATAGGTTCGCGCCTTGTTCTTTTAATGTATCCTGAAGCTTTTTAATTAACTCTTTATTCTCAGACATCTCACGGAAAGTCGTCTCATTTTTTATAGAAATAGCTGAAGCCGCACCTGCTGCTTCTCCTAAAGTCATTCCAGTTGGAACTACACGTGCACTTCCTGCCGCAATCGAGCTGTATCCTGCAGCCTTACTCGCGATCAACAAGTTATCTACCTTTAAAGGAATCAACGAACGGAAAGGAATCGCATACTGCTCCGGCTTTGAAATGACATAACCGTAATCTCCAGGTGATGTTGCTTGAACATCCACAGGATAAGCTCCAAATCCAATGGAATCCCAATGGTCTTTATTTTCCCAGATGTCTGTCATCGGAAGCTGATATTCTGTCTTCACATGGCGTGTTTCACGCACATACAACTCTGGCGGAAAGCTTTCGATTTCAGCTTTTTCAAAGCCAGGGAACTCTTTTTGTAAGTAAGCTAAAATGTGTTTTGTTTCTTCTTTGGCAATTTGAATAGCTTTTTGTTTGTCGGATTCATTCAAACCGTTAATCCCGAAAACCTGCAGCGCATTAATGTAAATCGAACCATCATCCTGGCGAACGACATTCAATCCGCGCAATCTGGTTTGCGGGTTCACTGGTTTGTAGTCATAATGCAAATCAGAAAAACCCCAAGCAACATTACTCGTCACTTCCCCGCCACCAAAAACACCGTCTTTCGCAGCTTTTTGAACTTTATCCCAGTCCACATTGCTAAAGTGCATCATAAGCGTCACAGCCATTTTACGATCTTCTAAGCCGATATCTGCTCCACCTTTAAAGAATGGTGCGTCAGCCGCCGTCGCTAAGTCTGCGTCTTGAGTCGCATCGATAAAGCGTTTAGCAGAAATGGTATGTTGTTCTCCGCTCTCATCAGTTAGCACGATGCCTGTTAAAGCATTGCCATCCTTCACAACATTATTCATTTTTGTATTTAGTGATAACGTCAAGTTTTCTTCATTTTGAACTAGCTGCATAAACGCTGTTTCGGCATCCTCTAAGTCAAATCCGATCCGGCTTCCTGTCAGCTTGAACCACTCAAGGAATACACCCTGATTTGCCCATTTTTGATTTTTATCATAACTTACATCCAAAAAGTTTAGTGCACCATATGTAAAAAGACCGCCTAATCCGTCACGGTGTTCAATTAGTAATGTCTTTGAACCATTTTTCGCAGCTGAAACGGCTGCTGCTACTCCCTCTGGTTCTCCACCCACGACGATAACGTCATATTGTTCCTCTAAATCCGGCGCTTCATATGGATGTACATCCATCTTTGCAACCGTAGTAGGATATGGATAAATCTTTTTTATAAAAATAAATGCCACTACCAGAACGACCAGTAATCCTCCTGATACAGCCCATCTCATCCAACCTTTATTTCTCATCCCCACAACATCCTTTGTAACGAAAATTTAACATAAAATTAGTATATCAGACAATTTTTACCCAGTACACTTCTAGTTTTGTCGATTTTTGCCGAATTGAGCTTTACAAGAAATATACAGTTTCTTTACAAAAGAAAAGCGGACTGGGTATAATTTATTAAACAATTGTTTAACGGGGGTGTCGATTTGCAACAAGGAAGAACTGCATTTTTTGGATCTCTTTTCTTCATATTTGTATTTTCAATGGCTTTAAAAGCCTTATTTGCTCGATATATATTATTTCAGGATATTAATTTGTTAGATACCATTTCGCTTGAACTCAGCTATATCCTCCTTTTTGCTTGTCTAATTGAATACATAGCGAAAAATAAGCTGAAATTTCCGCTTTACTTAATGATAAATTTACTGTTATCCACTCTATTCTTTGGAATTGCCGTTTACCACTCTTACTTCGGTAACATTCCAACCTATTATGCCCTAATGCAAGCTGGACAAGTAGGCGCAGTGAAAGATAGTGTGACGCAGCTGATTCAGCCGGAATATTTTCTTCTATATGCTGACTTTCTCGTAATGATAGGAGTTCTCTTAACTAGAAAACTTCCCTTATATTCTAATTTAAAACTTTCAAAAACCAAGGTAATCGGTCCGATTTTAGCGCTTTCCTTTGCTGCTTGTTTAGCCAACTTATTTCTTCATAAAGATGAGATCATCACGAACTCTGCACTAGCTGCAGAGACAAAAGGAATCTTTAATTTTGAAGCACTGCAGGCTTATTACGGACCAAACGGCGGACTTCCCCAAGCTGCTGCTCTTACAGAAAAAGAGTTAAAGAGTGAAGAAACGATTCAAGATAAAATCAATGAAATTAAAGGGATAAAAGAAATTCCTGATTCGGAACGTAAATACTTTGGGGCTGCGAAAGGCCGCAATCTGATTTTAATTCAGTTCGAGTCAATGCAAGACTTCCCTATCGGCTTGAAGATCGATGGTAGAGAAGTAACTCCGAACATGAACAAGCTGATTCAAAACAGCTTTTATTTTAACAACCTTTATCAGCAGACTGGTGCCGGGAATACGTCTGATGCCGAGTTTATCGCAAACACTTCACTCTACCCTGCTGGAATGGTTGCGACATCAACGTTTTTTGAGACAAAGGCTTTTCCGAGTATGCCGAAGCTTCTTAAAGAAGAAGGCTACAAAACCTTTACGCTTCATGCCGATAAAGTTGATTTTTGGAATCGTGTAGAGCTGTATCCTTCTTTAGGTTTTGATAAGTACTATGCTTTAGAGTTTTTCGGTAAGGAGGACCTCATTGGACTTGGCCCCTCTGATGAAGTGATGTTTAATAAAGGAATGCCGTTGTTAATGGACTTACATGCTAAAAACAAACCGTTTTATGCCCATTTTATCTCAATGACAAGCCATCATCCTTATGAGATTCCAGCTGATAAAGAAGTGTTTGAGCTTCCAGAAAAGTATAAGAGTTCAATTGTTGGAAAGTATATTCGAGCGATCAGCTACAACGATATGGTGTTAGGAAAGTTGATCGATCAGTTAAAAGCTGAAGGAATGTGGGAAAACACGGTACTAGCGTATTACGGGGATCATATGGGAATGCACCACACAATGTTTAAGGAAAAAGACCCTGAGATTTTGAAAGAATTCTTAGGACATGAGTATACGAAAATTGACCGCTTCAATGTTCCGTTTGTTATTACAGCCCCAGGAATAACTGATGGCGGAATGACTTCCGATCAGCTCGCTGGTCAGCTTGATATGATGCCAACGCTGGCTAACTTATTAGGAGTGTCATTGAATGATTATGTTCATTTTGGCCAGGATCTGTTGAATCATAAAGAAAACTTAATTGGTATGCGCTATTATATGCCGGCTGGCTCGTTCTTTAATGATCATATTGTGTTTCAACCGGAAAAATCGTTTGATGATGGTGAAGCATTGACACTAGAGACCGCAACTAAAGTGCCGCATGCTCCATACAAGGAAGATTATGACCGAATTTTGAAGCTATTGGGCTTATCTGATCAGTATTTAAAGTCGTTGCCAGAAAAATAGAGAGAACCGATGTGTAGATGTACACATTAAAGGTATAAAAAGCTCTGCAAAGAATTCTTTGCAGAGCTTTTTTAATGTAATCTCACGAGAATTAAGTTTAATCTCTCGAAAACGCAATTTAATTTCACGAGTTTTTGATTAATCTCACGAAAATAATATTATACTCGCGAGTCGACATTCTGTGACAAATAAACAACCCTGCCAGAACACCTTTAAGCATCCTAACAGGGTTTAAACTACCTCGAAAACAGCTCAATCGCTTGTTTCGCCGTGTCTTTCGCTTTCGCGGTTAATGGACCAACTGCTGCAGCCAACTTCTCTTTCTCTTGCGGCAGCGCCTCTAAATGGCGACGTAACGCTTCAGCTAGCTCTTCACTCGTCCACTCACCATCAACATGAGCAAACACCGGCTGATTGGCTTGCTCTGAGAATGCATCAATTTTCGGGTCATAAGACAACGCAAGGAAAGGCGTGTTCATGATTCCTGCAAAGATCAAAGCATGGAGTCTCATCGCTAATAGCATGTCAGACAAGCCAATGATCGATACCTTCTCCTCGATCGAAGCATTATAAGGTGCTACATACGCTTTTTCATTCATCATCGCGAAAATTTCACGGGAAGTATCATCATCATGCTTATCATGCATCGGGATAAACACAACCTCGTTCCCTCTGCGAATAAAATCATCCAGTGCTTCAGCAATTTTCTTTTTAAAATCGGTAGTCGTCGGCCACTCCCGAACAGATACGGTTAAAACAGGCTTCGTAAAACCTTGCTGCTGGTACCAATCAGACTTAGCTTCACTCAAATGAAAACCTAGCACTGGATCTGGTACCAGCTCCATCTCATTACGCAACCCGATATCTCTTAACAACTGAATCGACCCAGTATCACGAAGTGTAATCTTCCCTGCTTTTTTCAGCATCATTCTTGTCAAGAACTGGCTCACTGACTTATCGATCGGCCCCATTCCTTGCGAATAGATAAAGAACGGTTTATCTGCCATACGAGCAAGCATCATAATACCTGTGTAATAAGGAATGCTCTTCATACCTGTTTTATCCTGAAGCAAGCTCCCACCACCTGAAATCAGTCCATCAGAAGTTTTCAATACAGCAAAAACATCTTTCATCTGCCAGCGGTTGATGGCATCAACACCATATGTTCTCTTTGTAAATTCCGGATCGTTGGAAAGAACCACGATGTCAATATCCGGCTTTTGTTCTTTTAAAGCGGAGATGATCGATAGAAGAATCGCCTCATCCCCGATGTTGTTAAATCCATAATATCCTGATAAAACTACTTTCATTGTATCCACCTTTCACGTACGTACGGGTACAACTTATCTTTTATTGCTTTATAAATTGCGATCATTACAAGTCCGATTATGAGTCCGATTACAAGTGCGTACACGGAGCGCAGAACGGACAATAGTAAAGGAATGTGCAGATGTGTAAATGTATTCATCATGGATGCAAACCCGATCGCACCAACAACCAAGAACGCACTCGCAATTCCTGCATATCTGCGGAATAAGTATAGCCCAAACACAAAGAACGGGAATCCGATTAAGAATTCTTTCGTACGCGGACGTACAAACATAAGCTCTTCAAGCTTGCTTCTTAATGTTAATTCAAGTGCACTCGCTGTTCCTGCGTTTCCTGAACGGCTTAAGTAGTATGCACCGATAATAGCTACAACTCCAAGTACTAAGACATGCCAATAACGAACAGGACTGTTAATATAACTGATAAACCTTTTTAGAGATGAAGCATGGTTAATCTGGAGTCCAAGAACAATAGCTGTTACTAAAATTGGTAAAGCAAGTAACACTTTAATCCCTCGGAATTCCTCTAGTTTATATAAATAAGCATCTCCATAAAGTAAACTCACTACCAGCCAAGCGCCAGCGAAAACAATTAATGCAGCCATTACATAATTAAGAACGATTTTATTAATGTTATCTGCATGACGAACTCTAAGTATTGCCCAGATTGGACCAGCTACAGCTACTAATAAAGCAAATCCTTTTAACAGCATCCCAACTCCAAGAAATAAGTAACCTGCTGAAATTGCCAATCCGCCGATCAGAGCAAGCATAGTTAGTTTTTTATGAACAGATGCAGCAGCTAATGCAAGATAAACTGAACCACCTAAGAAAGCAAATAGCTGTAAAAGTTTATAGTCCTTCATGTCTTTAAATGGCTGGGCTTCACCTGTTTTAAAGTAACCAGGTACTTCTGCATGAAAATCCTGAATTTCGTTAATCATTTGTTTAAATTCAGCTTCTGCAGTTTTGTCATCTAACTTTTGAACCTTCACTAATAGTGTTCGAATGTTACGTTCTTTTACCGCTCGTGATAATCGTTCAGAAGCAGCGTTTTCACTGGTTCTGTTTTCAGAGTAAAGTCTTTCCACATCATAATTCATTTCTTTCGCAAAAGTTTGCATCCCCTTTTGCTCTGTTCCTTCAATAACAACTACATCATAGTCATTAGATTTTAATTGGTTTGCATATTTAACTAATTTTTCTTTACTTGTACCATCATAACCAACAACTTCTTTGCCAATAAACAGAACTTTATCTACTTCGTTTTTAGGGAATTTTAATAACTGTCTAACCATGGTGTCGTTGCTGGAATGACCGTCTTTTTCATCAGATGAAGAAAAGTCATTTTTTATACGAGGAACCACCTGAAAACCGTTGGACACAATCTCTTGGTATGTGTCTGTATTAAAATAGCCTAATGATTTATCCTCAATTTTAGGGTCGTCATCTGTTTTTCCTTCAATAAAATAAAATTTTTGACCGTTCGCTGTTAAAGTTGAAATGTTATCTTTAAAAGCACGTTGCAAGTACTGCTCAGATTTGTGACCTTGTTTAAGATAGCTTACAAAGATCCCCTCATTAGCTGGAAGTTTATTTGTATTTAAATTGTTCGTTAAAGCAAAATAATTTTGAATATCACTTTTACTAAGAACCGCTACCACACCTTGGGTTTCTAGTGAGCTTATATTTTCAGGTTCTAGCGTGATGGAATGGACTTTTGCATCTTTTAATCTTTTATAAATTTCATTAGTAGAAACATCTTCACTTTTCAAAATTTCTAGGTCCGTATACGGAACCATCACTTCATATGTATTGTTTGCCGACTCGGTTTTGATGCGTTCGTAGATCATGGGGCTGGTGAGCAGCAAGGATACAATCAATAGGCCGAATAATACTTTTTTCAACAAAGAACATTCCTTTCTCGGTTCAGGTCTTGGTGCTTTTATTTTACCTTAATATCGGCATTCTTATAAAGAGCGGCAAGAGATACCCATAAAATAAAGGACACCAGCTAACTGATGTCCTTCTTCATTTTTATTTTCCGACTCTCGGATTCGTTTTAAGTCCGTAAAAAATCTTTCTTAAAAATTTATTTACAGGCGCGTGATCTTTTCCGACTAAACCGATTCGTTCAGCAATAAACTGAGTGATCAGCAGCAACACGGAAAGGATTAAGAGTGATCCCCAAAGCGTTGTTAAGTTGAAAAGAATCGCTGCGAGTCCGAACAGTGCACTCATCGCGTAAATCACAAGTACCGTCTGACGGTGAGACATTCCGCTGTTTAATAAGCAGTGATGCAAATGCGATTTATCTGGTGCAGATAATGGTTTCTTGTTCAAGAATCTGCGGATAATCGCAAACAATGTGTCTGAAATCGGTACACCAAGAATGATAATCGGAACAACGAGTGAAAATAATGTGATGTTCTTAAACCCTAGAAGAGAAAGAACAGCGATCATGTATCCTAAGAATAGCGCTCCAGTGTCTCCCATGAAAATTTTCGCTGGATGCCAGTTGTAAACCAAGAACCCTAATGTGCTTCCTAAAAGAATGATTCCAAGAGCAGCAACTAGAACGTTGCCATTGTAAATCGCCATACCTGAGATGGTGATCAATACCGTTGATGATACACCTGCTGCAAGTCCGTCAAGTCCGTCAATCAAGTTGATGGCATTCGTAATTCCGATAATCCATAAGAGCGTTAAAGGAATTCCAAGGAATCCTAGGCTTAACCGGTAATCAAATGGCAAGTTGATGAAATGAACTTCTACTCCACCATAAATGACGATACCAGCTGCGATAACTTGCCCAAGCATCTTCACTTTAGGGGAAAGCTCATAAATATCATCAAAAACACCTGTGATGATGATAACGATTGCTCCAAGTACAATTGGAACCGTATATTGGCTCGCAGGCTGAACGATAAGTACTCCGAGCACGAAGCTGATAAAAATCGCTAATCCGCCTAAACGCGGCATAATTCTTTGATGAACTTTTCTCTGGTTGGGCTTATCCGTTGCACCAACGAAAAAGGCGAACCTTTTCACGACAGGTGTCAAAAGAACCGACGCAATAAAACATATTAACAATGCCCAGTAAGTCATAGTTACACTCCCCAATTGGCGTGATGATTATTGTTTGTAAAAACGCAATTTATTTTTGTGTTTGATTTCGACAAAAATCAACTTTTAATTTATACACAGAGAAAATTATAGCATAGATAATTTCAATTTTGTGTGAAAAAATCGTTAACAAATTATTAAATAAATGAAAGCGTTTTTCTGCTATAGTTAGTTTCCGCTAAATACTTAAGCATTATTTTTAGAAACCCTGCCAAATCGACCCAATTTCTTTCCGATAAACGGTAAAGATTGTAATTCTTCTACTGTCATTCCCTTTGTCAGCAAAATGAAAACCGCAAAAAGCGCACCGCCGATTATTATTGCAACACCTGCATACAATAAGCTTGCAAGACGTCCGGAAAGATCTATTAATAATGTTGGATAACCAATCGCTGCTCCCATAATCAAACTTCCAATCGCAAAGGTTAAAATCGACCGATTTACAAAGGGCAATTTAAACGTTTGTTTAATTATAAGCGCATTGGCAACTGTAATAACAATATAAATAACCAATGTTGCGATGGCTGCACCTAACAATCCATACTGTGAAATCAGCATAAAGTTTAAAAGTGCTTTCCCGATTCCAGCTGCTACGATAATGATTGCCGCTGCTGTTGGTCGGTTGATTCCTTGCAGAATTCCTGTTCCAAGGACAGCAAGCGAAGTGAAAACCGAACTGAAGCTTACGATCGCAACAACAAGACTTCCCTCATCATTTGTAAAAAGCGCTATGTTTAATGGAAGAGTTAATGCAGCAATCCCTACGGCTGCAGGCCATGAGAATAAATGCGTTAAGTTGAACGAGCGTTTAATTACTCTATTCGCTTCATTCATCTCGTTTTTGGCTATTTTCCCTGTAATTAATGGGATCAACGGCAAAACAATTGAAGTTGAGAACACAGTGGCAATTTGAACAAGCGAAGCACCACGTGCATAAATACCGTTTAAGTAAAAGGTTTCTTTCGCTGTATTCCCTGCCATTTTCAGCGCTGAAGGAATAGTCAATGAGTCAACAACATTCAACAACGCCATCGTTAAAGCACCTACACAAATCGGCAGAGATAGCTTTAATATGTGCTTACTCGACTTTTTAAACGCCTCTATTGTATATGGACGATTCGAGCCCGGTTTAAGTTTCGATTTTTGAAAAAGAATTCTTAAAAAGATTAACGAAATGAGTGCCGCGATTGCTGAACCTGCCATCGTACCAGCTGCGATCGTTTCGTTATCCGCTTGAATAGAAACAAAATAATAAGCGGCAACGATAACGAGTGCCACACGAATAAACTGCTCAATCACTTGGGAGTAAGCAGTTGGCTTCATATCCTCGTAACCTTGGAAAAATCCACGGTAAACAGCCATATAAGGCGCGATCAAAAGCGTGATAGATACGACAATAAGTGAACTTCTCGTTTCTTGACCGCCTAAAATTTCTGCGATTTGATATGAAAATCCGTATAAGAAGCTAAATGAGAGAATACCGAAAATGACGGCTAAGATACCGGCCGTGTTAAAAATGTTTCGGATTTCAGTATCCTCGCCTTTTGCTCGAGCTTCTGAAATTAATTTTGAAATCGCAATCGGGATTCCGGCAACTGACAGAATTAGCGCTGTCATGTAAACAGGATAAACGAGACTAAAAATACCAAGTACATCGTCACCTGCGATATTTTGAAGCGGAATACGGAAAACAGAGCCTAAAAACTTAGATAAAAAGGTAGCGATCGTTAAAATGAGTGCTCCTCTGATGAACGTATTCTTACTCATGCTTGCCCGTCACCTTTTGCTGGATTACTTTTAATGCGAAGTGCGGCAGGCTAAGCTGGCGCTTCCATCGAGATGGTTGCTTCATCAATCGGTAAGCCCACTCTAGGTTCATTTTTTGCCAGAATTCCGGTGCGCGTTGAACCGCTCCAGCAAGCACGTCAAACGATCCGCCGATTCCCATGAATACACCTTTTTCAAACTTGTCCATGTTCTGCCCGATCCACAGCTCCTGTCTAGGAACACCTAGCGCAGTAAAAATAAGGTCCGGTTTCGTGCGCTGAATCTCGTTTGGAATATGATCATCATTCCAATCAAAGAAACCGTGATGAGCACCTGCGATCTTCACATTAGGAAATTGTGTCATAATCTCAGTAACTGTTTTTTGAAGCACTTCATCCTGTGCACCTAATAGATAAATACTGTATCCTTTTTCGTTAGCAATCTGAAGAAGTCCCATAAACGTTTCAAAACCGGTTACACGTTCAGGAAGCGGCCTCCCAAGAAGTCCCGCTGCTTTAACAACACCAATACCGTCCGCTGTTACATAGTTTGCTTTCTCAACGACTGCTCGGTAG
This sequence comes from Fictibacillus arsenicus, assembly GCF_001642935.1. NCBI lineage: Bacteria > Bacillati > Bacillota > Bacilli > Caryophanales > Fictibacillaceae > Fictibacillus > Fictibacillus arsenicus. The sequence continues at coordinate 3,328,971 of NZ_CP016761.1, forward strand.
TTTGCATCTTCACGAACCTTCATTACGATCTCAGGATTCGCCGTTACAACAAACGTCTTTTCTTCTCTTTCCAGATGTCCGCTTAATGTATTTAAGAATTCAAATAATGTTGAGTTTACGAAATCTACACCTAGAATTCGAACTGTATTTTTCAATGAAAGTCACCACTTTTTCCTTAATTAACTTTGCTTTTTTTAGCAAAGTTTACCTATTTTAAGTAAAACACTAATAAATATATCATAAAACGGTCCTAAACTATATGGTCTGTAACTATATGTTTCACCTTATAATAGGTCGTCTTCCACTTTAGTTTTTGAGGGAGGTGGTGGGATTATCCAAGTTTTCTGTAAATGATATGCAGTTTGTGAAGTGAAAATGGTGCTAGGAAAACGCATAAGGGACATCAAAAATGATAATCTCACGAGAATTGGTGTTAATCTCACGAATTTGAATCTTATTCTCACGAGAAATTACCATAATCTCACGAAAATCAAGCACATACTCGCGAGTCGACAATCCACACTATTATTTGGCGGGGTGCACCGGCCAATTTAAAAAGCCTAACCCCCAGGAACATACCTCATTCCCTTAAGTCAGGCTTTTTTCTTGCTTTTACTCTTGAGCCAAATTCAAAAGCTTCATGTTCGTTCCGTAGGACGCTCCATGACTGTACACATAAGCTTTTTCATAATTAGCACCGTTTAAGTTCTTAGGTGCAATCTCATACCAAGTTCCTTCTTTTTCAGTAACAACTGTATCAAGAACTAAAACAGGTAACCCTGTTACTGTAAGTTCATACAACAAATTATCACCAACAGTCGGTGTACTTCTTACTTTAGTTGTAGCACCTTTAGTTAAAGTAACCGCAATATCATACCTATTACGTTCCTTGCCTCCTAACGCTACATCCATTCTGTGCATGTGACCAGCAATCTTTTGACCCCAGTATGGATCTGCCGCATAGAAAACATTCATTCCAAGATCTTTGTTCCCAAGGAATGCGCCTTGGTACTTAAAGGATTTTGTGAAATATCCTTTATCTGGGTTAGTCAGGCGATCAACAAGTGCGTTAAAACCTTCATCATAATTAGCAAATGCACCTGCTTCTCCAGAACCGTCATAAGCATCTAACCCGAATAAATTAAAATTATTTTTTGCAAATTCACTTGTACCCCATTGGCTTTCATGTATCGCATGGGCAAGCATATACATCGCATTGATGTTTTGCTCCTCTTCAACTTCTTTAAACTTTGCACCCATTGTTTCTAGAACAGAAATTCCAAGAGTAGAAGGTTTATTGTCTTTCACGTATTGATTCAGTTGCTCAGCAGTATACGAAGTCTTCGTGTAAAGAGGCAGCTTATTGAAATACTGATGAGCTTCATATGTTGCCCCAGTTGATTCATTCTTATAGAGACTGCCATTTTCACTTACATATTTACCCTCAGGCATATCTGCATCACTTCGTCCAAACAAGTAAGATTCATGCTTTTGCGCGTGGGCATTGTACACATAATGTCTTAACAAACCGTCTTTTACTTCATAAAAGCTTTCACCTTTAACTTGAACAGAAGGGATGAGCTTCGCTTCTTTTAATTTTACGTAACCCGTCTTTTCGCCAAACTTTACTTTTATCCAATTCTCACCAGATTCTAAAAATTCAACCGGTGTCCCTGATGCCACACCGATAATTATATGGTTGAACGTTGTGTCATTCCAAAGGTTAACTGTAGGTGCAATAATGCTGTTCGTCACTTGACCTTCTTCAATGGAAACAATCTTTTTGTATTTTAAAACAACGTCATTTGTTCCAGTTGCTGCTGCTTTTGCTTCAGCATAACTAGCATACTGCGTGCCTTGTTTTGTTTCATTCGCAGTAGCTGTACCTACATAATAAACAGGCTTTGCATAATCCAGCATACGGATCAAAAATGCTGACGTCATTCCACGCGTAGCATTCTCTTTAGGATTTAACTTATTGTTTGAACCAGCTAAAATACCAGCTCCCACAATTCTTTCCATAGAAAGTTTTGCATACGAACTCACATGATCTGCGTCATCATATGTAGACAAATCTTTCGCAGGAAGAGCAATACCTTGTTTCTCAAGAACACTATTCATGATTGATGCGATCTGCTCGCGAGTAATATTAGCTGTCGGAGAGAACTTTCCATTCCCTGTACCGTTAATTATTCCTAATTGTGCTGCTTGTTGAATGGCAGTATATCCCCAATAGTTTGTCGGAACATCCGAAAAATCAGTCGGATTGGTTACAGGCATATTCCCCTTTCCTAACACACGAACCATTAACGTTGCAAATTCAGCTCTAGAAATCGTTTTGTCATGCTCGTAATCGATTACGCCGTTTTTATCTGCACCTTCCATTAATCCTAGTTCAATTAATTCTCTCATTGGCACTTTAAAATACTTAGTGTCTAGACCATCACTCGCCGATGCACCCTGTGCTCCCAATCCGAACAGAAGCACAAATGGCAATACTAAAACCAACAAAAATTTCTTCAAAACTTCCCCTCCAAAATAATATTTTTCCACTTTCCCACTACTATTCTATCAAACTACAACCAAAGATTACCATAAATTTTATTATATTTTCCTAGACAAAAAGAAAAAGGCTATTGAAATTAGGTTCAATAGCCTTCTACGAAAATATTATTTTGCTAAAGGTAAATCTCTCAGAAGTGTTCCATATGGTCCATCTTCTTTGTAAACGAATGCTTTTTCATAATTAGCACCATTTAAATTCTTTGGTGCAATTTGAAGCCATATTCCTTCATTAGTTTTAGACGCCACCTCGTTTAAAACAAGAACTGGTGTACCTTCTAAAGGAATGGAATACAGCTTGCTAGCTTCAGCTGTCGCATCGCTTCTTACATTTACTCCGTCCGTTAACGTTACCGAAATTCCATATTGGTTACGTTCCTTCTCACCTAAGTAGCGGTCAATTCTGTACATATAACCTGCAATTTTTTGTCCCCAGTAAGGATCAGATGCGTATCGAACATTCATACCTAGTTCTTTATCACCAACAACTTCACCGTTTGCTTTCCATCCTTGAATAAAATAGCTGGAAGTCGGATCGAGCAAGTATTCCTTAACCAGAACTTCAATACATGCTTCATAGGATTTAAATGTATCGCCGCTCTCATACGCGGAGCCATCGACTGCGCGAATACCGAATAGATTCTTTTTATCGATAGCAAGCCTGCTTGTGCCCCAACCACTTTCATGGATGGCATGAGACAATAAATACATCGCATTGACGTTATATTTAGCTTCTACATTTTTGAATGCTTGTCCTAAGTTTTCGAGAATCGTATTGTCCGCAGCTGATTCAGGCTTATTATTCTTAACAAAATCATTCAGCTGTTCTGCCGTGTAGCTTGTCTTCGTATAAAGTGGCATTACATTAAAGTACTGATACATGTTATAAGTGTTGCCGTTTCCAGAAAATGAATGACCATCTTTACTCTTATAGTCTCCATTCGGAAGGGTTCCGCTGCTTCCAAACCAAAATGCACCATAAGTATCTGTGTTCACGTTATACGTATAGTGTGTCAGCTTTCCGTTTTCAGCCTTATAATAAGATGCACCTTTTACTTTAACAGTCGGATGAAGTGTTGCTTCATTCATCTTAAAGTAACCGATTGTATTATTGAACTTAACCTTAACCCATGTTTCACCGGCATCTAAAAATTCCGTTTCTGTTCCTGCAACTAAACTAAAGTAATGATCTCCAAATCCGCTAGTCTTATAGAGTACAGATGCAAGTGGCTGAACTTGAGCTGGAGAAACAACTCCACTCTTCATGTAAACGACTTTGTTGTCTTTTAAAACAACGTGATTAGCATCTGTCGCTGCAGCTTTTGCTTCATCATAGGTTTCATACTCTTTAACATTTGTAGTAGAATCCTTTGTTACTGTTGCAAGATAAAAGTTTGGAACAGGCGGTTTAGGCGGGTTCTTCAGAACGTCTATCATACGCACTAAAAATGCGCTCGTCGTTCCGCGTGTTGCATACTCAGAAGGACGGAACGTGTTATCACCATATCCTGCAATAATTTTTGCATAAACCATTCTTTCTACAGAAAGTACTGCCCAGCTTTGGACCTTTGAAGCATCTGCAAACTTCAACTCTGCTTCTGGAAGCTTGATTCCTTTATATTCAAAAGCTCCATTCATCATGGAAGCCATCGCTTCTCTTGAAATCGGTGCATCAGGCAAAAACTTGCCGTCTGGTGTACCATTAACAATGTTCATTTCAGCAGCTTGCTGAACAACTTTGTAATACCATGCGCCTTCTTTTACATCAGAAAAACTTTTCGGGTTGATGACTTCTAAATTTTGCGCTTCTAAAACACGTACTAAAAATGCCGCAAACTCGGCACGGGTTACATCACGATCTGGCTTATAGTAAGTCTGGCCATCAATGACTTCCCCTTTTAAATAACCCAAATCGATGAGCTTTCTCATATCCCCTTCAAAATAATGCCCTGTAATGTCATCAGCTGCACTAGCTGAATATGTGCTGAACAACATGACAATAGACAATAATAATAAAGCCAACCATTTTTTCACTATACTACCCCCATTTGTAAAAATTACTAAGGTTCACCACACCCTCTCTTAATCTACCAATATTCTACATAATTTGCTAGGAACTTTCAGACTATCTTTTATTTAACAATTATAGTGAAAAAGAAAAAACCCACCTGAATTAGGTGGGTTTTCATTTAATTTTATTCTTCAGTTCCAAACAGTAATTCATACCATTCTTCATAATTACTTTCAACTTCATCGGATGTATACAGTCTCCAGCGATTATTTTCTAAGCGGAGATAGGCATAACCTGATGCATCTTTTTCGTATTCTACAGTTTCCCCATCTTCTGTTCTTTCCATATCATATATTGCATTTTCCAGCTTTATTTTTACAAGGCGTGTGTTAATCTCGGCATTTTCATAATCGATTCCAATATCACCTGTAAGAACGCTATTGTAAACTACAAATTTCGGTTCTAAAATCATATCTAAAAAAGTATTACTTGCTGAGTGGGCAAATCCCATTTGTCTAACATCAATTAAGTCCCTCATTGCATCCCAGTTTTTCTCATTGATGTATTTTGTACCTTTAGTTTCGTTATCCAAAATAACTAATTCTAGCATTTCTTTAGTAGGTAGATTAGCTGTTTCATTTTTTAGAGAACGGTAGATCATAACGATGGATTCAGCACGTGTTGCCTGATTGTTTGGCGCTAACTTATCAGCTGAAATACCTTTCATAATGTCTAATCCGTTCACCATACGAAGATGGTTGTAAGCCCAATGATCCTTAGGAAGATCCTTGTAATCTTTTGGAGTACCATTCTCAAATTCTACTGTTTTATTAAATGCACGAACAAGCATAGCTGCCATTTCAGCACGCGTAATTTTCTTGTTTGGCTCAAATGTTGTAGCAGATGTTCCGCTTACTACTCCATTCTGATAAGCAATTTGAATGTGTGTTTTTCCCCAGTGTTTACTGATGTCTTTAAAAGGAACAGTTTTTCCATTCGCTTTTAATTCCAAAGCACGTACGATAAAAGAAACAAACTCACCACGAGTAATTTTGTCGTCTGGGTTTAGAAAAAGTAAATCAAATTCTACCCCGTCATCCTCAACAGTTTCAATTGTACCTCTTACAATGTCTGCATACAGCATTTCCCATAAGTTATTCTCAGCCCAGTGCCCTTCAATATCTACCGGCATATAGTATGTAAACGGATCTTTGTATCCAGCCGCACTTGCAGATTGACCAGCGAACGGTGTTGCCAACAGAGACAAAGCCAATAATGAACTTGCTAGTTTTTTCTTCAAATTCTTTTCCTCCTCTTATATTTTACATTCTTGGAAATAATAATATCTTTCAGGAACTTTTTCTAATGCTTATTTTACTATCTTTAGGAGGAAATGTTAAGTATTTAAATTTTTAAAATAATTATCCAGTATATACTATGGAACGATATTCTTAACAAACGGAATCTTTTGAAGAATAACGACTGCTAGATAACTAGATAAAGTTACAACAATAAACGTTACGGGGACTCCGAATAGTACGTGAATCGTTCTGCTGTGAAGCGCAAAGCCAAAGAGATCTTGAAAAATACCAGACTTATATAAGGTTAGAAAGAACGGGTGAATCAAATAGATTCCAAAGCTTGCAGCTGCAAATGAACTCATAAATGGCACGTTCATATTAAACGAATGTTTAAATAATACGAAAACTGCAGCTGAAACAAGCACGGTATTTGGCGACAAATAATCTAGCCAAAAAATGTCCAAAGCACCTTTTGAAGACGTTGCCCAGTACGTACCAAAGATTGTAACCAGCATTCCAACGATTCCACCCGCATAGATAAGCATCGTTGTTTTTTTACTTATTGTATGTTTAGCGAGCAAGTAGCCTAATAAAAAGTATCCAGCGAATCCCCAGAACATCCCCATCTTGAAACCGATGTGCATGGACGTAAAATAGAAGATTACGTTTTCGAAGCACATAAAAAACCAAATAGCGACAAAATAAATCATTAGATTTGTACGGTGTGCAATAGCACGAAAAAGCGGAGTTGCGAAATAAATTCCGACAATCATATAAAGAAACCACAAATGGTAATAGGCTTTTCCTGTATATATATTTTTGATTGCAGTTTCAATTGAAAACAGATCCAGCTGCGTTCTGACTTTAAAAAGTTCATAAAACAGTGTCCAGAAAAGGAACGGTATGATGATCTTGGAGGCTCTCTTTTTAAAGAACACAGAAAGAGGTTCTTCTTTCCCCAGAAGCAATGCTCCGCTGACCATAACGAAGACAGGAACACTCCATCGTGCAAAACTATCGATAAGGTTTCCTAGCCACCACGTTTTAGAAATATCCACTACCATTAATGAAGCGATTACATGAATCATAACAACGGCCATGATAGCCAGTGATCGAAGTGCGTTTGCGTATTGAATCAATGCATTCCCTGCTTTCCTATTTAACTATGAAATTTTGTTGATTTCGTCTTAATCATACAAATTGGTTTGGTATATGACAATATTTTCTTTCCCACCAGCAGATTATTTAACCATTTTTGACAAAATCATTCTATTTTTGGATATTTTTATAAATCCTTGTGATATACTAGTTTCAGTATTTAATAAGGAGAGAGTAAGATGTTGACCTACTTGAAAAACATCATAGATGAGCAGCAAAGAACGTTGAAGAAATACACCAAAATGGTAGACCAAATCAACGAGCTGGAAACTATTTTTAAAAAATATACAGATGAAGATTTGCGAGCAAAAACAGCTGAGTTTAAAGAACAGCTCGCAGAAGGAAAAACAATCGATGACATAAAGTTCGAAGCGTTTGCGGTTGTACGTGAAGCTTCCAAGCGTGTGCTTGGCATGCGCCACTTTGACGTGCAGCTGATTGGCGGACTTGTTCTATTAGAAGGAAACATTGCTGAGATGGCAACGGGTGAAGGTAAAACGCTTGTCGCTTCCCTTCCCTCTTATGTCCGTGCACTAGAAGGCAAAGGCGTTCACGTTATCACGGTTAACGAATACTTGGCTCGCCGTGACAGCGAATTTATTGGACAGATTCATTCTTTTCTTGGATTAACAGTTGGACTGAATGTTCCGCAGATCTCACCTGAAGATAAAGCAGCTGCGTATCAAGCAGATATTACATATGGTGTCGGTAATGAGTTTGGTTTTGATTTTCTTCGAGACAACATGGTGCAGCAACCTTCTCAAAAGGTTCAGCGTCCTTATCATTTTGCGATTTTAGATGAAGCGGACAGCGTACTGATTGATGAGGCTAGAACTCCGCTAATCGTTGCGGGTAAAACACAAGTAAGCCAGGAGCTGCATTATGTTTGTGCACAGCTTGTTAAGCGTTTTAAAGAAGAAGAGCACTACCTGTTTGATCCAGAAACGAAATCTGTAAGCTTAACTGATGCAGGAATAGACCGCATTGAAGCATGTTTTGGTGTTGGCAACCTATATGAACTTGAACATCAGATGCTTTACCACTATGTTCTTCAAGGATTGCGTGCTGCGATCATGCTGAAGCGCGATGTTGATTATATCGTACGCGACGGAAAAGTGGAGCTCGTTGACCAGTTTACGGGCCGTATATTAGAAGGCCGCAGTTACAGTGACGGCCTTCATCAGGCGATTGAAGCCAAAGAAGGACTTACAGTAACAGAAGAAAACAAAACACAAGCCTCTGTTACGATTCAAAACTATTACAGAATGTACCCGATGGTTTCTGGAATGACGGGAACTGCGAAAACGGAAGAAAAAGAATTCCGTGATGTGTACGGCATGCATGTTATTCCGATTCCGCCAAATAAACCGCGTCAGCGTGAAGATATGACGGACCGTGTTTATGCGACACATGAGCAAAAGTACGAAGCGATTGCTGAGGAAGTAGCTCGCATCCACGAAACGAAGCAGCCTGTGTTGATTGGGACAACTACAATCGCACAGTCTGAAGAAGTGGCATCCTACCTTGATAAAAAAGGCTTAACGTATCAACTGCTGAACGCAAAGAGCGAAGAGCAAGAAGCACAGTTGATCAGTCTTGCTGGTCAAAAAGGACAGATTACGATCGCGACAAACATGGCTGGCCGCGGAACTGATATTTTACTTGGCGAAGGCGTAAAAGAGCTTGGCGGGCTTTATGTTTTGGGAACAGAACGTCATGAAAGCCGCCGTATCGATAACCAGCTAAAAGGCCGGTCTGGACGTCAAGGAGATCCTGGACGCTCTCAATTTTTCGTAAGTATTGAGGATGAGATCGTTAAGCGTTTTGCTCGTGACGAGATGGAAAAGCTGCAAAAAGGAATGAAAACCGATGATACAGGCTTGATTTTAAATCAGAATCCGGTTGCATTCATGGACCGTGTGCAGCGCATCTGTGAAGGTTTTAACTACTCTAGCCGTGAGTATACGCTAAAGCTGGATGATGTCGTGAACCAGCAGCGTACGATCATTTACAAGCTTCGCGATCAGCTTTTAGTTAAAGAAGAGGTCTTCCCTTATGTAAAAGAGATGGCTGAGGAAGCGATTGAAAAAGTGTACAACGATCATATTACAGAAGATTTACTGCCGGAAGAATGGCGTTTAGACGAACTGCAGCACGACTTAACAATGATTTACGGAAACTACATTCAATTAAAAGATCGCTACCAGGAAGATTATGAACTTCAAGATGATCTGAAGGCACAGCTCACTGTTTATCTAGAGGAACTTGAAGCCTTTATGCAAGCTGATGAGAAGATGACACAATGGCTGAAGAGCTATACAGTGATGGCGTTAGACCGTGAATGGGTCAGTCATCTAGAGGCGATGAGCCACTTAAAAGAGGGAATCGGACTCCGCCGTTATGGACAGGACGATCCTATGAGATTATATGAAAAAGAAGGCCTGCAGATCTTTATCGGGACACGCCACAAGATTCATAAAGCGGCGATTCGCCAACTGACACAGTTCATGCAAGCTGTAGAAAATCAAAAGCAAAAACAATAAGGAGGTCCAATCATGCTTTCTCTTTTTAAAAAGAAAAATCTAAACAAAACAGGAGAAGACACGACGGTGTCCTCTGAAGAATTATTAAATGAAACGGTGGAACAAAGTATGGAGGAAGAAGTAGAAACGAAACTATTTTACTCTCCTGCATATGAGCCAGCGCAGGAATTAAAGTATGTTTATCAATTTTTGAACTTGGAGCTTTCTCCTTTAAAGCCAAATCAAATCTCACTATCTGGTGTAGATTTGAAGCAAGATGGCAGCGTAACAGTAACTGCCTTTGTACGCAACAGCTTAAGTAAAGCAATTAAATTGCAGGAAATGCCGCTATTGTTACTAGATGCAGATGGTAAAAAACTAGCACGCAAAGCGTTTGACCTTTCTGTTGTTGGAGAGATTCCGGCGAAAAGCAGTGTACCTTGGCTGTTTAGTTTTGGAGCAGCTGACTTGTCTGTTGAAGGTGAACTTCCGAAGACTGGCTGGAAGCTTGCATTTGAATTAAAAACACAGAAAAAGCACGCTTTAGATCTAGAAGAAAGCTGGGCGAACAGCCTTCCTGAAGAAGATAAAGCACGCTTACATCAGCTAGTAGCTGACATGCAGGCACCGAAACCTGGCGAAGTGAACTTCATGGGGCTTCAGGCGAAAAAGTCTGAGGATGGCAACTTGCACGTAACGATGCTTATCCGAAATGGTTCCGATAAAAACATCCAGCTGCAACAGCTTCCGCTTGAAGTTTCAGATGCATCTGGTGATGTAATTGCTAAAGGCGGTTTTGCGCTGAATGATTTTGAAGTAAAAGCGAACACGAGCAAGCCATGGACGTTTATCTTCCCTAGTAATCTACTACTGAAGGAAGAAATCGATCTGTCTGTGTGGAAAGCTTATCCTCCACAACAAAATCAATAATATAATTGAACCAATCCTTAAGACGTATAAAAACGTTCAAAGGATTGGTTTTTTTTAAGCATAAAAACCGTGGAAGCAGGTTTGATTAAGCATTATACTGAAAATAATGACTAATTCTCGGAGTACAAATGTGAAATCTAAAAAACAATGTTATTTACTGCTTAGAAAAAAATTAAAGGTCCCCGTTTACATAGCTTTAATTATTTACATGACACTATTATTTTACGTTACTTTGCTAACAAAAAATGATTATGTTTATGGTGAGGCTATAAACTTAGATTTATTTCGCACGATTATTTTAATGTGGAATAGCGGGAATCAAATGCTGCTCCTTAAAAACGTGTTAGGAAACCTAATTCTCTTTTTTCCGTTAGGGTGTATACTTCCGCTTTTATTTAGATGGGCTAATCATTTTATTTCTTCTGTTTTATATGGATTTTTGGCAAGTCTATTAATTGAAACAATGCAATATACGATTGGAAACCGCGTCTTTGATGTGGATGATCTAGTTTTGAATACGGCTGGGACTGTATTAGGCTGGATGTGTTTTAAGGTTTGTTTTGGAGTAGTTTACCTCGTTTTGAGGAGAAGGTAGAGAATGGTTGAGTATGCGGATTGGGTGTCAGATAATGTCGTAGAATGGCGGCTTGCGAGTATATTTTAATTTTCGTGAGATTAGAGGTCTTTTTCGTGAGATTACGGCAACTTTTCGTGAGAATGCCACTCATTCTCGCGAGATTGTTTCAACTTAAAGTTACTAACTGAAATCATCTCCCTCAAAATACCTCTTACAATGCAGAAACCATGCCCAAATCACTAGGCATGGTTCCTTTTTTCTATTAATTTTCTTCAACTGCAGGCGATTCTTCCAAATTCGGAACAGATTGAGACTCAATCTGACCATTTTCTGATTCCTGTGTTGTATTTTGCTCTTCTGTTGCATGTTTCTCAGCATCTTCAGCTGGTTCTTCTACAACTGGAGCTTCCTCTGCTGGTGTTGCTTCTTCAGCAGGTGCCGTTTCTTCAGTTGGTACTGTTTCTTCTGGCTCATCTACTGCAGGCTGTTCCTCTACCGTTTGAGTTTCTGCCGGAGCATCTGTCTCTTCAGCAGGCTGCTCAACAGCAGGTGCTTCCTCTGCTGGTTGCTCTGCGGCCGCCTCTTCAGTAGTAATGTGAACCGTCAACTCATCTTGTGACCATGCTACATCGAAGCCGAATGCGTTCGAAATAATTCTCACAGGAAGCATCGTTGTATTCTGATCCACAATTACTGGTTCACTCATGTAAATGTACTTTCCGTTTACCGAAATCGTACGTTCTTTAAGATTGATCAACATTCTCGTTCCATCTTTTTCTGCCGTCACAATGTTATCTGCAAACGTAACCGTTGCTCCCATTGCGGTTAACAGATCACGAAGCGGTAAGTACACCGTGCTGTAGCCATAGATATGTGCTGGTGGATCAAAATTCTGCTGTTCTCCATTAATCGTTACTGCTACTGGATCCGGGTTCTTCACTTTTGAATCCATCACATAACGGTCAATGATTGATGCTGTGTATGTGTCGTTGTTCCATTTCGTTTCTGCACCCAATGCGTTTCCGATAAAGCGAAGCGGTACCATCGTTCTGTTATCAACGACTTGCGGTGCCGCATCAAACGTTACTGTTGATGTTCCACTCTCTGAAACAACTGTTGCTGAAGTAGAACCTAATTTAAATGTTACTGTTCGATCCCAACGTGTTGCCTTGATAACGCCTGTTGAAGCATTATAGTTCACCGTTGCTTCTAACTCTTCAAAGATTCCGCGCAGCGGTACAAACGTACGACCATCCTTCGCAAAGGCATTTTCATCATAATTGAAGAGCTTGCCATTTACGTGAACCGTAATTTTTTGTTCTGGCTTGTAGCGAGGGCTCTTCACATATAGCTTGTAGCCTTCTTGTGCCACATAGAGTCCAACATATTTATTTTGTGACCAGATCGCCGGATATTCTGATACTGGAACATGCGTATTCCCTGCATAATTTCCAAGCTCAGGCGTAAATCCAGGACGCTTGTATTTGATGATGAACCAATCCGTATATCCTCCGCCTGAAGGATTCGTGCCCGGATAAACTAAGCTATATCCAGTCAAGTTCCCAATCACTTTGGCATACGCATGATCACGATCATACCAGCTTCCCGTCTGGTGGAAATTCCAATATAAAATCTCTCCGCTCGTGTGATAAGCGAGAGACATTTCAGGATTTACTTGAGCTGTAAAGTTAACCATCACTCTAGATTCAGCCTGATTTACAGGTGCTGTACCTTTGTAATTGCTCCAGGACGGACCTGACTTATTGTTCTTAATGTTTGCCCAATCAGCATCATACTGACGATTAAGATCGACACCGCGCGCATTTGCTTTCCAGCGTTTGAAGTCTGTGCTGCCTTCGTTCATGTTGATCAGCTTCCAATGATCTGCAGAAGGAAACTTCGTAAGCCCGTATTGTTGCAGAGTTACACCATCCGGATTGACCATCGGCACGAACCACATCGTTGTTTTATTTAAAATATCTCGCACGTTATACTTCCCAAGATAATCTCCGTTCGTATAAGCACTCGCATATTCATCAATCATATCCATGGATAGATTGGTCGAAATCCATTCGCGGGCATGATGCGAACCGTTAACTAAGACTGTTGCATTTCCTTTACCTAATTTAATCGCGTAAATCGGACGGTTATATTCACTGCGTCCAATTTCTTTATAGCTGATCAAACCAGGATAATGCGCAGCTAGTTCTTTCATGTCTGTAACCATCTCATCATATGTATAAAATTGATTTGGATTAACTAGATCGTGTGCGGCTTCTGCTTTTTGGCCTCCCGTAAAACCAAAGACAGAAAACATGGAGACGATCAGACAAAGAACTATGAAACTATGAAGTTGTCGTTTCCCCAAAATTATTCTCCCCTTCCAAAAATAAACTACCTTTGTAGCGTATAAGTATTACGTTTTGTAGTCAATGTAAAAAAGCCTTATCTTTTGTTAAGCTATTGTTACAAAACATCTAAAATTTGCCTAATATAAATTTTATGCATAAACGAACAAAAACCTGCTCAAATTTGAACAGGTTTTTGTTAGGATGTGTTACTTAGTATCCTTAATATCGGCTATATTTCTATAACGTTTAGAAAAATTTATAGTATTTTTTAATTAATTTATATAACGATCCAGCATGGATGAAAATTCAGCTCTTGTGATCGGGCTATTTGGTCGGAATGTTCCGTCCGTATATCCGCCAGTAATTCCGTTAGCCAAAATCGTCTGGATGGAATTGTACGCCCAGTAACCTGGTTTCACATCAGAAAATGATTTGGTAGTTGTTCCTTCTAAATCATAAGCACGTTCGATAATGGATGCCATCTCACCGCGAGATAAAGTTGCATCAGGTCTGAACGTACCGTCTGTAAAGCCACCCATAGCACCAATTGAAGCAACCGCTGCAATTGTTCCATATCCGTAAGTGTTTGGTGTCACATCAGCGAAACCAGGATCTTTTACATTGCTCGTCGCTAATTTCATTTGCTTTGATATCATCGTTGCCGCTTGAAGACGTGTAATGTTGTCATTCGGTCCAAACTGTCCATTCGGGTACCCGCTGATGATAGATTGGCTTGTTAACTGTAAAATTGAGCTCTTCGCCCAAGGTGCTTTTTCTAAATCTGTAAAAGCAGGTTCTACATAAGCTGCATCATAAACAGCCTGCAGGTTTTCGAAATAGATCGTTCCTTTATTATGTTTAGCTGCATCTGTTTCTGCAAAATAAAGCTGCTTGAACTTTATCGGGAATGCTAGATTTGAATCCAGCTTCGCCTCGCTGTAGCCCCAGCTTTTCCAAGTCATTCCGCCTGGTTCTGTAAAATCAATCTTTTGCGTTTGACCGTTTGCATCAATTACTTCTCCGCGAAGCCAATGACCAGACCCGTCATTATAGGTCCAAACTCCAATTGCCACAGGCTTCCCATTTACAGGAATGGATTGGTTGGCTTCTATATAAGCTGCTGCAGTACCGCCGCCGCTATTCGTAAAATCATAATCTACTTTCGCGGATGATCCTTCTCTAGCAAAATACGAACTGGATGAAAGAGCAACCGTCGAGCGGGCTGTTTGAGTTCCCCAGTTAGATAACGAATTAAAATGATCCAGAGCTAAATACTTTGTTCCAGCTGGTACAGAGTTTGCAACCGTCACAGGGATTCGCGCAACGGCACCTCCCATGCTAGCTACAATCGTTCCTTTGCCTTCTGTTTTAGCAACGAACGTATTGCCTTCCATAACCCCTACTCCGCCTTCAACTGTCCACGTAAGCTGAGAAGCTGATAGACTCATAGGGTTATAGTTTTCATCAAGTGCATATTTCAAAGGAATAGCTGCCTTCATACCCACTTCAAGAGTTGGAGCTGAGCCTAAAACAAGAATAGCCGCTGCCCCTGTTGGAGCTGTGTTTACCACTTCTAAAATCGACGAAACCGCACGCTCCACTCCGTCAGATGGCGTATTCATTAAAACAGGCTCATACGCACCATACGGACGAGCAACCATCGCAGATGATCCCCCGCCGTCCAGGTTCATAGCGTAGTCTGCACCAAGTAAAATCAAGTAGTTTGCCATAGCTGTTAACGATGAACCGGAACTCGCTTTAGATCGTCCATCATTCACGATGAAAAATAGTTTCTTATAATCTGCATCGTAAGCTACCACTGTTCGCGGTGCACGGTCTTTTACGAGATAATCATTTGCAGACATTGAAATTTCCACTTTTCCGTTGCGAACGAGCAACGGTCCGCTTCCTACAATAAACTTCGCATCTTTCCATTTCGCCTCAATGTCCGCTGATACTGAAACCGTATCACCTTTTTTCAAACCAGCTAACTGATCAGCATAATCCTTTCCTGCAAATGATACAATCATTCCACCGGCAGGGATTGTACGGTCACCAGGCTGAGTCATTCTAGTAATCTCTGAAACGGTTCCTGTAATCGTATCACCAAACCCAATTTGCGCAGGATCTTTTGATGTGTTTGTGATGACAATCTCCGTACCCCACTCATTAGTTCCAGATGTAGTTAATTTATTGTTTTTTGTATAAAGAATACCTGTATTTCCTTCACGAACAGAGTTCATGCTATAAAGGGGGAGTGTTTTCCCGTTAAATCCAAATGATAGACTTGGTCGAGTATAATCGATGATCGGCTCACCATTCGCACCGATTCCAAACCCAACTGCTATATTCATAGGCGAAGTAGAATCCGCTGTTACCACTCCATAGTTTACGATTTTATTGTCTTGTGAAAGTACACCAGTTGGCGCGTAGCCGTATTTATCATTCGATCTAAAGAAAGACGCGTTTACTGCACCGACTACATAATGTCCGGCTCTGTTATCCAGCTTCGCCCTCTTAGACACCGTCATTAAAGAACTGATCGGGTTTGGAACACCTACTTTAATTTGTGTGTTCGGATCACCAATCTTCGTTTCTACCATAAAAATATCCTGATTCACAGTGGAAGTGCTATATGTAATCTCCTTAAACGTTGCTGCTTTTGAGAGCTTAAACTCTTTTACCGTTTTCCCATTAATAAATTCAGACGCATATGTATGACCTGCACCTAAAAATGTCTGTCCTGCCAACACTAAAGCTAAAAAAGCCCCCGCCTTTTTAGTAACTCTCTTACCCCTCATTTTAACTTATCCCCCATACTCTAGATGAAAATTTTTCCATTACTATACTATTTTATAATAAAATCCATAGATTGCAAGATTATGTCAAAATATAGTGAAAAAGGACTAAAATTGTTTTATCAGTAAAATTAATGTAGAATTTGGATGTAAGATTATACGGAGGGCTTTATTATGAAAAAACATTTGGTGACAACCTTACTTTTGGTACTGATTCTATTGCAAGCTTGTTCCAATGATACTCCTGAAACAATGAAAATAAATGACAAAGAATACTCTTATAATGAGAGGTTAATAGACAGTCTTGATTTAACAAAAGGAACAAATGATTATATCCAATTGCAGATAAAGGGTCTGCCTCCTGAAAGAACACCTGATTATAAAATTGAGCTTAATGCTGACGATAAAAGTGAAGTAATTATGGTGTGGGAAGAGAACAAACAGGATTTATCCTATCTCGTGGACATAAAAAAGGAAAAGGATCAATTGTTTACGCAGATTAAAGGAAATGAAGCGGAAGAAATAAAAAAATTACTTGAAGAGTACGAGGATTAAACATGAGAAAAATCGTTTTGTTTGGCATATCAGTAATATGTGTATTGGTTTCATTAATTATTTTAATTTATAGTATCGGCAGAACATCTTTAGTTGGAATCGCCGTTTTCCCATTGTGGATTGCAATGGCTTCATTTGATCCTGTAACCGGTGAATCTTCTTTGCCTATAGCTGCAATGGTGCTGTTTGGCTTCGAACTTTTATTTGTTTATATGAACTTTTACTTTATAAAAACAGTTCTTAAATGGAGCATCTCTTTTAGCAATCGATTAAAAAACAACATTGCAGTTGTGTTAAATGCACTGTCCTTTATTAGTATCGTTATTTCTGTATTGCTTGTTTTTACTACTCTGACAAGTAATACTCCGAATGGCTTTGTAATCTATGGAGCTTTACAACCAGCATATAAGTATGAAGAAACGAATCTATTTCTATCAAACCTATGGGTAATCTTTACCTTTTTATCTGCCGCATTCTTAATCTATTTAAACATCCGTTTCATAAAGTGGCTGAGACATAAGATGAAAGAAAACAATGTTCAAACTGTTGAGCAGAAATAAGGATATTAAAAAGCTCTGCAAGCGGTGACTGCAGAGCTTTTGTTTATTTATCAATCTTATTCAATATTCCCGACACGAGCGCATAACCTTCTTTTTTCAGAAGCGTTCTGTTTTCATCAACACGTTTGAACACTTCATCATCTAGATATCCGTGCTTTGCTGCAGCGGCCCAAGGATTGTTGCGCTGGTTATCCTTTTTTATAAACCAATCAAACATCCAGCGAGCAGCTTTGTCACAAGTTAATGGTTTGTCACCCGTCACTTCAGGCCACTCAATCGTTTTATAGAGCTTCGAGTCCGTTCTCTCCACTCCATTCTTCACCATCCACACAAACTGATTCTCTGTAAAAGGTTCGTTAGGCTTCAAATCATTTTCGTACCCAGCGAACAGAATGCCTCGTGAATATAGATCCTTCACAGCTGGATAGAACCATTTCCCTTCATATAAATAGTCCAAATCAAAATGGTAGAGATGAGCACCTTTGGCGATCAGCTCGTCCTGCAGCTCCTTCACCAGTTTTTTATCCTTTGACATCTCTCGGAAATTCACTTTATTTTTATACGATAAAACAGATGCCATACCTGCCGCTTCTGCTGTCGACATACCAGTCGGAACAATACGCGCGCTTCCGGCGGCCAGTGAAGAATAACCCGATGCTTTACTCGCTACCAGGAGATTATCTACTTTCTTTGGAACTAGGGAACGAAACGGAATCGCATACTGCTTCGGATTTAAAATGATATAGTCTTCCCCGTCTGGTTCGGTGGCTTGAACGTCAACCGGATACGATCCAAACGCAACGGAATCCCAATGGTCTTTATATTCCCACACATCTGAGATTGGCAATTGATACTCCGCTTTGATGTGGCGTGTTTCACGAACATAAAGTTCTTCTGGATAGTCTGCAATCTCTGCCTTTTCGAATCCAGGGAAGTTCGCGCGCAGAAACGCCAATACATGCTTCGTCTCTTCTTTCCCGATTTCAATTGCTTCTTTTTTCGACTTTTCATCTAACCCATTCGCTCCGAATATTTGAAGTGCATTAATGTAAATGTCGCCATTTGTTACCCGTGCGATGTTGAGTCCGCGCAACCGGGTCCGGTCACTCTTTGGCTTATACGCCTCAACAACACCCCAGAAACCATACGCCGTACGAGGCTGAACGACAGCTTCACCAAACGTTTCATCCTTCGCTACTTTATAGACCTTGCTCCAGTCCACATTTTTAAAATGCATCATGAGCGTAACGGACATGCTTGTGTCTTTTTTTCCGATATCCTCTTGCCCTATAAAATATGGCACTTTTGCTAATGCCGCAAAGTCAGCATGAGCGGTTGTATCAATATAACGCTTTGCTTGATAGCGCATGACACCATCTGGATTTTTCGCTTGAATTTGATGAATAGCCGTCTGATCTTCATTCAGCTCTACCTTTTCCACTTCCGTTTCAAACTTCAGTGTAATATTTTCTTCGTTTTTTACTAGCTCGTCAAAAGCTTCCCCAGCTTTATCAATGTCAAACGAGATTTCCTTATCCACCATCTCGTGCCACTCTTTAAAAATTCCGGCGTTCGCTGGCTTCTTGTCTTTATCAAGACCGAGGTCGAGAAAATTTAACTCTCCGTATGTAAACAAGCCGCCTAGTCCATCACGCTTTACAAGTAAAAGTGTTTTAGCACCAGCTCTTGCTGAAGCAACCGCTGCTGCCACTCCCTCTGGCTCTCCGCCTACAACGATTACATCATAGGTATTGAGCGGAATATTTTCGTCAATCCGCACGACATCATCATTTTTATAAAGGTAATAGCCAGTCCCAGCTCCCGCTATTAACACAATTCCCAAAATTATCGCTATCCACTTTTTCAATTGTATCCCTACTTTTTTCTGGACGATTCTTAATTGACCGTCTCATTCATATGTATAAAAGTACATCTCTTATTCTAGCAAAAGTCTATTTACAAGTTTAGACAAATTTCTTACAAATCATATCAATCTGGAAAGGAAAGTTCAAATGAAGAGTAGATCCCTCGCACTTGTCACCTTGTTCTTTGCTCTGTTTTTGTTCGTTCTCGTTAAACCCGCAAAAGCCGATCATGGAAGTTCCCTTATTTTCGCGGCACATAATGATAAGATTCTTTTTGATTTGAGCCCCGCTCCTCGAGCTGTGAACGGTGTTTCATATGTACCTGTCCGATCGTTCAGCAAACACTTTGGATTTCAGGTGGACTGGATTGCAGCTACCGGTGAGATCAGGCTGACCAAAGGTGCCCAGGTTATCACGTTAAACACGAAAACAAAACAGTTCATTCAAGGAAACTCTTCTGTTCCTTTCTCCTATATAAACATCAATAATAGTTTACTTGTTCCCTATCGTCAGATTAGTGAAGCGTTCGGTTACAACGTTTCTTTTTCCTATAAAGGTCCAATCGCGCGAGTTTCGGATGCAAATGCAAAGCTAACGTTAGATCAGCTTTATGAAACTAACAAAACACAAATAGAAGCATACCGAAAAGCTCATACCCCTCCACCGCCAAAACCGCCTGCTCCATCACCAGCAAGAAGAGCATTCTTAACCTTTGATGATGGACCGAACAAACATACAGCAGGAATTCTGGATTATCTTAAAGCGAATAACTTGAAAGCTACATTCTTTGTTCTGAAACCAAATGCTGATAACAACCCCGTATTAATTAAACGGATGTTTAACGATGGCCATACCATTGCCTGCCATGGGGTCACACATGATAAAAGTAAGTTCTATAGTTCGCCTTCTGCCGCAGTTGGTGAGATGAAGTCATGCTTCGATTCAGTTAAGAAAATAACTGGTGGAGCAGCTTCAAACGTCATCCGGACTCCTTACGGCAGCAAACCATACATGACGGATTCTTATCGAACAGCGATGAATCAGGCAGGCTATAAAATGTGGGACTGGAACGTGGACAGTCTTGACTGGAGCTATAATAGTGCGACAAAAACGAGCGCGTATACAAATGAACAGATTAATGCAGTCATTAAATCTGGTGCGGCTCCCCTTGTACTTCTTCACGATAGGATAGATACTGTTGCAATCTTAAAATCGATTGTCCCTAATTTAAAAAGTAAAGGATACACATCGTTACCGATCACCTCTTCCATCCAGCCTTATAACTTTTGGAACAAGTATGTCTTGAAATAATAATAAAAGCTGAACTCCTAAACTAGGGTTCAGCTTAACATCTTACTTTCGGTAAGATCCATAAAAGAGATAATAAAGCGCAAAACGATATTGTTCCAGAGTTGAATTATATTGAACAGATGTAAGAATTACTGGTTTTTCCTCATTAAATTTCGGATACCATTCGGCATGCATTTCTTCAAAATAACCGTCTTCTTCTACTTCCCAATTATTATCCATTTCAGTAGCATCACCATGAACAGCTTCTAGCTGCTGAATTAACTCCTGATATTTTTGAGTCGCTTCTTCTTTCGTCATAGATTCTGATGCGTAATGATATTCAATACTTTTAAGAGAACGTTCTTTTGGAAAGAACTCGTAGCCTGTTTGACCATCTGGGCCTAAGACATTTTCACCTTTATAAACTAAATACGGATATGACTCCTCTCCTAGTTCTCCTTTTTCAATTGCACGAACGGTTGTATCGTCCATGCCAAGTGAGATGTCCCCAATGGTTTCTATTGGTTTAGATGGCAGCTTCTCAAAGAACCCGCTTGTTTTAATATCTGCATGATTCATAGAGAAGTAAGCACTCCAGTCTTGTGCCCCAGCAGCTCTATCAAAAAATTCGACCGAGTCATCTCCATCACGTTCTGTAGACAAACCAATCAGTTCTCCATCATAGTTGAATAGAGGCGTGCCGAAGAACAGGTTTGTAAATCTAGTATTCGTATAGAATTTACTTGCGATAAACTCTGAGAAATCTTCAATTTCGATTTCCACTGCATCTTTTGCAGAAAGAGATATAGCTTTCTCGCCAGCTTTGAATTCGTTTGAAATACGAACCGGCTCAACATCTACCGGAGAAGAAAGTTTTAGAAGTGCCATGTTTTTATCCCTATCTAACTCAACTACGCCTTCTACCGTAGCCTCTTTTCCATTGCTCATTTCAATAACTGCACCCTGCGCCTGGTGTACAGCTGTTTCAGTAGTCAGCACAAGACTTGGGCTTACAAACACACCTGCGCCAGGATACACATACCGCTGACCGTGTTTGATTTTGTGGATCGTAACCACTTTTTCTTTGTTTTCCAGAACCAGTTTTGCAAATTCAGCACTTGATATATGTACACGCTGAGTTTTTGAATCGTATGCTACTTTAGCACCCAATGCTTCTCCGACAAAACGAAGCGGAACCAACGTGCGGTTGTTTACCGCTTGTGCCGCAACATCAAGCATCTTTTTCTCACCGTTTATGTATGCCGTTTTGGATCCGATCTTAAGTGTAACCGTTGTATCCTCATCTTTAATTGTAACCGTTTGATCAGAAGAACGATATTGAACAGCAGCTCCTAAGTTCTCGGAAATTCCACGAATAGGCACTAAAGTGCGGTAATCCTTAATGATTGGCGGCTGGTCGTACGTTTGTTTAACTCCATTCACATATACCGGAATAGTGGTTGCGGCATTTGCCTCAATCCCTGTTAAGGATGTTAAACTTATAGAAAGACCTAAACCAAGACTCAAAGCTTTCTTTCTAACATTCATCAGTTTCTCCCCTTTTCTATTTTAGAAAATTATACCATTATAAATAATAAATAGGTTGGGTTTTCCAATAAATTTACAAAACACAAACATTTGGAGGTACCATGTCTGTAGAAGTTTCAAAACTTGCTATATCACCTTTGTTTATTTTTGTGACCATTCTCTGTATCTTACACCTCATAATCTTGAGAAAAGAAAACGGTTGTTTGACTGTTATCGGCAGGATATTTTCAGTCATTTACATTGCAATATATATTTTGGCTCTATCTTTCTATTTTGTACGATAGCTTATTAGTCTCTTCTCGCAGCCGATCAGAAATTGCAGTTAAATTATCTACATCTTTTCTTAATCCTTCTAGCACTTCTTCTAAACGAATAAAGTCATCTAGTAATTTTTCCAATCCTTGCTTCACTCCTGTTTTCATAGAAAAACCCGTAACCTAGGTGTTACGGGCTTGCTGTACTTCTTAAAGCTCCAAATCTAAAAACCTCGTTTGATAGAATTCAGAGGTGTAAACTTTCCATTCTCCATCTCGTTGAATCAGGTAGTATACCCCTGAGCGATCTTCTGTGTAATCAAACGGTGCCTTTCTCGGATCCGCATATGTATACGTATAATTGATGATTAGATCCTCAACAACTACTTTTACAAACCGAGAAGAAATGTCTGTTGCTTCCGTTACAGGTTCTGAAACAATCTCACCTTCAAAAGTGTCACCGTCTTCAAACGTTAATTCACTGGAAAAAGCTTCAGCTAATCCTGCTTCATGTGCAAAACCAAATCGTGCAGCATCATTGATTTCATATAATCCTTCCACATCCTTGGCGTTTACCGCATCAAGTGTATCTGATTCGCTGTAAAGAACTAAATCCAATATATCTTCTGCATTCGGAAGATCTACCTCTTCAAGCCAAAGCGCCCGCTTTAACATAGCTGTCGCTTCTGCACGGTTTGCATACTTATCAGGGGAAACTGTCGTTTCACTTGTTCCTCTTACAACATCCACTCCGTTTACCATACGTACGTGATTGTAAGCCCAGTGACCAGGTTTTAAATCTTCAAAGTCTCTCGGTGTCCCTTCTTCAAAAGAAACAGTAGCTTCAAACGCACGGGCAACAATCGCAGCAATTTCAGCACGTGTAATCTTCATGTCCGGTTTGAATTCAGTATCGGATTTACCTGAAACAATTCCTAGAGCACTTGCTGTGTTAATGTCGTTTTTTGCCCAGTGTTTTTGAGTGTCTGTAAAAGCCTTACCTTGTTGATCTGTTTTTAACTCAAGAGCTCGAACGATCAGAACAGTGAACTCTGCCCGAGTAATACTTTTGTCTGGCTGTAAATAAAGCAGATCATCAGCGTCGCGAATTCCTTTGATGATGTTGGCTTGCAGCATATTCTCCATATCTGTTTGCGCCCAATGTCCATCAATATCTTCCGCATAATACTTCCCGATTGGATCGATGATATAATCTTCTTCTGCAAAAGCTGTTTGTGTAAACGGTGCAATAAACAATGTTGCAGCTAAAGCGCCGCCGATTAACTTTTTCATCCACTCTATCCCCTTGTTTCATAAATTGTTATTACAGGAAAATTTTATATATTTATGTAAGAGTTGTCTTGCATCTAATTTACTATTTCACAAAATAGCTTTTGTGACCAAAAGAAAAAGCCTTGAGTAAACTCAAAGCTCTTCCTCTTCTTCATCAAGATAATAAAGGTTTTTCTCTATATAATCGTTTGTGTACACTTTCCATGAACCGTCACGTCTCACTAAGTTATACACACCAGAACGATCTTCAACAATCGAATCTGTAATAATATTACCAGTCGGTTCGTCATTTTCATCCGTTTCTGGGTATTCGAAAGTGTTTTCAACTACGTAGTTTTCAACTTTCACCGTTGCAAAACGTGTTGATGTTGAAAGTACAGTCAACTTTGGTTCTCCAACGATTTTATAAGTATCATCATATTCCTTCATATCTTCATCTTCAAACATCCAGCGATACATTTCATTTTCCATACCAATATAGGTAAGAGCCAGTCCAAAATGGTTTTCGTCATTTAATAGATCAAGTGTATCTGCATTACGGTTGTTGTATGCTTCAATCCAGCCATTCTCATCTTCTAAAATAAGCGTTGTTAAGTCCTGCGGATTTGGTTTATTTAACTCTTCTTTTGATAGAGCACGGCGAATCATAGCTGTTGCTTCTGCACGTGTTGCGTTCTTACTTGGAGAAACCGTTGTTGCAGTCGTTCCATTGATAATTTTCACACCATTTACTTGGCGGACGTGATTATACGCCCAATGCGTGTTTGGAAGATCAGTAAAGTTCTTTGGCGTTCCATTTTCAAAATAAACGGTAGGATCAAATGCTCTGTAAAGAATAGAAGCGATTTCCGCGCGTGTAATCTTTCCGTTTGGATCAAACGTTGTTGCTGTTTTACCAGAAACCACACCTAATGCGCTAGCAGTATTAATGTCATTTTGAGCCCAGTGATTTGCTGTATCTGTAAAATTAATACCTTGCTTTGTTGTTTCAAGTTCAAGAGCACGTACAATCATAGCCACAAATTCCGCACGCGTAATCGTGTTATCAGGGTTTAAGTAAAGGTAAGTTATACCCCATTTGCGATCTGTCACTTTTTGACCGCGTAAAATATCTGACTGAAGCATATCGAGCATATCCCCTTCTGCCCAATGCTCCCATGTGTCATCCGGAAAATAATCATCCATTGGATTTTTGTATTCCGCATTAACCGGTGAAGCTAGTGATCCAGCAATAATTGCTGCACTTAATAAACCACCAATAAACTTTTTCAAAAAAGTTCCCCTCATTTCAAAATATTATACATTACGGAAAAATTTTATATTTTTTAAAGAGGTTTGTCCTATGCCGTTTGTACTATTTTTAAAAATAAATGTTCGTTTAAATCATTGATTTAATAGGATTTGGAGTGAAATGATGTTTTTCGACTTTTTCTTATATTTTTCGCAATTTTATTATGGTTGAAGATTAATAGTTAACAATATTAATTATGTCTTGAAAATAATTTATAGAAAGGACCCATCAATTATGATAGGTCCAATGTTTAAGCTATTCTTTTTTCATAAACTTTTCTAAAACATTACTAAATATAACTTTATCTGAGATGTTCAGTTCTTTTTTAGCTTGATCATAAGCTGGTTTACAAAGGTTAATATCTGTAATTTTCCCGGTCTTCCCATCAAAGCACGTTCCTTTATCAAAGAATCCGTCCACTGATGATTTGTATGTGTAGTCCCCATTTGTGAATGAAAGATCACGCTGAACGACAAGCTGATTCTTCTCTTCGAACAAGTTGCCGCCCATCATGTAACGATCGTCGAACGGAACCCCTAATGCATGAAGAATGGTTGGTGAAAGATCGAGCTGTCCGCCCGTTCTTTCATACACACCTTTTCCTTCATCATTTGGTAAGTGTATGACGAGTGGCACTTCATGGAACGTTTTTTCGATATTGTACGGAGTGAAATCTTCCCCCGCGATTTTCATCATCGCTTCATTATTATCGACACCATAGTCATGGTCTCCATATAGAAGTAGCACGGTTTCATCCCACAGGTTTTCTTTCTTCAAACGTTCAACAAGCATGCCGACCGCTTCATCTACATAGTGAACAGAATGCAGATAGTCGCCGACAATCGAACCTTCGTATTCTCCTACATTCAGCGTACGGAATTTTGACTGGATATTATACGGATGGTGACTCGTGAGTGCGACCATAAATCCGTAGAACGGTTTTTTCATTTTGACTAGTTCGTCCACTGATTGCTGCATGAACGGCTTGTCCCCAAGTGTCCAGCCTGCAATCTCTCCTTCTTTAAAGTCGCCTTCACCGAAGAAGTGGTCAAAACCGTAGTTATCATACACCACATAACGATTCCAGAAACTCTTTTTGTATGCATGGAACGCCGCTGTTTCGTAGCCGTTTTGCTTTAAGATGCCTGGCAGCGAATCGAACGTGTTGCTTGGATAGCGAACATAGACCGATCCCGAATATAACGGATGAAGAGATGCGTTTGCCAAGAATTCCGCATCTGATGTACGGCCTTGCCCCGTTTGAAGCGAGAAGTTCGGGAAGTACATGCTGTCGTTAATTAATTTATTGATGTTCGGCGTGATTTCCTCGCCGTTAATTTTTTGATTGATCACGAAGTTTTGGAAGGCTTCGAGTTGAATCATAATGACGTTTTTATCTTTCGCCACTCCATAAAACGGCGTTTCATTGCTCATCTCTTTTTGATGATCGTTGAACCAGTTTTCAATTACTTTGGACTCTTTTGCCGAAATCTTTTTCTGTTCGAAAACCGCTTCGTTCACATAGCGATAGATATCAAAGCCGTGGAATCCTAAAAGACCGGTTTGACTGTACAGCGCCATGTTGTACCAGTTGCTAGCAAAAAGAGCTGATCCGTACTTTTTCGTGTATTCGTTTATCGGGCTCATAACGAAGAGGTACCCGATCACGAATGCAGCAAGTCCCAGTGCCCCGCGTGTTACCATACGAGCTTTTAGTTTCCCGTTGCCACGTTTGATTAAGATAATAACGAGCGGTATAAGGACGATGAGGTCTAAGATGAAAATAATATCTTTTGCCTGGAATAAATCTAGTATACTACCAGAAATCGCACCGACCTGATTCGCTTGAGACAGCACCGTCATCGATAATAGATCGTTGAAATATCGGTAGTAGATAAGGTCCCCTACGATTAAAAACGTTAGAACCGCATTAAGGATAAGTAAGCTGATCCAGCGTTTGCTTTGCTTTAAGAAAAGCGTCCAGAAAGAAACTAGCAATAGTGCCCCGACGCTGATTAACGTTAAACCTGCATAGAACCCAATGATGGTTCCTTCATTTAATAATTTGCTCAGGCTCTCTTTTATGAAGCCAACAAGGCCTGTTCGAGCGAAAACTGTATCAGAAAAAGCGCCAAATAAATAGAGTTTAAGAAAAACAGCGAGTAGAAAGGCACCATAGAAAAAATAGTCCCATCCCCAACGCTTGAAACCTTGTAGAATCATTCAATTGTATCCCCTTTCAGTACCTTTCTCATTTTACATTTTTATATAAAAAAGGGCAAACGTCCCTGATGGGAGTTTACCCATTTTTAAGTAGGTAGTGTACATTTTGTTAATGGTGGATGTGTCGAGGTGTGTCGGCTCGCGAGTATATTATTATTCTCGTGAGATTCCTTAAAAACTCGTGAAATTAAGGTTCATTTTCGTGAGATTACTAACGAAATTCGTGAGATTAACAAAATCCTAGAGCAAAATGGACCATTTTTACCTTTTGCCATCCTACGTAAGAATGCGCCAAAATAGCTTCAACAGCTATAAAAAAGAAGAGGAGAATAGTTATGAGTAAAATCGAACTAAAACCACCCGTAATTATTAAAAAACTGGAGGTCTTATTGAAGCGAAGTTCTCCCACAAGTCATAAAAGACCTCAAATCTTGGAAAGTTACCGAAGATTTAAAGCTGGATTTTCTGGTGAACAATCACTGAAATACTTTTATCGCTATTTGCCAAAAGACGGGCTCCTTTTTCTTCCCGGCTTACGAATCATGCATGATGAATACTATTTTCAGATGGATCAACTTATTGTTACTCCTACATTTCTACTCATTTTAGAGATTAAGAACCTTGCCGGACACCTTTATTTTGATGATAAGGTAAAACAGATGATTCGGACACTTGATGGAAAAAGGGAATGTTTTGAAGACCCCATTGAGCAGGTAAAGCGGCAAAGTTACCACTTAAATCAAATTTTGAAGCAGTGTAAGTTTCCTGCCATTCCTATTGAAAGGCTTGTTGTCATTACAAATCCATCTACAATTGTAGAATTCTCCCCTTCATATAAAGAGGCTTTTGCAAGAGTTATCAAGAGTGCTCAACTTCATCATAAGTTCACGTTATTCCAGCAAAAATATCAAACTTCTATATTGTCGAGTAAGGAGATGAAGAAAATTAGTAAACAATTGTTTAAATTACATGACGCCCACGATCCAGATGTTTGCGATCTGTTTCAAATGGACAAACATGAATTATTGAATGGCGTTCTATGTCCCAAATGTGACCAGCCTTTCACCATGTACTATAAAGGAGCAAATTGGTGGTGTCTCAATTGTCCGCATAAATCTAAAATAGCCCATATTGAAGCACTTAAAGATTATGCCCTTCTTATTTCCCCTACCATTACGAACAGAGAGTGCAAATACTTTTTACACCTTCCATCCACAAGTATCACGACCCATTTGCTGAAAGCACTCATTCTTCCTTATACAGGTTCTACAAAATCTCGTTCCTACAACTTATTACCCTTACTAAACTTAAAATAAAAAGACAGCCCCTAAAGAAGGAGCTGTCCTCTTACAATTAATTGATCTTCATCTTCAACGAATATGGTGTTAAGGATGCATTACCGAATACATCGGTTACTTTAATGAAGTAGTTCCCTGCTTTTACATTGTAGTTCAACACTTCAGCATCTCCCAATGCATACGTATCAGATGTTGCGACAAGCTTGCCTTTGCTGTCGTAAAGGCTAATCACGCCATCGATTTGATCGTTTGCAAATGTGATCTGACCTGAGTGAGGAGCCATGAAGCTGAATGAATACCAATCAGCGTCTCCGCCTGCTACTCCTGCATTCAGGTGGCCATTGCTTTCCCACTCTTTCATTGCCGTACGCTTCAGCTTGATCGGCTTGGATGGAATGTTGTTTTTCACAGCAGATCCAGCATCTTCATCCTTCGTGTTAACTGGTTTTACAGTCAGTTCGTACTCGTTAAGGTTCGGACTTGGGAAATCCCACAGCCATTGGTCAGCGATTACGAAATATCCTTTGCCAGCTTTCGCTTGGAATGAACCTTGCTCCGGTCCGCTATCCCAGCTCTTGTCATACATACGTGCAGAGCTATATTCTTCCGGATCTAAAATGCGGTTGCCGTTTTTGTCTTCCAAAATGGCAATTACGCCATCAATCGGTTTTAGCAGGTCAGGATATTTTTCCTGCATTTCTTTTGTAGGTGCAATTGTTTTGTAATGTACACCATACAATCCGTTCGTTTTTGCTTTTACATAATAAGCATCATAGTCGCCGTTCATCGCGTAGTTACCACGAACCGTTTCAGCTGGCATGTCTTTTACTGGTGTTTTCTCGATATCATTGTTTGGTTCGTACTTATCTTCAGGATTTTCAACCACAACTTTTGAAGTAAAGCTGTACTTGTCAAAGCTCGGCTGATAGTTTGGATGCATCACACGGATAAAGTATTCTTCTCCAGACTGAAGCCCTGCAGAAAATTTATCTTTTGTTTCAATGTCCATGAAGCCCCAAGTGATGTTCGTTGCTACAGGTACAAGTGTTGTAAAACCATCTTCGAATTCCATGATCTTCATGATTTCCATTGCTGGAACGGCTTCTGAAGAGCTTAAGTCAATTTCAAATATTGCACTTTCTTCTACTTCAAACTTGTAGAAATCTTCATCACCCGCATATTGGAAGTATCCTTCTGCACCTGCTTCGGGATCATATTCAAGTGCTGCTTCGCGAATGCGCTCGAGCATTGCTTTTTCTTCTTCCATCCAGTCATCTTCGCCACCCATTGAATCATGGTGGTTCTTTTTGTACTCGTTGCGCCTAGAGATGTACTCTTCAACATCCATGTCGCCTTCCATGTACTCTTCTTCCAGATGCCCACCATTCGGGAAGCCATCTTCATCTTCAGATACAGGTTTTGCATCAATAGTTAATGAATACGGAACATGAGAAGAAGGATACTCACGGTTCATTCCATCTTCAAACAAACTCATTGGGAAGAAGAATCCTGGTGTATGGTTATCAACTTCGACCACATACTCCATTCCAGGCATAGCTTCAAAAGTTAGAACCTCCCCTTCACCAGCTGGCTTCAGGTTTACGATATCCATTTCCTGCTCCATTGGAGGCATGTCCTCTGGCATATCTTCAGGCATGTCTTCCGGCCATGGCTCGATCATTTTCAAGCTAAGCGTCGAGTCGATTCCAGGAACACCGCCAATTGCAACTTTCACGATCTGAGACTCTTCTGTTTTAAACGAATAAAAATCAGAATCTCCGTCGTGTCCAGTGAACGTCCAGTCACCTTCCCCTTCGGATACAAACGGGAATGATTCAACCGCTACCGGATTTTCACGTGTATTTGTATCTTCTAGTAAACGATCAAACTTCTCAACAGACAGTTTGTACGCTGATTTTCCATCCGCATTGTAGTTTCCGTTTACGTCACTAACGCCAATCACAAGCGTTCCGTCTTCAGGCACTTCATACAAATGTCCTTCTGTTTTGCCTTCAAGCGTCTTGTTCACATCTTTTTGAAGAGGCTTGATTGCTTTACCTGCCAAATAATACGTAAACTTGTAGTCATAATCAGCTGAACCTTCTAAAACCGTTTGTACATACTCACCCTTTTTCACTGGGAACTGAATGAACTGCTCTTCGTATGCCTTTTTGATAGTGCCTTCTTTGACTAATTTCTCAGATACATCTACTTTTTCAGCCGTTTTTAACAGACTTGATTTGCTCTTCGCTACATATACAGAGCTAGGAATTTTGGAAGTGTCAAAAGACAATGCTTTTACAGGATCCACAAGACCGTTCGCATACTTTACATCGTAGCCTTTTGCACCAAGATCTTTACCGGTTTGTTCTAAGATGTACTCGATCTGTTTCGGCTTAAGATTCGGATTTTTTGATAATAAAAGTGAAGCTACACCCGCTACTACTGGAGATGCCATGGATGTTCCGCTCAGTTTATAGAAAGTGGATTTCTTCTCATAATCATAAAGCGGTGCATATACATTCTCACCTGGTGCTACTACGTCCACAGATGGTCCGTATGTAGAATAAGTAGAAAGCATATTATCCTTGTTTGTGGAACCAACAGAAATTACCCCTTCAAAAGCTGCAGGATAACTGTTCAGGTTCATCCCTTCATTTCCCGCTGCAGCAACAACCGTTACATCAGCTGCAATAGCCTTTGCTACTGCATCTTGAATCAACGGTGACGGGAAAATGCTCCCTAAGCTCATGTTGATGACTTTTGCCTTTTTCTCAATCGCATACATGATGGCATCTGCGATTACGTAATCTGATGCACCCATCCCTCGGTCAAAAACATCAATCGGTAAAATCTCTACGTTTGGGTTAACCCCATAACCGCCGACACCATTTCCTTTTTCTGAGGCAATGATACCCGCAACATGCGTCCCATGATAATCAGGCGTCCCCTGGTTCATTGGGTTTACCGCATTATAGGACGGCAGCAGTTTGTTTTTTAATTCAGGATGCTTTGAATCGATCCCCGTATCGATTACCGCAACACGTACTTTGTTTTTACCAGCCATAGATTGAGCCTTGTCCACATTTAAAAGAGACATGTGGTATTGCTGATCAATTTTCGGATCAGTCGTCCCAAGTTTAACGAAATTTGCAGACGGAGAAACGATATCTACTTTCCCCAATTTGCTGTACGCCTTCATAACGTCTTCCATTTTCTTGCCGCTGTTGATCTTAACAACATCGTACTTTAGTGACGACATTCTGCGCTGTAGTGTTGCTCCCGCTTTTTTGTGTTCACTCGTGGACAACGTTTTGTTGTACTTGACGAGTAATGTAGTTTCGCTGATCTGGTCTTTCTTTTTAGCCAAGTTGTACGGATTTTCCTTAACTCGACTTCCTGGTTTAAATAGTTCAGAGACCGGAATGGAACTCTTTTCAACAGAGTAATTATCCGTCTCGGCAAATACAGGCGCAAAGCTTGAGCCTATTAAGCTGACAGACAGTCCGAGCGACGCCAGCGTTTTATGCCATTTGTTCATACCTTCAACCCCTCTAAAATAGAAATTTTTGGTACCCCTCGTAAACTAGTATAGCAAATTATCAAACTACTTTACAAATTTTTACAAAAATATATTACTATCATTTTAATAGAAAAACTTTAAACAAATGTTTAAAAGATACCTAACAATAAGGACTTTTTTACCGATAAAAAAGATATAGTTTTTACCCGTTTAACTAGTTATCGGTATGCCGCGGTTAAGACTTAAATGGTACAACTGGAGAAATTCAGTGTCACAAAGCTATAGGGGCTAAGGTCTTGTACTACGCCAGCCAGCTGCCATTACCATTACACTTTAGGAGGAATTGGTATGAAAAAATCATTGGCAAAATGGGTTACCGCAACGACTCTAGCATTCACAGCTGTTGCTGCAACAGGAACAACGGGCTTTGCTGCTAAAAAGGAACATAAGCAAGAATCCGAAATGGTAACTGTTGTTTACCAAGGTGAAGTACTAGAATTAGAGGAAGCAGGAGCAAGATTGTTTAGAGAAAACCTGATCCTGCCTGTTAAAGCTATTGCAGAAGCAAACGGCGGAAGTGTAGTCTATAATGAAAAAAGCATTACAGCAACACGCGGTGACATTTCTTACACGCTAAGACTTCACCCGCGTTTCTTCCAATTTGATAACGAAGATGTGCTTTTTGCAATCATCCCTTCAAAAATCTATTCTGGTAAATCAATCAACTCGTTAAAGTTCATCGAACGTGCACTTGGCGTTACACTTGAGTTTAACGAAGAAGATAACACGCTGTACATTAACTAGTCATCGGGGTAAAACTATGTACAGAAAGAAGCTGCTCACTTTATGTGGCAGCTTTTTCTACTTTGGGTATTTGATGACCTGTAATTTCACGGAAATCACTGTTATTCTAACGAAAATAGGGGTTAATCTCACAGATTTTTTACATAATCTCACGAAAATTTCAATATACTCGCGAGCAGACAATCCTCGACATATCCACCAATAAAAAAAGAGCCAATCCCAAAAAGATTAGCTCCCCATCAAACAGTATAATCAAGAGTCGGCTGAAACTCTCTAAATTTATAGTGTACGAGTTTAGAAGTGTTCCATCTTTTCTCCATGAGGTTCAGTTTCTTTTTTACGTAATCAAAATGCGCTTTCCCCTGATACTCATCACCGAGGTATATTTCGCATTCGTTATTCCCTAAATACACGACCTTTAAGATGTGGCCGTTCAAATGGCAGATGTATAAACCGTTGCCTAACCGGATCACCGTTCACACCTCTTCTTTCAAGGAATGTTTCCAAGCTTCATAGGCAAGAAAAGCGCGCACTTCTTCCTTATTAATTCCCATTTCTTTCGCTTGCGTAACAAGCTCAACCCATTCAGGATCAAGCAGCTCTACCTGAATATTTAACAATTGTTCCACAGGTACCTCCAACGCTTTAGCCAATTTTTGTATCATATGCGCAGACGGGTTGGTTTTATGACTTTCGATGCTGCTTAAATAGCCTTTAGATATTTTTGCTTTATGGGCAAGCTTCGTGATGCTGAGACCTTTTCTTAATCGGAATTTCTTAATTTGTTTCCCAAGACGCATATTCACAAGCAACAACTTCCTTTGCTATAAAACCTCCTCTTTATCCAGAACAGCTTTTACAATATAGCGGTGAGTTGGATTTTTCATGGGATGACACGTAATTAAGGTAAGAATACTTTCAGATGAATCTTTCCTTAACACCGATAAATCATCAGGCAGCACGATCATTTCATCGATGATTCGATATGTAAGCTTTTTGTTTTTTGTTACCACGTGAATCGTGTCCCCAACTTCCACTTCTGGCAAACGGTTGAACTGTTTCCCGTATGTGTAGCTTCGGTGGGCAGCAATGGCCGAATTTCCAGCCTCCCCAACAGGAGAGGTGCCTTTTAGATGTCCAGCTGCTACTTTTAAATTAGCCTGGGAGGCACCTTCCATAATTGGGATGGTTAAATCAATCTTATTTATTTCTAGCTTTCCGATAATTCCGTTCTTCAGTTTTTGGGGTTCATGTGTACGCTTTGGTTCGCTGTTATCTGAAAAAACATCATCCAGCTGCTGGTAGCTCTGTTGGATCACAGAATCTTCATCACTAGATTCCCAGTCTTTCAACAGCTGTTGTTCCTGGTAAGAGTAATATGCACTTTTTGCTTTTGGATAAACCATTATACACAAACCAGTTGCAATTAAGAGGTATGCGAGCCACTTCATCTCTTATCCTCGTTTAAATGGATTAGGAATAATAGATTTCTTGATGAGCAGCAGACCAAGTCCAGCGAGTGAGATGAAGAATCCTGACAAGATGATAAAGAGTGGATTCTCTTCACCCGTTTGCGGCAGAGAACCTGTGTCTTTGCTCGGCGGATCAGCCGGTTTCGTAGGTGTTGGGTTGTTGCTTGGTGGTTCATTTGTCCCCGGTGGAGGATCTGTGCCGTCTCCGTCACCAGGCGGGTCTGGTGGATCTCCATCATCCGGTGGATCCGGTGGGTCTCCGTCATCCGGTGGGTCTGGTGGATCTCCGTCATCTGGTGGGTCTGGTGGATCTCCATCGTCTGGTGGGTCTGGTGGATCTCCATCGTCTGGTGGGTCCGGTGGGTCTCCGTTACCTGGTGGGTCCGGTGGGTCGGCGTCATCTGGTGGGTTGTTTCGACCATCAGCATACAAAATAAATTCAACCTCAGTAGCTAAACCTTGGAACTCATTACCTGATTCGTAAGGAAATACAATAATTACATCAAGAATTTCTTCACTAAAACTAGACAGAAATCTAGATTTTGTAGAAAATTCACTTATTTTTCCTTCGTAAAGAATCTCATTAGGAGTTGATATTTTTAATTGTAATTGTTTAAAAAGCAAGTCATTACCTGATACTTTCTTTATTGTTGAGTTATAAAAAAAGTTTGTATTACCATCATTTTTTATTATTAATTTTCTTTCTGCCCAGTCCCCAGGGGCAAATCCACTAATATTAAATAATTGTTTTTGGGGAAATAAAGATAGATTTAGAACAGTAGAACTTTTAGTAGCTCCTGTACTCCCAACAGGAATAATAGTCAATAAGAGTAAGACACATGTGTATAAAAAGGAAAAAAATATAATTTTTTTCATTATATTCTCCTCTCATCACCTTACATATAGAACAAAAGACGGGTTTAACCCGCCTTCGTTCATACTTTTAATCAGTTATTACATCCCCATTACCTGTAGGAGTTCCACTTCCTGTATTAGCACGTTCCATTCCATCTCTTTGCTGTGCATTGAATATGAGTTGAGCAGTTATTGAATCTCCTTGTTGATGATTTTGATTTCCTAAGTTTACATATTCTAGTTTTATTTCATATCGATCAGAATCACCACTACCAGCAGCTAATCCGTTACGGCTAATATCTACTTCACCCAGATCTCTCAATTCTTTAAGAGTAAGTCCTGTTAAAACCAAAGTAGTATTATCTCTCTTCATAGCCTCTAATGGTGATCCATCAAGGTTGAAAATACTAACTTTAATATCATCTTCAAGTTTATTCATATTACTAGGATCAATTGGGACACCTGTAGGGTTAGCTACATCATTTAGGGTATAGGTAACATCAAACCAAACATGCTTAATATCAACTGAACCAGCGTTTGTAAGATTAATGTTTCTTGTCATTGTATCACCTGGAGCAAGATCACTAATTTCGAATAAAGCACTAGACTCCATTTCAGGTTTTAAATCTAATGTCCCAGCAAAAAAATCATTGTCAGCTAAAGTCTCCGAATCTGAGAATGCTGCCCAGGTTCCCCCACTGATCATTGCCAATCCTAATGCCCCAGAAGCTACTCCTAAACCGATTTTCTTTTTGATACTCATTTACTTTTTTCCTCCCTATCGCCCACTCTTCATGGGTATGTAATTTTTATATTGAGCCCCCAATAAGGGGGATTCAACCGAAGTTAATTAACCATTAATTGTTGTTTCTTTGTTTTTTGATGGATCTAATTCTCTTACCGTTTGCCAGACTGTAATCCCTGAATAAATCAATAAGAACAAACCCGGTAGTATTAAAAGTATTGCTGTACCCTCTTTTGATTTAGCAAAATCTATAGCATAGCCTAAGAAAGGTATTGTAAATCCTTTGTATTCACCTACAACGTTCTTAGAAAGTATTGGGTCTTTATCCGGATCTTCGTTGTTATCACCTTTGGTAACGTATTGTGTTTGTTCACCTTGACCTCGTACTTCCAAAACTCTGTGAGTTACAAGGGAATTGTCTTCTTTTATGAAAGTAATAACATCATCTTTTTGGAAACGGGTCATATCTCCGCCTGGTTTAATCGCGATAATAGATCCTGTTTGAATGCTCGGTTCCATTGATCCTGAAAGAACCGTTTTTAACTGATAGCCTAAGAAGTTCGGTTCTCCACCAGAAGCTTTAGATGAAATGACGACAAAGGCCATGAATAAAAGGGATAAAAATAATATGGAAGTGATGATTCTACTCATCCAAATCTTTGCTTTAATCAATATTTTTCACCTCATAATCTTTTATTGTGTTTCTTCAGTTGTTGTCTCACTTTGCTGTATGTTTTCTGTATCATCGTTATTTGTTTCATTAATTTCAGTACTATCTTCTGCTGGATGTTGCAATTCAGTATCTGGTGAATCATCTGTATTAGGAGTTTCTGGCGTAATTTCAGGATTTTCTGAAGTTGTGTCAGGTGAGTCATTTGTAATTGTTGGTGTTTCAGGGTTTTCAATTATGCCATCAGGGTTTTTAGGAACTTCTCCTAAAGTAATAGTCTCGCTCCATAATGCTTTTTCTGGGTTTCCTTTACCACCTGTTGATTTATTCCCATGTCCTTCCCTTTGAACTGCTTTAAATTTATAATAACCAGGAGTAGTCGTTGCATATTGCAAGGTATAAATTTCATCCTTTTTCAATAAAGGTAGTGAATCTTTGTAAACCTCTACTCCAAATTTCGGATTACCCTCGGGAATATAATAAACTGTATAGTCAACAGAATCAGTCATATCACTACCACTATTCTTTATGGTGGCAGATATACCGTTTGCAAAACTCGATTCTCCAATAAACTCTAAAGAACTCTTCTCCCAATCATCAGTCGAATCTGGTGGATCAGGTACTTCCCATTCTGTTTTTAAAGGAAGGGTTAGAGTTTCAATATCATTGAAATAAGCGCTGGTTGTTCCTAATAAAAACATCAATGAAAATGTCGAAATGTAAAAGATGGTTGCTACCTTAATGGTAAATAAATAAGCCCAATGTTTATTTCTAAATTTCCTAAGCCGTTTATTTCTTATGACAATCCCCACCTTTATTAGAGGATGATTTCTCAACTTGTTCTTTTTAAAGAACGTTTATGTTGTTATTATAGAACGTTATACCTACTTTAAAAACCCTCATTTAAGCTCATTTTTGTTCTTTTTAATGTACAAATGTACTATTTACCTTCCTTTTTCTTCAATTTTCATACATTTTTGTAATTTTTAAAGAACCTTATGTTCTTTTTAATGAACTTATTTTAATTCAAAACTATCACATAAACCCCGAGAATTATTTTCCTCTAACAAAATCCACACTACTTTCCAATCCTCATAAAGCCCATCATAAACTCAGTAGTTTTCCTAACATAATACCTTACAAAATATTACATAAAATTCACTTTTAAACCGATATAAATTGAAGGGTACAACTGGAGAAATCCAGTGTCACAAAGCTATAGGGGCTAATGATTGGATTCATCCGGTCGATGTCAGCCAGCTGCCATTACCCTAACAAACATTTCAAGGAGGAAAGGGAATGAAAAAGAAGGAAACTTGGTACAAGAAGCTCACTTTCAGCTTTTTAGCTGCCACGATTGTCTTGGCATCACCTGCATATTCGGCTGCTGAAGGCATGAAGGATTTTGTTGCCCAAAAGGATAGTGGAAAGGGCAAAGGACACAACGAAGATGACAACAGCGATGACGATACAGACGATCCCGAAGAAGATGAAGACGACGATGAGGAAGATGACGATAAAGGGAATGGGAAAGGTAAAGATAACGGCAAAGGCAAGGACAAAGAAAAAAAAGGTGCTGAAAAACAGCTTGAGCAGATCAGCGAGCGTTTGGATGACATTGAAGAGCTTATTAGTGAAGCAACGGATAAGCTCGACAGCATCTTAGGTGGACAAACACCTTCTGAGGAAGAGTCTCCAACTGAAGAGGAACCACCTGTCGAAGGAGAAGAACCTCCTGCAGAACCACCAGTGGAAGATGATCCAGCAACTGAAGAACCTGTAGAAGATGAAACTCCTGCATCAGAAGAAGTTTCTGCACAAAACACTGAGACTGAAACTGATGAAGATACAGCGGAAGACTCCACTGAAGATGTTAAAGAAGACGTAACTGAAGAAGATGACACTGAAGAAGAAGAAACCGATAAAGATTCCGATGATGAAGAACAGTCTGAAGAAGTTGCAGAAGAAGAGGAAGAACTCGATGATGAAGAAAAATACGAAAGCGCAAATGGCGTTCGTGGCAAACTAATTTCTTCTATTAATCAATTAAGTGCTGTTGAAAAACAGATTTCCGGATTAGAAAGCAAAACGGATAATGCTGATGAAATTACAGCATTGAACGAAAGAGCTGCTTCCTTAAAAACTGCGGCTCAAGAGCAATTAGATCGTATCGAAACAGCTAAACCAGAAAAAACAAATAAAGAAGAAAGCAAAAAAGAAAAGAAAACAAAAGTTTTTGTAGATGATGTTGAAGTGGAGTTCGACCAAGAGCCAGTAGTCATCGCGAACAGAACCGTTGTTCCGCTTCGTGCTATTTTTGAAGCATTAGGTGCAGAGATCACTTGGGACAACAAAACGCAAACTGTTACTGCAACAAAAGACGGAGTTACGATAACACTGAAAATTGGTGAGAAGTCTGCTACAAAAAACGGTGAAACAGTGGAACTCGATCAAGAAGCGATTGCTTTAAACGGACGTACGATGGTCCCTGTTCGTTTTATTGGAGAATCTTTTGATACAGAAGTTGTTTGGGATCAAGAAACCGGCGGGATTTACGTCGTAGAATAGAAATAACCCCCACTGCTAAAAGTTGTGGGGGTTATTTAAAAATATATTAAATATCTTAATTTGCTATAAAAATGTTCCCTGTTCCTGCATCCCACTTTACCTTTGCTCCTATTGATTCTGAGATAAACCTTAGTGGAATCATCGTTCTGTTATTAATTACTTTTGCAGAAGCATCTATGTTAAAGAGAACTCCATTTTTATAAGCTTTATTAGAGTTTAGTTCAAGCTTCACCACATCTGTACCCTTTTTGATGATCACCGAGTTTGTTTTTGAATCCCAGCTGACAGTCGCCCCTAAGTCATCGAACACCCCGCGCACATGGACCAGTGTTCGTCCATTGATGTAAACTGGATCTTGGTCAAACGTCTGGAACACCCCATTCACATATATGGATTCTCTCAAGTGATTTGTAATGTTAGGTAATACAACTTCCCAGAACTCTCCTGAAATCTTTTCATATCCTTTTACACTAGGGTGAATGTCTGAAGGGTTTGGAAGATTGACTTTAACATTTACTGCAATTGCTTCTTTTGTTGGTACATAAACGCCATCTTCGCTAACGGCAGCTTCTTTTATCGTATCGTTCAATTCGTTTAATATAGGTAGAAACTGTTCTTGCTGATCAGCTGGCAAGTATGGATAGGCATTGTAATAACCCATTACATAGACTTTTGCTTGTGGGTTAAGAGATTTGATTTCTACTAAAATATCTTTTATATTGTTTTCAACTTGTGTTAAAACCTCAGAAAGATCCACCGGGTCAATAGATAGCCCATCATCTGTTCGTTTCATCTTTTGAAGGAGGTCATTCGCTCCAGCATCTAACGTAATCATATCTGCTTCTGCAATATGAGCTCTGATTCCTGTAGTATCGTCCTTACCTTTTCGTACATCATTTAAAATATCATCAAGTACTTTTTGTGAGGTATACATCGAAAAAGCATACTGCTTACTAAAGGAATTTAAAAATCCGATTTCTTTTAAATCTTCAGCCAGTAAATCTGCATACCCTTTTCCA
This sequence comes from Fictibacillus arsenicus, assembly GCF_001642935.1. Classification (NCBI taxonomy): domain Bacteria; kingdom Bacillati; phylum Bacillota; class Bacilli; order Caryophanales; family Fictibacillaceae; genus Fictibacillus; species Fictibacillus arsenicus. Next base: position 3,369,014 of record NZ_CP016761.1, read on the forward strand.
ATTTTAAAATAAGGGGTTTGACCTGCAGCTAAAGAATCCCCAAGTGCTAAATAAGTCACCGGTTTCGTTTCTGTCTCAGCATGAACGGTTGTCACATTTGACAACAGCAACGAAAACAACAGTGCAAAACTTAATAACAAAGAAACGAAAACTGAATTCTTTTTAGTGTAAAACATTTGTTCATCCCCTTTTCTTCTCATAAAGAAAGACCGCTTCCAAAAATGAAAATGATGAATGCGGTCTTCCAATCTTTACTCAAACACTTTATTAATAGTGACTGACACTTTTCCCTCTTCAGCCTTCTGTGTATTCAGATTATAACGAGTGGCTAAAGCTTTGCTGTATTGATTCCACTCTGATGTAAAATCATAATATGTTTCTTTATTTAAAATGTATGCTCCTAATTCAGCTTTCATCTTTTCACTATAATACTTACCAAGTTCCAGTGAATCTCCAGAATCCTCGAAAGCAATTTGAAGATTCTTCAATCCGTGATCTTTAATATAAAAAAGGAATAAGGCGTCCTTTCCATAAACTTTTGTTTTAGCTGTTAATGAACCTTCTCCATACGCAAGGTCCCAATAGTCTATCTTTTCTACAAGCTTGTCAATTTTGTTGAGAGGCATGCCTTTATAAAACGGTTTTAGTAGAGTTGTAAGTTCTCCCTTAAAAATATACGCGGTTTGTTCTTTGGGTGACCATTTTACCTCCGATCCAAATTGCTCACCAATAAAACGAAGTGGGAGGAAAGCACGGCCATTCTTAGCAGCAGGTGCAACATCAATGATCGTTTCTTCTCCGTTAATAAGAACCAACTTAGAATTCAATTTAAAGTGGATATATTTCATGCCATTCTTGATTGTTATACCGTTTGTTGCCGGATACCAATTCACTTCAGCTCCCAGTTCCTCTGCAACCCCACGCAATGGTACCAACACCCTGCCGCCCTCAGCAAAGGGTTGAGTATCAAAATTGACTAAGCTGCCATTGATCTGGACTTTAATGTTGTCTGCAGCTTGAGTTATTGAAGATAATCCAAATACAATAAAAAAGGTAAATAAAAAAATAAGAATTCCTTTCATCCCTGACCTCCTAGTTATCGATTCATTTCAATATCTGTTAAGGTACATGTAATGTCTAAACTATTATACTACCAATAATATACATTTTGTACTATAAATGGTTTTTCTAAATAAAAAAAGAACGAGTAATTGCTCGTTCAATTCTCTTTCTCACAGTTAACCAAACCCTGCATGTACTTTTTCATGACACCGTTATATGAATGTCTTGTATTACAAACATTTGGTTCTATACTATTATTTTCTCTATTTGGGTATTGTATAATTTCTGTCTTTTATCGCAATCAAAAACAAAAGGAGACATTACATGAATAAAGCAGATCTAATTAAATCACTATGTCAGTTTGTTGAATCCGGAGATCAAGCTTCTGGTAATGAATTAATTAATCACCAATATCCCTTTAAAAAGATAGAATATGTAAAGCGAACTTATTCAAAAGCTTTGATGTTGCGGGTTTTTATGAAAGATGGATTTATCGATCGGTACAGCGGTCAAAAGTTAATATTTCCACCGGTGCTCAGAATTCTTTCGATGAACTATCCCAAAGAATTCCCGTTTCATCCAAATTGGAAGATGAGTGAATGTCATCCTGCCTATTGGGACCTCATGCCCACTATTGATCATATAGTACCGATCACGAAAGGTGGAGATAACATGAATGAAAATCTGGTGAGTACTTCTATGATGCGGAATAGCGCTAAGGCCAACTTTACCTTAGAAGAGCTAGGTTGGATGTTATACCCACCAGGTAAACTAGAAAATTGGGATGGACAGCTTAAGTGGTTTATAGATTTGGTAAATGAAAATTCCGGATACTTACAAGTTCCATATATTAAAGAGTGGTTTTTAGCAGCAAAAAAAATATAGTAAGATTATCTATTTTCTTTCCATTGTATATATTGTCTTCTAAGGTATGTACCGCAAGGACGATACCCTGCTGCTAATGCTTTATGTTCATCCGCAAAGAATACTCGTTGATTTACATACCCGCCTTTTTTAATAGCACGCATTGCAGCTGTACAATCCAATTTTCCATAAATTTCCCCTTTACGATTACCACCAAATCTACCTGGAACTTCACATTTATAAAGCTGTCCATTCACATCCATAAGTGTGTAATGAATACTCAAATAATCATCGGAAAAATTGTCGATTAAAAAGGAAATCGGTAAATTTTTGTAGAAATATACAATATTACAAATTATTGGTAGGTGTTTTCGGTGAGAAGAGTTGTTATTACGGGTATGGGTGCTGTGACACCTCTAGGGAATACTTTTGAAGAAACTTGGGATGCGGCCGTTAAGGGAAAGTCGGGCATTGGAATGTTAACAAGGTTTGATTGTACCCATTTTTCAGCTAAAACCGCCGCAGAAGTTAAAGATTTTAACCTGTCTGATTACATTAAGGTGAATGAACGACATCGTATGGACCGTTTTACACAATACGCTGTCGCTTCTTCTATTATGGCAATTAAGGATGCAGGTATCATACCAGGTAAAACGATAGACCAAGAAAGAATTGGTGTTTCTTTTGGCACAGCAATCGGGGGGATCGAAAGTTTTGAAGATACCTATAGAGATCTCCAAGAAGGTGGATATCAAAACTTATATCCTTTTTCTACTACCACAGTAATCTCGAACATGGCGGCTAGTCAAGTTGCCATCTCTTTAGGAGCAAAAGGGGTTAATACATGCACAGTCCTTTCTTGTGCATCGGGATCGAATGCAATTGGAGATGCGTTTCGAGTGATACAACGAGGTGAAGCTGATGTCATGATCGCTGGAGGATCTGAAGCCTCTTTGACTCCATTGGGTATAGGTGCCTTCTGCGCGATGGGAGCCATTTCTACGAATCCAGACCCGAAAAGTGCATGCCGTCCTTTTGATAAGAACAGAGACGGGCTTGTTATGGGTGAGGGTTCGGGTGCATTGGTTCTAGAGTCACATGAATCAGCGATTGAAAGAGATGCTGTTGTTTATGGTGAAATTGTAGGTTATTCGACTGTCTCTGATGCCTACCACATCACGAGCCCGGCTCCAGGAGGAGAAGGTGCTGTAAGAGCGATGGAAGGAGCACTCTTAGATTCAGGATTAAGTAAAGATGATATTGGATACATCAACGCACATGGAACAAGTACAGCTTATAATGACAGGTTTGAGACAGCGGCAATCAAAACGTTCTTACATAATAGAGCTTACGAGGTTCCGGTCAGCTCCACTAAGTCGATGACAGGTCATATGATGGGGGCAGCTGGCGCAGTGGAGTCTATATTTACATTAATGGCAATTAAGACCGGTCTTATTCCTCCTACCATTAACTTACATACGAAAGATTCCGACTGTGACTTGGATTACGTCCCAAACCAGACGAGAAAGGTTTCTATTAAAGCAGCGTTGAGTAATGCTTTGGGATTCGGAGGCCATAATACCGCCTTGATCTTCCAACAATTTGATGGGAGATATTGAAATTTCACCTTTCATTTACATCTAGGAGGAAATAATGTTGTGCGAACAGAAACTACAAATTGTTCTTATTATAAGATAGATGTCAAAGATTTTAAAAAAGCAGTTCAGCTTTATGTAGATTGCATAGGATTTCATTTGCTCTATCTAAAAGAAAATATCGCAATCATTGAATCATCTGATGGTACCATAATTATTTTGTATTCAAAAAATCATAACTACTAAAACTAAAAAAGGATTTTTGGGATTTCCTAATACTTCACCAATAAAATATATCGAAAACTTTCCGAAACTATAGGTAGAAACATTATGATTTTAAATACTGACGCACAGTAAAAGAGAGAATCCGAATAATAAACTTATTTATTTTGCTGTTTTTTCTCCTATTATGCGTTTATATGGTAAAGGAGGAGATTTTTTATGACAATAACCGAATGTCCACGTTGTGGATCAGAGCTGAAAGAAGATGAAAGAGAGTACTTACAAGAACAAGAGGATAACGGAGTAGTGATTCATGTATATTCTGCTAATGTTTGTCAATGTGGCTATATGGAACAGAGTGAAGTCATTCCAGAAGTGATTGCTCAACAAGGAGATGACCGACTGCTATTATTATATGCGGATGACCAGGCACGAATTTTAGATATTAAGGATTGGGTGATTTGGCCACCCATGCACGTTGAGTCCTTGCTTGGAAGAGGTTACTGGGATAAGTATACAGGTAACTATGATGTCAAGATGTTACTAAGTAAAGCTCGTGACAACAAAGCAGCTTTTCTCGAAACACCAAATCTATTCCAGTTTGCGACGAGTGAATTATCACAAGATGCTTTTTTATGCTGGCTTATCTCCTGGAGTCTGAAAACTTATGAATCGATAGACAGACCGTTGTGCAAAGCAGCCTTTCTTTTCATATCCGAAATATTTAACAGACACCAAATTCCTGTTCCGACCATCCAAACCGTTACGATTAAACGACAGTTTAAATCACTGGATATCTTGGCGATTATAAACGATAAATTTGCGATCTTGATTGAAGATAAAACGTACACAAAAGACCATTCTTATCAGTTGGAGCGATATCGTGAATCTGTGCAAATCGCTTTTCCACACCTGATTCAGTTACCTGTATACTACAAAATTGCGGATCAAAGTCATTACCGATCGATTGAGAAAGCTGGTTATATCCCTTTTACGCGGAACATGATGCTCGATGTACTTAAAAAGGGTAAAATAAATGGAGTAAAAAATGATGTGTATCTGAATTATCTAGATCACTTACAAAAACTCCAGGATAAGATTGCTGCTTTTCGTACAAAACCTGTATTAGATTGGGATGCATATGCATGGCAAGGTTTCTATCAGGAACTACAAAGAGAGATCAAGGGAGATTGGGGCTATGTATCGAACTCTGCCGGAGGTTTCTGGGCTTTTTGGTGGAAATCAAAGCGCAACAAGCCATACTATTTACAGCTCCAAGAACAAACTTTATGTGCAAAGATAGTGATAGAAGACAAGAACAAGCTAAAAGAATTTCGACTAGAAAGACTAAGGGAAATATTAACAGAATCGGATATGCAACGTCTATCCCTGCGTAAACCATCTCGATTACGAAAAGGCAAAACGATGACCATTGCCCAAAGATCTGATTATATTCAAATGAACGAATACGGTATTATAGATTTGGACCGTACTATTTTAGAGTTAAAAGAATATTAAAGAATTAGTCCTTTAACTGTACATAGCCTATATAAATTTTACAATAAATAATAAAAGGAAGGTTTCTGGACTTTCCTTTTAGAACATGATAAACACCCTCTCAAAAACAATGTTACATGGGCGTTATTGATTCTTCTTCATTTCTTTTAGGGCAACTACTTTTAACGCTTGTAACTCTTCCTCTGTAAATTTAGATTGGATATCATTGTAAATCTCTTCTTTTTCTTTGCTCGTTAATCCTTCTCTTACTTTATCACGCATTTCAACCATTTCATTTACAGAATACTTCTTTGACACTATCTTTATTGCTTCTTCCTTAGTTGTGAAGGGTAAATTTTCAGGAGCTTCTTCCCCGTCTTCAAGGTAATTTTTTATCTCCGGGTCTTCAAGTAGCTTATTCACCTCTTCTTCATTTGCAACTAAAGTGGTAGAAACTTGATCCATTACTTTATCTGCAGCATAGTCCATAAAAAAATAATAAGCACCAACGCCAAAAACAATTAATCCAATCACTATTCCGACTAACCACTTCCACATAAAATCACCATCTTTTAATGTTACCTTAACTTTTATTATACATTATGGTAATTTGTAAGGTTAAACATTCAATCTAAATCTTTTCCAAGCCTAACTTTTTCATAATCATTGTGATTTGGTCCTTCTTCAAAACTAAATGCCCTTTAATTCAAAATAAAAAAAAGCTGCTAAACAAACAGCTCAACTAATCTTCAACTAATACACTTGTTAAAATTAATTTTTACTCTACTTAATTCAGATAGTATTTATTAATTATAATATTCACTGTCGATATTACCGCTGCTGCACAAAAGAAAAACTTTTAAGAGTATCTCAAAGGTTTTCTAACTGCTATGCAAAAATCCCTTTACAAGATATTTCACATCTTATCGTACTACTTCACCTTTATTTAAAAAGATTTTCATAGCCCGAATAACATCTTTTTTAATGGCATCTTTTGCAACGACTGTTAAGTCATGATAGAAAAGATTGGAGTTGTTTTCTATAAAATCTTTTATTGCGTACGCACCAGCCTTTGCCGCATAGCTATAGTAATTTATTTTTCTGACACCGGAGTTAATTGCTGTTACGTAGTCTTCTTCGCTTAATCCTGAACCGCCATGCATGACAACTGGTCTTTGAATGTTTTTATAAATTGCACAGAGCCTGTCGAAATCAAGATTTGGTTCCTTTAAATAGATCCCATGGACTGTACCGAACGATGCTGCTAACGCATCTATTTCCGTAATCTCAACGAAGTCCTTTGCGATTAATGGATCTGTATAATAATCTATTAAATCACCTTCTGCGAATGGCTCTCCGCCTTTCGTTTCTTCTCCGCCAATTCCCGAAGAAGCAATCATTCCAAGCTCTGCTTCAACTGAAACATTCTGTCTATGGGCATACTCCACTATTTCTATAACCGTTCTAACATTGTCTTCATAATTCATATGAGAAGCATCAATCATCACTGAACTAAAGCCTATGTCAATTGCTTTTTTAACGATTTCAAGATTGGAACCATGATCAAGGTGAACCGTTACTGGAACATTGGCTCTTTTGGCAAAATCAATGAGGATTGGTCCCATTATTTCAATTGGGATTATTTCATTATGCACTTCAGCATGTGACAAAATAATTGGGGCTTGTAATTCTTCTGCAGCTTCTATTACCGCCCTTACTGATTCTAAAGTTGGAGAATTAAAAGCACCTACTGCGTAATTCCCAGCTTCAGCTTTAGTTAAAATTTCTTTTAAATTTACTAGCATAATGATCCTCCCTTAAAGTTTTATTTCGTCTTTCTTTGGAAATTCTTCATACATAGTTATCAATTGTTCGTAGCATTTAATACCAGATGTGCTGTCCTCCTCAAATAACGAAGAGGCCGCTGCTGCTGTACCTAACTTCATTGAATTTGGAAGGTCCAAACCTTTTAAAGCTCCATATAACACACCAGAAACATAAGCATCCCCTGCCCCAACTGTTCCCTTAATAAATTTTTTATCGAGTAATAAAGAAGGTATACTATATACATTTAATCCATCAAATCCAAAGCTGCCTTCTGGTGTATGGATTACCACCCAATCTTTTACCCCTAATTCTTTCATTTTTAATAAAACTTTTTTGATATCCTGAATTATTAATTCTCCTGACGAACCTCTTAAATCTATTCCCACACTTTTACCTGCTTCAAGTTCATTTATTACACAATAGTTTGTATATTTTAAACTCGGAGGTACAATTTGTTCATACCTGCTACTATTCTCACTAACAATATCTATAGATGTTTTGATTCCTAACTCTTGTGCTTCTTTCAAAACTTTTGCCATCTTTGTTCCAAATACACTATCTTCTTTATCCAAAGATTCCAACAATAGAATATACCCTATATGTAAAATCTCGGATTTTAAATTCTTTAAATTGATAGTATTCTCATCAAATAATGATGAGTTTCCTCTGTATGTAAAAAAAGTCCTGCTATGATCAAACTCATCTTGAATCACATCAGTAAATGGGGTATTTCCAATCATTTTCACTTGATTCAAGTCTATATTTCTATATTCTCTTAATCGTTCTTTCAAAAATTCACCTTTTTCATCGTCACCAATTAGGGTAACAATTTCAATTGGTATGGTGTGATCAATTTTTGCCAAAGAAACAGAACAATTAGAGACTGCTCCACCAATTGACCTACTAATATTTTGTATTGTTGTAAGTTCAGATTTATTAGGATATTTACTTATTCTTTTAATTTCATCCACCGTTATAGTACCTGCAACTGCAATACCCTCTTTCAATTTATCACCTGCTTCAAAATTCTATCGTTTAAAACTATCTATTTGCGAATAAGTATTACAAGGACTTCTAAACAATGAGATTCTTTGACTAAACTCTTTTTTTAATGACATTAATTTAAACCACAACTCTTTTTTAGTAATGGTTATAATGCGCGAGCCTCAAAATACTCAATCATTCTATAAAAAGGAGTTAGCGAGGACACAGTCCTCAGTTTTTGATTGACTTCATTGTTTTCAATGAAATCCGCCACGGCTGAAAGAATCTTCAGGTGCCGTTCTCCACAGCCAGCAATTGAAAAAAGCAGATATGCTCTTTCACTGTCATAATAAACACCTTCCGGAAACTGGGCGATTACCATTCCTTCCTTTAGGATCGAGGCGCTTCGGTTATTAAGTCCGTGTGGAATAGCAATTCCATTGGCAATATAAGTGGAACAAATTTTTTCTCTTTCAAGCATTTCATTTACATATTCTGCAGTAATAAAGCCTAACTCTATCATTCTCTGTCCGACAAGCCGTATTGCATCTTCTTTAGAACATGCAGAGCATGAAAGCATAATCTGCTTTTCAGTGATCATTTAGATAATTTCCCCTTAATAAATACATAAGTTGATCATACCCTTTCGTATCTGTATAAGAATCGAGAAGAAAATGGCGCTTATCCGGATAAAGTTTCTGCAGTGTTGTTTTAAACCGCTTATGAGTGACAATAAGTTCAGTTCCGGCTGGAATTTCCTCTACAGCAGAGAAATAGACGTTTACTTTCAATCGGCTGAGGTTTAACCTTTTCCGAAGCATAGCAGCCCCAACTACGCTCGTCCCCATGCCAGCTGGACAAACAAAAGCAATTGTATTTATTTTTAGCTGGAAATCTGATGAATTTTTCATTGATGATAAGGTTTTACACCCCTTATTTTATTTCTTAACTAAAGTTTAACAGGATAGAATTTCAAGAAACACCAAAAGAAAGCCAAGTTATGTCCTTTCTTGAAAATGCCATTCTTATAAACCCCTTAATTTATCAATTAGCTCCTCATATTCTTTTATATCTGTAAATGATTGCAATGGATAACACGCTTTTCCAGGTGCCACTTTTCGTACTTCGGTGTACAGCTTTTTATTGCAAATGATAAGATCTGCGCTGTCTGGAACTTCTCTTAGGGATGAGTTATCCACTTCAATCTCAAGATTCTCTTTTTCCAGCTTCTTTTTCAGCATAGCTGCCCCCATAGCACTGGAACCCAGTCCTGCTTCACAAACAAATACTATATTTTTTATTTTATTGAAAACCGAACGATTAGCTTGAACATTTAATTCTTCTTCGCTTTCCACTGCTGTATAAATTTCATCTGACTTGGGACTCTCATTTTTTTGGAAGAGATAAAAATTGTTTATGTTATTTCTAGTTTCAGCCGCTGTTGGTGATAAGGTATGTTTCTTCAAAATAAGCATACTTCCGAGAAAAGAAACCAGAGCTGAGATGAGGAATCCTATAACAATAAATAACATATCTTGTTTGGGCCCGAGCCCAATAAATAAAAAAATACTTCCGGGAGACGCCATTGAGACAAGGCCAACATTAAATTGCTGAAATGTATAAACCCCTGCCATTCCTCCCAAAATTAATGGAATGAGCAGTAAAGGCCTTAACAGTACATATGGAAAATACACCTCATGGATTCCGCCAAAAAAATGGATGAAGATTGCTAGTTTTGCCCCTTTTTTCTGTTCAGCCTTCGTTTTTAGCCAGTATGCAAGCAATACACCCAACCCCGGTCCCGGATTGGCTTCCAAAAGGAAAAAAATAGATTTACCCAATTCTTTGGCCTGCTGAATTCCAATTGGCCCCAGCACGCCATAATTAATAAAGTTATTAAAAAACAATACCTTTGCAGGCTCAATTAAAATAGATGTTAAGGGAAGCCACCCAGCATGAATGACTATCTCCAAGTAACTGAGTGCCCACTTTACCCCAGCGGAAAATATTTGTCCAACGTAAAGAAAACTAATAATTGTAAGGATTACGGCAATGAAAGCGGCAAAAACATTCCCGATTAATAACTCATACCCTGCAACAGGCATCTTCTTTTTTACAGTTTGATCTACCTTACCCACTAACCAGCCTGTCAATGGCCCAACAATCATTGCACCAAGAATGGCTGGTGTCGAACTAGCTAGTGTCAACCCGTAAGTTGAAATAGAGGCAACAACGCCACCCCGTTGTCCACCTAGTATTTTCCCCCCTGTATAACCTATTAATACAGGCAGCAAGGTTGAGTAGATGGGATTGACCAATAATAAAATCCGGTCGTTATACAACCAACTATAAACCCCAAATAACTCACGAATAATCCCCGCTGCAATAATAACCGCTATATTTTGGTAAACCATTGCACTTAAAAGCTGAGCAAATTTTCTCATTTACTTGGCAGCTCCTTCTAAGAGCCTAATGGCATTTGTTTC